>CAZLWK010000027.1:0-37903 GCA_964563395.1 uncultured Caulobacteraceae bacterium
CCCCCGCGCGCGCCCGCGCCGCCGCGTGCGGCGGCGCCGCCTAAGGCGAAGCCCCCGCCGCGCGCCGCGCCCCCGCCGCCGGCGTTCCTTTTGGGCGCTGTCGCACTCATCGCCGCGCCGGCGCTTCTCCTGTTCGCGCCGGCTTTGGCGCCGCTCTGGGCGGGCGCTGCCGGGCTCCTGGCCGCAATTCTCGTATTTGCCGCCAGTCTGCGTCCCGGCTGGTCGGCCTTGGCGTGGGCCGCCGCGCTCGGCGCGGCCGGCTGGAGTCTTTGGGCGCTTTCGGCTGACCTGGTCCCGCTCCACGCCGCGCTTGGCCTGGGCGCGGCGGGCGCTGTCGGCCTCCTGCATGCGGGCTTGAGCGGGCGGGCGGGTCCTGGCGCGGTCGCCGCCGGCTTTTCGACGCTCGCCCTTCTGGCCGCCACCGCGCGATCGGATGAGCCGGCTCTGCTCTTGGCTTCCGCCGGATCCATTCTGGCGCTGGCCGCGATCCTCGGCGGGGCGCGCACGCGTCTGGAGAGCCTGCATGTCGGCGCCTTCCTGGGCTCGGGCGGGGCGCTTGCGATGCTGGCCGGCCAGCCGGAGGCGACCATCTGGTTCACGCCGGCCGCCGCTTGGACCGGCGCGCTTTTTCTCGGAATCGCCGCCGTGCGCGCGCCCGCGCTCGGTCGCGAAGGGGCGGTCGTGTCCGCGACGGGCGCCAGCGCGGCGATCGTGGCGGCCATGGTGATGCATCTGGCGCGTGCCGGCCTGGGCGAGATTTGGGCGATTGCGCTGGCGTTGATCGGGATCGCGGCGGTCACGGGGGGCGTGCTGTGGCGCGCCGCGCGCGCGCATGGGGGCCTGCACGGGCTTGGCATCGCCGCCCTGCCGGGCATGATCGCCGCGCCCTCGGCGCTCGCCCTGGCCGCCTTCACCGCGTTCGGCGCTCCCCTCGCCGCGATGAGCGCGGCGGCGCTGGCGGCGGCGATCCTGGCGCTCGATGCGCGCGCGCCGCACCCTTTGTGGCGGCTGCTCGCGGCCGGCGCGGCGGTGGCGGTTCTGTTCGCCGCGACCGCCTCGGCCGGCATGTTCTGGGCGGGGCTGAGCGCGCAAGGCGCGGCGCTCGCGCTCGGCGCCGGGCTCGCGGCGCCGGCCCTCTTTTTGTTCATCGGCGCGCGCTTCTCGGGCATGCGCGCGGCCTGGACCGCGAGCGCGTTCGAGGCGTCCGCGATCGCCATCCTGGCCGTGCTGATCGCCGCGCTCGCCCGCTGGACCGTCGCGGGCGGCGGGGCCGAGGCGGGGCCGTTCCAATATGCGGAGGCGGGGCTTCTGGCCGCCGGCTGGGGCGCTCTCGCTCTCCTGCTCGGCGCCTATGGCAAGCGCGGCGCCTGGATCGTGCGTCAGATGGCGGCGGCGGGGCTGGGGCTCGGCGCGATCGCCGTTTTCGCGCTCGCGCCGCTCACGGCGCTGAACCCGCTCTGGGGCGCGGATCGCATCGCCGCGCAGGGCTGGCCCATCCTCAATCTCAACGCGCCCGGCTATCTCGCGCCGGCGCTGGTGGCGGCGGCGCATGTGCGACTCTGGTCGCGGGCGCATGCGCTCTGGCGCGCCATGCTCGCGCTCGGCGCGGCGTGCGTGGCGGCCAATGTTTGGGCGATCCTGGAGATCCGCCGCGCCTTCCACGGGCCGATCCTCGCCGAGGGCGCGATCGGGGGGACGGAGACCGCGGCCTATGCCGCGCTGGCGCTGTGCGTGATCGGCGCCGGCGCGGCGTATCGCTATCTCTTGGTCAAGCCTCAGACCGGATCGAAGAACGACATCACCGGCGCGCCGGCGAGGCAAGCGCCGAGCTTGGGGCTCGCCGCGCGGAAATGATCGGACTTGCCGTGCGCTTCAAGGGCGCTCGCGTCGCGATAATGCTCGATCACGACATATTCCGTGGTCGAGCCGCGCTTCTTGGTCAGCGTGTATTCCAGATTGCCCGGCTCATTGGCGCGCACTTGCGCGGCCAGATCCTTGAACACCGCCTCGAACTCCGCCTGCTTGCCGTCCTGCACCGTCAACGCCGCCGTCAGCCACATCGGACATCCTCCTTGTCGATGAGGCTCTCCTAACCGGCTCCGTTGCGGCAGCGAAAGCGCTTTTTGCTCGGTTCCGATGAGGCCGAGATTCACGTTTTTGGCTGAAGCAACCAAAAACGATCTCGGCCTAGCTTCCTTGCGGCCAGCAGGCCAGCGCCACCTCGCGCAATTTGATGCTCGCGCCCTGTGCGAGGGCGTGCGTGCGTCCGCCGGCGGAAACACTCATCGGCGCGCCATTGCCGACGGCGGCGAGGATGGGCGGGCTTTGCGCCAGCGAAACCACAAGCGCGCCCCCGTCGCGCCGTGCGGGCGCCTCCACGCTCATGCCGCCCACGGTCACCCGCGCCTCCCCGCCCGCGGCGGCCAGCGTGTAATCGGCTATTCTGAGATCGCCATTGGGCGCGCGGCAGGAGATGGCGGCGGTGACCGCGCCGCCCGGTTCGCGCTGGGTGGCGACGGTTTCACCGTTGCGCGCATCATAAGCGAGGCTCCAGCCGCCGGCCGAGGGCGTCGCCGGCGCGGTGGCGCACGCGGCGAGAAACGACAGGGCGGCGGCGGCAAGAGCGATGCGCATGGGAGCGTCTCCAGAATCGGCTGCGGTGCTGGGCACTATCTCATGCAGTGCGGCGCCGATGTGGCGGGTCACACCGCGAGCTGAGGAACGCCCTGTTCCAGCGCCAAAAGAAACCGCTTGCGCTCCATGCCCCCGCCGAAGCCGGTGAGCGCCCCGCTGGTCCCGATCACGCGATGGCAGGGCGCCAGGATCGAGATCGGATTGCGTCCCACCGCCCCGCCGACCGCGCGCACCGCCGCCGGCTTGCCCAAGGCGCGCGCAATATCGGCGTAGGAGCACGTGCGGCCGTGCTCGATGGCGAGCAAGGCGTTCCAAACGCTCATCTGGAACGGCGTGCCATAAAAGCGCAGCGGCGGAATTTCATAGGGCTTGGCCGCGAAATAGAGGTCGAGCGCGCGGCGCGCGCGCGTGAGGATCGCGCTCTCGCCTTTTTGCGCGGGCGGCGGGCCGCCGACGCTGTGGCCAGGAAAATAGAGCCCGATCAGCGCGTCATCCTCGGCCACCAGGGTGAGCGCGCCAATGGGGCTGTCATACAGCGTTTGGGTTCGGTCTTGCCTCATCGGTCTTGTCCTTTCACACGCTCGCCCGCGCGCGCCCAGAGCCGCACCGCCGCATAGGCGCGCCAAGGGCGCCACGCCTGGGAATCAGCGCCACCGAGCGCAACGCGGATCACCGCGTCACCTCCCGGAAACGCGTCCGGATCGCCGAGCGCGCGCAGCGCCACATATTCGATGGTCCATGGCCCGACGCCCGGCAGGTCCGCGAGCGCGGCGCGCGCCGCGTCCTGCCCGCCGCGCACGAGCTTCACGCGCCCCTCCGCCGCCGCGCGGGACAAAGCCGCAAGCGCTTCCGCGCGCTTGAGCGGCATGCCGAGCGTTGCAAGTTCGGACGCGCCGGCGGCCGCCAAGATTTCCGCGCGCGGAAAAAGGCGCATCAGCCCCTCGGGCGCGTCGTCCAGCGGCGCGCCGTACCGATCGAGCAGGCGTTGCGCCAATGTCAGCGCGTGCGTGAGGCTCACTTGCTGGCCGAGAATGGCGCGCACCGCGATCTCGAACGCATCGAGACCGCCGGGAATGCGCATGCCCGCCCCGCCCAAAGTCGAGGGCAGATGCGCGTCGATGGCGTGCATGTCCGCATCGAGATCGAACGCCCCGCGCACGGCGGCCACGAGCGGGCGCAACACCGGAACCAGCGTATCGCTGACGCTGAGGCGGACGCCGCCTTCATGCGGCGCCGCTTGCATCCAGCCGCGTGCGCCGCCGATCTCGATCGTGCGCGCATAGGTCGATCCGGAGACGGTTTCGAGACCAATGAGCGCGCGCCGGTTTAGGAAAGCCAAGGTCGGCGCGAAATCGAAGGCGCCGCGCGATGTGAGATCGAGCGTCAACGTCGCGGACGCGCCCGCCGCGCGCCGTCCGCGCAGGCGCTGCGGGGTAAGGCCATAGCGCTCCTTCAGCACGGCGTTGAAGCGGCGCAGCGAACGAAAGCCGGCCGCGTAAGCGATCTCGGTGATCGGCAGATCGGATTCGCGCAGCAGGCGCTTGGCGGCGAGGAGGCGGCTTGTTTGGGCGATGTCGATGGGGCTTGCGCCATACGCCTCGCCGATCACGCGGCGCAGATGCCGGCCGGTGACGCCAAGGTCGGCGGCGAGGGCTTCAAGCCCCTGATCTTCCAGCGCGCCCGCCTCGATCCGCGCCAGCGCCCGCGCCGCCAGCCGCGCGCCTGCTTCGATCGGGGAAAGCCCGGGCGCACGCTCGGGCCGGCACAGGAGGCAGGGGCGAAAGCCGGCCTTCTCCGCCGCAGCCGCCGACGGAAAAAAGCGCCTGTTCTCGGGCTTGGGCGTGCGCGCGGGGCAGATACAGCGGCAATAAATCCCGGTCGTCTTCACGCCGGTGAAGAAGCGCCCGTCGAAGCGGGCGTCGCGCGCCTCCACCGCGGCATGGGCCTCCATCGTGCTGATCATGGGCCCATCCTGCCGCGGCGCGGGCCCGCCGTCTCGCCGGAATCGGACATGAGAGCTGGGGCCCGCTTGCATCGGGACGCGGGCGCCGCGAGCATGGAGGCCGTATTGGGGGCCGCTTGATCTATTCGCTCGAAAACGCGCAGGGCCTTGTCGGCATCGCCCTCATCATCCTGATCGCCTGGGCGTTGTCGGAGAACCGGCGCAAATTTCCATGGCGGCTCGTGGTCGGCGCGCTCGCGGTTCAGGCTGGCCTTGTCCTTGCGCTCTTCGCCATCCCCAATTCGCAAGGCGTGCTCGCCGCCATCACCGGCGCGGTCGATGGCCTCTCGGCCGCCACCGACAAGGGCACGCAATTCGTGTTCGGCTATCTGGGCGGGGGCGATCAGCCCTGGTCGCAGGCGGCGCCGGACGCGGGCGCGCCCTTTCTGTTCGCGTTTCGCGTGCTGCCGCTGATCCTGGTCATCTCGGCGCTGTCGGCGCTGCTTTGGCATTGGGGCCTGTTGAAGCTGATCACGCGCGGCTTCGGCCTCCTGTTCGAAAAGACGATGGGGCTGGGCGGCGCTTCCGCCTTGGCTGTCGCCGCCAACATTTTCATGGGCATGGTGGAGAGCCCGATCGTCATTCGCGCCTATCTCGACAAGCTCTCTCGCGCGGAATTGTTCTTGATGATGGTGGTCGGGCTCGCCACGGTCGCCGGCTCCACCATGGTCGCCTACGCGCTGATCCTCGCGCCGGTTTTGACGAACGCGGCGGGGCACGTGCTCGTCGCCTCCATCGTGTCGGCGCCGGCGGGCATTCTGCTCGCGCGCATCGTGATCCCGGAGGAGCGCGCGGGCGTGGCCTACGATTACGCCTCCGAATTGCGCTATGGATCGGCGATGGACGCGGTCACGCGCGGCGTGCAGGACGGCGTGATGGTGGCGGTGAACGTGGCCGCCTTCCTGATCGTGTTCGTGTCGTTCGTTTGGATCGGCAACAATCTCCTCGCGCTCGGCGGCGATGTCGGCGGCGCCCCGCTCACGCTTCAGCGCCTGTTCGGCTACGTGTTCGCGCCGGCGGCTTGGGCCATCGGCGTGCCCTGGGCCGAGGCGCAGGCGGCCGGCGCGCTCTTGGGCGCCAAACTCTTCCTCACCGAATTCATCGCCTATATCGACCTCGCCAACGCGCCGGCCGAAGCCTTGAGCGAGCGCACGCGCATGATCATGACCTATGCGCTCTGCGGCTTCGCCAATGTCGCCAGCGTCGGCATCATGACGGGTGGGATGACCGTGCTGATGCCGGAGCGGCGCGGGGAGATTCTGGAGCTCGCCTGGAAGGCGCTTCTGCCGGGCTTCATGTCGACCATGATGGCAGGCGCCGTCGTCGCAAGCCTGCCGATGGGCCTTTTCGGGCGCTAAGGCGGTTGCGCCCCGCTATTGCCTGTATATACAGGCATGAGGGAGGATTTCATGAAGCTTTACAGCGCGGCCTACGCGCCCAATCCGCGGCGCGTGACCATGTTCATGGCCGAGAAGAACATCACCGACGTGGAGGTGATCAATCTCGCTTTGCAGGAAGGCGCGCACCGCACGCCTGAGTTCCGCGCCAAGAGCCCGCTGTCGCAAGTGCCCACGCTTGAGCTCGACGATGGGCGCACGCTGACCGAGAGCCGCGCCATCTGCTCATATCTGGAAAGCGTCTATCCAGAACCGAACCTCATGGGCCGCGATGCGTTCGAGCGCGCGCACATTGAAATGTGGGATCGCCGCGTCGAGCTCTTGTTCATGATGCCGCTGATGATCTGGGTACGTCACGCGCATCCCGCGCTCGCGGCGATTGAGAAGAATCAAAATCCCGCGGTCGCGGCGGCCAATGAGGCGCAAGCGATGCGCGTGGCGAAATATCTCGACGGCGAACTCGCAAGCCGCGAATGGCTTGCCGGAGACCGCTTCACCATCGTCGACATCACCGCCGCCTGCGGGATCGATTTCGCCAAGATGCTGAAATGGCGCCCGGATGAATCGACGCCCAATCTGCGGCGTTGGCGCGTGGCGCTCAGCGAACGCGCGGCCGGAAAGGTGGACGCCTAGCGCGCCCCGTTCAGGCGCCGTTCTTGTGCAGGCGCGCGCCCAGCCGGTCGGCGCGGCGCGCGAGCGCGGCGTGCCGCGTCTTCAACGCGGCCATCGCAACCTTCCTGGCCTTGGCTGAGCCGGCGAGATCGGCGTTTTCCTCCAGGCGCGCCATCAAGAGCAGCACGTCGCGCTCCGCGCCGAGCCGGTCGCTCAGGCGCTGCGCGCGCTTGACGCGCCGGCGCGCGCCGCCCGGCCAGGCGGGCGCGGCAAGCATCGCGGCGTAGAGCCGGTCCTTCTCGCGCTTGCGCCAGCGATGACGCGCGCGCTCCTTGGTTTTGCCCTTGGCGTCCGCGAAGGCTTCGCGCGCGCGCCGCAGCAAACGCTTGAGGCCGCGCCGCACCTGCCGCGCGGACGGAGTGGGCCAGACCTGAATGAGCGCGATCAGCGCCGCGAGCCGTTCGCTCAGCGCCGCTTCGTCCGCCGGAGGCGCCGCATCGCGCGCGGCCTTGAGCGCCCGCGCGATGCGCAGCAGCGCCGCGCGCCCGCGCGGCTCGGCGCTTTCGGCCGCCGCGCGCGCGCTCGCTTCCTGGGCCGCGAGATCGCGCTGGCCGGCGAGCGCGTGCATGATAAGCCGGGCCTCGGCGTTGAAGATTTGGGCGATGCCCGGGGCGGCGTCCGCGCCGATGCGCATCAAGGCCCGCGCGCGCTTGATCGCCACGCGCGCCCGGTGCGTGCGTTCGACCGTGTCGGGCGCGGCGAGCGCGTCGCGGGCGGCGATGAGCTCGCCCTCGAGCGCGCCGCGCAAGTCAAAGCTGTCCGATCCGCCCCGCATCGCGAGGCCAATATTAACCAAAAGCGCGCGCGCGCGCCAACGCGGCTATTTGCCGAGCTTTTTCAACGTGCCGGAGAAGGACAGGATCGGCGCGTTGTCCTGCGTGACGAGACCGCGCACGAACACCAGCGCCCGCGTCTGGCGCAGCACTTCCCCGCTCGCCTCAACGATCGGGCCGGCGCGGCCGGCGGCGATGAATTCGCTGTTGCAGGTCAAGGTGACCGCGGAGGCGTCCACCAGCGCCGCATGGGCGATGCAGAACAGCGAGAAATCCGCGAAGCTCATCAGCGCCCCGCCATGGATGGCGCCGCCGCCGTTCAAATGCTCGCGGCGCGGCTCGAATGCGCAGCGCACCCGCCCATCCGCCTCGATCCGGTAGCAGAGCGGGCCGATATGGGTTTCGAACGGATCGCCCCGCTCCTGGCCATACCAGGTGCGCCAGCCCTTGAAAGGACCCTCGGCCATCTCCACCGAGGAGCCGTAGATTGAATTCGCCCCGTCCATGCGCTCCGTCCACGCCGCCAGCTCTTCCGCCGCGCCTTCACCTCGGCGCGGGCGGCAATTAAGCTGGCAACCGATCCTGGATAAAGAGGCATATCATGGATGTGGAAACGCGCGACCAGCTGATCGAAGCCGTGCGCCGCTTCGTGCGCGAGCGCCTGCGCCCGCTGGAGGCGAAGGTCGCCGAGGATGACGCGATCCCGGAGGACGTGCTCGCCGAAATGCGCGGCCTTGGCCTCTATGGCCTCTCCATCCCTGAGGAATTCGGCGGCCTTGGCCTCTCCATGGAGGACGAGGTGCGCGTCTGCTTCGAACTCGGCGGCTGCTCGCCGGCGTTTCGTTCGGCGTTCGGCACCAATGTCGGCATCGGCAGCCAGGGGCTCGTCATGTTCGGCACGGACGCGCAAAAGCGCAAATATTTGCCGGGGATCGCGTCGGGCGAAATCGTCACCAGCTTCGCGCTGACCGAGCCGGAGGCCGGTTCCGACAGCGGCGCGGTGCGTACGTTCGCGCGCAAGGACGGCGATCATTACGTGCTGAAAGGCGCCAAGCGCTACATCACCAACGCCAACAAGGCGCATCTTTTCACGGTGATGGCGCGCACCAATCCGGAGGTGAAGGGCGGCGGCGGCGTTTCGGCCTTCCTGGTTCCGCGCGATCTGCCGAGTCTTTCCGTGGGCAAGCCGGAAAAGAAAATGGGCCAGCAGGGCGCCCATATCTGCGACGTGAATTTCGACGACGTGCGCGTGCCGGCGGCCAACATGCTCGGGCGCGAGGGCGAAGGCTTCAAGGTGGCGATGCAGGTGCTCGATCGCGGGCGTCTGCACATTGCGGGCGTATGCGTGGGCGTGGCCGAGCGCCTGATCGAGGAATGCGTGGCCTATGCGGGCGAGCGCAAGCAATTCGGCCAGGCGCTCGCCAGCTTTCAAATGATTCAGGCGCAATTGGCCGACAGCCGCACCGAAGCCTATGCCGCGCGCTGCATGATCCTCGACGCCGCCAAGAAGCGCGACAGCGGGGCGGGCGTGACCATGGAGGCCTCGTGCGCCAAGCTGTTCGCCAGCGAAATGGTGGGGCGCGTCGCCGATCGCGCAGTGCAGATTTTCGGGGGCGCCGGCTATGTCGCCGATTATGGGATCGAGCGCTTCTACAGGGATGTGCGCATTTTCAGAATCTATGAAGGCACGAGCGAAATTCAGCGTCTCGTGATCTCGCGCGAAATGATGAAGGCGGCGCAATGAGAGAAGCGGAGATCGAGCGCGTACTGCTCGATCTCGCCGCAGCCCGCGGACCGGACAAGTCGTTCTGCCCCTCCGAGGCGGCGCGGCGGATCGATCCCGCCGATTGGCGCGCGGCGATGCCCGCCGTGCATGCCGCCGCTGAGCGCCTCGCCCGCGCTGGCGCGCTCGTCATCATGCAAGGGGGGCGTCAGGTCACGCCGGAATCGGCGCGGGGCGCGTATCGCCTGGGCGTACGGCGGCCGCAATGAGCGCGGACCTTGACGCGCTTTTGACCGAGATCCGCGCGTGCAAAGTGTGCGCGCCGCACTTGCCGCACGAGCCGCGCCCGGTTGTGCGCGTCGATGCGCGCGCGCGCATCCTGATCGCCGGCCAGGCGCCGGGGCGGCGCGTGCATGAAAGCGGGCTGCCGTTCGACGATCCCTCCGGCGATCGCCTGCGCGCCTGGATGAACATCGACCGCGACACCTTCTACGATCCGTCCAAGATCGCGGTCGCGGCGATGGGCTTTTGCTATCCTGGCACGGTGAACGGCGCCGATCTGCCGCCGCGCCGTGAATGCGCGCCGCTTTGGCGTCCACGGCTTCTGCAAATGCTTCCTCACATTTCGCTGACCCTGCTCGTCGGCGCGTACGCCCAGCGCTATCATCTGCCGCGTGGGACGCATGGCGGGCTTGGCGAACGGGTGCGCGCGTGGCGCGATTTGCCTGAAAACGTCATGGCTTTGCCGCATCCGTCTTGGCGGAATAGCGCATGGCTGAAACGAAATCCTTGGTTCGACCTGGAAATCCTGCCCGAGCTGCGGCGAAGAGTGTCGTCGGCGCTCTCTTGATGTTCCTGTTGGCGGCGTGCGCGCCGACCGTACAGGCGGCCTATCTGGCGCCGCCTGAATTCGAAGGGCCGCGCTTCGATGCGCGCGCGCATCGTTTTCATAGCTTCGACGGCGCCGAGCTTGGGCTGTCGGTTTGGCTGCCGCGCGAGGAGCAGCCTTGGGCCGTGATCGTGGGCCTGCATGGCATGAACGATTATGGGCGCACCTTCGAAGAGGCCGGACCGTGGTTTTCGGCGCGCGGCGTGGCCGTCTATGCCTACGACGCGCGCGGCCATGGCCGCTCGCCCAATCGCGGCGTGTGGGGCGGCGAGGCGCTGATGACGGAAGATCTGCGCGCCGCCATCGCCGCCGCGCGGCGCGCGCATCCGGGCGTGATGGTGGCGGTGGTGGGCGAATCGATGGGCGCGGCCACCGCGATCGCCGCGTTCGGCGGGCCCAACCCGCCGCACGCGGATCGTCTCGTTCTGGTGGCGCCGGCGGTGTGGGGCTGGTCCACCTTGCCGGAGCTTTACGCGCTCACGCTCTGGGCCGGCGCGCACACCATGCCGGGGCGGGCGGTCTCCACGCCCGATTCGGTCGCGCGGCGAATCATTCCGTCCGACAACACCGAAATGCTGCGCCGCATCGGGCGCGATCCGTTGATGCTGCGCCGCACGCGCATCGATGCGATTTATGGCCTCGTCGATCTGATGGAGATCGCCTCCGAGCGGGCGCCCTTCGTGCGCGCGCCGACGCTGTTTCTCTACGGTCAAAACGACATGCTCATCCCGCGCCGCGCGGCGGAAGAGACCGCGCGCGCCCTGCCGCGCCGCGCGCGCAACGTGCTCTATCCGAACGGATGGCACATGATGCTGCGCGATCTGCAGGCGGAGGTGGTGTTCGAGGACATCCTGGCCTTCCTGCGCGATGAGCGCGCGCCCTTGCCCTCCGGCGCGGGCCCGCTTGTGCAGCGTCAGGCCGCCAGCGCCGAGCCGGAATGGACAAATCGTTAAGAGGCTTATGCTACGCGCGAACCTGACTTTTTGTCGGTTCGAGGAAGAGTGCGATGGCTTCGCCTTTGGCGGCCCTGTTCGACAAGCGCCAGACGGCGCTGGCGCGGGCCCGCTTCAAAGCCTGGTGGGAAGGCGCCGATTTCGACGAGGAGGCCGCGCGCCGCGCGATCGCGCAGGCCGAGCGCGAGCAGGCCGACCCCGCGCCGCCCGATCTCGATGAGGCGCTGTTCGACGGGCCCGATATTCCGATCTCGCCGCGTCTCGCCGCGCTTGCCCTCGTTTGGGGCGAGGGCCGCATCGCGCCGGGCGATCCTTCCGCCGAGGCGCTGATCCCCGCGCAGCTTGGCCTCGATGCGTCCCATCGCTTGATGGTGGTGGGGCCCGGCGCGCTCGCCCCGCTCGCCGCGCTCGCCGCCGCGCATGAAGGCCCGATCGCGGCCTATGAATGGCGCGAGGAGACCGCCGCCCACGTCAACGCCGCTGCCCGTCGGGCGGGGCTCGGCGCGCGCGTCACCGTGCAGCGCATCGATCTGGAGACGCACGCCTTCGAGGCCGAGAGCGTCGACGGCATCATGAGCTTCGATGAATTCTCCTTCGTCGATGAGCCGACGCGCCTCGCGCATCATGTGGCGAAGGCGCTGAAGCAGAATGCGTGCATTCTGATTGAGACCTATGCGGGTCTGCCCTCGCCGGACATCGCGCCCGCCTTCGCCTCCGCCTTCGCCGAACCGCATATCCGCGCGGCGGGCGATATCGCGCATTTCTTGATGGAGAGCGGGCTCAAGATCGAGGCCCACGAAGACATCACTGGCGAGCATGTCGAATTGGCGCGGCTCGGCTTCAAGCGGCTCGAGGAGGCGCTCAAGAGCGGCGCGGGGCTTGAAGCGCACGTGGCGCGCGAACTCGCCTGGGAGGCCGAAGCCTGGCGCACGCGCCTCAAGATGCTGACGGGCGGGCGGTTGGAGCGGCGCCGGATCGTGGCGCGCCGCGCCTGACAATCTTCCTTATCGCGACGTCTTGATCGCCTCGCGCGCCAGAGCGTCGGCGCGCTCGTTCATCACATCGCCATTGTGGCCGCGCACCCAAACCCAGTGCACCTCATGGCGCGCGGCGGCCGCTTCCAGCGCCTGCCAGAGCTCGGCGTTCGCCACGGGCTTATTGTCCGCCGTGCGCCAGCCGCGCCTTTTCCAATTGTGAATCCATTGCGTGATGCCGTTTTTCACATATTGGCTGTCCGTGTGCAGGCGCACGCGCGCCGGCTTTTTCAGCGCGTTCAACGCCTCGATCGCCGCCATCAGCTCCATGCGATTATTGGTGGTGGGCGCCTCGGCGCCGGAAATTTCCTTCTCTGTTTCGCCGGCCTTCAGCACCGCGCCCCAGCCGCCGGGGCCGGGATTGCCGCTGCACGCGCCGTCCGTCCAGATATCGACGACGCTCATGCGCCATAATCTTTCGCGCTCTTCGCGTTCCGATGAAACGCCAGCTTGTCGGCGTATTCGAGCGGGTCCTTCGGGCGCACGAGCGCGCCCGGCGGGGCTTCCGCCCAATCGGCGAGGCGCGTGGCGAAGAAGCGCATCGCCGCGCCGCGCGCGAGCATGGGCAGCGCGTCGCGTTCTTCGGCGGTGAGGCGGCGCACCTGCTCGTAAGCCGCGATCATCGCTTCACCCTTATCCAAATCGTAGCGATGCGCCGCATCGAAGCACCAGGCGTTGAGACACACCGCCAAATCGTAGCTAAGAAAATCCGTGCAGGCGAAATAGAAATCGATCACGCCGCCGATTTCGTCGCCCACGAACAGCGCGTTGTCGGGAAAGAGATCGGCGTGAATGATGCCGCGCGGCAAATCCCGCGGCCAGGCTTGAAGCGCGTCGAGATCGGCCTCGATCAGCGCGGCAAGGCCGGGGCGCAAGGCTTCGGCGAGCGCGAGACGCGGTTTCACCAGCGGCGCCCAGGCGGCGGGCCCAAGGCCATTGGCGCGCGCGGCGCCGAGCCCATCGAGCGCGCCATGCAAGCGCGCGAGAATCGTCCCGATCGCGCGGCATTGCGCCAGATTCGGCGTTTTCGGCGACACGCCGCGCAGATAGCTCACCATCGCGGCCGGCTTGCCGCGCACGCGCGTCAGGAACGCGCCGTCCCTCGTGCGCAGCGGGCGGGGCGCTGGAAAATCCATCGCCGCCAGGCGCTCCATCACCGCCATGAAGAACGGCAATTCCGCTTCCACATAGCGGAATTCGAAGATCGTCAGGATGAAGCGTCCGCGCGCCGTCTCGATTAGGAAATTGGAATTGGAGACGCCTTCGGCGATGCCCTTGAAGGCGGTGGGCGCGCCAGCGTCATAAGCGTCCAGAAGCGCGGCGCGCTCGGCGTCGGTGAGATCGGTATAGACCGCCATCTAGTCCGCCAGCACGCGCGGCAGCTTGAACGTCACGTCTTCCTCGACGACGCGCACATGCCGCACATCGATCGCGCGGCGTTTGGCGAGCGCGGCGATCAAATCCTCGACAAGATCCTCCGGCGCGCTCGCGCCCGCGCTGATTCCAAGCGTGCGCACATCGTCCAGAAGCGACCAATCGAGCTCGTCCGCCGAGCCGATGAGCCGTGCATCCTTCGCCCCCGCGCGCAGCGCCACTTCCGCGAGCCGCACCGAATTGGAGGAATTGGGCGCCCCGATCACCAGCACGAGATCGCTCAGCGGCGCGAGCGCCTTCACCGCCTCCTGGCGATTGGTGGTGGCGTAGCAGATGTCTTCCTTGTGCGGCGCGGCGAGTTCGGGAAAGCGCGCCTTCAAGACGGCGGTGATTTCGGCGGTGTCGTCCACGGAGAGCGTCGTTTGCGTGGCCAGCGCGAGGCGGGTCGGATCGCGCGGCGTGAAGGCGCGCGCGTCGGCCACGCTCTCGATCAAGGTGATCGCGCCTTCCGGCAATTGACCCATCGTGCCCACCACTTCGGGATGGCCTTCATGGCCGATCAGCACGATTTCGCGCCCGGAATTGAAGTGGCGCTCGGCCTCCACATGCACTTTGGTCACCAGCGGGCAGGTGGCGTCCACGAACAGCATCTGGCGCGCCGCCGCCGCCGCCGGCACCGATTTGGGCACGCCATGGGCCGAGAAGATCACCGGGCGATCATCGGGGCATTCGTCCAATTCCTCGACGAACACCGCCCCCATCGCCTCAAGGCGCCCCACGACATGGCGGTTATGAACGATCTCATGGCGCACATAGACCGGCGCGCCCCATTTCCTCAGCGCCCCCTCCACGATCTGGATGGCGCGGTCCAC
Source organism: uncultured Caulobacteraceae bacterium (assembly GCA_964563395.1). Classification (GTDB taxonomy): domain Bacteria; phylum Pseudomonadota; class Alphaproteobacteria; order Caulobacterales; family Aquidulcibacteraceae; genus JBEVOS01. Next base: position 14,324 of record CAZLWK010000027.1, read on the forward strand.
GCCCGCGCAAAAGCCCCTTGGGCTGGCGAGCAGGATGGTCAGGGCGGGCGCGGGGCTCGGCATCGGCTCTCGGCGGAAGGCCGGCGACAGCCGCCGGCCCTTGGTCCGCTTCCATGGGCGTGGTAGCAGCCTTCGCGCCGAAAAGAGAGAGGCCGCCCGCACGCCGGGCGGTCCCGCCAAAGAGGGCCCGATGCAGCTGAAGACCTTCGTGATCCTTCTCGCCATTGGTCTTGTGGCCGCGTGCGGGGGGCGATCCACGCGCACGGTGGAGCTCGATCCGGAGGGCGTGAACCGGCCCGTGGCCAGCGCCGATTCCGAGCCGAACTGGCTGGAGCGGCTTTTGGGCGGGGATACGCGGCCGAACGCCGGCCCGTGCCCGCTCATGGGCGTCCTTTATGACAGCGGGCGCATGGTGGAATTCGCCGAGCCGGGCGTGGAGCGCTACGCCAACATCGCCTTCACCGGCGAGGTGACGGGCGTGCGCGGCCTGTGCCGCTACGTCGATTCCGATCCGATCGAGATGGCGGTGGAGATTTCGCTCGCCTATGGCCGTGGTCCGGCCGCCACGTCCGACGCCAAGACGTATCGCTATTGGGTCGCCGTCACCCGGCGCGGGCGCGCGCCGATCGAGAAGCAATATTTCGATGTGAACGTGCGCTTTCCCGCGGGCGAAAGCATCGTCGTCGGTCAGGAGCGGCTCGAGCGCATCGTCATTCCGCGCGCGAATTCCGACGTGTCGGGCGAGAATTTCGAGATCCTCGTCGGCTTCGATCTGACGCCCGAGCAACTCGCCTTCAACCGCGCCGGCAAGCGCTTCCGCGCCGACGCGCCGTCCTAAACCGATCGGGCCGTAGCGAGCGCGCTGCGGCGCGGTCGCCCTTCTTGCAGCAGAGACAATGCCCGACCTATCCGCCCTTCTCTCCGCCCAAGCCGGCGATGCGTTCGCCGCGCTTGGCCTCGATCCCGCGCTGGGCGCGGTGAAGCGCTCGGACCGGCCCGAACTCGCCGATTTCCAATGCAATGGGGCGATGGCGGCGGCGAAGGCCGCTGGGCGCAAGCCGCAGGACATCGCGTCCGACATCGTCGCGCGCTGGAGCGCCGCGGCGCCCGATCTTGAATTGTCCTTCGCCGGTCCGGGCTTCATCAACATCAAGCTGGCGGATGCGGCGTTGAGCGCGCAGGCGGGCGCCATCGCCGCCGATCCGCGCTCGGGCGCCGCGCTCGTCGATGCGCCCCGCCGCGTGATCGTCGATTATGGCGGACCGAACGTCGCCAAGGGCATGCATGTTGGGCATTTGCGCGCCTCCATCATCGGCGAGAGCATCAAGCGTCTCTTCCGGTTTCGCGGCGACACCGTCTGGGGCGACGCGCATTTCGGCGATTGGGGTTTCCAGATGGGCCTCATGATCATCGCGCTTGAGGATGAGCTGGGCGGCTTTGCGGACGCAGCCAAGCTTGAGGCGCGGCTCGCGGCGATCACGCTTGAGGATTTGGAGACGATCTATCCCGCGAGCGCCGCCAAGGCCCGCGAGGATGAAGCGTTTCGCAACCGCGCCCGCAAGGCGACCGCGGCGCTGCAAGCGGGCGAGCCCGTCTATCGGCGCATCTGGAAGGCCATGCACGCCGTCTCCATGGACTCGCAAAAGCGCGACTTCGCAGCCCTCAATGTCGATTTCGATCTGTGGAAGGGCGAAGCCGATGTCGATCCGCTGATCCCCGGCATGGTCGAGGATTTAAGGCGCCAGGGCCTTCTGGAAGAGGATCAAGGCGCGCACATCGTGCGCGTGGCCAAGGAAGGCGATAAGCGCGAGCTGCCGCCGCTGCTCGTCATCTCCTCGGAAGGCTCGGCGATGTACGGCACCACCGATCTCGCCACCATTCTGGATCGCAAGCAGGCGCTCGCGCCGGACTTGATTCTCTATGTCGTGGATCAGCGGCAAGCCGACCATTTTGAGCAGGTGTTCCGCGCCGCGATCCGCGCCGGCTACGCCGCCGAGGGCGCGCTTGAACATATCGGCTTTGGCACCATGAACGGCGCCGACGGCAAGCCGTTCAAGACCCGCGCCGGCGGCGTCCTCAAGCTCAACGATCTCATCGAGCAGGCGCGCGAGAAAGCGCGCGCGCGGCTGCGCGAGGCGGAAATCGGCGCGGAATTTCCGCCCGAGGAATTCGAGGCAATCGCCCACAAAGTGGCGATCGCCGCGATCAAATTCGCCGACCTGATGAATTTTCGCGGCACGTCCTACGTGTTCGATCTCGATCGCTTCATGAGCTTTGAAGGCAAGACCGGGCCTTACCTTCTCTACCAAGCGGTGCGGATCAAAAGCATTCTGCGCAAGGCTGGCGAGCAGGGCTTGAAACCCGGCGCGGCGATGGTCGCCCATCCCGCCGAGCGCAGTCTCGCGCTTGCGCTCGATGCGTTCGATACGGCGCTGCGCGCGGCCTATGACAAGCGCGCGCCGCACTTTTTGGCCGAGCACGCCTTTGCCTTGGCTCAGGCGTTTTCAGGCTTCTACACGAATTGCCCGATCCTGCCCGAGCCGGACGCGGCGGTGCGCGCCTCGCGTCTTGCGCTGGCGGAAGCGACGCTGAAGCAGCTCACGCGCACGCTCGATCTGCTCGGCATCGAAGCGCCGGAACGGATGTAGGCTCTTAAAGCTGACCGTAATCGCGCACCGCGAAGGTGTCGCACTGGCGCGGATCGCCGCTGTCATAGCCGCGGCGGAACCAGCGCATGCGCTGTTCGCTGGTGCCATGGCTGAAGCTTTCCGGCGTCACATAGCCTTGGCTGCCGCGTTGCAGCGTGTCGTCGCCGATGGCGTGGGCGGCGTTGAGCGCTTCACGCAGATCGGCCTCGTCGAGCGCGAGATTGGCGCGCGCGGTATGGCCCCAGGCGCCGGCGAAGCAATCGGCCTGCAATTCAAGCCGTACGGAATTGCGGTTCTGCTCGCGATCGACCTGCACGCGATTGGCGCCGATCAAATTCTGCACGTGATGGCCCACTTCGTGCGCGATCACATAGGCCTGCGCGAAATCGCCGGGCGCGTTCAGCCGCCGCGCCAGCGTGTCGTAGAAAGAGAGATCGATATAGAGCTTGTTGTCGGCCGGGCAGTAGAACGGGCCCACCGCCGACGTCGCCCCGCCGCACCCGCCGGTGGACACCTCGCCCTCGAACAGAACGAGGATCGGCTTGTCATAGGCGTTCGGGCTTTGCCCGTAGCGCGGCAGCGCGCCGGCTTCGAAGAAACGAATCCAGGCGTCTTCCGTCGACCCGAGGATCGCATCGACGCTGTCGCACGCCGCATCGCCGGCGGGGCAGCCGAGCTGGCCCGTCGCCGGGCCGCTCGAAGATTCCGTCAGCTGCGCGCCGCCGCCTAGGAATTGGCCGATGATCATGTTGCGGATGTTGGCCGGCATGACGAGGAGGACGAGGCCGATAATGATGATCCCGCCGATGCCGAGGCCCCCGGTGCGAAACGGCAGGCCGCCGCCGAACCCGCCCCCGCCGCCGCGCATGCCGCGCCGATCCTCGATATTGCCGGAGCGTCTTTGATCGTCGAGCCGCATGGACCTCTCCTTCTCAGATCAAGACTCCTAGCCGGGGCGCGGCGGGGAATCCATCAGGAGGGCCCATCGCCCCAAAGCTGCATTTGCGCGCCCGCCCGCGGCGGCGGACGGAATTGGCTCGCGTCCAGCGAAAGCCGCGCGGAATTGAGGCCATGACGGGCGCAGGCGCGCTTGAAGCGATCCGCGATGAGCCGCGCATAGGGCCCCGCGCCGCGCTGACGCAGGCCCCAACTTGAATCGTAATCCTTGCCCCCGCGCATCTGGCGCAGCACTGCGATCACGCGCTGGGCGCGATCGGGATAATGCGCGGCCAGCCATTCGCGGAAGAGGTCCTTGATCTCGTGCGGCAGGCGCAGGAGCACATAGCCGGCCGTCGTCGCGCCCGCCTTGGCGCCCGCCTCCAGCAGCGCTTCGATCTCCGCATCATTGAGCGTGGGAATGATCGGGGCGGTCATGATCGTCGTGGGCACGCCCGCCGCCGCGAGCTGACGGATCGTCTCCACGCGCCGGTGCGGTGCGGCCGCGCGCGGCTCCATCGCGCGCGCCAGCTTCGGATCGAGCGTCGTCACCGAAACGGCGACGCGCGCGAGGCCCCGCTCGGCCATCGGCGCCAGAATATCGAGATCGCGCAGCACCAGCTGCGATTTCGTCACGATGCCGACCGGATGGCGCCAGCGCTCCAACACCTGCAGCAGGGCGCGCGTCACGCCATAGCCGCGCTCGATCGGTTGATAAGGATCAGTGACGCCGCCAAGCACGATCGTGCGCGCGCGATAGGAAGGCTTGGCCAATTCCTTTTCCAGAAGCGCCGCCGCGTCGGCTTTCACGAACAGCTTGGTCTCGAAATCGAGCCCGGGCGACAGGCCTGCATAGGCGTGGTTCGGGCGCGCGTAACAATAGATGCAGCCATGCTCGCAGCCGCGATAGGGATTGATCGTCTGATCGAAGCCGATGTCCGGACTTTGATTGCGCGAGATGATCGTGCGCGCTTGCTCGATCTCGACATGCGTGTCGCGCGGGGCCGGCGCCAGCGGTTCGTCGGCCCAGCCGTCATCGAACGCCTCGCGCACATACGATTCGTAACGGCCGGACGCGTTGGTCCGCGCCCCGCGCCCATGCAAGGGATCCTTCCGCGTCTCGGCCATGGGGGGAGCATAGCCGGCGGCTAGAACAAATCAAGAACAAAAGGCGGCGCTAGGGCAGCCAGCCGCGCAGAATGGCGTTCACGCGCTCGGGCGCTTCCTGCTGCACCCAGTGCGACACGCCGGGCAGGCGCTCGATTTTGAGATCGCGCACAAGCGCGTCATGCCCGTCCAGGCATTCAAGGCCAAGCGCGGTGTCTTCCTCGCCCCAGACGATGAGCGTCGGCGTTTCAATCATCGCCCAGGGCTCGTTCTCGATGCGCCCGCGCGCGCGCACGGCGGCGCGATAATAATTGACCATGGCGTTCATCGCGCCGGGCTGGAGCGCGTTCTTCGCATAATGGTCGAGCACGTCGGGGCCGAAATTGGTCTTGTCCACGGCCATGTTGAAGAACGCGCCGCGCACGGCTTTCGCGCCGTCGCGCGTCAGCATCCATTCCGGCAGAAACGGAATTTGGAAGAGCGCCACATAGGTGGAGCGCTTTCGCTGCGCCGGCGAGCGGCGATAGACGTCCGCGAACACTTTGGGATGCGGCACGTTCATGATCACGAGTCGCGACAGCGGGCGGATTTTTCGCGCCGCGAACGTCCAGGCGATGAGCGCGCCCCAATCGTGCGCGATGAGCAGTGTCTCCTTCGCGCCCGCCGCATCGATCAAGGCGGCGACATCCTCGCACAAGCGCTCCATCGCATAATTGGAAACGCCCTTGGGGCGCGGGCGCGTGTCGCCATAGCCGCGCAGATCGGGCGCCCAGGCGCGATAGCCGAGCTCGGCCAGGAGCGGCAGCTGAAAGCGCCAGGAATGGCGACTCTCGGGAAAGCCGTGCAGCAGAAGCGCGAACTTGTCGCCGCCGCCCGCTTCGTCGACCGCGAAGGAAAGGCCGTTCGCGTTGATCGTACGCTTGGTGACGCTCATGGCCCCGCAAATCCGATGTCGCGCTTGAAGCTCTCGAAGCGCAGCCCGCTGTCGACGAAGATGGTCTGGCCCGTCACGGCCGGGTTCTCGATCAAAAACCGCACGGCGTGGGCGATGTCATCGGCCTCCGTGCCGCGCGCGAGCGGCGTCAGCGCGTGCTTCTTGCGATAATCGGCCTCGTCCTGGCCCGGCGCGGGCAGCACATAGCCGGGGGCCACTGCGTTGACGCGAATGCGCGGCGCGAGCGCGCGCGCCAGCATCTCGGTGGCGCCGGCGAGCGCGTATTTGGAGAGCGTGTAGGAATAATGATCGGGATAGGGCGTCGCCAATTTGAAATCGAGGAAATTGACGATCGCGCCGCGCGCATCGGCGGGCAAAAGCGCGGCGAACGCCTTGGCGAGCGCGGAGGGCGCGTAGGCGTTGACGCGCATCTGCCGCTCGAAATGATCGCGCGTCAGCGTCTCGATGACGTCGTGATCGAACAGAGCCGCCGCATTGACGAGCGCGCGCAAGGGGCCGGCCCCGTTCGCCGCGCGCACCAGCGGCTCAAGCGTGCTTTCATCGGAGAGATCGGCGCCGAAGGGCGCGGCGGCGACGCCGAGCGCGCGCGCCTCATCGCAGGTTTCTTCCGCCTCCTTGGCGGAGGAATTGTAATGCACGGCGAGGCTGAAGCCGGCGCGCGCAAGCTCCAACGCGACGGCGCGGCCGAGCCGCTTGCCCGCGCCCGTGACGAGCGCCCAATCTCCGCGCGGGCTCATTGTCTTTCCCGCCTGATCGTGACCGAGACGAGCCCGTCGCCCTGCAGCACGGACGGTTTCTTCACGGTGACCTCCGCATAGAGCGCGCGCGGCGTGAGCGTCAGGCAATGGCGCGCGACGCGATCGGCCAACGTTTCGATCAGGTGCGCGGGCGCATCGAGATCGTGCCGAATGAAGCCGATGATGCGGTCATAATCGACCGTTTCATGGATGCGGTCGTGCGCCTCGAATTCGGGCGCATCGGCGAGCGCGAGCGCGACGGATATGCGCACCTCCTGCGGGCGCGCGCGCTCGGGATCGGGCACGCCCACGCGCACCAGGGCGCGCGCATCCTCAATGCGGATAATCTGAGCCGGGCTCTCCATGCGAGGCGGCTTACGGAGCTGCCGGACTTTGCGCAAGCGCGACGCGGCCATTCTCGTCGAGCGCGGCGATCCAGTCGCGGATGAGCGAGACGCCTTCGCGGTCAATCCGCTGGCGGCCGAGTTCGGGCATCATCACCCCTGGATCGAGGCTCTCCATGCGGTGCAGCAGGATCGAGCGCTCCGGCGCGCCCGGCTCGATGGAGAAGGCAAGTCCCGCCGAACCGCGCCCGGCGGCGATCGGGCGCTTATAGAGGCCCCAGCGGAACGGCTCGTCCGCGTGCGCGCTCAAATCCAAGCCCGACGTGTGCGCCGGGCCGTCCGGATTGTGACAATGCGCGCAATTCACGTCGAGATAGGCGCGCGCGCGGGCCTCAAGCGGTTCGCTTGGATCATGCGCGGGCGCCGCGCGCGGGGCGTCGGCGGGCGCGCCGTCGAGAAGCCCACGCGCTTGCCATGCAGCGAGCTGGTTTTGCGCGCCTTCGCTATAAGGATAATCGCCATTGAGATTGCGCGCGGACGGCCCAATAGGCGCGACTGCGCCATTTTGCGCATGACACCCCGCGCATTGATTGCGGTTGGGCGCGGCCCAGATCAGCGACACGTCGGCGCCGTCGCGGTCGATCCAGCGCAGCGGAATTTCACCGCCCGCGAGCGCGAGACGCGCCTCATCCTGCGCCGCGTTCCAGACATAGGTCTCCGCGCGCCAGCCGCGCGCCTGGCGAATGAGGAGGCGCGTTTCGATGAAACGCACGTTCTCATCCGGACGGCGCATGTCGGGCGCGACTGCGAAGGTCTTCACCAGCACCGCGCCGACGGGAAAATCGAACACGCCGTTGGCGTCATAGGTCGCGCGCGCGCCCTCCGGCAGGAACACATAGCGGAATTTGAGCGCCCCATCCGAATAGAGCTCGGTGTTGAGGCGATAGGGAATGAGGCCCGCGTTCGGCGCGCGCGCGCCGGCGTCGCGGAACAGGCGATAGGCGCCAAGCGTCTCAGCCGGCGCCGGCGCCATCAGCGCCGCCGCGTTCACCGGCGCGCCGCGTTCGCCGGCGTCGGCCAAGCCGAAAAAGGCGAGCGCGCCGAGAAGAACGAAGGCGCGCATCCTTCAGTCTTGCGGCAGGCGCACGCGGCCGGGTTCCTGCAGGCGCCCGATATTGGGCGCGGTGGCTTCGGGCGCGATCTCGGAGAGCGGGGCGCCCGCCACGATCAGCCCGAGCGAGAGGAAGGTCGGCTCGCCCTCGCCGCCGAACCCGCGATTGTCGCGGATCGCGATGCGCACGATGTCGCTGCGCGGCGTCCCGGCGGCGGTGTAGGTGTTGACGCCGTCCCAAAGGATGTCGGGCAGGCTCATGCCTGTCTGGGCGAAGCCCGCGAAATCGCCGGCCGGCGCGAAGCCCGAACGACCGAAGCGATTGTCGCGGATCATCACGTCGCGCGGCAGCGGATTATAGTTCGGATCCTCGATGCGCTCGCGATAGGCGATGATCATCATGTTCGCCGTGCCGTGATCGGCGATCACATTGTCGAACACGTGCACGTTGCGATTGGCCATCACGATCACGCCCGTGCCGGCCGGCACCGTCGCCACGATATTGCCCGGCGGGGCGAAATTGGGCTCGTTATTGCCCACAATCTCATTGTTGAACACGCGCACGTCGCGCCCGCCCATCTGTTGCAGGCCGGGCAGATCGAACACCAGAACGCCCCCGGTGTTGCCGCGCGCCACATTGTCATGCACGTCGGCGTTAAAGCTGTTCTCGATCTCGATGCCGGCCACGTTGCGCTCGGCGAGGCTCTCGCGGATCACGATATTGCGCGATTGGCCCACATAGATCCCCGCGTCCGAGGCGCCGCGCGCGATGGCGCGCTCGATCAGCACGTTCGAGCAATTCACGGGATAAAGCCCGTAGGCGCCGTTCTCGGGATGGGGGCCGCGCGTCCATTCGGCGCGCACGCCGATGAAGGAGATGCGGTCGCAATCGCGCGCCTTGATGGCGTCGCCCTTGCTGTTCTCCACCGCGAAATCGGCGAGCGTGACGCCGTCGGAGGTCACGAGCAGGCCTTCCGCGCCTTGGCGCTGGCCGCTGAAGGAGAGGATCGTGCGGTCCTGGCCCTCGCCTTCGACGCGCACATTGTCGACATCGAGCGAGAGCCCGGCGGTCAAGTCATAGCGGCCGCGCTCGAGGCGCACGGTGTCGCCCGGCTGCGCGTTGATCAAAGCGGTCTGCAGCGCGGTCTGCGCGTTCGGCCCTGGCGCCACGCGCAGCGTGCGCGCTTCGGCCAGCGGCGCGGCGAGCATAAGCGCGCAGGCCAAGGCCGCGATGAGTGATTTCATGCTTCTCCCCTGTCATGGCCAGGATCGACGCGGCGGGGCCGCCTGTAAAGCCGCCAGAGGCAGAGGAACGGATCAGCGGGCCAAGGTCAGCGCGGCGGCGCGCGGAACGCCTGCACCAATTCGCGCACCACTTGTGGATTGCGCGCGGCCAGGAAGCCGGCCAGCGCGGTGGCGCCCACCGCCGCGAGCGGATGCTTCTCCAGCACGCTCTTGAATTGATCGCCGATGAGCGCGGTCAATTCGCTCTGCGCGTTGCGCATCTCGCGCGCCTGATTCTCCACGCGCATCATGCGCAACGCCGCCGCGCCCGCCACGATCGCTGCGCCGAGCGCGGCCACCAACGCGGCGGCGCCGGCCGCGCCCAGGAGCGGTTCGGCGAGGGCGAACACGGCGAAGCCCGCCGCGAAGACGGCGAGCGTCACCGACGCGCCGATCAGCGCCGCCGTCGCGATCGTGCCGAGCGCGCGGTCGAACATCAGCGGCGGGGGCCGCGATTGAGGAGGAGGCCGATCAGAAGGCCGACGCCAGCGGCCACGCCGATCGTCGCCAAGGGCCGCTCGCGCGCCTGGCGCGCCACGTAATCATGGGCGGTTTCGACTTGATCGCCGGCGGCTTCGGCGAGGGCCGCGGCGGCGTCGCGGGCCGCGCCTTCGGCGCGCGCCAGCGTCTCCCGCGCGGATTTAAGGACATCGTTGCTCATGGCGTGCTTCATAGCGCAAACGCGGGCCCGCTTTAAGGCGCATGGCTAACGCGGCATGAATCTCAGAAGGCGGTGTAGCCGCCATCGATGGTGATGAGATCGCCCGAATGGAAGGAACTCGCGTCCGAGGCGAGATAGACGGCGAGGCCGCCGAATTCCTCCGGCTTGCCCCAGCGGCGCTGCGGCACGCGGGCGATCACCTTGTCGGTGAAGGTCTGCCATTGTTGCGCCGCCTCGGTCATGTCCGTGGCGATCCAGCCGGGCAGCACCACATTGGCGCGCACGCCATGGCGCGCATATTCCACCGCGATGCCCTTGATCATCGGCACAAGCGCGCCCTTCGCGGCGGCATAGGCCTGATTGCGCGGCGCGCCATGCACCGCCGACACCGACGAGACGGCCAAGAGCGATCCGCCCGGATCGCCGGCCTCCGCGCGCGCGGCCATGTGCTTGCAGGCTTCGCGCAGGGTGAAGAACACGCCGTCCAGATTGATTTGCATTACGCGCCGCCACGTCTCCGTCGGGAAGCTGTGAAAGGCGGGCGCGCCCTGGCCGATGCCGGCATTGGCGGCGACGAAATCGATGCGGCCCAAATCCTTCGCCACCGCCGCCATTGCGGCGACGACCGCGCTTTCCTCACCGACATCCACGGCATAGGCGCGCACGCGCACGCCGGTCTCGGCGAGTTTGGCCGCCGCCTCTTCATTCTGCGCCTTGGTGCGGCCCCATATCGCCACATCGGCGCCGGATTGCGCCAGCGCCTGCGCCATGGCGAAGCCGATGCCGCGATTGCCGCCCGTGATCAGCGCGACCTTGCCTTGAAGATTGAACGGCGCGTAGGCCATGAGAAGCGTCCCTTGTTGCGGCGCGCATGGTAGGCGAGCGCGCGGGCGCTGCAAGTTGGGGGAGCCAATGACGACGACGCTGCCGGCCGTGACGGGGCGACGCCTCGATACGCTCCTGTCGGTCGCCTTCAACCTCGTGCCCGTCGCGGGCGTGGCCTTCTGGGGCTGGGACGCGTTCGCGCTGATCCTGCTCTATTGGTTCGAGAACGTCATCGTCGGCGTGCGCACGGCGCTCACCATGCTGGCGGCGGGGATCATGGGCGCGGAGCCGGTCAAATTCGTCGCCGCGCTCGCGCTCACGGCCTTCTTCTGCGTGCATTACGGCATGTTCTGCCTGGTGCATGGCGTGTTCGTGGTGACGATGTTCGGCGGCGGCGCCTTGAGCGGCGCGGCGGGCCCAATCGAGGCGCTGGCGGCCGGCGCGCAGGGCATTTTGATCGGCGCGGCCTCCATCGTTCTGTGGCAGGGCGTGCTCTTGATCATGCGCATCGCGCGGCGCGATCTGCCCGCGATCAACACCCTCATGGGCGAACCTTATCCGCGCATGATCGTGCTGCACCTGACCATTATCGGCGGGGGATTCTTGATCCTGCAGTTCGGCGGACCGGCGGCCGGACTGATCTTGCTGGCGCTTTTGAAGACGGGGCTCGACGCCTGGATGACGTGGCGGAGCGGGCGTGTTTCCGGAGCTAAGTCCTAATGCGGCGCCGCGGCCGTTCTGGCCGCGGCTGACCCGACAAATTACATCGCGGCCTTCTTGGCGGCTTTCTTGCGGCCGCGCTTGGCGGCGGCCTTCTTCGGCGCGGCGGCCTTCTTGACCTTGCGCGCCGTCTTCTTCGCGGCGGGACGGCCGACCTTCTTGGCGGTTTTCTTGGCGGCCTTCTTGGCGCCGCGCTTCACCGCCTTCTTCACCGTCGCCTTCTTCGCGGCGGCTTTACGGCCACGCTTCGCGGGGGCTTTCTTCGCCGCCGCTTTCTTTGCTCTCTTAGCCATGTGTCTTTTCCTTGTGTGACGCCCGCGCTTGTTTCTCGCGAACCGAAGCGCGCGCTAACACATAAAATTCAAAAAGTCGCTAGTGGAATCTTCAAGCCTTGTGTTTTTGGCGCCGCATGCGCGCGCCGACGATCACACAAGCGCGCGTGGATTCATGAGTCGATTCGGGTCGAGCGCGGTCTTGAGCGTGCGCATCAAAGCGATCTGATCGCGATCCTTGAAGCGCTCGAATTCGTCACGCCGCGTGACGCCGATTCCATGTTCGGCCGAGATCGATCCGCCCATGGAGAGCGCCAGCGCATTCACCGATTCGCTCAAGGCGAGGGCTGGAAAAGGCGCGTCGGCGTGCGCCCGCGGCGCCATCAGCGTGTAATGAATATTGCCGTCGCCCATATGGCCGAACGCCACCACGCGCACGCCCGCGCACAGCGCTTCCGCCGCGCGCGCGGCGGCCTCCAGAAAGCGCGGAACGGCCGAAACCGGCACTGAAATATCGTGATTGATCTGCTCGCCTTCGGGGCGATGGCCGGCGGAAAGATTTTCGCGCAAGGCCCAGAAGGATTGGGCCTGCGCCTGGCTTTCGGCGAACACCACATCCTCGGCTTCGCCCGCTTCGAGCGCATGGGCGAACGCGGCTTCCGCCGTCGCGCGCAGGCCCGCGCGCGCCGCGCCCTCCAATTCGATCAGCGCCTCGAAGGGCGCGCCGGGGAACGGATCGCGCTGGCCCGGCACGTTCTTCACCGTCACGTCGATCGCGAGGCGGTTCATGATTTCGAACGCCGCCAACGCGCCCGTTTCGCCTTTGACGCGGTGCAGCAAAGCCAGCGCCTGCGCCGGGCTCGCCACGCGCGCCATTGCGACAAGATGCTCGCCCGGACGTGGAAACAGCTTCAGCGTCGCGGCGGTGACGACGCCCAGCGTGCCCTCCGCGCCGATGAAGAGCTGCTTGAGGTCGTAGCCCGTATTGTCCTTGCGCAATGTCTTGAGGCCGTTGAACACGCGCCCATCCGGCAGCACCGCCTCGATGCCCAGAACGAGGTCGCGCATCATGCCATAGCGCACCACATGCACGCCCCCGGCATTGGTGGAGATGAGCCCGCCGATCGTCGCCGAGCCTTGGCTTGCGAGGCTCAGCGGAAAGACGCGTCCCGCGCGCTCGGCCGCCGCGTGCGCATCGGCCAGCACCACGCCCGCTTCGACCGTCAGCGCATCGTCAAGCGGCTCGACCGCGCGAATGCGGTTCATGCGCTTCGTCGATAGCAGGATTTCACCGTTCGGAATTTGCGCGCCGACAAGGCCCGTATTGCCGCCCTGCGTGGTGATCGCCGCGCCCGCCGCCGCGCATAGACGCACCGCCAAGGCCGTTTCTTCCGTGGAGGCCGGCGCCACGAGCGCGCGCGCATGGCCCGTGAGGCGCCCGCGCCATTCCTGCAGATGCGGGGCGAGCCTGTCGGGATCGGTGATCACGGCGCCGGGTCCAAGACGCGCGGCGAGTTCGTCGATCAAGGCGCTCATGGGATGCGTTCCTGTTCTGGAACACGCCATAGCATGATCGCCAACTCTTATGGACGCGGCGCGGCGGCGCGGCGCAGCCGGTCATTGATCGCCGCGCCAAGACCCGTTTCCGGGATCGGGGCGATCGCGATGGCGCCGGGCCCGCGCGCATCGAGCGCGCGCAGCATCGCATAGAGGTTCGCCGCCGCTTCGGCGAGGTCGCCGCGCGCGGAGAGATTGGCGTCCGCCGCCGTCTCGCTCGCGCCGAATCCCAGATAGACTTCGCCGGTTTGGCGTTGCGCGGCGTTGAGGCGCACGCGCGCGCGCGGCGCATAATGGCTCTCCAGCATGCCGGGCGCGGCGATGTCGCCAGCCCGCGCCGCTTCCAGCGGCCCGATCAGCGCCTCGATCGCTTCGCGCGTTACGGCGCCCGGGCGCAAGAGGCGCTGCGCGCCAGCCGCGTCGAAGCCGACGATGGTTGATTCAATACCCAGCGCGCACGGCCCGCCATCCAGCACCATGGCGACATGCGCGCCGAGCTCTTCTTCGGCGTGCGCGGCTTGCGTGGGGCTGATGGCGCCGGAACGATTGGCGCTCGGCGCGACGAGCGGGGCTTGCGCCTCGGCGATCAGCGCACGCGCCACGGCGTGCGCCGGCGCGCGCAGCGCCACGGTGTCGAGCCCGGCGCAGGCGAGCTCCGCGATGGGGCTCGACGCTTTTCGCGGCGCCACGAGCGTGAGCGGTCCCGGCCAGAAATGCGCCGCCAGCGTCTCGCCCGCCGGCGGCAGGTGCGCGTGCGCGCGCGCCGCGTCGAGATCGAGAACATGCGCGATCAGCGGATTGAAGCGCGGTCGCCCCTTGGCCGCGAAGATCGCCGCCACGGCGCGCGCATTGGTCGCGTCGCCGGCCAATCCATACACCGTCTCCGTCGGCATCACGACAAGCGCGCCGCGCCGCAGCGCTTCGCCCGCCGCCGCGATCGCCTCCGGCGTCGCTTCCATGATCATGGTGCGCTTATGGGCCCGCGCACGGCCTCCACGCGCACATCGACGAGGATGTCGCGCGACACATAGGCCGCGTCGGGATCGGATCGCATGCCCAGATCGGCCTCGCGGCGATCGATCGTCGCGCGTCCGCTCATGCGCGCGCGGTCTCCCGCGATGGTGAGCGTGAAGGGCAGATCGAGATCAATCTCCTTGCCCTTGATGGTGAGCACGCCGCGCGCCTCATAGGCGTCTTCCCCGCGCGCGCGGATGCGCGTGGTGCGGAAGGTCGCGGTGGGGTGGGCGTTCACGTCGAACCATTCCGCGCCGGGCAGGCTTTGATCGTGCAGCGCGACGCCGTCGGAGGCCGAAGCGGTCTCGATCGTCACCAATGCGCTTGAGGCGCCCGGATTCTTCGGATCGAACCGGATGTCGGCGCGCCAGCGCGAGAAGGCGCCGTTGAACGGAACGCCCGCATGTTCTCCCGAGAAGCGGATCGCGCTTTGCGCACGGTCGACCGTCCAAGCCGGCGGCGGGCCTGCCTCGCCGCTATTGGCCTCGCCCAAGATTTCCTCAACGTCCGCTGCGTCCTCGGCGACGTCCTCCGCCTGCTCATCCGCAGCCGGCGCGGTCTCCACGCGCGCGGGCGCGGCGGCGATGGGCTGCGTCAAAGCCGCGCCGATTCCGAGTGCGCCGAGCGCGATCAGCGCGAAGCCGGCGATGAGCGCCGCGCGGCGGCGCGGTTCCGCCACGGGCGCCGCTTCATGGGCTCCAAGAACCGGCAAGCCGGGCGCCATTTGCGGCAGCACGCCGTCGCGGTCGATCAGCCAATGCTTCAGCGCCGCGCCGACATGCAGCGCCGCGAGCCCAAGCGCGGCGAACACGAAGAGCTCATGCGCTTCGAGCGTGATCTCCGCGAGATCGGCGCGCACGGCCTCGCTCGCCTGCTGCAGTCCAAAAAGGTGGGGAACCTCGAAGAGGCCGAAATAGAGCGTGGGCACGACGAGCGGCGCGTCATTCTCCGCCGACCAGCCGGTCGACACATAGAGCCACCCGCTCAGCGGCAGCGCGATCATGAGGCCATAGAACGCCCAATGCGTCGCGCGCGCGGCGAACGCCTCCCAGGCCGGCATCGCGGCCGGCAGCGGCGGGGGTTTATGCGTAAGCCGCCAGCCCAGCCTGACGAGGCTGAGCGCCAGCACGGTGAGGCCGATCGATTTGTGCGCCTGATAGGCGATGATGGCGCGCGCGGCGGTGTCGCGATCCTCGATCGCTTCATGCATCCACCAGCCGAGGCCGATATTGAACAATATCGCCAGCGCGATCGCCCAATGCAGGACGATCGCCACCGCCGTATAGCGCGCGCGCTCCATGTCAGCCTTTCAGGATCAGTCTTTCAGGAATTCGACCTGGATGAGGATTTCCACCTCATCGCCCGCCGCGCCATTGGCCAGCGGATTGCTCAGATTGGCGTTGAAATCGGAGCGCTTGATGATGGTGCGGCCGGAAAAGCCGATGGCGTGCTTCTGACGAAAGGCGATGAAGCGCCCGCCCTCGAAGCGCGCGTCGATGACCACCGGACTCGTCACGCCGTTGAGCGTCAGATCGCCGGTGATGAGGCCGGTTTCGGAGCCCGTGCGTTCGATGGAGCGCGAGACGAAAGTGATAGTGGGATTGCGCGCCGAGCCCAGCACTTGCTCATGGATTTCGCGGTCGAACGCGCGCTCGCCGCGATCGTTGAGGACGCCCGTATTCACCGAATTGGCGGCGATGGAGACGTTGAGCGTGGAGGCCGCGACATCGGCGTTGTTCCAATTCAGCGCGCCGCTCACCGTGTCGAAGCGCGCCGTGAACAGCGACAGGTCCAAATGGCGCAGCCGCCACGTGACGCTTACATGGCGTCCGTCGAGCGAATAGGCGCCGGAGGGCGATTGCGCGGGATCGAGCGACGCATCGCCGGTGCGGCCCAGCGCTTCGGCGATGGGCGAAGGCGCGCCGGCGGGCGCCGGCGCGCTCGGCTGCGCGGCGGCCGTGGCGCAAGCGGCCAGACCAAGACAAGCGGCGGCGAGAAGGATCGAGCGCATTTCTTTCTCCGGTGATGGTCCCCATCGCCTCTTAGCGCATGCGCGCCTTAGGGGGAAATCCGGCGCGTGCGCGCGAGAAACAGCGCGAACAGGATCACGAAGACGAGATCGCCAAGGCTGACATAAAAGGTCGAGAGCGGCATCAACCCGGCGCGCACATAAAGCCCGCTCAGAATCGGCATCGCCGCCTTGCCGATAAGGCCAAGCCAGATGATCGGGCGGTTGCGGATCGGATCGCGCGCCGCCATCGCATAGCCGAGGCCGAACACGGCGATCATGACGCCGCTGGTCTGCAGATAGAATTGATCCGCGCTCGGGCCCTGGCCGGTTGAGGCCGCAAGGCTCATCGGCCCCGTCAGCATGATCGCGGCCACCGCGAAATTGAACGCGGCCGCAAGGGCGAACACCACGCGCCAAAATGTCATTTTTACCTCCCGCCGCCGGCCCGCCCCGTTTGTTTGCGAGGCCGCGCCAATCCCCCTAAGCTGTTTGGCTGAAGGAGCAAGGCATGAGCGGCGACGGGCTTGACGATGCGGAATTGGCCGAGCCGGCGCGTCCAAAGCTCAGCTTTCCCCTCGGCGATCCGCCCGAGCCCGGCGAAACGCGCACCATTGCGCCGGGCGTCAAATGGGTGCGCATGCCGCTGCCCTTCGCGCTCAAATGGATCAATCTGTGGCTGATCGAGGACGATGACGGTTGGACCATCGTCGACACCGGCGTCGGCACGGACGAAGCGCGTCAGCATTGGCGGCGCATTTTCGAGAACGAATTGGAGGGCAAGCCGGTCACGCGCGTGATCGTCACGCACATGCATCCCGATCATATCGGCCTCTCCGGATGGATTACGCGCAAATTCGATTGCCGCCTTTGGATCTCGCGGCTGGAATATGTGTCCTGCCGCATGCTAATCGCCGATACGGGCGTGGAGGCGCCGAAGGACGGCGTGGCGTTCTTCCGCGCGGCGGGCTGGGATGAGGCCGCGCTCGATTCCTATCGCGTGCGCTTCGGCGGGTTCGGCCGCGCCGTGCTGCGCCTGCCGGATTCGTTCCACCGTTTGAGCGACGGCGACGTGATCCGCATCGGCGGGCGCGATTGGCGCGTCATCACCGGCTCTGGCCATTCGCCGGAGCATGTCTGTCTGTGGCAGCCCGATTTGAAATTGTTCATCTCCGGCGATCAGGTGCTGCCGCGCATCTCCTCGAACGTATCGGTGTTCCCAACCGAGCCCGACGCCGATCCGCTGAGCGATTGGCTCAATTCCTGCGCCAAGCTGAAAGCCATGGTGCCGGACGATGT
This sequence comes from uncultured Caulobacteraceae bacterium, assembly GCA_964563395.1. Taxonomy (GTDB): domain Bacteria; phylum Pseudomonadota; class Alphaproteobacteria; order Caulobacterales; family Aquidulcibacteraceae; genus JBEVOS01. The sequence continues at coordinate 31,802 of CAZLWK010000027.1, forward strand.
GCTCGTTCTGCCTGCGCACAACGAGCCGTTTCACGGCCTGCATGCGCGCTTGCAAAATCTGATCGATGGGCATGAGCGCGGCATGGCGCGCATCGAAAAGCGCTTGCGCGAGCAGCCTCGGCGCGTCGTCGATCTGTTCGGCGCGCTGTTCGCCCGTCCGATCGGTCAAGACCTTCTGCACATGGCGACGGGAGAAGCCATCGCGCACTTGAATTGCTTGATCGCGCGCGGGCGCGTGCGCCGCGTCTTGCGCGAAGACGGCGTGGCGCTGTACGAACCGGCGTGACGCATGGCTGAAACGCCCAATCCCGAGCGGCGCTCCGATGCGGCGCTGTTGTGCTTCGGCATTGGCGTGGCGCTCGCGGGGCTGTCTTGGCTGCTCGGCGTGGGCTCGGTGCTCACGGCGGCCTTGTCGGGCGGTTCACCCGTGGCCATCGCCGGCAGCGTCGCGGCCATGATCGCGCTCTTGATCTGCGGCGCGCTCGGCTTTGTGTTCATGGCGATCGGCGGGCTTTGGCTCGTCGTGCGCGTGATCATGGATCAGCGCCAGGAACAGGCGCGGGATCGCTATTCCCGGGACGTGGAGCGCTGAGCAATGATCCTATCGACGACGTTTGACGTGCCCGGCCGCGCCATCGCCGCCAATCTCGGCATCGCGCGCGGCAATGTGGTGCGCTCGCGCTTCATCGGGCGCGACATTGTCGCGAGCCTGCGCATGATCGTGGGCGGCGAAATCCACGAATACACCAAGCTCCTCGCGGAAAGCCGCGAACAGGCGCTCGACCGCATGGTCGCCCACGCGCAGCAGATGGGCGCGGACGCCGTGATCGGCATGCGCTTCGATACGGTGGATGCGGGTCAAGGTCAGGCGACGGAAGTGCTCGCCTATGGCACTGCGGTTAAGCTGGCTTAGATCTTGATCGGCGCCAGGGCATGCGCGCCGGTCGCGCGCGCGAAGCCGCGTTCGGCATGCGCGAGGCGCCACGCGATAAGCGCGACAAGTCCGGCCGAAACATCGTGCGCGGTCGCGTACGCGATCAGGAAGAGCGCGTGATGGGCGGCCTCGTGCGCCGCCGAGGCGGGGCGCAATTGGCCGAGGCGCCATTCGGCGGCGATGCGCACCGCCCAATCGAACAGCGCCAAGGCCGCCGCCATGCCGATCGCCAGCGGCACGAAGATCGGCACGTGCGGCAGATCGAGCGGCAGGCCCATCACCATGTGCGGCGCGGTGTAGGCGGCCATGGAAAGGCCGAACGCCGGCGTCAGCCACAAATGCGCGTGCGCCATGAACGAGCGCGGCGCGCCCTCGATGCGGGCGAGGCGCATGGCTTCGCGCTGGCTCCATTGCGCGTCCGCGATGAGACGCCAGACGAACAGCGCGCCAATGCCGGCGGCGAGCCCGATCACCTGCGCGATCAGCGCGGCCGCGGCGAGCGGGGCGGCGATCTCGATCCAGCGCGGCGCGCCGAGCGGGGCGCCCATCAACACAAGGCGCGCGGCGAGCAAGGCGATCAGCGCGAGCGCGAGCGGCGGAGAAAACACGGCGCAGAGTCCCGCGACCGCCGCGAGCGCCAAGGATTCTCTTGTCCGGTGGAGCGCTTTTTGCGCCATTGCGAACTCCGCATGCGCGGCTTCGAAAGCCGCCCGATACGGATTGACATCGCGCACTCGCGGTGAATCGGACGTAAACGCGACGCCAGATTCGCGCCGATCAATTCGCCGGCGGGGCGGCCGGGGCCGGAGCGGGAGCGGCGCTCTCGATCGCGGCGCGCAGGGCCGCATCGTTCGGCGTGGCGATCGAGGCGAGCACCTGGTTGAACAAGGCTGCGCGGTCGCGCCCGTCATAGGATTGGCAGAAGGCCCAGATTTCCCGTCCGGGCCGCGCGGTGACGCCCGCTTCGATTCGGTCTGCGCCGGATTGAATGGTGGCGCGCTGCACCGGCCAGAAGCCGCTCTGATCGACGCTCATCGTCTGGATGTCGGCGCCGCCCCGGAAAACGCGCGGCGTCGATTGCGTCACCTGATACCATTGCTCGCGCGTGAACGGCGTCTGGAACGTGGTGCGCACGGCGTTGGCGGAGGCGCTCGTCGTGGTGTCGCGCGAAATCGACAGGAACGCGCATTCCGCGGCCGCCAGGCCCGCCGCGTATTGCGTGACATTGCCGCCGGAATTCATCAGGTCCACCGGCCAATCGCCGGGCCGCGAGAAGCTGAAATGGCCCTGCGGGTCGGTCCAGGGCGTGAGCGTTTGCGCCAGGGCGGGCGCCGCAAGGGCCGCCGTCGCGATGAGCGCTGCAAGCAGTGTTTTCATGTCACCAAGCCTCCGGCGCTGTCTTAGCGCCAGGATTAATTTTCGAAAAGAAACTTGACTGCCTGTTCGCAGTTGCAGTGGCGCTAACCGTTCGGAAGGCGGTTTTGACCTAGGTTCACGCCGTGTAGCCATGCCTAGGCAATATCTTGTCAACTCGGCCCAGAAGGAGGCGGTGCAGGCGGTCGCAAGATCGCTGGGCGCGTCCTGCGTGGCGCGGTCCTTCGGCGCGCCCGAATTGGAACGGCTCAAGACGCCGATCCTGATCGTGTTCGATTCCAGCCGCGGCGAGGGGCTGACGCCCGAGCGGCTGCAATCGCTGCGGCGCACCATGCGCAACGGCGTGCGCTACAGCCCCGTCGTGGTGCTGTGCGACCGCGCCGCCGAGATCAAGGAATGGCGCGCCGCCGGGGCGGTGGCGATCGCCCGCAACGCCGACAAGAAGGCGCTGAAGGCGGCCATCGAGGAGGCGCTCGACGGCCTCAAGCGCTGGGTGACGGCGGCGTCCTATGTCGGCCCATGCCGGCGGCGCCATCAAGCCATCCTGCAATGGCGCACGCGGCGCACCGCCGATCGCGCCGAGGAGAAGGCGCGCGCCAAATCCGCCGAGCCCGCCGCGCCCGCCAGGGTCTCCTCGCTGAGCGTGGTGCACAGGCGCTTGTCCTTGAGCGTCACGCTGCTTTCCGGGTCCAATATCGAAACCCGCCGCGCCTTTCGCGATCTGGCGGCGGAAGCGCACGCCAGCGTGCTCGCCCAGCGACGCAGCGATCTGGTGCCGATCACGCAAGGGCTGCGCGCCGAGGCGGAAGGCTTTCTTCAAAACGCGCAGCGCGACAGCGCCAAGGCCGAAAGCCTTATCCGTGAATTCGGCGCCCAGATCGGGCGTGCGCTGAACGCCTGATTTCCTTGCGGGCCGCGACGGTTTAGCCTGCCGCGACATGCTGCTGTTCACCCATCCCGCGATGCTGGCGCACGCGCCGCCGCGCGGCCATCCCGAACATGACGGGCGCCTCGCGGCGGTGCTTGAGGGGCTCGCGCCGCTCGATCTTCGTCGGCGGGAGGCCCCGCTCGCGGACCGCGCGGCGCTGTTGCGCGCGCATACGCCCTCCCACGTAGAGGCCATCGAGGCCGCGTTCGACCGTGCGGAGGCGGGCCCTGAAGGCCGCCCGCTCGCGCTCGACGCCGACACCTTCGTCAGCGCCGGCTCGCGGGAGGCGGCGCTCCGTGCCGCCGGCGCGCTCATCGCCGCCGTGGACGCCGTGCGGGCGGGCGAGGACCACATGGCGTTCTGCGCGGTGCGCCCGCCCGGCCACCACGCCGAGCCGGAGCGGGCCATGGGGTTTTGCCTGTTCAACAATGTCGCGGTCGGCGCGATGGCCGCGCTCGAAGCCGGCGCCGCGCGCGTCGCCGTGATCGATTTCGACGTCCATCACGGCAACGGCACCCAGGCGCTGGCCGAACGCGAGCCGCGCCTCTTCTTCGCCTCCACCCATCAGGCGCCGCTCTATCCCGGCACGGGCGCCGCCCATGAGCGCGGGCGCGACGGGAACGTGCTCAACGCGCCGATGCCGCCCGGCTCGGACGGGGCCGCCTGGCGGGCCTTGATGACCGCGCGCGTGCTGCCGGCGGTCGAGGCCTTCGGTCCGGACCTGATCCTGGTGTCGGCCGGGTTCGACGCCCATGAGGCCGATCCCCTGGCCGGCTGCGCCCTGACCGATTCCGATTACGCCTGGGCCGGGACGCAAATCCGGGCGCTCGCCTTACGGGTCTGCAAGGGGAAGGTTGTCTCGACTCTGGAGGGCGGATACGACTTGCGCGCCCTGAAGGGCGCGTCCGCCGCCTATGTGCGGGCGCTGATGCATGATTGACGGTCCGCGCGCTGAAACGCGGAGGGGCGTGACCGTCGCGGGGACCTGAATGCTGACAGCGCCTGGGGAGACGCTGCAACGCGGCCTGAACGTCCCACCGGGCGACATCATCCTTGCGCGCCATGGCAAGCCGGACATGGACCGCACGGTCCGTATTGGCTGGCGGGAGTACGAGACCTGGTGGGCCGCCTATGATCGCAGCGGTCTCGCGCCCGATCAGGCGCCGCCCGATTCGTTGTGCGCGCACGCCGCGCGCGCCCATGTGATCTTCACCTCCACCTTGCCCCGCGCGATCGAGACCGCGCGCGCGGTGGCGGCTGGGCGCGAGCTTGTCGTCGATTCGGTGTTCGTGGAGGCGCCGCTGCCCCCGCCGCCCCTGCCGGGCCGGCATACGCCGCGCACCTGGGGCGTGTTCGCGCGCGTGGCGTGGTGGCTTGGACGCCATGATGGCGCGGAAAGCCGCCGGCAGGCCGAACAGCGCGCCGAGGCGGCCGTGGCCACGCTCACGGCGCGCGCCCTGCGCGGGGAAACCGTGATCCTTCTGGCGCATGGCTGGTTCAATCGCATGATGCGCCGCGTGCTCAAGCTGCAGGGCTGGGTCGAGGTGGAGGACCATGGCGATTCCTATTGGTCGTTCCGCCGCTTCAGCCGCCGCGCCCGCTGAGCGAAGCGGGGTCTGCGGCTTGTCCATTGTCTCGCTCGCGGGGCGCGACTACGCTTCGGCGCAGGAGAATCCGGATGGCGGACAGCGAAAATGTCGGCGCGATGAGCTTTGAGGACGCGCAGGCCGAGCTCGAAAAAATCGTCGCCCAGCTCGAACGCGGCGATGTCGCGCTCGCTGATTCGGTGCGCATCTATCGGCGGGGCGCGGCGCTGCGCGCGCACGCCGAGCAGCTGTTGAGCGCGGCCCAATTGCAGGTCGAGCAAGTGGTGGTCGGGGCGGACGGCGTGCGCGTCGAGCCCGCGCGTTTAGGAGCTTGAGCCTCATGTCGGACGCGCCGGGCCGCGAGCTGTCGCCGCAAATCAGCTTCGAGGACTTTCTCAAGGTCGATATTCGCCTTGGCACGATCATCAAGGCGCAGATGTTCGAGGAGGCGCGCAAGGCCGCCTATCAGCTCTGGATCGATTTCGGCGATCCCGTAGGCGTGAAAAAATCGAGCGCGCAAATCACCAAGAATTATCAACTCGGCGAATTGCTGGGCCGGCGCGTGGCGGCGGTGGTGAATTTTCCGCCGCGCCAGATCGGCAAATTCATGAGCGAGGTTCTCTGCCTCGGCTTTCCCGACCGCAATGGCGAGGTCGTGCTCGTCACCGTCGATCGGCCCGCCGTGCAGGGCGGTCGGCTTTATTGACTCGCCAGCGTTGAAAAAGGCGACCCGCGCCGCGGGATGCTGCGGCGCGGGCCAATGCTCGGCGCGTTGTTCACGCGCCAGGCATTATTCCATCGATGTGCGGCTTTCAGCTTGCGTCGCCGAAGCGATACGCGCGGCCAAGGTCGCATCGGTGCGCGCTTGGCGCGCGATGGCGTTATAGGTTTCGCCGTCCAATTGGTGACGCGTCAGCACGGCGCGGATCTGTTCGATTTGCGCCGCGCTCATCTCCGCGCCATTGGCGCTGGCCTGGATCGGCGCGATTTCAGCGCTCGCCTTGGCGAAGGCCTCGATCTGCGCGTCCGTGTACGCGCCTTGTTGCGAAGCGGCGGCGGTTGCGCCGGCTTGCGCTTGCGCGGACGGCGCAGGCGTCGCGGCGGTTTTTTCAGCGAAGGCCGGCGCGGCCAGCGCGGCGGCGAACGCGCCGACTGTGATGCAGGTCTTCCAATTCATAAGCACAAACTCGCGGATGCGCCCCGGCGGCCCGAGCCCTTAAGCGTCGGCGCGGGGACACAGTTCCCGGGCTCATGCAGTCGCTATTGCAGCGGCACGGGGC
>CAZLWK010000028.1:0-36189 GCA_964563395.1 uncultured Caulobacteraceae bacterium
GCCCGGTGACGGAGGATGGCTTCTATTACGATTTCGCCCGCGACGAGCCGTTCTCCACGGACGATTTCGAAAAGATCGAAAAGCGCATGCGCGAGATCGTCGACGCCGATCTGCCGATCATTCGCAAAGTCTGGGAAAAAGAGGCCGCCATCGCGCACTTCAAATCGATCGGCGAGATCTACAAGGCCGAGACGATCGACGAGGTCATCAAGCCGGGCGATCCGATCACGATCTACTCCCACGGTGATCGATGGGGCGATTTGTGTCGCGGCCCGCACCTGCCGTCGACGGGGCGATTGGGCAAGGCGTTCAAGCTGATGAAGCTCGCGGGCGCCTATTGGCGCGGCGATCAGAAGAACGCGCAGCTGCAGCGCATCTATGGCACGGCCTGGGCCGATGAGAAGCAGCTTGAAGATCATCTGAAACGGCTCGAGGAAGCCGAGAAGCGCGATCATCGCAAGCTTGGCCGCGCGATGGACCTCTTCCACATGCAGGAAGAGGGTCGCGGCATGGTGTTCTGGCACGAAAAGGGCTGGACGCTCTGGCGCACGTTGGAGGCCTATCTTCGCCGCAGGCTTGATGGGGCAGGCTATGTCGAGGTGAAGACGCCGCAGGTTCTTGATCGCGGATTATGGGTGAAATCCGGTCACTGGGAGAAGTATCGCGAAAACATGTTCATCTGCGAAACCGTGGAGGAGGAAACGCTTGCGCTGAAGCCGATGAATTGTCCGGGCCACATCCAGATTTTCAATTTCGGCCAACGCTCCTATCGCGACCTGCCGATTCGCATGGCGGAGTTCGGCGCCTGTCACCGCTACGAGCCGTCCGGTTCGCTGCATGGCCTGATGCGCGTGCGCGCCTTCACACAGGATGACGCGCACATTTTCTGCCGCGAGGATCAGATCGAAGACGAGGTCGCGGCGTTCCTCAACCTCGTGCGTCTGGTGCACGGCGATTTCGATCTCCAGGCCACGCACATCAATCTCGGCACGCGGCCTGAAAAGCGCGCCGGCACGGAAGAATTCTGGGACAAAGCCGAAGCGATGATGGCGAACGCCGCACGCAAAGCCGGGATCGAGCCGGTGATCGCGGCGGGCGATGGCGCGTTTTATGCCCCCAAGCTCGACTTCATCGTCAAGGACGCGATTGGGCGCGAATGGACCTGCGGCACCATTCAGCTCGATTACGTTCTACCGGAACGGCTCGGCGCGGACTATGTCGGCGAGGACGGCCAGAAGCACCGGCCGGTGATGATGCATCGCGCCATTTTCGGTTCGTTCGAGCGTTTCATCGGCATCATCATCGAGAATTACGCTGGGGCGTTTCCGCTCTGGCTCGCGCCGACTCAAGTGGTCGTCGCCACCATCACGTCCGACGCCGATGCCTACGCCGAAGAGGTCGCCGCCAAGCTCCGCCGCGCCGGCCTGCGCGTGGAGATCGACACGCGCAACGAGAAAGTGGGCTACAAAATCCGCGAACACTCGATTGCGAAAACGCCGGTGATCGCCGTCGTCGGCCGCAAGGAGGCCGAGGAGAGCAAGGTGGCGCTGCGCCGCTTGGGCGGCGAGGCGCAGACGGTTCTTCCGCTCGACGAAGCTGTCGCCGTGCTCGCCAAGGAAGCGCTGCCGCCGGATTTGGCGCGGGGCTGAATTCTCCTCCGCATGCGGCGGGATGGATCGCCGCGTCAGCGGCGAGGCATGAGAGCGCCCGTGATAGAGAAAAGAACAAATTGCGAACATTGGCCGAGTCTGCTACCCTCGCCGTATGACTGAGTCGCTGTTGATCTTCCTTGTCGTCATCGCAACGGCCGCCGCCGCTTGGTTCGCCTACCGCGCCGCGCGGGCGCGCGAGGAGGCGATCGAGCAGAAGGCCCGCAATCAGGGGCTCGATCTGATCCGCTCGGAGCGTGATCGCGCGGCGGCGGAATTGGACAGCGCGCGCGGCGAGATTCAGCGCCTGAGCGCAGAGCTTGCGGCGGAGAAAGCCGCCGGCGCGGCGCGCGCGCAAGCCGCGGCGGAAAAGGAGCAGGCGCTGCTGGCGCTCAAGGCCGAGGTGGAAAAGAGCTTCGAGACGCTCGCCAACCGCGCGCTCGGCGCCAATGAGCAGCGCTTTCTCAATCTCGCCAACGAGACCTTTCAAAAGCACCAGGCTGCCGCCGCCGGCGGCGTGAAGGAAATTCTGGCGCCTGTGCAGGAGCAATTCGCCAAGCTCTCCGAAAGCGTCGGCGCGCTGGAGAAGGCGCGCACCGAGGATAAATCGACGCTCACCGAGCAATTGCGCTTCGTCGGCGATGCGCTGGCGCGCACGCAATTGGAGACGGGAAAGCTGGTCAATGCGCTGCGCGCCGCGCCGAAGACGCGCGGCCGCTGGGGCGAGGAGACGCTGAAGAACGTGCTCGAACTCTCGGGTCTATCGGCGCATTGCGATTTCACCGAGCAGACCACCGCGACGGACGATGAGGGCAAGATGCTGCGTCCGGACGTGGTCATCCGCTTGCCGGGCGGGCGCTCGATCATCGTCGACGCCAAGGTAGCGCTCTCCGGCTATCTCGACGCCATGGATGCGACGGATGAGCCGACGCGCGAAGCGCATTTGAAGAAGCACGCCGCTGAATTGCGCGCGCATGTGAAGGCGCTCGCCTCCAAGGATTACAGCAAGCAATTTTCGGAGAGCGCCGACTTCGTCGCGCTGTTCATTCCCGGCGAGAATTTCTTCGCCGCCGCGGTCGAGCGCGATCCCACCCTGTTCGAGGATGCGATGAAGGCGCGCGTCGTGATCGTCACGCCGGTGACGCTGATGGCGCTGGCGCGGTCCATCGCCTATGGCTGGCGCCAGGAGCAGAGCGCCAAGAACGCCCAGGAGATCGCGGATCTCGCACGCGAGCTTTATCGCCGTCTGGCGACGATGGGCGAGCATATCGGCAAGGTGGGAGACGCCATCGGCAAGTCTGTCACCACCTACAATCAATTCGTGGGTTCGCTGGAGCAGCGCGTTTTGCCCCAAGCACGTAAGTTCAAGGAACTCGGCGCGGCCGATTCCGGGATTGAGATCGCGTCCGTCGCGCAGATCGAAAGCGCGCCGCGGCTGCCCGCGCCGCAGGCTGAACTGGAGCTGCCCCCGCCATCCGCGCGCAAGAAGGGCGCCGCCTGAAGCGCGCTTAAGTCCCGTTGCGGGCGATGGTGAGGCGATGGCGCTTGCGCGGCGCGCGCGGCTTCGTCCATCAATGCGGATCTGATCGGCGCGAACGGGGACTTCATGGCGGAGAGTGCGACGAGCCAGCGCGGCGTGCTGGGCTGGATCGAGCGAACGGGCAATCGCCTTCCCGATCCCGTTTTCATCTTCTTCTGGCTGATCGCGTTTCTTGTGGCCGGCAGCGTGATCGCCGCCGCGGCCGGGCTCTCCGTTCAGCACCCGACCGAATTGGGCGCGGACGGCGCCCCCGTGATCGTGGCCGCGCAATCGCTGCTCTCACCTGACAATATCGCCAAGCTGCTCACGGAGATGCCGCAAACCTTCACGCATTTCCATCCGCTCGGCTATGTGCTGGTGGTGATGCTGGGCGCGGGCGTCGCGGAGCGGTCCGGCCTTTTTTCGGCGGCGATGCGCGCGGGCGTGCGCAACGCACCGAGTTTTCTTCTCACCCCCACCGTCGCCTTCGTCGGCATGATGGCCAATCTCGCGGCGGACGCAGCCTATGTCGTGCTCGTGCCATTGGCCGGCGTTCTCTATGCGGCGGCGGGGCGCCATCCGATCATCGGCATCGCCGTCGCCTTCGCCGGCGTCGCCGGCGGCTTTTCGGCCAATCTCCTGCCGGGCCAGCTCGACGCGCTCTTGTTCGGCATCACCGAGGCCGCCGCGGAGACCGTCGCGCCCGCTTGGGACGCGAACATCGCCGGCAATTGGTACTTCATCGCCGCGATGCTCGTCCTGTTCATGCCGGTGATCTGGTTTGTCGCCGATGTGATCGTCGAGCCGCGCCTGGGCAAGTTCACGCCTGCCTCTGATGCGCCGGTGTCGGTGTCGCGCAGCGACGCCGATTTCAGCAGCGACGAGCGCAAGGCGCTTGGCCGCGCCGGCCTCGCCGGGCTCGCGATCGTGGCGCTTTGGCTCGCCTTCGTGTTCGCGCCCGGTACGCCGCTCATCGATGAGGCGGCCGCGCAAGAAACCGCCCGCCTGACGCCGTTCTATCGCTCTCTCGTCGCGGGCTTCTTCGCGCTGTTCCTGGCGTGCGGCTGGGCGTACGGCGCCGCCATGGGAATCATCAAAACGCACCGCGACGTCGTGCGCATGATGAGCGAGGCGATGGGCGATCTCGCCTATTATCTCGTGCTTGCCTTCGCCGCCGCGCATTTCGTGGCGATGTTCAACTGGTCCAATCTCGGCCTCATCCTCGCCGTGCAGGGCGCGGGCGGCTTGCAGAGCCTTGCACTGCCGACGCCCGCGCTGATGGCGGCGATCGTGGTGCTCGCCGCCTTCGTCAATCTCTTCATCGGCTCGGCGAGCGCGAAATGGGCGCTGCTTGCGCCGGTTCTGGTGCCGATGCTGATGCTGGTGGGCGTCAGCCCGGAAATGACCACAGCCGCTTATCGCGTGGGAGACAGCGCCACCAATCCGGTGACGCCGCTCATGGTCTATTTCCCGCTCGTGCTCACCTTCTGCCAGCGTTGGAACAAGGAATTCGGCCTGGGCAGCCTCACGGCGGTGATGGCGCCGTTCTCGTTGTGGCTGTTGATCGCGGGCGTTGCGCTGGTGCTGGGCTGGGTCGCCCTCGATCTGCCGCTCGGGCCCGGCGCGGGCGTGGCCTACAGCCTCACCGCGTCTCCAGCCGCGCCTGCAGCGCCGTAAGCACCGCGCCGGCGATGCGGTCCGTCTCGGCCAGCGGCTGATACGTCCAGCTTTGCAGCGGCGGCTTGAACGGGCGGGCGATGCCCTTGTCGCGCAGCGCGTCGTGGAAGGCCGCGAAGCGCTTGGTGTCGCCGTCGACCGGCAGAATATGCAGCGGCTTGCTTGTGCTCGCCGCCTCCGCCGCCATGTTCACGCTGTCGGCAGTGACGACGATATGATCCGCAGCGCCCAGCGCCGCGAAATAGGGATTGGGCCCTTCGCCCTCATAGAAGAGCGCGCAATGCGGCGCGAGACGCGCGCGAAATTGCAGGCGCGCCGCATCGCCGGTGCGGCGCGACAGCGTTGCGATCAGCGAGCCGCCGGAACTCGCCTGCACGCGCGCGAGCACTTCGGCGATCTCCTGCGCGCGCTTGGCGCCGATGTCGTTGCGCTTGGATTTGCCCCCGATCAGCACGACGATGCGCGGCGAGGGCAATTCGTCGAGCGGCGTCGGAAAGGCGCGCAGCGCCTCCTCGATCTTCTGCGGCGTCACGCGGTGACATGAGCCGATCGTCGCCAGCACGTTCGGTCCGTAAAGCTCGTCATGGGTCGGGGGGACGACAAGGTCGAACTCGCGCGGATTGACGCGCGGATCTTGCAATTGAACCACGAGCGTGCGCCGCCGCGACCAGTCGCGCACGCCCATGGAGAGCGGCGCGGCGGCGCGCCCGCACCCGATCCAAAGATCGGGCCAGGGCGGCTTGATCGCGTCGGATTCATCCGTCAGCGCGTGGCGGGGCGCCGGCACGAAGCCGGAGGGAAACCAGGAATAGGGCGTGCGCAGGCGCACGCGCTTCACCTCGATGCGCGCATCAACGCGCCGCGAAACCGCTTCGGCGAGCCCCAGCGCCTGATTTTCGATGCCGGCGCGACCGTCGCTGACGGCCCAGACCCGGATCGGGCCGGCAGGGGAGAAACCGACGCTGCGCATCGTCACGGATGTAGAATGCTTTTGCCCGCGCGCCATCCCCGGCCTTGCGCGGCGCGCCGGATTTGACGGCGCTAGGCCCCGCCGACCGCGGCGGTCTCCATGCGGCCGATCGCGTAATAGCGATTGCGGCGCTGCGCGCGCAGGGCGGCTGGATCGAGCGCGCCCAATCGATCGAGCGCGGCCGCGACAGCCGCGCCCACCGAGGCGATGGCGAGCTCCGGCGCGCGATGGGCGCCGCCCACCGGCTCGGGCACGATCTCCTCGATCACTTTGAGTTCGAGCAGGTCCTGCGCGGTGATGCGCATGCTTTGTGCGGCGTCCTTGGCGCGCCCGGCATCGCGCCACAGGATCGAGGCCGCGCCTTCGGGGGAAATCACCGTATAGATCGCGTGCTCCAGCATGATCACATGATTGCCGGACGCGATGCCGATGGCGCCGCCGGAGCAGCCTTCGCCGGCGATCACCGCCACCATCGGCGCGCCCAGCGTGAGGCAGCGTTCGGTCGAGCGCGCGATCGCCTCGCCCTGGCCGCGCTCCTCCGCGCCGATGCCCGGATCGGCGCCGGGGGTATCGACGAACGTGATCACGGGCAGATTGAATTTGTCGGCCAGATCCATCAGCCGAACGGCCTTGCGATAGCCTTCCGGGCGGGCGCTGCCGAAATTGTGGCGGAGCCGCTCTTGCGTGGTGCGGCCCTTCTCGTGGCCCATGACCAGGCAGGGCCGGCCCATGAATTTGCCGAGCCCGCCGAGAATGGCGGCGTCCTCCCCATAGGTGCGGTCGCCGGCGAGCTCGACATAATCGGTGACGAGGGCCGCGACATAATCCTTGAAGCGCGGCCGGTCCGGATGCCGGGCGACCTGCGTCTTCTGCCAGGGGTCCAGCTTGGCGTAGAGCTCGGCCAGCTGCCGCTCGGACTTGGTCTTGAGGCGGGAAATCTCCACGCCCATCGCCTCCGCGCCGGAGGACTCGGCGAGGGCGGACAATTCCTCGATTTTTTCCTCGATCTCGGCGATCGATTTCTCAAACTGCAGATAGGAGCGCAAAGCGGGGGCCCGGTGTTTGACGGCGGCGCAGCATACTGGCGCGCCGTCCCGGAGCAACCTCGCCGGGACCGACCCGCCCTCCCGTGGCGTCAGATTGCGCGGGGCGCCCCGCGCGCCTACGCCTGGGCGAAGGCCGCCGAGACGGCCCGGTAAAAAGCCAGAAGAGGGAGCGCCCCATGTCCGAGACGCCGGTGTCCTATGAGCGGCGCGGCCCGCTCGCCCTCATCCGCCTGGAGCGGCCGGACGCGCTGAACGCGCTCACCTACGCAATGATAAAGGGCGTGGAGGAGGCGGCGCGCCGCGCCGAGGCCGATCCTGACGTGTTCGCCCTGTGCATCACCGGCGCGGGGCGCGGCTTCTGCGCCGGCATCGACATGGAGATCCTGGCCGATAGCGCCGGGCGCGGCCCAGCGGGGCCCGCCAATCCAGACAGTCCGGCCCTGTTCAGCTTTCTCCTCGATGTGACCAAGCCGGTGATCGCCGCGATCAATGGCGTCACCGCCGGCGGCGGTTTCGTGCTCGCCTTGATGTGCGATCTGCGTTTCATGGCGCGCGGCGCCAATTACACCAGCGTGTTCGCACGGCGCGGCCTTATCGCGGAGCATGGCGTCAGCTGGCTCCTGCCGCGTCTCATCGGCACGTCGCGCGCGCTCGACGTCTTGTGGAGCTCACGCAAGATCGAAGCGGAGGAGGCGTATCGCCTAGGCCTCGCCGACCGCGTCGCCGAACCGGACGCCTTGATCGACGCGGTGGAGGACTATGTGCGCGCGATGGCGCAGAGTGTGTCGCCCACGGCGCTCGCGGCGATCAAGCGACAAATCTATCGGCATTGGGAAGCGCCGTTCAAAGACGCCGCGCGCGACTCGCAAGCGCTGATGGTGCGCGCGCTCGCCCACCCCGACGCCAGCGAAGGCGCGCGCGCCTTCATGGAGCGCCGTGCTCCGCAATTCGCGCCTTGGAAAGGGGAAAGCGCATGATCGCGCGGCTGCGTCAGGTCGCGCTCGCCGCGAACGATCTTGAGGCCGCCGCGCGCGCCCTGGAGGCGGCGTTCGCGCTTCGCATCGCCTATCGCGATCCGCATATCATCCATTACGGCCTCAAGAACGCGGTGATGCCGGCGGGCGCGGCGTTCATCGAGATCGTCGAGCCCGTCCGCGCGGACGCCTCCGCGCGCCGCTTCCTCGATCGCATGGGCGGCGATTGCGGCTATATGATCATCCTGCAGACCGATGATTGCGCGCGCGAGACGGCGCGCGTGGAGGCCATGGGCGTGCGCGTCGTCGATCGCATCGCGCATCGCGATTATGAGGCGAGCCATTTCCATCCCGCAGATTTCGGCGGAATCCTCGTCTCGTTCGACCAGCAAAAAAACACGCCCGATCCGCTCGCGGACTTTGGCGATTGGATGCCGGCGGGTCCGGATTGGCGCGCCGCCCAAAGCCCGCGCGTGCGCGACATCGTGGAGGTCACGATCGAAACGCCTGACCCGGCCGCTTTGGCGAAACGCTGGGCGGCGCTCCTCGGCGCGCCGATCGCGGGCGACGACCCCACGCGCCTGCCGCTCACGCGCGGCGCGATCCGGTTCGCGCAAGCCGCGCCCGGCGCGCGCACCGCCATCCGCGCGCTGACGCTGAGCATGGATGCGGCCACTCCGCGGACAGAAATAGCCGGCGTGCGGTTCGACAGCGTGGCGGGGTAGGTCGATCTGGCGGAGAGGGAGTCCGCCCAATAGCGCTGTCCGCCACCATCCGCGCGAATTCGCTTTTGTCGCGATAATCCTCGATAAATAAGCGCTTCTCGCTGATTTTCTTGTTCGCGGCTATTCGTTGCCGGGCGCGTCCTTTCGGTGCATATTGGGGGAAACGATGGGGGAAGCGGGAAGGCCGTTTCCCCTCTTTCCCCAAGGCGGCGGCGATGGCGCGAAATGGGCTCACGGATCGGATGGTCAAACAGGTGCGCAAGCCAGGCGTGCTGATCGACGGCGCCGGCCTTCGCCTGCGGGTGACGGCCAACGCCAACACCGGCGAGGTGCGCAAGTCTTGGGTTCTGCGGGTGACCGTGAAGGGCGGCCCGGTGCGCGAGATCGGCTTGGGCTCCGCTGACGACATCCCGCTAGTCGAAGCGCGCCAGCGCGCCACCGAGGCCCGCAAACTCGCACGCGATGGCGTGGACCCGATCGCCGCCCGCGACGCTGAACGCGCTCAGCGTGCGCTGGAGGCGGCGCGCGCGATGACGTTTCAACAATGCGCCGAAGCCCTCATCGCTTCGCATGAGGCCGGCTGGAAGAACGCTAAGCACCGACAGCAATGGACCAATACCCTCAAGACCTATGCCTATCCCGTGTTCGGCGATCTGCCCGTCCAGGCCATCGATGTGAGCTTGGTCATGAAGGCGATTGAGCCAATCTGGAAAACCAAGACGGAAACCGCGAGCCGCGTGCGCCAGCGTATTGAGTCCGTGCTCGATTGGGCCGCCGTGCGCGGCTATCGCCAAGGCGAGAATCCAGCGCGCTGGCGCGGCCACCTGGAACGGGCGCTGCCCGCGCGCGCCAAAGTCCAAAAGGTCAGGCACCACGCCGCTTTGCCGTTTGCCGATCTGCCCGCCTTCATGGGCGAGCTGCGCGCCATGAGCGGCGACAGCGCCCGCGCGCTGGAATTTGCGATCCTGACCGCGACGCGGACCAATGAGACGCTAAAGGCGCGTTGGTCGGAGATCGACCTCAAGGCCAAAATCTGGACCATTCCCGGCGAGCGCATGAAGGCGGGCCGTGAGCATCGCGTGCCATTGCCGGCGGCGGCCGTGGCCGTGATGGAAACCATGCGCAAGGCGCATCCCAAGTCCGAATGGGTGTTTCCCGGCGCCTCGCCGCGCACGGATCGCGAGCCGACGCTCTCTTCAATGGCGTTGCTCATGACGCTCCGGCGCATGAAGCGGACCGATCTGACGGCGCACGGCTTCCGTTCGACCTTCCGCGATTGGGCCGGCGAGATGACCAACTTCCCACGCGAGGTTGCCGAACAAGCGCTCGCGCACACGCTCAAAGATAAAACCGAAGCGGCCTACCGGCGCGGCGACGCGCCCGAAAAGCGTCGGCGGCTCATGGATGCCTGGGGCGCGTATTGCGCAACGCCTGCGACCGAGCGCGGCGCGGTGGTGGCGATGCGGCGCGCGGCGGAGACCGCCTAGGCGCGACCTGACGCAAACTGCGGCGGACGCTTCCGAACACGCGCGAACCAAATAGAATCCGTCCAGCGCTCCGACGCGAGCGCCGGCGGAGCTTCGGACCTTGACGCGCGACACTGCTTACAGATGGGCTCGCCCCTTGAAGGCTTGGGAATACTACGTCGATTACGGCTTGGGCGGAGTGGATTACGTGGAGGGGCTGACCTGGTTGCGCGAACACGTTTTGGCGGGCCGCATTCGTGTCGAGTTCGATGATATCGAAATCACGCCGATCATTGCCCGAATCATCCTTGAGTACCGCGAATTGAAATGGCCGAACGAATGCGCCGAGCATCCCTTGCCGTCCGATTTCATGCTGAACCGCCCTGACATTGAGCGCCTGCTTAAGCAAAGAGACGCGCCGCCGACCAAGCGGCCCGGAAGGCCGAAACGCGCCGGCTCACTCGCGGCGGCCGATCGCGCACTGGTGCAGCGCATGAATCAGATGATCAGTTCGTTTGGGCGCGAGGCGGAGTATCGCCGAACATTCGAGCGCGAGATGCCGTGGCCCACATTCCCGTCCCCATCGGCGGCAGCGGCGCATCTTGTCCAGACCGGAGAAGCCCAAGGCGGGGGCACTGACGAAGCGAAGGTTCGCCGGCTAGTGAAGCGATACCAGGAGATATTTGGCGACGACGGCTGACGAGTTTTTCTCCCTTTAACTTCCTACCGCTGCCGCCCGGCCAACGGCACCCTTCGCCGTGCACGCCATCGTCCGATGCGCGAGAACGGAGAAGGCCATGAAGCGCCTAATTTCAATCCGCGACTTCTGCAGCGCCTATGGCTGCGGTCGCACTCGCACCTATGACCTGATCGCCGCCGGCAAGCTGCAGGCGGTTAAGAACGGGCCGCGCACCATGATAGATGCGGAGAGCGCCGAACAATGGGCGGCGTCGCTTCCCCGGTTCAAGTCCGCCGCCGCGCTCGCTCGCGCAAACGAATCTGCGTGACGAGGGGCGGACCGCATGACTACCGACGAAAATGCCACCGCCGCGTGTCGCGCGGCGATGGCCCAAACGAATGCGCTTGCTTGGCGGTCGGCGCATCCCTTTCGTAGCAAGGCAGAGCTGCTAAGTCACGCGCGGGCGCTGGCCTCGATCGGTCTGAAGCCCGTTCCGATGCGCGCGCAAAGTAAGCGTCCGGCGCGCAAAGGCTGGCGCGAGGCGGCGTCGCTGGACCTCGACGCAATCGCGACAGCCTTCAACGCCGCGCCGTACGCGGATGCGCTGGGCGTCGCCACCGGCGGCGGCGTGTTCGTGATCGACCTTGACCGCAACCACAAGGACGGCGCGGACGGTGTCGCGGCGTTCACCGATTTGATCGCGCGACACGGTGCCAGCGAAACATTGGCGCTTGGGCCGCGTGTCGTGACGCCCGGCGGCGGCGTGCATCTCTATTTCCCTTCGCCATCGGGCCGACGCGTGCGCAATCGCACCGCGCTCGCGCCTGGCGTCGATGTGCGCGGCGAAGGCGGCGTGGCGATGGTCCCGCCATCGGCGCGCGATGGCGTCGCCTATCGCTGGGCGCCCGATCCCTGGCGACAGCCGCTCGCAATGGCGCCGGCGTGGTTGCTAGACCTCGTGGCGTCCGCTGAGCCGCCACCGCGCCCGCGCGCGGCGCTGAAGCCCTTCAGCGGCGATCTGCATCCTTACGCACGCGCCGCACTGCTGAACCAATGCGCAACCGTGGCAGGATGTGCGAAGGGCGCGCGCAACGCCACCTTGTTCAAAGCAGCTGTGTCGCTTGGCGCACTGGCGGCGGGCGGGGCTTTGCCGGTGCGTTTGGTGGTCAGCGCGCTCATGGAAGCGGCGAACGCATGCGGGCTTAAGGCCGACGATGGCGGCGCGGCGGCGGAAGCAACCATCGCCAGCGGATTGAAACGCGGCTTGGAGTCGCCGCGCGCAGTGCCGGAGGGCCGGCGATGAGCGTGCCCCATTCTCCCTTGGCGGCTGCGGTGGCTGCGTACCCGCCGCCAGCGCCGCCGCCCCCCGTTCCCGATCCCATTTGCGCGCACGCCTTCCTGGCGATGCAATTTCCACCGCGCGACCTGCTGTTGGCGCCGTGGCTACCTGAGAAGGGGCTGGCGATGATTGCCGCACCGCGCGGCTTGGGCAAAACGCATGTAGCGCTCAATGTGGCGTTCGCGGTGGCGAGCGGTGCGAGCTTTCTGCGCTGGCGTGCAAGCGCCGCGCGCCGCGTCCTGTACGTCGATGGCGAAATGCCGGCGGTGAGCCTGCAAGAGCGTCTGGCGCGCATCGTGGCGCACTCAACGGCAGACCTCACGCCGAGCGCGCTTGCCTTCCTAGCGGCCGATCAATGCGAGTTTGGCTTGCCCGATCTGTCCACCCCCGAAGGTCAATCGCTCTTGCGACCCCGGCTCGATCCGTGATCATTCTCGACAACCTTTCGACTCTGTGTCGCAGCGGACGGGAGAACGAGGCGGAGTCATGGGGACACGTGCAAGCCTTCGCCCTGGAGCTGCGGCGTGCGAACAAGTCCGTTCTGTTCATCCACCACACCGGCAAGGGCGGCGCGCAACGGGGCACATCCAAGCGCGAAGACGTGCTCGATAGCGTCCTGCTGCTGAAACGCCCCGAGGACTACGAGGCCAGCCAAGGGGCACGATTCATCGTGCAATTCGACAAGGCGCGAGGCTTTACCGGCACAGATGCGGAACCGTTCGAGGCTGCGCTTGATCCCCACACCGGCCTGTGGAGCGTGAAGGCCGTCACTGAAAGCCGCGATGCCCAAATCCGCGAGCTGACGGAAATGGGCTTCAGCATCCGCGAAATCGAAAAGGAGCTTGGAGTCAGCAAGAGCGCGGTCGGACGTGCGGTCAAGCGCTTGAACGGAGTCGCCAATGGGCAAGCCGGTTGAGATTGTCCCGCGTCCCACCACCTTGGGCGCGGGACGCGGGACAGTTGACGAAAGGGCGGGACACAACGCGGGACGCCTTGGGGGACACCAAGGCGCGAGCCCCACCTTGAGAGAGCTTGCGGCGGATTCGCTGGATATTGCTGCGCGCTTCAACCGCGCGCACAATGGCGCGATGGCGATGGATACACTTAGCCTCGGCCAAGGCGCGGACGCGCAGCTAGTCGACCTCATTTATCTCCGCGACAAGACCAATTTAGGTTGCATGCGCTACTTCAACTCCGCGCGTTTCCCTGGCTTGAACGCGCCCGATCTGGAATCTCGGTATAAGAAGAGCGAAGCCACCTTGGTGGCCGAGCTGACTGCGGCGGTTGTCGCAAGTGGCAAAGCTTTCGATGCGATCGTGTCGCCGCCGAGCGACCGGCGTGACCTGACGGACCCCTACCGCTTAGGTATCGCAACCAAACTCGATTTAACGAAGCGCGACCTCACGGACCGCTTCGCTAAAAACGCCAACGCATCGTCGTCGGCAATCGTCAAAAAGACGGGCAATAAGACGCTGCAGGAGAAAATTGCCGGCACCGACTATGACCCAAGCGGCGATGAGGCCAAGATCACGTCACTGCTCATCGTCGACGACGCGCTCGCTAGCGGCGACACGGCGCGCGTCGTGCTCCACCATCTGCGCGCCGCCGGCATGTCGGCTGACGCCGCCGTCACGCTCGCCGTCGCCGCCCGCATGGATGCGTGACCGCTATCGCGAATCGCGTCCGAAAACCGCGTCGAGGCGAGTGACCGGATCGCGCCGAATTCCCGCCAGAGCGAACGGTGGCGAACACCTTTGCAAGCGCCGATTTGACAAGAGACTTCGACGCTCGCCAAGAGACTTTGGCATTTCGGGAAATATTCAAGTTAGAGGCTGAGCATGGCCGCGCCGCGCTATCGGGCGACTTGGGAGCAAGTGAGCGCGCTCAATGCGGATCACATCGCGAGCTGGGGCGCGTTTGCCAGCTATGCCGGACCGATCACGTTCGACGATACAGAGCCGGCCAAGCTGCATGTTGAGCACGATTCAGAGCGCGACACGTTTGCCGCCTTCTATGTCTGGAAGGGCGAGGAGGATGAGGCCGGGCCGATCCGCTCCACCGTGCGCTTAGAGCGGCGGCCATGCCGGTTCGGCGGGACGCGCGCCTATTTCGTTTGCCCCCGCTGCGCGCGGCGCACCCTTCGCCTGGCAGTGCTCGCGGGCGGGCTCTGTTGCGGGACGTGCGGGCGGATCACATGGGGAAGCCGGCGCGAGACGGAAACGCGGCGGCTTGTACGCAAGGCCAACAAGGTCGCGCTGCGCCTTGGGCTCGACTATTTCGGCGATCGGCCCAAGCGCCCGCCGCACATGCGGGCGGCAACCTATGTGCGGATCATGGCGGAGCTGGAGCCGCTGAAGGCGGAGATCAATCGGCGCGTGGCGATGCGTATGGCGCGGGCTAAGAGGCCGGTGGGCGCGTGGGGCGCGTTGGTGCGGTGGGGTCTATGACCGGTGCGAGCCGCTCACGAAGTCAGGGAGCGCGCTGAAGAACGAGTCGGCGCACTCAACATCAATAAGCGTCTTGGCGCCCAGCTTTGACGCCTTCAGCGCGCCCGACCCCAAGAGCTCATAAAGCTTCGTGCGCCCGATGCCGTAGCGGTGGAGCGCTTCTCGAACTGGCATTGTCTTGCGCTCGCCCCTTGGCGAAGCGGAGCGATCGTTTGCGATCGGCGCGGCGAAAAGGTCGAGTTGGCCTTGAGCTGTCTCGTTTGCCGCTGCGCTTCGATGTGATCTCGCACGTCGCATTATCACTCTTCCCGGATGCGCCGCTATCGCAGGAAAGTGAACATGCGGACTTGAGCACGACAAC
Source organism: uncultured Caulobacteraceae bacterium (assembly GCA_964563395.1). Classification (GTDB taxonomy): domain Bacteria; phylum Pseudomonadota; class Alphaproteobacteria; order Caulobacterales; family Aquidulcibacteraceae; genus JBEVOS01. The sequence continues at coordinate 14,853 of CAZLWK010000028.1, forward strand.
GACGTTCAGCCCAAACGCGAAAGCACGGTTGGAACGCGGTGGGCGGCTGCATGGCGATGCGGAGCTGCCGATTTTGAGTTTGATCCGCGCGGGGAGAAGCAAAGCAGGGTGTAAGGCTAGATAAAGGACGACTCATACCCTGCGCGAAGTCGCTCATTGCGCGAAGTTTTTTCCACCGTGCGCAGTGCCACCGCACCGTATTGCACACGGTGCGGTGGAGCGATGCCCTTGGCGACGGCCTTTTGATGCTATCAACACGCTCAGCGAAAGGACTAGGTTCTCGAAATACGCGAAAGGAGCATATTGATCTTTAATCCGCTGATTGCCGGTCGGTAGTAGTGCAACCCGAAATCGGGAGCCATGAACATGATGAGAGTTCACGTGGGCTAACGATGGGGCCCGCTATACGTGGCGCCGAAGATCGTATCGGATAGCCACCGCTTAAAGTCGGGATTATCGCTGAACTGCTTGAACAGTTGCGTGTCGTCTTTGACCAAGCTGAGGATGACGCGCTGAAGCGCGGCGTCGTGCTCGATGCGCGCGTTCTGGCGATCCGAATTCTGCGCGGCATTCCTGTAAGCTGCGTCCGCAGCGACGCGTTCCGGGATGTCCTTGGTGATGAGTTGTCTCACTCGGTCGTTGTCATCCCAGGCGATGTCGCCGAACTGTTCGTTAAAGGTCCGGATGATGTTCGACAGCCGGTCTAGCTCTGGCTCCGGGCGGCGTGTGGCGCCTTTGGTCGGCAGCGGATCAATCTCGCCCTGCTGGTCTGCTAGCGCTAGCCGCTGCGCTTCGCGCTTCTCGACGCGATAGCTTTCCATATCGATCGCTTCGAGAATGCCCTTCGAAAGGTCTTCTTCCTTAGGCGCTGGCAGTTTCGGCACGAGGAAGGTCAGGAAGACCGACAGCTCTTCCCATGCCGCGACTGTGTACGGTAGGATTGCCGATAAGAATCCATAGGTTCTGACAAACGCCTTCGCCTTACCTTTGAACTCGACTTGCGCATCCTCGTCGAGCGTCTCCTTGTAGAGGGCAACGCAAACATCGAGGATAGGATCTAGTCGATCTCGATCGGCGCCATCGAGATACAACTGAACAAGCTCGCGAACCTGGTCCGCGCGATAGATCTGCGCCGCATCGAGCGCGCCCTTGAGATCATGAAGCGTGTTTGGATCGGTGGCCTCAGAGAGGATCGTTGTCCGATAGAAGTCTTGAAACGCCGCGCGGATCGTTTCGACGTCGTTCACGAAGTCGAGCACGAAGGCGTCATGCTTCTTGGGATGCGCGCGGTTGAGCCGCGACAAGGTCTGCACTGCCTTGATGCCAGACAACGTCTTGTCGACGTACATCGTGTGCAGCAGAGGCTGGTCGAAACCAGTCTGAAATTTGTCCGCACACACCAAGAAGCGATACGGGTCCTTCGCAAACTGATCTGGAATCTCCGATGACGGGAACTTGTTTAAGCTCGCCTCTGTCTCTTCTTTCCCGTTGACGTCAAACTTCCCTGAGAACGCAACGATCGCCTTATGCGGGCTCTTCCGCTCCGCAAGATAATCCTGGATCGCCTGAAAATACTTTATCGCGCGGTCGATCCCATTGGTGACGACCATCGCTCGCGCCTGACCGCCGATCATACCGCGCGCGAGCACCTGCTCGTGGAAGTGGTCGACCATGATCTCCGCCTTAAGGCGGATCGCGTGCTCGTGACCCTCGACGTATCGACGGAGCTTTTTCCGCGCGCGCTTCTTGTCGAACTCCGGATCGTCGCCGGTGGTCTTGATGAGCTGGTAATAGCTGTCGACCGGCGTGTACTTCTCCAAAACGTCGACGATGAACCCTTCCTGGATCGCCTGCTTCATTGTGTACGAGTGAAATGGCTTGAACTTCGCTTGCGCGCCGTCCTGGAAAGGCTGTCCGAAGATTTCGAGTGTCTTGTGCTTAGGCGTCGCCGTGAAGGCAAAATAGCTGGCGTTCGGCAGCAGCTTGCGCGCCGCCATGATGGCGTTGATTTGATCCTCGACGGTTTCGCCGTCTTCTTCCTCTTCCGACAGCGCGCGATTGACGGCCGCCGATGCGCGCCCGCCCTGGCTTGAGTGCGCTTCGTCGATGATTATGGCGAATGTGTTTTGCCGGTGATGCGAGCCCAGCTCATCTAGGATGAAGGGGAATTTCTGAACGGTCGAGATGATAATTTTCTTGCCGTCCTGGATGAACTGGCGCAGCTGCGCTGAGCCTTCGGTGACGGCCCCCACGGTGGAGGACACTTGCGCGAACTGCTTGATGGTGTCGCGGATTTGCTGGTCGAGCACTGTTCGGTCGGTGATGACGATGATCGAACCGAAAACGGCCTTGCCGTCCTTCTCCAAGCCCACCAACTGATTTGCTAGCCACGCGATCGAGTTGGATTTACCTGAGCCGGCGCTGTGTTGGATCAGGTAGCGCTTGCCGGCGCCGGCCTCGCCAGCGTCACGCAGAAGATCTCGCACGACGTCGAGCTGATGATAGCGCGGGAAGACTTGCTCGCGCTTTTTCTTGCCTGTCTTGCGGTCGATTTTCTCGACGATCTGAGCGTAATTCTCGATGATGTTGGAGAGGCTGGGTGGGCGGAGGATCGACTTCCAGAGATAGTCGGTCTTGATGCCGACGCCCGGCGGGTTTCCGGCGCCGTCATTCCAACCCTTGTTGAAGGGGAGAAACCAGCTCTCCTTGCCTTTCAGGTGGGTGCAGAAGCGAACCTCCGCGTCATCGACGGCAAAGTGCGCGATGCAGCGGCCGAACTCGAACAGCTTCTCGGCCGGGTTGCGGTCGCGCTTGTACAGTTCGATGGCATCGGCGACCGTCTGCTTGGTGAGGCTGTTCTTCAGCTCGAACGTCGCGATCGGCAGGCCGTTGATGAAGAGTGCGAGGTCGAGCGCATTGGCTGTGTCTTCGCGCGAATAGCGCAGCTGGCGAGTTACGGAAAAGCGGTTTGCGGCGTATCGGGTTTCGGCCTGCACGTTGCCAGGCGTCGGTGTCGCGAAATAGAGCGAGACATCGTGCGGGCCGTGGCGGATGCCATTTCGAAGTACATCGATGACGCCACGCTTGGACACTTCGCCCTGCAAGCGGGCGAGGAACTGATTGCGTGCGGGGCTATCGGTGCGGAGGTTGAGCGCCTCGGCCACCTTTGGCTGCGTGGCTTCGACGAACCAAGTGAGTTGAGCAAGATCGACGGTCCAGCCGCGCTCATAGTCTTTCGGATCGCCCAAGACCCATTGATGTAGTCCGACAAACGGCTCTGGATTGTCCGCCACGCCTCCAACTGATGTCGTTGACCGCAGGCCCGTCATATCCCTGACGATTAGCGCTTCTAGGCCCTTTTCCGACGTGTCGGCGCGGCTCATGCGGCATCCTCCACATTGCCGCCGCTGTCGTCTGCGAGAATGCTCTCATCCGAATCGTCGAGAGTCTCCGCGTTCCGGATGTCGAATTCGACATCCGGGAGTGACGCCGAAATCGATCGTATGTCGAGTGCGCCGGTGACAACGTCCGCAATCAGCCGCGTTCGGAATTCAGCCAATCTAGCCAGGGCCTCATTCGTTGAAGCGATGACAGCAGATTCGGCGAGTACAAGCTGTTGAACCCGCTCTTGCTCCCGCAAGGTCGGAATCGATATCCTCTCCTTGAACAAGGCACGAGGATTGAGCGGTCTGTTTCGTCCTGCCGCGCCGATTGAATGCAAGTCCAACAGCAACTGCCCATAGTCGGAGCGAAAATAGGCCCAAATGAACTCGGCCAACAGTGCCTTCGTTTTGGATCGCACAATGTGATACCGATGGCTCGCCACGCAGCCATTGTGTTTGTCGGTGGCTATGGCTACGGCACCTTCCCACGAAAACTGTCCACTGAGGATCACGTCTCCCGACTCGACCCAAGAAAAATCAGAGTCCCCCAGATCTAATCCAGATAACGCCGGCTTAACGAAGATGCCACGCCCTCGATTGTAGAGTCCGATCGGACGATATTGCGTTTGGCCATCGCGATGAACGGCGCGAACGTCGGTGCGTAGTGCGTGGTCAAGTCGCTCGGTCGTTGTCTTTGGGTTTCGAACAATCTGCTCCACAAATTGTCGACGTTCCTCGGACGCCAGTTCGATGATTCTCTTCTTGGCGCGGATTAGCTTCGCCGTCAGGCTTCCATGCCAGTCCAGAAACCGCACGATGAGTCGCTGCTCTTCGAGCGGCGGGACGGCTGAGGAAATCTGCTTGAACGACTCCCAATACAGCCGATTGCGGTCTTTCACGATCCCACGCGAGTATGCGTCCACTTCGCCCATGTAAGCGGCTGTGCGGAAGAGATAGGCGTAGTATCGAGCGTCCGCTTCCGGAAACGGCGTCGCAACAACGTAAGCTGGGCTGACGAGACCATCCTCCGGAACGACGCCCACTGCGCCCTGCCACATCCGCATCATGTTGTAGGCGATGTCGCCCTTCTTCGCGCGGAGGTACTTCGAACGGTCCGCCATCTGTTGTTTGCGTCCGCTCTCCATGTCGCGCACGCGGACGCCGCTGCGAAGCGACACCTCAAGGATGGGTAAGTCTGGAAAGCCAGTTTCGCGGCGCGCACCAAACAGCCGCCCATTGCGCCACATCTCCCAATGCGCAGGGATGCGCGGGAGCCAAGCTAAGCCAGTGTCCTTCATCTCGGCATAGGGCCGCAGATCGGCGAGGTTTGGCGCCACCTCTGCGTCAATCTGCATTCGTGGCTCGGGGATTGAAGTTGAAAACAGATCGCGCGGCGGCGCGCGCGACGGAGTGGCGTCAGCCGGGGCGCTTCGCCTGCTCACCACAGGCCCAATATGCCGGCGCAGCAGCTCGAAATGGTCGATCGGAAGTGGCTCGACGCGCGAGAACCAATCTGCGCCATTGGTTTGCAGCTGCTCGCGCAACTCCATCAGCAGACGGCCGAGCACGTTCATACCGACAAGCCGGCCATCCTCGGTCGGCTCCGCGCCCCAGAACTGATCCTTCTTCGAATACTCCACGATCGGCGCTTCGCCCGTCGCCAGCAAGAGCGCGCCAAACTTGTCGAGGTTCTGCGCCAGCTTCACCTGCAAGCACCAACGCATAATCTTCACGCGCACGCGGTCCCAATCCTCGCGCGAGTTCTCGCGATGCGGTTTGGTGCGCATCTTCGCCGTCATCGGGCTCACTTCATCGATGATGGTGCGCTGAAGGTCCGGCATGTGCGGGAAACGTAGTGCCTGATAGAGCGCCTCCGATGTCCGGATCGCGATCCCGTTCACTTCCAGCGGATAGCCGGCCGCCATGTTGGACAGCCCGCCAAATTTTTCCGTCGTCTTGAGAAAGACGACGCTCGTTTTCGGATCGTAGCTCCGGATCTTGCTGTTGGTCTCACTCATGACCATTAGCTCTTCCGGAACGCCTGCTGGAAGGAGGTCGTGCTATTGGTTCGACGCGGAAGAAGCGGCTCCCAAGGCGAACCAGCCCAAATCGCCAGCGGTGCGTTGTTCGGACAATTTCGATACGTAGCGATCATTGTTCCGAAGCCGAGCGTCACGAGGATCTGATTTCCGAGGGGGCGTTGGTATTGGTTGAGATTGGGACTGTTGCCGCGAATGGCGACGCCAGCCTTCAAGAATTCTTGCTCTACCAGCGAGCGTGCTGTGTCGCTTGAGAAAAACCCGAGGTCGCCAACCTTTCCCGGATTCCGGAACTGGACCGCACGTGGCAACGAATTCGCGTAAGCCTGAACTGCAGGATCCGTCGGCAATCCCGTGGGCCAAAGAACGTCTGAATTGTCGGCCTCCGCCCAACGATCCTTCAGGGTGTCTGCTGCCCACCAATGAATCGTAACCGACTTTCCTGCCTGCTTCGCGGCATGCGCGATCTTCGGACTCGCGTAGTCAAAGCCTTTGGTGTGCAGCGCAATGAAGATTGCGTGGACCGTGCATGATGCAGGAGCTGATGTAGCGATCCAGCCCTTGAGATCGTTGAGAACCCTGTTGCCTGTAAACAGGCCGTCGTCGAAATAGATGAAGGTGGACACACTGGCATTCGGCAACGCGCAAGGCGTCCCAAGGCTGTTCAATAAAGCCGTCAGTTCCTTGTTGAGATCCTTTTGGCTCGCACCGCCACCTTGAATGTCCAGCAGCTTTGCGTTTGCCCAGAACGCCGCCGGATTGGCACCCGCCAACTTGGCGGATTGGGCCAGGCCAGTTACGTAAGACTGCATTCGCGCTTTGGAGTAGTATGATTTCGCGAGGATGTGGTTGGTCTCGCGAAGCAGTGGAAGCTGAACCGAAGCATCAAATTGCGAAATCCAGCGATCCACATGCGCGGCGTCGATCGGTGCGATCTCGCCAGCGCGATAATCCGCAACGGTCGTCGCAATAGACGCCAGGAGATTCTGCCGCTCGGTCATCGGGCCTGCCCCACAATCTGGGCTAGCAGGCCCTCCGCTTCCCGCTCGACCGCAAGTATGTCGGCGCGAATTTCGGACAGCTCGCGTAACGGCTGCGGCTTGTAGAAGTAGCGCGTGAAGCTGATCTCGTACCCGATCTGTGTCTTTGCCGTATCGACCCAGGCATCCGGCGCGTGCGGAAGAACCTCGCGCATGATGAATGCTTCGATACCACCATTCTCATTGAGCGGAACGGTCTCGAAATCCGACAGGTCGCTGTCTGGCTCGTACTCTACCACCACCTGCTTGCCGGCAATCTTTGCCGGAAAGAGACCATTCAGCGGGTCCGGCTTGGCTCTGCTCGCAGCGTGAACTTTCCGAATGACCGGCGCCCCGTCGGCGCTGATCTGCCCGCTCTCCTTCAGCGCCTTGATCTCCTTCGGCGAATAGGCACGTTCTGCGTCGATGCCGCGCGCACGCAGGGGACGCTCGACCTTCACCTTCCAATACCCGAATTCTGCGTTGTCGAAGATCTTGGAGTTTTCGGTCTCTTCAAACCGCAGGAAGGTCTCGCAGATGCGCTGCGTATCTTCGTCGGAAAGCTCGCAATTCTTTTCGCCGAGGTTCTTTCTGAGAGGCTTGAACCAAGACGTCGCGTCGATGAGCTGGACTTTGCCGCGCCGGTGCGACGGCTTCTTATTGGTCAAGACCCAGATGTAGGTGGCGATGCCTGTGTTGTAGAACATGCGCAGAGGCAACGCGACGATCGCCTCTAGCCAATCGTTCTCCAAAATCCAGCGACGAATGTTACTCTCGCCGCCGCCCGCATCACCGGTGAAGAGCGAAGAGCCGTTGTGCACGGTGGCGATGCGGCTGCCGAGCTTTGAGTCGTCCTTCATCTTGGCGAGCATATTGGCCATGAAGAGCATCTGGCCGTCGCTCGACCGCGTCACCAAACTATACTCGGCGTCGTCGCCATGCGTGATGACGAAGCGTGGGTCACGCATCGCCGACTTTCCACCCATGCGCTCCTGGTCGCTCTTCCAGCTCTTTCCGTAAGGAGGATTCGACAGCATGAAATCGAACTCACGCGACGGGAACGCATCGTTCGAGAGGGTCGAATACTCCGCGCCGCCAACGATGTTGTCGGCTTCTTCCCCTTCACCCTTCAGCAGAAGGTCCGCCTTGCAGATGGCGTAGGTCTCTGGATTGATTTCCTGGCCGTACAGGTGGGTGACGACGTCCTTTCCGTGCTCGCTCGCCAGCTGCTTCAATGTGTCTTCGGCCACCGTCAGCATGCCGCCCGTGCCGCAGGCGCCATCGTAAAGAAGGTATGTGCCGGACTCGATTTGATCGGCGATCGGCAGGAAAATGAGCTTCGCCATAAGCTTGACGGCGTCGCGTGGCGTCCAGTGCTCGCCGGCTTCCTCGTTGTTCGCTTCGTTGAAGCGACGGACGAGTTCTTCGAACACCGTTCCCATCGCGTGATTGTCGAGGCCTGGCTGGCGCACGGACCCGTCCGCGTTCAAGATTGGCTTGGGCGATAGGTTGATGGAGGAGTCCAGGAACTTCTCGATCAGCGTCCCAAGGACATCGGCCTTCGACAACTTTGGCAGCTGGTTGCGGAATTCGAAGTTGTCCAGAATCTCCTGAACATTAGGGGAGAAGCCGTCCAGGTAGGCCTCAAAGTCCGACCGCAGTGCTTGCTGGTTCGCGCGGTTCTTGAGATCTCGAAGTGTGAACTTCGCCGTGTTGTAAAAGGCTTGGCCGGCCGCTTGCCGCAGCGCGGCATCTTGGTTGGTGACTCCAGCGCTATCCAAGTTCGCCTTCATCTTGAGTACGTCGGACTTCGTCTCCTCTAAGACGGCGTCCAGGCGTCGGAGCACGGTCATCGGAAGAATGACGTCTCTGTACTTGCCGCGCACATAAAGGTCACGGAGTACGTCGTCCGCGATCCCCCAAATGAAGTTGGTTAGCCAAGTAAGATCCACCAGCGTGCAGCTCCAAACTCAACTAGTAATGAGTCGAGTGACCGAGTGCCATGGATGTCGAGAAAGGGGATTAATTGGGGGAAACGATCGCAATGGTTGCCTCGAGTTCCGCCATAAGTATTTGATTTTTCGGCATAATTATCAAGGCTTCTGGCGGAGAGGGAGGGATTCGAACCCTCGATACCCTTGCGAGTATTCCGGTTTTCGAGACCGGCGCGATCGACCACTCCGCCACCTCTCCGCGGGCGCCCCGCGGGTGAACGAGGCGAGATCGAGTGCGGCTAGATAAGCCAAGGCCGGCGGCGGGGGAAGGGGGCCTATTTGCGGCGGCGCTTGGCCCGGGAGGCGGCGATCAGCGGCGCGGCGAGCTTTTCGTAGAGCGCGAACAGATGCTCGACGCGGGCGCGGTCTGAATCGAACGGCGCGGCGCGGTAGAGCCGATCGACCGCCTCATCGAGATCGCGGTGCGCCTTGCGCAAATTGACCGGCATGAGATCGGAATCGTACAGATCGGCGAGCGTCGCGCCAGGATGCGCCGCACGCGCACCGAGCACGGCTTGCGCGAGCGCGCGGATTTTGTCCTTGGCTTTCTCGTCCGCGTCGGGCCAGGGGAACGTGTTGTAGACGATGCCGATGGAATAGCGGAAATCGCTTTTCAGACGGCCGCCGACTTGGCGCAGCCACGCCATGTGCATGCAGGATGTGAGCATGCCAAAATGGAAGAGATCGGCGTCTGGCATCGTGTGCACCAGATTGCTCGGGATGGTCGGTGGCGAAAGCCAACCTGTCGGGATGTAGTCACGCCGCTCAGAGCTAACCTCAGGAATAACCAGAAACGGCTTTTCCGGGACGGTCATCACCTCGAAGCGCGTGGGAAAGTCAGCGAGCTCGCGTGTCTTTTGCTTTACGCTGCCGAGACGAAACTGCTTCACCCTTGCAATGCGCTCGGCTACCAGCGGCATTGTTCGCAATCGTTCTGGATCAACTCCGTTCGGGTACAGAATCCAACGCTCGATTCCATTGATGTACTCTAAGGAGCCTATGAGCGGCCGGAACAATGGCGCGGCTTCAGGCTCTTCCGCTAGGAATGCCGCCTTTTGCTCCTGGGTGAATAGGTAGTTGCCACCATCAACGAGTTTTGAACCCATCCTGACTCTTGGTACGCTCGAGATTGGCTTGATTTGCTCTTCCACAACCAAGTGCCGATCCGCCAGTCCGCTCGCATCGAACAGATAGGGCGACAGCGCCGCGTGGCGGCTTTCGACCGGATCGGCCTTGATGTCGTCATAGGAGAACAGTCGCTTTTCCTTCGGTTCGTCCGCCCTGCGCACAAGGCCCAGAACAACCACGTGCACATGCGCCTTGCCGCGCGCTTCGCTCTCCCAGGCGAAGGTGCGGTGCGCGAACGCGATTTCGAGGCGGCAGCGTTTGAACAGGATCGGCCAAAGCTGCGCCACCTGCTCGCCCTGCGTGATCGAATTGGTGGCGACGAAGGCAAGGCGCGCAGCGCCGCCGCTGACATAGTCGCCAGCCTTGATGAACCAGGCTGCGACATAGTCGAGCGAACCGGGTGCGCCGTCGTCTGCAGCGATCACGCGCGCCATCTGCGCTCGCTGCTTCGGCGACTGGTAGCTTTGGCCAACGAACGGCGGATTGCCCATGACGTAGCTGCATTGCGCTGCTGGCAGAACCTTTTCCCAATCCATCTCCAGCGCATCGCCATGCACGATGTGGGGCGATTGGCGAAGCGGAATGCGCGCGTAATTCTGCCCGAACTCGAGGCTGAGTCGCACGTTGGAGATGTGGTCCATCATCCACAGCGCCACTTCGGCGATCCGCGCGGGAAATTCGCCGATCTCGATGCCGAAGAATTGTTCGACGCTGAGCTTTGATAGCGAACCCACATCCAATACGAACTGCCGATCGGTGTGGACCTCCTTCAAGATTTCCAACTCGATCTCGCGCAACTCGCGATAGGCGATGACGAGAAAGTTGCCGCAACCGCATGCGGGATCGAAGAAGGCTAGGCTTGACAGCTTTTCGTGAAAGGTGCGCAGTCGGTTCTCGCGGTCGCGTTTAAGCGCCTTGACATGCGCCAGCTCCGCGCGAAGGTCGTCGAGAAACAACGGCTCTATGACTTTGAGGATGCATTTTTCGTTGGTGTAGTGCGCGCCTTCCTTGCGCCGTTCCGCCGGAGCCATCACGAACTGAAACAGAGAGCCGAAGATCGCCGGCGAGATCGCGTCCCATTTGAAGCCGCAGGCCTCTAAAAGCAGCGCTCGCATCTTTGAATTGAATTGCGCAATCGGCAGACGCTCGGCGAACAATTCGCCATTGACGTATGGAAATCGCGCGAGATCCTCGTCGAGAGTTCTCTGCCGCTTGCCTTCCGGTGTATTCAGAACCTGAAAAAGGTTCTCAAGCCATTGGCCCGTGTCGGAGCCGTCCTCCGCCGTGCGGTTGAGGATCAAATCCTCCATGATGCCGCGCGGTTCGAAGATGAAGGTATCGTCCGCGAAGAGGCAGAACAGGAGGCGCACCAGCAGGCGCTCCAAGTCGTGGCCGCGATAGCCAGAGTCTTTGAGTGCATCGTGCAGCTTGCCCATCAGCTCGGCCGCAAGGATGTTGACCGGGTCCTGCTCCTTGAAGGTGCGTTTCTCGACGCCGAGAATGAAGCCGAACTTTTCGACGTGATGGGAAAGGTCCGCCAAGATGAAGCGAGTTTCCTCGCGCGTTTCGAGGTCGATCAGCTCGAAGGTCTGAAAGTCACACAGCAGCACATAGCGCGGCAGCTCGTGTTCTTTGAGGCCAGGAAAATAATCGAGGGCTTGCTTGCGCGCGCGCGCGAGGCTCAGGCCCGCGCTCTTCTGTTCAACAAGCAGCACGCCCTTCCAAAAGAGATCGATGTAGCCGCGCTTGTCGCCAAGTTTTTTGACCGGCTCTTCAAATGTCGCGACGCGGCGCGTTTTGACCCCAAACACCTCGAAAAAGTCGTTGTAGAAGAGTTGAGTCTGTCCGCGCTCGTAATGGGCATCTTTCCATTCCGCGGCGAAGGCGGCCGCCCTCGCACGAATTTCGTTCCAACTTAGCCGCACCCGCGCCCCCGGTTTGCGTGTGTTTTTCTAGCGTTCCGCCTTAGCCGAATCAGCAGGCATGCTCCATCCATGAAGCAGCAAAGCCTCTTCGGCGAGGGCGAGGACCGCCTGCAGACGCCTGTTCAGCGTTTCGCGCCGGACCCCGAGCGCGCGCGTCGCAAACTCCTGGCGCTCTTGGAGACGGCGCGCGCCGCCGAGGCCATGCCCTGGCCGGAGCGCGAAGCGCGGATGTGGCAAACCGTGTTTCCCAACATGGCCAAATGGTTGCCAGAAGATGAAGCCGAGCAGCTGCGCCTGGCGTTTGACGCCGAAATGTCCCGCCTCTCCAAGGCGGCTTGAGGCGCGCTTTCGTCCCGCTCGCCCGGTTGACGTAAACCGCGCCGCCGCCTTATAAGCCCGGTTCCCCGCCTGGGCCCCGTCCGGGCGGTCAATCTTTTGTGGAAGGGGGCCGGCCGGCCCCTTTAGAGGCGTCCATGTTCGCGGTCATCAAGACGGGCGGCAAGCAATACCGGGTCGCGGCGGGCGACGTGATCACCGTCGAGAAGCTCGACGGCGAAGCCGGCGGCAAGGTCTCGTTCGGCGACGTGCTGATGGTGTCGGACGGCGGGACCGTGCGCGTGGGCGCGCCGACGCTCGCCGGCGCTTCGGTCGCGGGCGAGCTGATCGAGACGGCGAAAGGCGAAAAGGTGATCGTCTTCAAGAAGAAGCGCCGCTCCACCTATCGCCGCAAGCGCGGGCATCGCCAGCTTGAGAGCAAGGTGCGCATCACCGCCATCTCGGCCTGACGCAAGCTTAATCCGGGCGGCCGAAAGCCGCCGCATTCACAACCGACTTAAGACGCAAGAGACGCGAAAATGGCTCACAAGAAAGCAGGCGGCAGCTCCCGCAATGGTCGCGACAGCGCCGGCCAGCGCCTTGGCGTGAAGCGTTTCGGCGGGCAGGCCGTGCGCGGCGGGGAAATCCTCGTGCGCCAGCGCGGCACCAAGTTTCATCCCGGCACGAATGTGGGCCTTGGCCGGGACCATACGCTGTTCGCCCTGTGTGACGGCGAAGTGCGTTTCCAGGTGAAGGCCATGGGCCGCACCTTCGTATCGATTTGGCCGGCCGCCGCCGGCTAGGCGATCCGAGAGTTTTCTCCGGATCGCCCCGCATGGGACGATCCGGACCCGAACAGCGCGGGGGGCCGGGTCAACCGGTCCCCCGTTTCGTTTTCGCCGCGCACGTCGAGGAGACGAGTCATGCGCAGGACGATCCAAACCGAACGTCTGAGTTTGCGGCCGCTGTCGCTGGCCGATGCGCCGCGCGTGTCGGTGTTCACCAGCGATTTCGACGTCGCGCGGATGACCGGCGCCATCCCGTGCCCTAATCCGGTCGTGGCGGTGGAGGGCTGGCTTCTGATCCTCGCCGCCCGCCGCCCACTGGGGCGCGACTACGTCTATGGGCTCGATCTCCAGGGCGAGGGGCTTATCGGCACGATCAGCGCCATCGCCGACGGCGAGGGCGGCTACAAGATCGGCTATTGGCTTGGCCGGCCCTATTGGGGCGAGGGCTTCGCCACCGAGGCCGCGCGGGCCGTCGCGGAAGAGGCGAGCCTCTATGGCCCGCTCTCGGCGACGCATTATGTCGACAACCCGGCCTCAGGGCGCGTTCTGGAAAAGGCGGGCTTCGCCTATACGGGGGCGCAGGGGCGGATATTTTCCGTGGCGCGCGGGCGCAGCGATCCCGCGCTCTATATGCGGCGCGCGGCGCGGCGCATGGCGGCGTGAGCGAGAAGGGAATTGAGCATGGGTTTGCGTGTCGCGGTGGTCGGCGCCACCGGCAATGTCGGGCGCGAGATGCTGGAGATTTTGTCGGATCGGCTCTTTCCCGCCGACGAGGTGATCGCGCTCGCCTCGCGCCGCTCTGTCGGACTTGAGGTCTCGTTCGGCGACAAGACGCTGAAATGCAAGGACCTTGAAACCTTCGACTTCACCGGGATCGATCTTGTTCTGATGAGCGCGGGCAGCGCGGTGTCGAAGGAATGGTCTCCCAAAATCGGCGCGATGGGCGCGGTCGTGATCGACAATTCCTCCGCTTGGCGGATGGATCCGCGCGTGCCGCTCGTCGTGCCGGAGGTCAATCCCAACGCTGTCGCCGATTATGGCAAGATGAACATCATCGCCAATCCGAATTGCTCGACCGCGCAGCTGGTGGTGGCGCTCAAGCCGCTGCACGACAAGGCGAAGATCAATCGCGTGGTGGTGGCGACGTATCAATCCGTCTCCGGCGCGGGCAAGGAGGCGATGGATGAGCTCTGGACGCAGACGCGCGGCATCTTCGTCAATGACGAGATCGTCAAGGAGCAATTCACCAAGCAGATCGCGTTCAACGTGATTCCGCACATCGACGTCTTCCTGGATGACGGCTTCACTAAGGAAGAGTGGAAGATGAACGCGGAGACGAAGAAGATTCTTGATCCGAAGATCAAGCTCGTGGCCACCTGCGTGCGCGTGCCGGTGTTCGTGGGCCATTCGGAGGCCGTGCATATCGAATTTGAAAATCCGATCAGCGCCGAAGAGGCGCGCGATCTCCTGCGCGAATCGCCTGGGCTGATGGTTGTCGATAAGCGTGAGGACGAGGGCTACATCACGCCGGTCGAATGCGTCGGCGAATACGCCACGTTCGTCTCGCGCATTCGCGAGGATTCAACGGTCGAGAACGGCCTCGCGCTCTGGATCGTGAGCGACAATCTGCGCAAGGGTGCGGCGCTTAACGCCATCCAAATCGCCGAATTGATGCTCAATCGCGGCTTGTTCAAGCGCCTGGCGGCCTAGCCGCTAAACAACACGCCCGCGCGGGCTGGAGTGAGAATGCAATGATCGCCACGCCCGCGCCCGTGCGCATGAGCGAGGAAACGCGCCTTGGGCTCATATCGGCGATGTCGGCCTATGTGATGTGGGGCTTTTTGCCGATCTATTTCAAGGTCGTCGGCTTCGCCGATCCCGTCGAAATCCTTGGCCAGCGCATTTTGTGGTGTCTGCCGGCCGCGCTCGCGCTCATGCCCATGATGGGCGGGCTGAGCCAGCTCGGGACCGCCTTCAAGGGGCGCACGCCTTGGGCGCTCGCGCTGTCCTCCATCTTTATCCTCGGCAATTGGTCGATCTTCATTTGGGCGGTCGCGCATGACCGGGTGATGGAGACCGCGCTCGCTTATTTCATCGCGCCGCTTGTCAATGTCGCCGTCGGCGTTGGGTTCTTTGGCGAGCGCCTGTCGCGTTTGCAAATCGTTGCGCTCGCGCTCGCGACGCTTGGCGTCGTCGCGCAAGGCTTCGCGCTTGGCGCGCCGCCGCTTCTCTCCTTGGCGATCTGCGCAAGCTGGTCGGGCTACGCGCTGGTGCGCAAGCAGACCAATGTGCCCTCCGCGGCCGGCATGTTCGTGGAGACGTTGTGGCTGACGCCGCTCGCGCTTGGTCTGCTGATCTGGGTGTCGCGAACGCAGACGGGACTAGCTTTCGACGATTCCGCCGCGAACGGCGTTCTCTTGGCGCTGGGAGGGCCAGTCACCGCCGCGCCGCTCATCCTTTTCGCTCTCGGCGCGCGGCGCCTGTCGTTCGGCGCGCTGGGCGTGCTGCAATATATCGCGCCGACGCTCGGCTTCTTCGTCAGCCTTGCTTATGGCGAGCCGTTCACCACGCTGCACGCCTTGAGCTTCGGCCTCATTTGGAGCGGGCTCGCCTTCTTCACGTGGGATGCGTTCGACCGCGATCGGCGCGCGCGTCAGCCAAGCGCGGCGTAGAGCGCTTCAATCAAGGCGCGCGCGCGTGGATCGCCGATCAGATGATGCGATTGGCGATTGGGGATGTAGGCGAAGGCGAGGCCAAGGTCCGGATCGGCGAAGCCGCACGCGCCGCCCCAGCCATAATGGCCAAGCGCGTTCGCCGATGGGCCGAACACGCCGGTTGAATTGCCCAAGACGCCAGCGCGCCAGGAAAGATCGAAAGGCAGCACGAGATCAGGCCCCTCGATGCGCACCTGCGTGAGCGCCGTGAACATCGCCGGCGAAAGCAATCCATCGCCGCCGCTTGCATAGAGGCCATAGAGCGCTGCGACGGCGCGCGCCGTGCCATGGCCATTGGCGCTTGGAATTTCGATGCGCCGCCAGAGCGCGCCGCCGCGATCGGGGCCGGACCATTTCTCCAGGAACGCCGCGCGCTTCATCGGATTGAGCGGCCCGAGATCGGGTAGGCGCGTGGGCCGCTTCATGTCGGCGCAGCGCGCATGCTCGTTGTCGGGCAGGCCGATCCAGAAATCGATCCCGCGCGGGGCGCAGATATCTTCGCGCAGGATCGTTCCCAGCGAGCGCCCGTCGATGCGCCGCGCGATTTCGCCGACGAGATAGCCCCACGTGCTCGGATGATAACCGCTCGCCGTGCCCGGCGGCCACATTGGCGCGAGCTGCGCGATGGCTTCGGCGCATGCCGGCGGATCGAGCCAGAGCGCGGGATCGATGGGCGCTGGAAATCCCGGCACGCCGGCCTGATGCGACATGAGTTCGGCGATGGTGACGCGCTCCTTGCCATGCGCGCCGAAGGCGGGCCACAGCGCGGCCACGGGCGTCTCAAGCGAAACGCCGGCGCGATCGGCGGCACGAGCGAGCGTGAAGGCCGCGATCGGCTTGGTCGCTGAATAGATCGGCGTCAGCGTATCGCGCGTCCAGGGCGCCGCCCCCGCGCGGTCGCGCGCGCCGCCCCAGAGTTCAAAGAGGACGCGCCCGTTTCGCAGCGCGCATACGCCCGCGCCCAATTCCTCGCCTGCCTCGAAATGCTTGGCGAATTGATCGGCGACGCCTGAAAAGCCGGGCGCTACGTCTCCCTCGATGCGCGCCATCAGAATTTCTCGGCGCCGCGCACGCGGTGCGGGTCGGGAAAATCGCGATAGAGCGCGGCGCGGAAATTCGTCACCAGCGAATTCACGCCATGATGCGGAATCTCCATCGGGTCGGTGCGCGTGGAGGCCATGGTGAAGGCTTCATCGAGCTGCGCGAGATTGCGCGTTTCGATCATGATCTGGAACTCGCCCAGATGATCGCCGCCAAGGCCGAGCTTTCGCCGCAACAGGCGCCAGCCCTCGATCTTTCCCTCGCGCTTCAGCGCGGAAATGAACGCCGTCAAGGCGTCCGCAAACTCATGATCGCGCACGCCCGGTTTCAGATCGACCCAGATTTCATAGACGTCCATTGTCGCTAATGCTCCAGGCGCAGCGCGCGCGGCCATGTCTGCGGATCGGCCAGAACCTCCTGGGACTCAGCGAGGAACAAATCGTCCACGCCCGCCGCCAGCGCGCGCACGATGCAATCATAAACCGCGCCCGTGGCCGCTTCGAGCGCGACCGCCGCGCCTTCGCCCTTGACGCGCCGCGCCACGAAGAGCGCGCTCAGGAGATCGCCGGTTCCATGCGCCTTGGCCGGCAGGCGCGGCGTCTCGGCCAGCCAATCGCCCGTCGGCGCGGCGTAAAGCACGCCAAGCCCCGTCGCGGTGGGGATCGACGTGATCAGCATCGGCCTGCCGAAGCGGCGCGCGGCGTTGCGCGCGTCCTCAAGCCCCACAAGATCGCGCCCCGCCATCCGCGAGGCTTCCCAAAGATTGGGGCAGGCGAGGTCTGCCGCCGGCAGGAGCGAACCGATCACCGCATCCGCGACGTCCGGCTTCACATAGAGCCCGCCATCGCCCATCACGGGATCGCAGGCGTAAATCGCTTTCTTGTTCGCGGCTTTGACGCGCTCCACCGCGTCGAGAACCACGGCGGCCTGTTCGGACAGCGCCAGATAGCCTGAAAGCACGGCGTCCACGCGCGCCAATTGCCCATCCGCCTCCAGCGCATCCAGCATGGAGGTAAGCGTTTCGGCGGAAACCGCCGCGCCGCCCGGCGGCCCGCGATCGGGCCGGCGGCCGAGCAGCGTCGTCGGCAGCGCCAGCGCGCGCACGCCCAGCCGCTCCATGGCGAACACCGCGACCGAATTGCCGACCGGGGCGCCGGCCACTTGCGATTGGATCGTCAGCACGGTTTTCATGGGCCCGCCTTTGCGATGTCCTCATAAGCGAGCCTTCATGACCCACCAAGCCTTACGTCCCCGCCGTTCGTGCCTTTACATGCCGGGGGCCAATACCAAGGCGCTGGCCAAGGCGCGTGAGCTGAAGGCCGATTGCGTGCTGATGGACCTTGAGGACGCCGTCGCGCCCGAAGCCAAGCCAGAGGCCCGCGCCAATGTGCTCGCGGCTTTGAAGGAGGGCGGCTTTGGCCGGCGCGAGATTGTCATCCGCGCGAATGCGCTCAAGACCGAATGGGGCGCGGCGGACGTAAAGGCCGCCAAGGAAGCGCGCCCTAACGCAATCCTGTTTCCGAAGATCGACGACGCCGCCGACATCGAGGCCGCCCAGGCCGCGCTGGGCGATTCCGATATCGATATCTGGGCGATGATCGAGACCCCGCTCGCTATTCTCAACATCAAGGAGATCGCCGCCGCCGCGCGGCGCACGCGCCTCAAAGTGTTCGTGATGGGCACGAACGATCTCGCCAAGGATATGCGCGCTGCGCAAACGCAGGACCGCCAATCCATGCTGTTCGCGCTGTCGCTCACCGTGGCGGCCGCGCGGGCTTATGGAATTACGCCGATCGACGGCGTCTATAACGACATCCAGAACACGGAGGGCTTCATCGATATTTGTCGGCAAGGCCGCGATCTGGGCTTCGACGGCAAGACCTTGATCCATCCGAGCCAGGTCGATCCCTGCAACGCCGTGTTCGCGCCGAGCGACGACGAGGTGGCGCAGGCGCGCGACGTGATCGCCGCTTTCGCCGATCCGGCGAACGCCGGCAAGGGCGTGCTCAAGGTGAACGGCAAGATGACGGAATTGCTGCACCTGGAACAGGCGCGCCGCGCCGTCGCCGTCGCCGACGCGATCGCCGCGATGGCCTAGGATTCGCCCGAGCCGGCGTCTAGGCTTAAGGCACATAAAATAGGGAGACGTGCGTGGCGGGATCGGGACAAGCGGCGGGCGCGCGCCTGCCTTTGCATTCCGTCATCGCTTTCGCGCTCGCCAGCCTGCCGATCTCGGCGCTCACTGTCGCCATCGCCGTCTATCTCCCGCGTCATTTCGCCAGCCATATCGGCATCAGCCTCGCCGCCGTGGGCGCGATCTTCGCCACGGTGCGGCTGCTCGACGTCGCCGTCGATCTCGCGCTCGGCCTCGCCATGGACCGTACCGAAACGCGCTTCGGGCGTTATCGCGCCTGGATCGCGCTCGGCGTGCCGGTGCTTGTGGCGGCGGTGGCTGGATTGTTCTTCGCGCCGCAAGGCATCGGCATCGTCTATCTGATTTTCTGGCTGCTCATTCTCTATCTCGGCACCTCGATCATTCGCCTCTCGCATGCGGCGTGGGCCGCGACTCTGGCGCCGAGCTACGACGAGCGGGCCCGCATCTTCGCCGCCATCACGGCGGTGGGCGTGATCGGCACGATGCTGCTCTTGGCGACGCCGATCGCAATGCGCGCCTTCGGCCCGGTGAGCGACGGCGCGGCCGTGCAGGCGATGGGCTGGCTGTTGATCGTGATCACCCCGCCGGCCATCGGCCTTGTCATTTGGCGCACGCCCGAACGCATCAATCGCGACGTCCAGGGACTCAAATTCCGCTGGCGCGATTATTGGGATTTGGTGCGCGACCCCTCCATGGGACGCATCATCGCCGCCGATTTGTTGCTGACGCTCGGCCCCGGCTGGATGAGCGCGCTTTACCTTTTCTATTTCAAGGACGCGTTGGGCTTCTCGACGGATCAGGCGAGCTTGCTGTTGGGCGTCTATATCTTGGCGGGTCTCGCCGGCGCGCCCTTGATGGGGCGTCTCGCCACGCGCATCAGCAAGCATCGCGCGGTGATCGTGGCCACCAGCGGTTACTCGCTCATTCTCATGTGCGTGCCTTTCGTGCCGACAGGCAGTCTCGCCATCGCCATCGCGCCCATGTTCTTCGCCGGCTTTTTCGCCGCGGGCTTCGAGGTGCTCACGCGCGCGATGACGGCCGATGTCAGTGATGAGATGCGTCTGCAGCAGGGCAAGGAGCGGGCCGGTCTCCTGTTCGCCATCACCACACTGACGAGCAAGATTTCGAGCGCCTTTTCGATCTGGCTCACGTTCACGGTGCTTGAGGCGATCGGCTATCAGGCGCGCGAAGGCGCGGTGAACACGCCCGAGGCCATTCAGGGTCTGGAATACGCCTACATCATCGGCCCCATCGTGTTCGTCATGCTCGGCGGCGCCTGTTTCCTGGGCTACAAGCTGGACGCCGCGCGCCACGCCCAAATTCGCCGTGACCTTGAGGCCCGCGACGCGCTCTACATGGACGCGCCCGTTATCGAGACGCTTTCGGACCCCGCCGTGAGCGCGCCTCTGCCGCAAGGACGTCCGCCTGCCTAGGCGGCGCTTTTCTTTTCGAGCGGGCGGGGGCAGAAGCTCGCGCCCATGACCAAGTCCAATCCAGGCAATTTCTTCGAAGACTTCCGCATCGGCCAGGAATTGCGCCACGCCACGCCGCGCACGATCCGCACCGGGGAGCTGGCGCTCTATACCGCGCTGACGGGGTCGCGCTTCGCCTTGTTCTCGTCCGATGAATTCGCCCGCGATTGCGGTTTTCCGCGCGCGCCGGTCGATCCGCTGATCGTATTCCACATGGTGTTCGGCAAAACCGTGCCGGACGTGTCGCTGAACGCGGTCGCCAATCTCGGCTATGCCGAGGGCCGCTTCCTGGAGCCGGTCTATCCCTATGACACGATCCGCGCCGTCTCGGACGTGATCGGCCTCAAGGAGAATTCGAACGGCAAGACCGGCGTCGTCTATGTGCGCACGCGCGGCATCAACCAGCACGGCGCGGTGGTGCTCGATTATGTGCGCTGGGTGATGGTCAATAAGCGCGACCCGGCCGCGAAAGTGGAAGAGGGCCAGCCCGATCTGAAGCCCGCCGTTCCGGCGAGCGACCTGTGGTTCTCCGACCAGATCAGCTTCCGCCATTACGATTGGACGCTGGCCGGCGCGCCTTACGCCTATGAGGATTACGAGGTCGGAGAGGTGATCGACCACGCCGACGGGATGACCGTCCAGGAAGCCGAGCACCAGATCGCCACGCGCCTCTACCAGAACACCGCCAAGGTGCATTTCGACGCCGTCATGCAGCGCGACAGCCGTTTCGGCCGCCGGCTGATCTATGGCGGAGTCGTGCTCTCCATCGCCCGCGCGCTCGCCTTCAACGGATTGGCGAACGCGGCGATGATGCTGGCGATCAATGGCGGGCGCCACGTGAACCCGCTGTTCGGCAGCGACACCGTCTATGCCGCCAGCGAAGTTCTGGACAAGGCCGACCTTGGGAATGTCGGCGCGCTCAGGCTTCGCCTGCTGGCGTTCAAAGATCGCCCGGCCAGCGAAATCCAAGTCAAAAACGAGAAGGGCGAATATGATCCCGCCGTCCTCTTGGACTTCGACTATTGGGCCGCCATCCCTAAGCGTGGTTAAGCGCGCGCAAACCAGGCGAAAGCTATACTTTTCTTACGTTGGCCTCTTATATTTCAGAGCATGCCGCGTCAGAAAACCGATCAACCCTCTGAAGTCGCTACGCTTTTCCTAGAAGCCTTCTCGCAATCCGTGCGGGAGGCGAACGCGCGCGCAATCGCGGCGGGTGTGGATGGCGCGGTGCTCGTTTCCGCGCCCAAGCCGCCGCCGGCGCGTCCCGCCGCGCGCGCGGCGGCGCCTGCGCCCGCGCCGCGTCCGGCGCCAAAGCCCGCGCCGGCCCCGGTAAAGGCGGCCGCGCCCCCACCGCCCCCTCAGCC
>CAZLWK010000029.1:0-33727 GCA_964563395.1 uncultured Caulobacteraceae bacterium
CTCCAGAACGAGCCTCGCGCCGGTGCGCGCGGATTCGCCCGCTTCCGCCTCCGCGCGCGCGCGCACCTCCGCGACCATCTCGGCCGGCAATTCGCTCAGCGCATCTTCTCCCGAAGCGCGCAGCCGATTGATGAGATTTCCAGCAAGGCCCATTTCCGAGGCGGTCTCGGCGAGTTCGGCCTCCACCCGTGCGCCGACGATGATCTCGCCCGGCGCGATCAGCAGCGGCTCCTGCGACAGAAGACCCAGCGCCTGCGTCTGCGGCAGGAGCGCGCCGGAAAGCGCGCGCGCCTCCAGCGGCACATCGTCCAGCGGCGCGGGTCCCGCGCCCTCCTGCTGCACCGCGCCGCCGGTAATATCCTCGATCACGCGCCCGGCCTGATCGCAGGCGATCAGTGCGAGTATCGGCGCGAGCGCAAAGGCGAGGCGGCTGCCGCGACGCATCCCCATGGTGCGGACCTCCCAAATTGGAACGCCGGCACCTTAATCAGGCGACTTGCAATGACAAGCGGAAGGGTCAGGGCGTAAGGAGCCTCTACAAGGAGGCATGCTAGCCTAACCTCTTGAGATGACGATTTTTCCAGTCGGCGCAACGCTCAGTGAAGCGATCAAGCCCGACGCCCCGAAGGCGCGGACCGAAACGCATGCCGCGGACCTGGCCGGCGGGCCCGTCTTCCTGACCGCCGAGGAATTTCAAACCGCCTACGCCACCCCAGCCGAAGCCGAGGCGGCCCATCCCGATCTCTATGGCGCGGGCACGCATGAACTCTATTGGCGCGATGGCGCATGGCGCGTGGCTCTGCGTTTCTGGCGGCCCGCGGCGCCTGCGCCGGTGGCGCGCGCGCTTGCGGGGGCGCTCCGGCGCCCGCTCGGCTTTGCGCGCACGCCGGAAGAAGCGCGCGCGCTTTTGGGACAGACCGCCGAGCGCGTGATCGAGCGGCTGCCGCGCGCCTACGCCAATCGCGCGCGGATCATGGCGCGCTGGGGCAAGGAGATCGAAACCGGGCTCGCTGAAATCATCGAACAGGAAGGCCGCCTCGGAATCGCGCTCGTCTATTGGCGACCCGCGCCGCCGCCCGGCGCGGCCGCGCCTCTCACCGATATCGAACGCAATGAGCTCGCCGCGCGCATCGCCGCCCCGCTCATGGGCGCCGCGCCGCAACAGCCGATGGATATCGGCCTCTTCGAAACGCCGGCGCCGGAAAATCCCGACATCGTGCTGGCCGAGGAAGGCGATGGGCGCGTGCGCGGCGAGTAAGGGCGCCTAGCCGCCGTCGCGCAGACGCACGCGCGCTTGCGCGCTGCGACCGGCCGCATCCACCACGGTTACGTTATAGAAGCCCGGCGCAGCTGGCCGCCAGATCGCGCGCCCGCTCGACGCTTCGGTCTCCACCGGCGCGCCTTCCGCGAACCAGCTGAGCGCCCCTTCGCCGCCGCTCGCGGACAGCGAGAGCCCGCGCGCACCGGGCCCGTAATCGAGCACCAGAACTTCCGCGCCGTCCGGGGGAAACAAGATCGCCGGCCCGCTGGCGGCGGCGCTCGCTTCGAGCCGCGCAAGCCCCGGCGCCGGCGCATCGCGGATGGCGTCCGGCGTGCGCTCGGGCGCGGCGACGCCCAAGCGATCGAACGCATCGAAGAGTATCGGCAGCGCGGCGCTCCGCCCTGTCGCCGCCGGACGCGGCGCGCCGTCCGGCCGGCCGACCCAGACGCCGATCACATGATCGCCGGCGATTCCGAACGCCCACGCATCGCGATAGCCATAGGAGGTGCCGGTCTTGTAGGCGATGCGCGGCGCGCCTTCCGCGAGCGCGGCCGGCGCGCGCCCGTCGGGCGTGGGCGAGCGCGCGAGAATATCGACCACGCGCGCGGCGGTTTCGCCGCGCACGAAGCGGCGCGGAAAGGTGAGCGGCGTGGGCCCCTGCCAGATCAGCGGGCGCACGCGCCCGCCATCGCCGAGCGTCGCGTAGAGACTCATCATATCTTCAAGCGTGAGGCCGACGCCGCCGAGCGCCAGCGCGAGGCCCGCGCGCGCATCGGCCCCGCTTGGAATGCGCACCCGCGCGCCGGCGCCTTCGAGCGCGGCTTGAAAGCGCGCCGCGCCGATGCGCTCGAGCGTAGCCACCGCCGGCAGATTGAGGGAATGCTGCAACGCTTCTTCCAAACGCACATCGCCATGGAAGCGCCGGTCGAAATTCTCCGGCAGATAGCCGGCGAAGCGACGCGGCGCATCGAGCACCAAAGTTTCCGGCGCGGCGATGCCATCATCGAAGGCGAGCGCATAGATGAACGGCTTGAGCGCCGAGCCGGGCGAGCGCACGGCGCGCGTCATATCGACATGGCCCCCGGCGCGCGTGAACCCCGCGCCGCCGACGCTGGCGCGCACGGCCCGCGTCTCGATATCGACCACCATGATCGCCATGCCGGAATCGCGCTCGAGCGCGCGCGCGTGCGTGCGCACGAGGCTTTCCATCGCCCGCTGCATCTGCGCGTCGAGCGTCGTGCGCACGATCCCGTCCGCCGGCGCGGCGCGGGCCAGACGGGCGGCAAGATGCGGCGCGGCGAACGGAAAGACGGCGCGCTGCGGGATCGGCGCGGCCATGGCTTCGCGCGCATGCTGCGCGGAA
The DNA here is from genome assembly GCA_964563395.1 of uncultured Caulobacteraceae bacterium. Classification (GTDB taxonomy): domain Bacteria; phylum Pseudomonadota; class Alphaproteobacteria; order Caulobacterales; family Aquidulcibacteraceae; genus JBEVOS01. Next base: position 2,625 of record CAZLWK010000029.1, read on the forward strand.
AGCAACCGCGCGCCCTCCAAGCGCGCCAGCACGCGGTCGCGCGCCGCGCGCGCGGCTTGCGGTCTGCGGTCCGGCCGGCGCGCCTCGGGCGCTTGCGGCAGGGCGATCAGCAACGCCGTTTCATGATCCTCCAGCCATTGCGGATCGCGGCCGAAATAGGCGCGGCTCGCGGCGCGCACGCCTTCCAGATTGCCGCCATAGGGCGCGAGCGTGAGATAGGCCTCCAGGATTTCGCGCTTCGTCAGCCGCCGCTCGATTTGCAAAGCGCGCAAAATCTCGATGAGCTTTGATCCGATCGTGCGCGGACGCGGCTCCAGGAGGCGCGCGGTCTGCATGGAGATGGTGGAGCCGCCCTGCGTGACGCGCCCCAGCCGCGCGTAGGCGAAACTGGCGCGCGCGAGCGCGATGGGATCGACGCCCGGATGCCAATGGAAGCGCGCGTCCTCCATCGCCAGAAGCCGGCGCACGAAAACGGGATCGACCTCTTCAAGATTCGCGGCGAGGCGCCAGCGCCCGTGCGCGTTGGTGAACGCCATCAGCCACTGGCCATTGCGGTCGACCACCACGGGCGAGACCGCGCGCGCGCGCTCTAGCGGCGGCGGCAGCGCGAGATCGAGCGCGAACAGCGTGAGCATGAAGGCGGCGATGAGCGCCGCGACGCGCCTCTGCTTTCCGTTCAATGGGAGCGCGACGCGAGGTCCACGCTTCATCGCCGCCGCGCTCCGTCACCCGCCTTGCGGCGCGATGCGGATGCGCCCCGGCGCGGTGCGCGCCATCACGCCGGGACGATACATGTCCTCCACCTGCGCGCCGGGCAGCGCGTAAGCGCCAGGCGTCACCGCGCGGGCCATGTAGGCGAAGAGGAAGCCCGAGCCGCGCAAATCCGCCGCCGCGACGAAGCGATCGTCCCGCGCCTCGGCGACTCGCGCGGAGGAAATCTCGCCGACGAAGGCGAACGCGCCCGAGCGGCGCGAGCCGTCATATTGCAGCGGTCCCAAGCCGTCCTCCGGCGTCAGCACGCTTTCGATCTCAAGCCCCGCCGGCAACAGATCGACAACCACTGTGGGATAGAGCCGTGCGCCTTCCGGCGCGCCCGAGAGCGCCACGATGATGCGCTCGCCCTGGCGCAGCGCGCTGGGATCGACGGGCGAACCATCCAAACGATAGAGCCGCTTCTCGATGCGGAATCCCGCGCTCATCGCACCAGGAGATTCAAGCGGCGCGCCGGAGAAGCTGAGCGAGCGCCAAGCGGGCCCGCGCCCATCGTTGCGGAACACGAGCCCTTGCGCGAGCTGCGCCGCCTCGGCGGCGACGCGGCGGCCAGCGCCGGCTTGACCGTTGAGGGAGATGTTGAGCGGGCCGGCGTTCTGCAACAGCGCGTTGGCGGCGAGCAGAAGCTGCGCCTGTTCCTGCGTCATCAGATCGTTCGCGTCCGGCGCTTCGCGTTCGAGACGGCGGCGCAGGCGATCGACAAGCTCGGTCTCGCCAGCTTCCGCCGCGAGCGCAAGCACGCCGGAAACGTCACGCAACGGCGTTTGGTACCAATCGCCGGTGTTGCGATAGCCGAGCGCGGCCTCCGCCATGCGGAAGGCGTTGCGCGCGCGGGCGCGATCGCCCAGATGCGCGAGCCCCGCCGCGATCTGCGCGCGCGCCAATGGCGAGGGCTCGTCGTTCAAGCGCGCATCATGGAAATAGCGGAGTTGCGAAACGTCCGCCCGTCCCGCCTTCGCCAGCACGTAAAGCGCATAGGCGCCCGCGCGCGAGCGCAGCAATTGCTCGGAATCGTTCGAGCCGGGCCAGCGATAAACCTCGAAATCGTAGCCGACATAGGCGTAATCGCTGACGCGCGTGACGTTGCGCAGCGCCGCATAAGCCTGATCGAGCGGCGCCTGCGGCACCACATAGCCCGCCGCCTTCGCGCGGCTGAGGAAATCGGTGACATACGCGCCGAGCCAGGGCGAGGCGGCGCGGTCGCCCGCGCTCCAGAGGCCGAAGGCGCCGTCCGGTCCCTGCCGATCCATCAGGCGCGTGATCGCTTCTTGGATGCGCTGACGCAAACGCGGATCGGCCGTGCGCCCGGCTTCGCGCGCGAGCGTGTTGAAATAGAGAAGCGGCATCGACACCGATGTCAGCTGCTCGGAGCAGCCATACGGATAGCGCTCCAGCGAATCGATCAAGGGCGCGGGATCGAGGCCGGCCAGATTCGAATAGGAGATCAGCGCGCGGGCGCTGCCCGGCGTGAAGCGGGACAGCGCATCCGCCGGCGCGCGCCAGCTGGCGCCCGGCGCCTGCGGTTCCGTCGTCACCTGCGTGATCGGCAGATGCGGCGCGCGCGATTGAATGTCATAGGCGCGCGCGATCGGCGTAAATCCGTTCGGCCCAGTAAGGCGCAGCGAAACCTGCCCCACCCCGGCCGCGCCGCCGCGGATCGGCACGCGGAACGTCTGGCGCTCGCCGCGCTGCAATTGGAAACGTTGCGAAGGCAGAGCGAGCGCCGCAGCCGCCGAACCGGCGAACGCCACGGAATAGGCGCCGGCTGGGCCTTCCACGTTGTCGAGATTGAGAATGGCCTGCGCCTCATCGCCGGGCGCGATGAAGCGCGGCAGGATGAGTTCAGCCACCACCGGATCGCGCACCACGATGGCTTCGGCGTCCTGACCCACGGCGGTCTCGCTCCATGCCACCGCCATCAGACGCAATTCGCCGTTGAAATCGGGAATCTCGAGCGGGATCGTCGCGCGGCCCGAGCGGTCGAGCGTGATCACGTCGGAAAACAGCGAGACGGTTTTGGTCGGCACGACGGTGAGACCTTCACCGCCCAGACCGTCGCCGCCCTGGCGCGCCACGGACGGCGCGCCGAGATTGGGATTGAGCAGGCGCCCATAATCATCGCGCACCATCACGCCGAGCGCGCGCCGCCCGAAGAAGAAGTCCTGCGGATTGGGCGATTGAAAATTGGTCAGGCCCAATATGCCCTCGTCCACCGCCGCGATGGCGACGCGCACGCGCTCGCCGCCGGGCGCATTGGAGACCTGGATCGGCACCTCAAGACGCCCGCGCGGACGCACGACGCCAAGCCCTTCGCCCACCGCGACCTCAAGCGTGCGCGCCGCCATGTTCACAGGCACATAGGCGACGCCCACGGCGCGGCGCGGCACCGGCAAATTCACCGGATCGCGCGGCGTCATCACGGTGACGAGCACATAGGCGCCCGCGCCCCATTCGGCGCTCACCGGCAGATCGACCGCCGCGCCATTTTCCGGAATTCGAATTGTGCGCACATCCAGCACGCGGTCGGTGGCGACGACAATTTGCGCTTCGCCGGCATAGGGCGCGCGGATCTGAACCCGCGCGCGCGCGCCGGGCCGCACCGGATCGGTGGGTCCCGTCACCGTGACCATGTCGGGCGTCGCGTTGTCGCCGCCGCCGCCCCAACCGACATAGAAGCGCGTGGACGTTTCCGCGTTCGTCGCGCCGTGGCGCAGGATCAGGCGATAGGAGCCTTCGCGCAGACGTTCCTTGGCGAGCGTGATCGGCCGATCGCCCGCGAGATTGAGCGTGCCCGCGTCGATGGGAATATCGCGGCCCGAACGGCGCCAGCGCCATTGGCCGTCCTGCAGATACCAATCGTAACGCCAATCTTCCTCGACGATCTGCCAGGACACGCCCTGCAAACCCTGCCGCGCGCCTTGCGCATCGACGGCCGCGAGTTCGAACGAAACGGGCTGATTGCGCGCCACCATCTGATTTTCGAAGCGCGGCTTGACGCCGATATAGGCGCGCGAGAGCCGCACCGGCACGCTGATCCCGTCGCGCACCACGCGCCCGCCCGGATCGGCGACGCTGGCGACGACGCGCGCGCGCAGCGGCAGCGAGGTTTCCGGCGGATCGGCTATGGCGAGCAGAAGCTGGGCGCGGCCTTCGCCGTCGGTCGTCGTCGTCGGCAATTGGAAGAAGCGATCCTGCCAGCTCTCGTCGACGCGGCCGAATTGATAGCCCTCCATCGCCGCGAACGGCGTGGGATCGAGCTGCAGGCGCGCCTCCGCCTCCACGGCGAGGCCCGCGCCCTTTGCGCCATAAAGGAAATCGGCTTGCACGTTGAGCGGCCGCTGCTGGCCCGCGACCAGCGCGGCTTCCGAGCCGGTGAGCCGCACGCGCAGACGCTGCGGCACGAAATCCTCCACCGCGAAGGAAACTTCGCCCACGGCCTCGTCTTCGCCGTCGACCAGCAATTCCGCGCGCCACATGCCGCGCGGGGCGGAACGATCGAGCGCGATATTCTGCGCCACCGCGCCCGCTTCGCGCGCCGCGGCCAGGCGCGTGCGCCGCGCCTCGGTGCCGTTCGGGCGATAGACGACGAGCGTGGATTGGCGATCGCTGATCGCGCGGCCGGCATTGTCGCGCATGAGGCCGATGAGGCGCACACGCTCGCCCGGGCGATAGATGCCGCGCTCGGTGTAGAGATACGCTTCCACATCGCCGGCGCTGCGCCGGCCGTCTATGCCGCGATCGCTGAGATCGAGCGCGGCGCGATTGAGGTCGAGCGCGGTGAAATCGCCGCCCGCGCCATAGGCCATCACGTAGCGCGCGCGCGCCGGGCCCTCGCCGTCGAGCAGCGCGCGGTTGAAGCGGGCGCGGCCTTCGCCATCGGTGCGCACGCGCGCGAGTTCTTCGTTGTTCTCCGCGATCAGCGTGAGCGTGACGTTCGCGAGCGGGCGCGCCGTGCGCAGCGAGCGCGCCACCACGTCCATGCCGGTGGCGCCTTCGAAGGTCTGCAAGGCGAGATCGGTGTAGATGATCCAGCGGAACGCCTGGGCGGGGCGGTCATTGTCGCGCCCATTGGCGCCCGCGCCCGGGCTCTCATCGGTGAGCTTCACCACATAGGCGCCGGGACGCAGATCGGCGAGCGCCGCGCCGAGCGCGAACACCGTTGTGATGGCTTGGTTGCGGCGCGTGCAGCCGCGTTCCTGCGGCGCCTGCGGACACGAATTCAGCGCGATATCGAGATCGCCCTCGAACACCTCGACGCCGACATTGTCGGCCTCGCCCATCCAGCCCCAGCCGCCTTCCTCGAAACTCTCGCCCGCCTCGATCGAGCGCTGCGAGAGAATGCGGTCGGGCACGCGCAGCACCTGCACGCCGAGCTTCGACACGTTCACCGTTTCGATGGCGAGGCCGTCGGCCTCGGCGCGCGGCAGGATCACGCCATTGCCGGCGAAGCCGACATAAGCGGGCCGATCGCCGAAGGAGAGCGTGAACGTCTCGTCGAGCCGCGTGCGCTCGCCGCTCGAGGATGGCAGGCCCTGGCGGATGGTGAGCTGGCGCTCCGGCTCGAACGGCAAGCCGCCAAGGCATAGGAGCTTGCCCGCGCTTTCGATCTGCACGGGCGCCGCCGGCGCGAGCACGATGTAATCGCTGAAATTGACGTTCGGCTCTTGCGACAGCGGCTGCGAGAATTCCAGGCAGGCGCGCGGCGCCGTTCCACTCGTATCGAGGCGCACATTGACGAAGGCCATGCCCTCGATCGCCTCGGCGCCCGCGCGCGGGGCGTTCGCGGCGCGGATCACGTGCACGTCGCTCGGCGCGGCGATCGCCGCCGCGCCCATCGCGCCTGTCCCTGTCCCCACCTTGCCGAGCACCGCGCCGCCCCAGAGGCCGGCCGTCAGCGCCACGGCCGCGGCGAGCACGGCGTTGCGATTGCGATCCCACCCAACAAAGCCCGCCAGTGCGGCGACCTGCGACCTGAGCCATTGCAGATCGAATTTCATGCCCGCCGCTCCCCGCTGATGGCCCGCGAGGATTGCCTAGCGCCTCACGCCCCGCAAGGGTTGGTTAACATTTTGTAAGATGTGTGGCGGCGACTGCGTCAGTTGATCGGTTCGAGCGCTTTTTGCGTCGCCGCGTCCCAGGCGCGGATCGAGGCCGCGCCGTCGGGCGTGCGTGCGCGCATCTTCATCGCTTTGCCGCCGAGCTTGGTCTTTTGCAGCTCCGCCAGCATGGGCTGGATCGCGCGCTGATCGCCGGCCACCAGGATCAGCCAGGGAATGTCGCCGCTGGTCCAGTCGGCGGGCTCAAGCCGGACCGGCTCGGCCGGATTGGCGCTGAGGCGCTGGTCGATCTCCGCCGAGACTTGCGCCCACAGCGCCACCGCCACGGGCGTGGCCACGGTGCGCGTCGGGTCCTGCGCGGCGGCGATCAGATATTGGCTGGAGGTGAGCGCCGGCGCGATCATGGTGTGGGCGTCCGCGAGGCTCATGGCGCGATGCTGCGGCGAGCGCATCAGCACGCTGACGATTTCGCCCAGCACGCCGATGGCGCGGCGATTGCGCTGCGCCATCGCGGCCAGCGATTGCGCCGAGGGTTGGGCGGCAGGCGCCTGCGGCGCGGGAGCAGACGCCGCGGGCGCGGGACTTGGCGCGCCCCCCGCGCCATTGGCGCGATTTTCCGAAGCCGCGCTCTTCGCGACGGGCGCTTCCGTTTTCGGCTTCGCTTTCGAGAACAATCCCATGTCCGCCTCCCCAGCGTGCGCGACGATGCGCGAGGTCAAGGATCGGAACGGATGCTGCACGCGCCGTTTCGCGGCGCCGGCCCCCGCCCAGCTCCGACGCCATAGCGCCAAAGACAAGCCAGCCTGGGGATCATTTTCACCAGAAGGATGAGCGGGGCCAGATCGGATCGCCCGGCGCGGCGCCAAAAAATGAGAGCGCGGCCTCCTCGGTTGAAGCGCGCGCGGCGGCGTGCTGATTAGCGCGCAAACGGAGGAAACACCGACATGCCCGCTGACGGCGCCAAACCCTTTCCCGCCATGTCGATCGCGCAAGCGCACGCCCTGCTCACCCAGCCGGGCACGCCCTTCGAGGTGGGCGAGGAGACCGTGCGCGGCGTGCGCATGAAAGTGTGGAGGAACGCCCCGCCGACGCTGCGCGAGGTGTTCGCGCTGACCGCGCAATTCAAGGCGCGCGACGCGCTGGTCTATGAGAATGAGCGCGTCACTTATGCCGGCTATCGCGCGGCCGCCATCCAGCTCGCGCATCAGCTGATTGCGGACGGCGTCAAAAAGGGCGACCGCGTGGCGCTTGTGATGCGCAATCTGCCGGAATGGCCGGTGAGCTTCTGGGCCGGCGTGCTATGCGGCGCCATCGTCACGCCGCTCAATGCATGGTGGACCGGGCCTGAACTGGAATACGGCCTGCAAGACAGCGGCGCCGCCGTCCTGATCGTCGACAGCGAACGCTGGGAGCGCGTGCGCGAGCACGTGGCGCATTGCCCGGCGCTCAAGAAGATTTACGTGACGCGCCTTGCCGAAGAGGCCGGCGATCCGCGCGTACATCGGCTTGAAAGCGTGCTCGGCCAGCCGAACGATTTCAACGCCATCGCGGAACGCGCGACGCCGGATGTGCCGCTCACGCCCGACGACGACGTGACGATCTTCTACACCTCCGGCACGACCGGCAAACCGAAGGGCGCGGTTAACAGCCATCGCAACATCATCTCGAATTTTCTCAACGCGATGTGCGCGCAGGCGCGCAATTTCGTGCGCCAGGGCGAAATGCCGCCCGCGCCTGATCCGAACGCGCCGCAAAAGGCAGCGCTCCTTTCCGTGCCGTTCTTTCACGCCACGGGCTGTTTCGCGGTGATGATCCCGAGCGCCATGGGCGGGGGCAAGATCGTGCTGCAACGGCGCTGGGACCCGGACGCGGCGCTGCCGCTGATCGAGAAGGAGCGGATCAATTCCGCCGGCGGCGTGCCGACGATCGCTTGGCAGATTTTGGAGCATCCGCGCTTCAACGAGTACGATCTCTCGTCGCTGGAGACGATCTCCTATGGCGGCGCGCCCTCCGCGCCCGAACTGGTGAAGCGCATCAAGGAGCGCTTTCCGAACGCCAATCCCGGCCAAGGCTGGGGCATGACGGAGACCTCCGCGACCGCAACGTCGAATTTCGGCAAGGATTATGAGCGCAAGCCCGCAAGCTGCGGCGTGCCCTCGCCCACCGGCGAAGCCAAGATCATGAGCCCCGAAGGCCAAGAGCTTGGCGTGGGCGAAGTGGGCGAGCTCTGGTACAAGGGCCCGATCGTCGTGCGCGGCTATTGGCAAAAGCCCGAAGCCACCGCCGAGACATTCGTGGACGGCTGGGTGAAGACCGGCGATCTCGCGCGCATCGACGAGGAAGGCTTCATCTATATCGTCGACCGCGCCAAGGACATGCTGATCCGCGGCGGCGAGAACATCTATTGCGTGGAGGTGGAGAATGCCCTCTACACGCATCCGGCGGTGATGGACGCGGCGGTGATCGGCGTTTCGCACCAGGTGCTCGGCGAGGAGCCGGCGGCGGTGGTGCATCTCAAGCCCGGCATGGATGTGAGCGAGCAGGATTTGCGCGCGCACGTGGCCGGCCAGATCGCCGCGTTCAAGGTGCCGGTGAAAATCAAATTCCTGCCCGACAATCTGCCGCGAAACGCCAACGGCAAGATCATGAAGCGCGATTTAAAGGGTGCGTTCGACAACGCGTGACGGCCGATCGACGGCAGGTTAACGCGCGGCCGAGGCGAGCGTGTTGCGCATCATCACCGCATAATCGCGTTCGAGAAAGCCTACGCGAAACAGCCATGCGCCAAAGGGGCCAAGAAAGCCCGGGAACCGGTCGCAGCGCAGCGCGAAGGAATACGTCCATCGCACATGAGTGCGGTCGGAACCGATTGCGCGGTGCTCGAATTCGCCGACGCCATACGCAATCGGACGCGTGCTCGGCGACGTGTAGCCCCACACGACATAGCGAAATCTGTGCGAGTCCTGCGTGCGCTCAAGCGCCACGACCTGTTCAAGCAATGTCGACCCGTCGGTCAAGCACACAAGCCTCCTGGACCCGGGACCGCCAAAACGACCGGGCGACAATAGATATGTACCCGCCACGCGCGGCAGAGACGCGCTCTCGCCGACAGCGTCCTCCAGAGCCGTCGCCTCGGCTTGTGCGATCACGACGCCGAGCGCGCGCTCGATCACGATCTCCTCGGAATGCGCCACAAGGCGCGCCTCCTCGATGCGCGGCGCGGGCGTTTCGACAAAGCCTGGGGGCGGCGCGCAGGCAGAGGCGACCTGCGCGAAGCATAGAAATGAAAACGAGACTGCGCGCGATCACCATGATTGGACGCCGTCCGCTGTAAAGAAACCACCGCTCGGCCCATCGATGCCGGCGAGCGCAAGTCGCACCGAAGCGCGTGCGCCCTCTTCCACGCTCTGAATGCCGCGATTATTGTTGAGGTCGGTCGCGGTGTAACCCGGGTCCGCAGCGTTCACCTTGATTCCCGCCGCCCCCAATTCGGCGGCGAGCATTATGGTCAGCATGTTGAGGGCGGCCTTCGAAACGCTATAGGCGAACGGCTTGAATTGAGACACGACCGACCCGGGATCGGCTTGCAGCACCAGCGATCCCAAGCCGCTCGATACATTCACAATGCGCGGCTGATCCGACTTCGTGAGCAGAGGCAGCATCGCCTGGACGAGCTCAAGCACGCCAAAAAAATTAGTCTCCATGACTCGCCGCACGACGACCGGGTCAATAGAAGCCGGGCCACGCTCTTCACGGCCGCCGCTGATGGCCGCGTTGTTCACGAGCACGTCGAGCTTACCTGAGGCGGTTGCAATGGCTTCGGCGGCGGCGGCGAAGGTCTCGGCGCGCGTCAAATCGAGATGCACGAATTGCGCTTCGATCCCCTCGTCCCGCAACGCGCGCGCCGCTTCCTCGCCGCGCGCGACGTCGCGGGCGCCCACATATACCGACAGTCCCGCTTGGCCGAGGCGCCGGGCGGTTTCGCGCCCAATGCCTTTGTTCGCGCCTGTCACAAGCGCCGTGCGCACACCCATCTTTGGTCTCCAAACCCGCCCAGGTTGACAACGTCAACCTAGCACCAAAGTTGACGTCGTCAACCGAAGTGGCGCACGACAAGCCGATGAGTTCGAAGGATACCCGCTCGGCCCTGATCAGCGCCGCCGCGCATTTGCTGGATGCTGGCGGGCCCAACGCGGTCACGCTCCGCGAAGTGGGCAAGCGCGCCGGGGTGTCGCACAACGCGCCGTACAAGCACTTCGCGGGGAAGGAGGATTTGCTGGCCGCTGTTGCGGAGCGCGAGCTCGCGCGCCAAGCGCGCGGCGCGGGCGAACAGAAAGCCCCGCCGCTCAAAGAGCTACGCGCGCGCATGCACAGCTATATTCGTTGGGCCAATACCTATCCCCAGCGATTCAAGCTCACCTTCGGGACGTGGAGCGGCGAACACGAAGGTCTCGGCGAAACCGCAGGCGCCGCGCGCGCCGGCCTGATCGACCTCGTCGCCCGAGCCCAGCAGGTTGGCGCGCTGCCCCCGGGCGACCCTGAGCGTCTCGCCTATCTGTTCTTCGCGCTGGCGCATGGCGCGGCCGATCTTGCGCTCGGCGGCCACCTTGCCCGTACGGGAAAGGGAAAGGCTGACCCGGAAGACCTTGTCGATGACCTCATCGCCTACTTGCGCCGGGACAAACGCCGCGATTGAGTGCCGCTCACAAAAGGAAAAACACTCATGATGGTGCTGGTGGAAAAATTCCCGGACGGCGTCGCGCTCGTCACGCTCAATCGCCCCGAGGCGATGAACGCGCTGTCGCGCGCCTTGCGCGCCGATCTCGCAAGCGCGATGCGCGCGCTCGACGCCGACGACGCGGTGCGCGCCATTGTGCTCACCGGCGCGGGGCGCGCCTTCACGGCGGGGCTCGACCTCAAGGAATTGGCCGCGAGCGAAACGATCGCGGGCGACACCAACGCGGAATCCAGCGACGCCAATCCAGTGAAGGCCATCGAGGAGTGCCGCAAGCCGGTGATCGGCGCGATCAATGGCGTGGCGATCACGGGCGGCTTCGAACTCGCGCTCGCGTGCGACATCCTCATCGGCTCGGAAAACGCCCGCTTCGCCGACACGCATGCGCGCGTCGGCATCATGCCGGGCTGGGGGCTTTCGCAGAAGCTGGCGCGGATCATGGGCGTCTCGCGCGCGAAGGAGATTTCGCTCACCGGCAATTTCGTCGATGCGCACACCGCCGCCGCCTGGGGCCTTATCAATCGCGTTACGCCCGCCGACGCGCTCATCGAAACCGCGCTCAAGCTGGCGCGCGACATCGCCTCGATCCCCGCCGAGCCGGTGCAAACCTATAAGAAGCTGATCGATCAGGGCCTCGCCATGCCGTTCGGCGAGAGCCTCGCGTTTGAGCGGCGCACCACCGCCGGGCGCAACGCCGCCGTTAAGCCGGGCGATGTGGGCAAAGCCCGCGAGGCGGTGATGGCGCGCGGGCGCGACCAGCAAAAAAGCTGAAGGCGCCCAGATGGTGAACGCGCCTTTACGTCGTTTCCGAACGCGATCTTAAGCCCGATCATGCACCATCCGCGTGCAGAGCTTCGCCTTATGCTGGTGACGGCCGGCGCCCTTGTGGATGCGCAGGGGCGCGTGCTCATCGCGCAGCGGCCCGAAGGAAAGGCGATGGCGGGGCTCTGGGAGTTTCCCGGCGGCAAGGTCGAGCCCGGCGAAACCCCGGAAGCGGCCCTGGTGCGGGAATTGGCGGAGGAATTGGACGTGCAAGTCGAACAGAGCGCGCTGACGCCTTTCGCGTTCGCCTCCCATGCCTATGAGAGCTTCCATCTGTTGATGCCGCTCTATCTCGTCGCCGCCTGGGCCGGCGCGCCGAAATCGCGTGAGAAGCAGGCGCTCGCCTGGGTTCACCCGCGCGACATGCACGCTTTTCCGATGCCGCCGGCGGATGTGCCGCTGGTTCAACGCCTCATGGAGCGCGCCCGATGATCCGCCGCTTTCTGCGCAACGAGGCCGGCCACACGGCGATCGAATACGGCATGATCGCCGCGCTCTGCACGATTGTGATCATCAGCAGCGTCGCCAGCATGGGCGACAGCGCGGCCGGCATGTTCCAAAGCCTCGTCGACGGCTGGAACACGGCGGGCGGCTAAGCCTCCAGTTCGACATCCCAATACAGATAATCGACCCAGCTTTCGTGCAGATGGTGGGGCGGAAAACGTCGCCCCATGCCCTGCAATTCGTGCATGTTGGGACGATGCGGCGGCCGATAAGGCGCCATGCCGCTTTCCCGCGGCATGCGCCCGCCCTTGCGCAGATTGCACGGCGCGCACGCCGTGATGATGTTCTCCCACGTGGTGCGCCCGCCCTTCGAGCGCGGGATCATGTGGTCGAACGTCAGATCCTCGCTGGCGCCGCAATATTGGCAGGCGAAGCCGTCGCGCAGGAACACGTTGAACCGCGTGAAGGCGGGCGGCCGCTCCTGGCTGACATAGTCGCGCAGCGAAATGACCGAAGGCAGCCGCATCGTGAACGAGGGCGAGTGCACCTCGTGATCATATTCCGCGATAACGTCGACGCGCTCCAGGAAGACGGCCTTCACCGCCTCCTGCCAGGGCCAGAGCGACAACGGATAATAGGACAGCGGCCGATAATCGGCGTTGAGCACGAGAGCCGGCCAACCGGCGGGAGGCGCGCTCACGACATTCATGCGAAGCGTCCCTGCCGGAGAGGCCGGGGCCGCTGGAGCGCGAGGACGGGGTTCAGCGCAATGCTACTGAAAGCGATCTCCTTTCGCTTGGTCTCCTATACCTGATTTGGCGCGACAAGATGGTGACAAAAATGGCGCGCCATCGCCGCGGCCTCAGAATCTCCCAGCGCCAAGGGAGAGTTTGCCGGCCAGCGCCTGCTTCAGAAAATCCCCACCCAATTCAAGGCCATCCGGCCCGATCGAATGGGGCACGCCATAGGAAATATGCCATTGCGCGCCGAGGCCCGCCTTGGCGAGCCCCTCGGCCGCGTCGAACATCGCCGGCAGGGGGATGCGGTCGTCGCGGTCGCCATGCACGAGCAGAATCGCCGGCGCGCCGGTCTTTTCCGCTTCGAGCGTGCGCGCGCCGACCAAGGCGCCGGAAAAACCGACAATGGCGGCCGGCGGCCGGGCGCGCCGCAGCCCGACATGCAGCGCCATCATCGTGCCCTGCGAAAAGCCGACCAGCGCCAGGCGCGTCCCGTCCAGGCCGTAGCGGGCGAGCTCGCGATCCAGGAACCGATCCACCGCCGCCGCCGCGCCGCGCGCGCCCTGCTCCAGCGCCATCGGATCGGGCCGCGCAAGCGGGAACCATTGATAGCCGCCCGGCGCCCCCGGAACCGGCTCGGGCGCGTTGGGGGAGACAAATTGCGCCTTCGGCAGCGCCTTGGCCCAATAGGGCGCGAGCGAAATCAGATCGGCCCCGTTCGAGCCATAGCCGTGCAGCAGCACCACCAGCGCCTCGGGCTTTGCCCCGCCGGCCGGCGGCATGCGCGGCCCGTCGATCAACATCATGCCTTCAACCTCCGCCGCGAACGTAGCGAGCGCGGCGCCGTGCTTCTAGATTGACGCGCGATGGGCTTCGTCACGCGCTTCGCGCCCTCTCCGACCGGATATCTGCATTTGGGGCACGCCTTCTCCGCGCTCACCGCGTTCGAGGCGGCGCGCGCGGCGGGCGGACGTTTCCTGCTGCGCATCGAAGACACGGACGGCGGTCGCGCGCGGCCGGAATTCGAGGCCGCCATCCTGGAAGACCTCGCCTGGCTCGGTCTTGAATGGGAGGCGCCCGTGCGGCGCCAATCCGAACACATGGCCGATTATGAAGCCGCGCTCGCGCGGCTCATCGACATGGGCGCGCTCTATCGCTGCTTCCGCACGCGGCGCGAGGTGCTGACATCGTTGGCGCACGCGCCGCACGGGAGCGAAGCGCTCTTCTTCGGCGCGCCCGCGCCGAAGGAGGAAGAGGCCGAGCGAGTCGCGCACGGCGACATGTTCGCCTGGCGGCTCTGGACCGCGCGCCTCCCCGATCTCCTAAATGGGCGCGACCTCTTCTTCGAGGACGAAACCGGGCGCGTGCGTGCAGATCCCGCGCGCCTGGGCGACGCCGTCATCGCGCGCAAGGAATTCCCCGCCAGCTATCATCTCGCCAGCGTGCACGACGACGCGCTGCAAGACGTCACGCACGTGATCCGGGGCGAGGATTTGCGCGACAGCGCGCACCTTCACGTCACGCTGCAGGCGCTGCTAGGCCTGCCGACGCCGCTCTATCGGCATCATCGCCTGATCGTCGATGCGAGCGGGCGCCGCCTCGCCAAGCGCGACAAGGACGAGACGCTGCGCAGCATGCGGGCGCGCGGGCTCACGCCCGGCGACATTCGCGCGCTGATAGGGGTCTAGATCAACGGCCCGCGCGGATTGGGAATCGGCCGGCGGAACAGCGCCAAACCCACGCCGATCAGCGCGCGCGCGCCCGTCCATAACGCGATCGCCACGCGTCCCCAGAACACGACCAGCACAATAGGCCCGTACGGAATGAACAAGAGCAGCGACAAAAGCGTCCACGCCACCGCGCCGATGATCACCGTGCGCAGCGCGTGCTCGTGATGCGTGCGCGCCCAGGGCATGCCTTCGGTGCGGTTCGACGCGGCGATGGCCACCGCCGCCACCCCGAAGGCGAGGCCGACATAGGACCAGGGCGCGGCGGTGAGAAAAAACGTGCAGGCGAAGCAGGTGAGCGTTAGCGCCTGCACAAGCAGCGCCTTGCCGCGCTGGCTCTGCAGATTGAAGCGCTGGCGCGGCGGCTTTGGCGGCGGGCGGCGCGGGCGAAAGGGCGTGACATTGTCAGCCGGCATCGGCCGCCTCGAAGCGCTGCGCGAAGTTTTCCAGCATCGCCAAATCCTCGCCCTGCAGCACCGCGGCGATCATGCCGAGATCCATTGGCGAGCATTGCCCGGCGGCGAGGCGGCGAAAGCCATGGAGGCTCGCCAGCACCTGCGCTTCACCGGCGCTGATCGCGCCTGTCTCAGCCAGGGCGGCGAAGGCGGCCCGCCCTTGCGCACGGCCGTCCAAACGCGCGGCGGCGAGCATCGCGCACGCCTCCGCGGCCTCCGCTATTGCGGCCAGCGCATCCGCCACCAGATCGCGATCGCGCGCGAAATCTGGCGCGGCGGCCAGACGGCGCGCGCGCGCCACGGCGCTATGGACGGCGTCGGCTCTCATCGCGGCCAGCATGCCCAGGCGCGCGGCGTTCCTCAAGACCACGTTCCTTAAGACTGGGTTCCTCAGGACCGCGCTTGCCTAAGCGCGCGACGGGCGCCACTTAGCGCGCATGGCGGAGCATACAGAAGCGCCGGAGGCGCCCACAGCCGAACCCGCGGCCGAGCAAGCCGAAGGCAAAGCCCAACGCATCATGCTCGTCACCGACGCCTGGGAGCCACAGGTGAACGGTGTGGTGCGCACCCTCTCCAACACCGTGCGCGAATTGCGCGCCATGGGCTGCGAGGTCGAGGTCGTCTCGCCGAATGACGGCTACAAGACCGTCCCGCTCATCACCTACAGCGAAATCCGCCTGGCGCTGAACGCCTATGACGACGTGGAGGAGCGCTTCACGGCGTTCGCGCCGGACGCGGTCCATATCGCCACCGAAGGCCCGCTCGGCTGGAACATCCGCAATATCTGCTTGCGCCACAAGTTTCCGTTCACGACCAGCTATCACACGCAATTCCCGGAATACGTGACGGCGCGCTTCTCCTGGATCCCGCTCTGGGCCGGCTATCGCTACATGCACGCCTTCCATGACAAGTCGGGGCGCATCATGGTGGCCACGCCCACCATGCTCGACCAATTGGTGAAGAAGGGATTCAAGAACGTCACGCATTGGAGCCGCGGCGTCGACACCGAGCTCTTCCATCCCGACAAGCGCGGCCAGGATGGCGGCGTCTATCCGGACTTGCCGCGCCCGATCTTCGCCTATGTGGGACGGGTCTCCGTAGAAAAGAACATCGAGGCCTTTCTTGAACTCGATCTGCCGGGCTCGAAAGTGGTGGTGGGCGATGGGCCCGCGCGCGCGGGGCTGATGGCGAAATTCCCGAACGCGCATTTTCCGGGCGCCAAATTCGGTGACGAGCTCGCCCGCCACTATGCCGACGCGGACGTGTTCGTGTTCCCCAGCTTCACCGACACGTTCGGCCTTGTGATCCTGGAATCCATGGCGGCCGGCACGCCCGTGGCGGGCTTCGTCGCGCCCGGCCCGAAGGATCTTATTCCCGGCACGGGCGCCGGCGCGGTCAGCGAGGATTTGCGCGCGGCGTGCCTTGAAGCGCTGAAATGCGATCGCGCCGTCACGCGTGCGCACGCGGAGAAATTTTCCTGGCGCGCCTGCGCCGAGGAATTCCGCCGCAATCTGGAGCCGCTGCCGCGGCCTGAGAAGAAGCGCTTCTGGCGGCGCCTGCGCGCGCTTCGGCGCAAGAAGAAAGCGCCGCTCGCCGCCGCGTAGTCCTGATGCCGCGCGTTCAGGCGCGCGGCGCCAGCCTCACCACTTGATCGCCTTGCGCAGCCGATAGCGCAGATAGATCGCCGAGCCGTTCATCAAGAGCGTGATGGCCAGCAGGATGAGGCCCGCCGCCGCCGCGATTTCGCGGAACTCCGCCTCGGGCCGCGAGGTCCAGTTGAACATCTGGATCGGCATGACGGTGAAGGATTCCATCAGCCAGTTTTGCGGCGCCCAGGAGCCGACCGCATCGCCCCAATCGGCGATGGTTTGAATGGTCGATCCGTGCGGCAAGTCGATCGGCGTGTTCGCCTCGATCGGCACTTCGGTGAAGCCGTCCGGCAGGATCGCGGTCGCCGCCTGCGGCAGCGTGATCGTCTCCACCGCCTCGTAATCCACCGGCGCGCCATATTCGTCGAGCACGCCGATCGTCTCGAATTTCTGATCGCCCGGCAGCGTGATCGGCAGGAACGCCACGAAGGTGAGGCCGCCGATCAGGATGAGCGGCGCGGTCTCGCCGATCGCGCGCGAGAGGCCGATGATGATGCCGGTGACGACGCCGGGCATCGCATAGGGCAGCACGTGATGGCTGGTGGCTTGCCATTTGGTGGCGCCGAGCGCGAGCGCGCCCTGGCGCATTTCAAGCGGCACGGCGCGCACCGCTTCGCGCGTGGCGACGATCACGACCGGCAGGATCAGCAGCGCGAGCGTGACGCCGGCAGTGAGGATCGATTCCCCGAAGCGGAACGTCTGGACGAAGAGGCCAACGGCGAGCAGACCGAAAATGATCGAGGGCACGCCCGCCAGATTGTTCACCGCGATTTCGATCGCGCCCGTGATCACGTTCTTCGGCGCGTATTCCTCAAGATAGATGCCCGACAGAACGCCGAGCGGAATCGCGAAGGCGGCGGTGGTGAGGATGACGAGGATCGAGCCGACCCAGGCCGACAGCAGCCCCGCCTCCATCGGATCGGACGACGGGAAGCTGGTGAAGAAGTCCCAAGACAGCCGATGCCCGCCATCGATGGCGAGTTCGCTGATCAGCGCCACAAGGGTGCCGAGCCCGATCATCGTGGCGACGATGCCCCAGACGATGAAGGCGCGGTCCTTGGCCTTGCGGGCGGCGAGGCCTGGCGGGGCGGTGGTGAAATCCTGCACGGCGTGCTCCAGCGCGGCGGCGGTCATCAATAGGCCTCCCGGAAGCGGCGCTGCAGGCCGAACGCGATGAAATTGAACACGAGCGTCAGCAGCAAGAGAGCGAGACCGGCGGCGAAGATGCTCTGATATTCAAGCGTGCCGAACGCGATGTCGCCCAGCGCCACTTGCGCGATGAAGGCCGTCACCGTCGCGCCCTGCTGCGTGGGCGAGAACACCATTTGCGGCTGCTGCCCGCCGGCGACGACGAGGATCATCGTCTCCCCCACCGCGCGGGACATGCCGAGAATGATCGCGCCGACCACGCCTGACACGGCGGCCGGCACGACGACGCGGAACGCCGTTTCAAGGCGCGTCGCGCCCATCGCCAGCGAGCCTTCGCGCAGCGAGCGCGGCACGGCGCGCAGCGCATCCTCCGAGAGCGAGGCGATGTAGGGAATGATCATCAGCCCCATCACCATGCCCGCCGACAAGAGATTGAAGCCCGGCAGGCCAGGGATCACGCGCTGCAGGAGCGGCGTCATGAACAAAAGGGCGAAATAGCCGTAGACGACGGTCGGCACGCCGGCGAGCAATTCAAGCGTCGGCTTGATGATTTCGCGCGCGCGCCCGCCGGCGAATTCGGAGAGATAGATCGACACCAGAAGCCCGAGCGGCACGGCCACGGACAACGCCACGAGCGTGGACATCAGCGTGCCGGAGAGCAGCGGCGCGATGCCGTAATGCGCGTCCTCGAACAGCGGCGTCCATTGCGTGCTGGTGACGAATTCGAGGACCGACACCTCAGCGAAGAATTTCGCGGACTCGGTGATCACGACATAGAGGATGCCGAACACCACGCCGATGGCCGCGACGGCCGCCGCGAACAAAACGCCTTCGATGACCCGTTCGCCGAGACGCAAGCGGCGCTTGGTGAAATCGCGTGCCACGCCGACCCCCTTGGAGACCGCATCGCGCCGTCGCGCGAGCGCTCAAAGCAAAGCGCGCCGAACCGGCGCGCCCGCTCCTTACCGCGGCGCCCGGAAGAGCGCCATCACAAGACGAGAGGCCGGGGCGGCCATGACGCGCGCCCCGGCCGCCCGATCCTATTGCTGCACCGGCTCGACGATCAGCGGACGGGCGATGATCTCGGAGATCGTCGCGCCAACCGCCTGACGGCCGCCGAACGCCGTACCCTGCGTGCGGCGCTGGATGCGCTGCCCGTAGGTCTGATAGGCGCTGGCCGGCAGCGGGATGTAGCCCACGCGCGTGGCCATTGCCGCGGCGTTCTGCACGTAATAATTGGCGAATTGCATCACTTGCGGGCGACGGAGCGCCGTGGCGTTCAGATAGATGAACATCGGACGCGCGAGCGGCTGATAGGTGCCGTTGGCGGCGTTCTCAACGCTCGGCTCGACCGGGCCCGAACCGCCGTCGATGGACAGCGCGCGCAGACGCGAGCGGTTTTCTTCATAATAAGCGAGGCCGAAATAGCCCATGCCGCCCGGATTGGAGGCGACGCCCTGGACGATGACGTTGTCATCTTCCGACGGGGTGTAATCGGTGCGCGACGCCTTCGACTTGCCGTTCACGGCTTCGGTGAAATAGTCGAACGTGCCCGAAGCGGTGCCGGGGCCGAAGAGCTGCAATTGCAGATCGGGCCAGGACGGATTGACCTGGTTCCAGCGCGTGACCGAACCTTGCGCGGCCGGTTCCCAGATGCGGCGCAGTTCCGCGATCGTGGCCGAGCGCACGGGATTGTTCGGGTGAACGACGACGGTCAGCGCGTCGAACGCGACCGGCACTTCCACATATTGGATGCCGGCGGCGCGGCACGTGGCCATTTCGCTGGCCGTGATCGGACGCGACGCGTTCGAAACGTGCGTTTCGCCACGGCAGAATTTGCGGAAGCCGCCGCCCGTGCCGCTTTCGCCGACGGTGGCGCGCACGCGGCCCTGGGTTTGCTGCTGGAAGCCTTCGGCCACCGCTTCCGAGAGCGGGAACACCGTCGACGAACCGTCGATCTGGATCGTGAAGGCGCGCTGCTGCTGGGCGGACGCGCCCGGCGCGATGGCGACGAGCGCCGCGGCGAGCGCCGCGCCGGCCGAAGCCAAGAGGGTTTTCATTTTCATGGACTGCTCCGTTCCTGTGGCGGCGCGGCCTAACCGCGAAACCGGCGTCCCGCGCCCGCCTGCTAGAGCGGGGCTCTGACCCCCGCATGAAGCTTTTGTTACATTACTGTGACGCCGCCTCTGCGAGCGCCCCACCCAGCCTGCGATCGACCCCGGCCCCGGCGAAAAGCGGCGGGGTCAAGCCAAGGCCTGATCCCCGCCAGCGATCCGCCGCGGGAGGGTCGGATGATTAGAAGTCGAACTGCGTGCGCAGCGAGATGACGTCGATGTCGCCTTCGCCATTGCCCGGCAGGTCGCCGTCTTCGATTTCCTGACGCGAGTAGTTCAACTTGAAGCCCACATAGGCGTGGGGGAACCAATTGAGACCCACCAGCCACGTATTGCCTTCGCCGCCGACGACGCCGCCGTCATTGAGATCGAGGAAGTCGTAACGCACGGCCACCTGCCAGGCGCCGGCGCCTTGACCGAACGGCGTGAGCGGCGAGATGCGGCCGATCGTGCCCTTGGCGGCGTTGTAATTGTGACGCTCGCCGGTGATGTTCCACACGCCTTCGACATAACCGCCCGAGAGCGAAACATCGCCGCCAGCGTCGGCGTCCACATCGGTCATGATGTATTCGCCGCCGACGCGGAACGGGCCGGTCATGTAGAACACTTCCGCGCCGTAGGCCGTGTCGCCGGAGGCGTCGATCGTGCCGGTGTCGAGGAAGCGGTCGCCGAAGCCGACAGAAGGACGAGCGCGATAACGGAAGCCGTCATTGTCGCCAAAATCGCGATCCCGGACGTGCACGCCAAGGTGCAGCGCCGTCACGCCTTCCGGCGATGACGAGAAGATCGGCGCGAAATTGAAGCGCGCGCGGATTTCCGAGTTGGCGTCGTCCGGAATGCCGTCGTCGTCCAAATCCGTCGGCGATGATTCGTTGATGCTGTCGCCCAGGATCGCGGCGCCCAGGCCCCAATTGGCGCCGGAGAACACGATCGCGCCACCGGCGAGACGGCCATAATCGAACGCGTTGATCACGCCCGAGCGTTCATTGAACTGAATGAAGCGCGAGGACGTGGCTTCTTCGAACGGCGCCACTTCCTTATTGTTGCCGAGGAAGATCGAGAAATTGTCGCCGGCATATTCGAGGAAGAGGTCTTCCCACTCATTGGTTTCGTTACGGAGCGTGATTTCCGCCTTGTAGCGCCACATGTTCGAGAAGCGGCCCTCCACGCCGAGACGGGCGCGGCGCAGGCCGGTGGAGCTGTAATCGTAATCATCTTCGGCGCCGTCGAGATCGACATCGACGTTGTAGATGTCCCAATGATAGCGGCCGCGGACCTTGAACCGCTGCTCGCCTTCGCGCGTCTCCGGCGCGCCGGACCAGGACGTGGTGGCTTGGGCGCTGGCGCTCGTCGTACCGAACGCGGCCGCCGCCGCGAGCGCAGCCGCGCCCAGAAGCACTTTCTTATGCATGGTGGTTTACCCCCGCGAAAAATCGCTCGCCGACATCCCTTGCCGGCGCGGGGCAGGCCTTAACGCCTCAGCGTGACGCCCAAGCGAAAGCTCAACGACGCTTTCACAATGGTTTGACGACACTCCGATGACATTCGCGGCGAAAGCGCGGCGGAATAGCTGCTTTTTGGTTAACGAGGCCTTTGACCGTTAACGAAAAAATTACGTTCCACTCCCTTTACAGGGGGGTCTGCTTACCCTATTTCCCCTGCTTACCGGCGGACCTGGAAACAGCGTCCACTAACGCCCCCTCGGCCCAGGCCACTACGAGGGATCGCAATCGGAGGCGGAAGCCTCGCGGATCGATCCTTCGGCGTAAGCTCCCGGATTTTCCGGCGATGGGAGGCGGACCTGACATTAGGCATGTCCGACTAACGCCGGCCTGGGTTAATCGCTGAAGGGGGCCCTCAAAGCGCCTTTCAGCACTGGTTTGGGGTACGCCGGATGGACTCTGTCCTTTCGACCCTTGAGCTGGTGCGTCAAGACATGCCGGAAGATCCGGTTGTCGTCGCGCGTCCGCAACAGGTCGGCATCGCCGCCGCGTGGTTCCGTGCGAACTTCGCTGGCGAAATCTTTTACGCTGTGAAGGCCAACCCTTCGCCATGGGCGCTCGACGCGCTCTGGGCCGCGGGCGTGCGCGCGTTCGACGTCGCGTCCGAGGCGGAAGTGCGTCTGATCGGTGAGCGCTTCCCGGAAGCGCGCATGGCTTTCATGCATCCGGTGAAGAGCCGCCGCGCCATCCGCCGCGCCTATGCCGATTTCGGCGTGAAGACCTTCTCGCTGGATACGCTGGCCGAGCTCGACAAGGTGCTCGAGGAGACCGGCGGCGCCGACGATCTCAACCTCGTCGTGCGCATCGCGGTGCCGGGCGAATACGCCGCCCATAAGCTCGACAAGAAATTCGGCTGCGACGGCGCCGAGGCGATCGCGCTCCTGCGCGCGGCGCGCGGGCGCGCGGCCGAGCTCGGCGTGGCGTTCCATGTCGGGTCGCAATGCCTGCGTCCGGAAGCCTATCGCGTGGCGATGGAGACGGTGAGCGCGCTCATCCGCCAGGCGGGCGTGACGGTCGATATCGTCGATGTCGGCGGGGGCTTTCCCTCGGTGTACGCGGATGGAAATCCGCCGCCGCTCTCGGCCTATATGGCCGAGATCAAGGCCGCGTTCGAAGCCATGCCGGTGCTTGAAAACGCCGAGCTCTGGTGCGAGCCGGGCCGCGCTTTGGTGGCGGAGGCCGCCTCGCACCTGGTGCGCGTGGAGCTCCGCAAGGGCGACACGCTCTACATCAATGACGGCGCCTATGGCGCGCTGTTCGACGCGGCGCATTGCGCGGTGACGTTTCCCACGCGGCTCATCCGCGCCGAAGGCGAGGCCTCCGACAAGTTGCGCGCGTTCCAGCTTTATGGGCCGACCTGCGACAGCCTCGATCATTTGAAGGGGCCGTACCTTCTGCCGGCCGATGTGCGCGAAGGCGATTACATCGAGATCGGCATGACGGGCGCCTATGGCCAAGCGCTGGCGACGAGCTTCAACGGCTTCGGCGTGGCCGAAACGGTGATCGCGGGCGATGCGCCGATGGCGTCGATGTACGCGGCGGAGACGCGCGCGCCGGCCAAGGTGCTGAAGCTGCCGAAGAAGCGCTAGCGCGCCTTTAGCCGTGCATGCGGGAACCGGCGGGCCCAGCGCCCGCCGCGTTTCCGTATTGCAACGCCTTGGCCTAGTCCCTATTCCCCCACTCACTTTTCCACAGGCCGCCTGATCGCGCGGAGGCTTACGCATGAACAAGGTTCTCGTCATCGGCGCGGGCGGCGTCGGCAATGTCGTTGTCCATAAGCTGGCGCAAAATCCGGCGATGTGGAGCGAGATCACGCTTGCCTCGCGTACGCTGCATCGCTGCGACGCGATCGCCAAATCCGTGCACGATCTGCAAGGGCGCACCGTGAAGACCGCGCAGGTCGACGCCGACAATGTGCGCGACACGGTCAGCCTCATTCGCGCCGTGCAGCCGAAAGTGCTGATCAATGTGGCGCTGCCCTATCAGGACCTCACGCTGATGGAGGCGTGCCTGGAAGCCGGCGTGGATTATCTCGACACCGCCAATTACGAAGCGCCGGGCTTCGCCAAATTCGAATATCGCCATCAATGGGCGTTCCGCGACCGCTATGAAAAAGCCGGCCGCATGGCGCTCTTGGGCTCCGGCTTCGATCCGGGCGTGACCAACGTGTTCTGCGCCTATGCGCAAAAGCATTTGTTTGACGAGATCGACACGATCGACATCCTCGATTGCAACGCCGGCGATCACGGCCACAAATTCGCGACCAATTTCAATCCCGAGATCAATATCCGGGAGATCACGGCGCGCGGCCGCTATTGGAAGGACGGCCAATGGGTGGAGACCGATCCGCTCAGCGAAAGCATGATGTTCGATTATCCGGGCGTGGGGCCGCGCAAGAGCTTCCTGCTCTATCACGAGGAGCTTGAGAGCCTCGCCAAGAACATCAAGGGCCTCAAGCAGATCCGTTTCTGGATGACGTTCGGCGAGTCGTATCTGAAGCACCTCGAAGTGCTGCAGAATGTCGGCATGACGCGGATCGATCCGATCGATTTCAACGGCCAGAAGATCGTGCCGATCCAATTCCTGAAGGCGCTGCTGCCCGATCCCGCGAGCCTTGCGCCGAATTATACCGGCAAGACCTCGATCGGCTGCCTCGTCGCCGGCCGCAAGGACGGCAAGGCGATCCGCAAATTCATCTACAATGTCTGCGATCACGCCGAGACCTATAAGGAGGTGCGCGCGCAAGCCATCTCCTACACGACAGGCGTGCCCGCCGCCGTCGGCGCGGAAATGATCGTCAGCGGCAAATGGCGCAAGGATGGTGTGTGGAACATGGAGGAGCTCGATCCCGATCCCTTCCTGGAACGCCTCGGCCCAGCCGGCCTGCCCTGGCATGTGATGGATATGTGAAGAGAGGGATTAGGGATTAGGGACTAGGGATTAGGGTCGTTGCAGCAATTCATGCGCGCGGCCCAATAGTCCCTAATCCCTAGTCCCTAATCCCTTTCGATCCGAAGGATCGAAAAATGACCGTCAACAAAATGGATTGGAAGGTGGATGTCTCCGCTGTGGAGACGCCGGCTTTCCTGATCGATGTCGCGGCGCTTGAGCGCAATCTGACGATCCTGAAGCGCGTGCAGGACGAGGCCGGCTGCAAGATTTTGCTGGCGTTGAAGGGCTTCGCGATGTGGTCGCTCGCCAAGCAAATTCGCGCTTATCTGCCGGGCGTCACCTCAAGCTCGACGGACGAGGCGCGCCTCGGCCGCGAGGAATTCGGCGGCGAAGTGCATGCGTGCGCGCCCGCCTATTCCGAGTCCGATTTTCGCGAACTCATCACGCTGTGCGATCATGTCGTGTTCAATTCGCCGAACCAGTTGAAGCGCCTTCTGCCGATCTATGAAGCGGAGAAGACGCGGCCCGTTTCGTTCGGCCTGCGCGTCAATCACGGCCATCGCGAGGTGGAGACCGAGCTTTACGATCCCGCGGCGCCCCGTTCGCGCCTCGGCGCCCTGCGCGAAACCATCGACGAAGAAACGATCGCGCGCATCGAGGGCCTGCATTTCCATTCGCTGTGCGAGCTTGGCGCCGACGCGCTTGAACGCACGCTCGCCGTGTTCGAGGAAAAATTCGCCGACATCCTGCCGCGCATGAAATGGGTGAATTTCGGCGGCGGCCACCACATCACGCGCCCCGGCTATGATGTGGACTTGTTGGTGCGCCTCGTGCGCGGCTTCAAGGAAAAGTACGGCGTCGAAATCTATCTCGAACCCGGCGAAGCCATCGCCATCCGCACGGGCGTTCTCGTCGCGAGCGTGCTCGACATCGTCAAGAACGAGATGGACATCGCC
The DNA here is from genome assembly GCA_964563395.1 of uncultured Caulobacteraceae bacterium. GTDB lineage: Bacteria > Pseudomonadota > Alphaproteobacteria > Caulobacterales > Aquidulcibacteraceae > JBEVOS01. The sequence goes on from CAZLWK010000029.1 coordinate 27,635, forward strand.
ATCCTAGACACCAGCGCCACCGCGCACATGCCCGACACGCTGGAAATGCCGTATCGGCCGGAGATTTTCGGCGCCGGCGAACCGGGCGAGAAGAAGCATCTTTATCGCCTTGGCGGGCTCACATGCCTCGCCGGCGACGTGATCGGCGATTACTCTTTCGATCGCCCGCTCGAGATCGGCCAGAAGCTCGTCTTCGCGGACATGGCGCATTACACGATGGTGAAAACCACCACGTTCAACGGCGTGCGCCTGCCCTCCATCGGCACGGCCGATCCCGCCACGGGCGCGATCCGCATCGTGCGCCGTTTCGGCTACGAGGACTATAAGAACCGCTTAAGCTAAGCCGCCGCCACCGGTGCGGTGCGGTAAGCGAGATCGTCGAACGCGGCCATGAATTGATCGCGATATTCGTCGAGCTCCATCAAGAGTTCGTGCTTGGCGCCCTCGATCGTGCGCACCTGCGCGTCCGGCAAGAGCTCCGCCACCGCGGCGATCTGCTTGTTGTCGACGAGCATTTCCTTGCCCGCGAGCACCACCACGATGGGCATGCGGATATGAGCGAGCGAGGCCGGCTGCATGAAGCCCTCGATCGCCGCCGCCGCCGCCGCGAGCCAGCCGATGGTCGGCCCCGCGAGCTGCAGGCGCGGCTCCTCGATCACGAGGCCCTGATTGCGCGCATGGCGCTCGCGATCCTGCGTGACGGGGCTGCGCTTCCAATTCTCCTTGCGCCATTTCTGCTCGACGCTGGGCGCGAAGAGATGGCCGAGGCCCAGCGCGCTCATGAAGCGCACGAAGCCCTTCACCAGATCGCCCAGCGCGGCCACGCCCCACATCGGCGCGGAGAACACCGCCCCGTCGAGATCGATCCGCCGCGTCTGCAGCGCGCGCAGGAGGATCGCCCCGCCCATGGAATGGGCGAGCCCCAGATGCGGGCGCGGCAGGCGCGGCGCGAAGAAACGCACCGCCGCGTTCAGATCGTTCACCGGATCGTCGAAGCTGTCGAAATGGCCTTTCAGCGGATTGGCCGGCTCGCGCCCGGACAGCCCCTGCCCGCGCCAATCCATCACCAGAACCGCGAAGCCCCGCTTTTGCAGGTCGTGGACGGTCTCGAAATATTTTTCGATGAATTCGGTCCGCCCGGGACACAGGATCACCGAGCCGCGCTGGGGATCGGTGGTGGCCGGCGCCAGCATGATGCGCACGCGCACCCCGCCGCGCCCCTCCAGCCAATGCTCCTCAGCCCCTTCCGGCTCAGGATTGCCCGGCACCCGCACAAACGCCATGGAATCGCAGCCCTTTGTTCGGGCCGGACGCTACCAGACAAGGGGCGGGGAGGCGATGGGGGCGTGAGCGCTGCGCCCCTCGCTTCAAGCGGCCGGTTGCAGCACGGCGGTGTCGAACACCACGTGCTCCTCGATCGCCATGCCGTCGCGGAGGCGAAAGCGATCCACGCCCAGATACGTCTTGCGCACGCCATGGATGATCGCCGTCGTCTCCCACGCAATGTAGAGGCGGTCGCCATTGCCGGCGCAGTCGAGCGGCGTGACCTTCAGGCCTTCCATGGAGGCGAGCATGCCGGCCATGACGTCGATATATTCCGCGCCGGAAAACGTTCCTGCCCCGCTGAAATGGATTACGGCGGCCGGCGCGATAACCTCCGCCACGCGCGGGCCCGAGGGCGCGGCCCAGAAGGATTTGAAGCGCTCGTAGAAGTCCCGGTGCTCCGGTGAAAGCGCGTTCGACGTATCGGCCATGGCGAAGGATCCCTCGACAAAATTGAGCAACGGGCACATATGTGCATGGCGCACATATGTTGGCAAGAGAAATGTGCGCGCCGCACATATCTGAGGTCTGATGATCGATTTTGCTGCAAATCTTCTTGGCGTGGTCGCCCTCGCCGTCGCGGACCGGATCGAGAAGGCCGCGCGCTACATCATGAGCCATGCCGGGGAAACGCCGGCGGCTGTCGTCGTCATCGGCTATGGCCTGGGCCCGTCCAACGAGCAGCTGCGCGCCATCCTCAATCTCTCGCACCCGGGCGCGGTGCGTCTGGTCGATCGGCTGGTCACGGACGGCCTCGTCGAACGCCGCGAAGGGCGCGACAAGCGAACGATCGCCCTCTACCTGACGCGGCGCGGCCACGCGCTGCGCGAGAAATTGTTGAAGGAACGCCTCGCCGCGATCCGGCCGCTCCTCGAACCGCTCACGGACGCGGAACAGGAAAACTTGGCCGCGCTGCTGAGCAAGCTCCTATCGTCGATGGAGACGACCGATCTTGAGCGCTGCAATCTGTGCCGGCTGTGCGACGGTCGGGTTTGTGTGGAGTGTCCGATACCGGCGGCGTTTAGGGGGTGAGGGGTTGGGGGCGACGACGCCGAGCGAGAGCCAACCGAAGCTCAAGCCCTTTCTAGAGGCGGACGCTACCAGACAAGCGGGGAGGCGATTGGGGCTCAACGCCTCAGTGCAATCGGGTCGATTGAGAGAGCCTCCTTTGGAATAAGGACGATCAATTCCTGTGGGTAATCAATTTGCCGTCGTTCCACTCTTCCGTCGACCAAACAGAACCATCAGCCTCCAGATATTTGAGCTGTCCGTGCAGATGCCCATTCACCATTTTGCCGACACGCCATCGCGGACCACGCTCGTCATACGACCATAGTTCACGGAACACTCCGGTTCCGCCAGGGGCTAAGTCCATGCCGCTCTCGTCAAAGCATTGAGAGTAAGAAGAAGACGTCCCGTGTTGAACACGCTCGGTATTCAACTGACCGTTAGCGAAATAGCGCCGGATAGACGTCGCGCCGGAAGGTAAGGGCAACCAAGTCGTAAAGGGGCTACCCTCTAAGTCTCTGCGATGCATCTCAATGCGCATTCCGTTTAGACCAACGCCACTGTATTTGGGTTGGCCGTCTTCGCCGTATCGCTCACTCAAACCATGATCCCGCGAATGAATTTTGCTATGCACCCTGTCGACACGCCCATTGCTAAAGCTGGTCGTGGTCCTCACGCCATTCACGAGATCAACATAGTTGCGGTCCACGTCTGGCTTTGCATTTACACGAATAGAGTCAAATTCAAGATAGCAGCGATTGGAAGAAAATCGAAACAGCCTGCCCCCAAACTCATCAGGCTGAATATTGGGGCCTATCGGAAACCCGTTCACAAAGCGCACGCGCCATGCGCCGCTCTCGCAAGGAATCTCCACTGTGCCATTTTGAACGACGGGCCATAGGTCAAAGTAAGCCTGCGGCCTCAAAACAATGTCGTGCTGAATATCAATTATCGCACGCTCACATGCGGCGCCTACCTTGAAGTCGAATTCCCGAGTGTAGGCACGATAGTCTTCCTCATAATCAACTTTGCCCGTGCGCAGAAAATTCATCGCCGACGCATGAAGTTCAGGGTGAACTGCGGGGTATTGATGAACCTTGTGCATTAACTCCGCGACATTGCCCAACAGCGAATTTTGTCGCACGATTTCAGGCGCCTCAGAAAAATGCGGCAACTTCGATGCTTTGTTAAATAGGTATTGAGCGACGCCGCCATTTTCAACTTGACTAAAGAAGACATCGGCGAAAGCAACTGCTCTCACAAGTGGCGCCCATTCGGGACCAAGCGGGTCTTCCTCAGCCCAAAGTAATTCCATGAAGTATGGGGCCGCTTCCAAAAATTGCGCCCAAGATACTTTGGGTTTCTTCCCCATAGGGACATCTCCTAGCGAAGATGCACAACCGTAAAGGGGCCAACTGCCATTTCAATTGCCAGATTTGGCCACCACTCCCTACCCTTGCTAAACTTCAACGTCATGCGATCGCTTTCGCCGATTGTGCGACGGGGCGCGGCGCCGCGCACGCCGCCCCTCGCCGCCCCCTATTCCGGAAAATCCATCCCGAGGCGCCGCACGAGGCGTTCGCGGTGCGCGGGGACAGCGCCGCTGATAAGCGCGAGCGCGCGCACGATCGGCAGATAGGGCGAAACCATCGCCGCCAACGCGGCGGGCGTTGTTCCGGCCAAGTCCGCATAGGCCGCCTGCAGCGCGGCGTTGACGGCGCGCGGGCGCTCCGGATCGTCGGCGACGAAGGGGGCCAATTCCGTCAGGAGCACGTGCGCGCTCGCCAGATCGAACGCGGCCGGCGCGCGCAGCGCGGCGATCCAATCGATGAGACGCGGCCCATCCGCCGTCATGATCACATTGCCGGGGTTCGGATCGCCATGGCACAGCCCATCGCCCGGTGAGAGACGGTCTATCAAGGCCAGGATTGCGTCCACCACATGGGCGGCGATGAGTCCGCGCGCGCGCCGAAGCGTGTGCACGGCGTAGTCCTGCAAGAGGGGCACGCCCGGCGGCGGCGGCGCGGCGTGGACGACGCGAAGACGCGCGGCGAGAACGGCGCCCGCCTCCGCGAACGACACCGCCTTGCTCTTCACCAGCTGCATCAGCGTGGGACCATCGAGCCGCGCCATCACCAGGCCGGCGCGCCCTTCGATCTCCACCTCCTCGAACACTTCCGGCGCCAAGGCGCCCGCCGCGTGCGCCGCGCGCGTGATCGCGGCCTCGTAGGCGCACAGAGCGCGCGGCATGTCGGCCTTGAACAATTTGACGATCCGGCCGGGCGCCCAGGCATGAATGTCGGCGGTGGCGCCTTCGCCGATCCTCTCCCCCAATGCCCCGTGCATGCTGCGCCTCCCCGCGCGGCGGCCTAATCCTTCCGAAACTTCAACGTCATGCGATCGCTCTCGCCGATCGTGCGATAGGGCGCGGTGTCGAAATCGGGATCGGGCGGCTCGCCTAGGGGCGCGGTGCGCAGCGTGGGCGGCAGCGTCCACACGCCGAACGGATGATCGCGGTCGTCGGCGGGATTGGCGTTGATGTCGGTGGCGGAGACGAACGTGAAGCCCGCCTCCTGCGCCAGCGCGCGCACATAGACCTCCTGCACATAGCCATCGCCCGCGGCCGGGTCCTGCACGCCTGTCGACGCCGCGCGGTGCTGCTCCACGCCGAGCACGCCGCCATCCTTCGTCGCCGCGAACATGTCGGCGAAGGCTTTCTCAGCGAAGCCGCCGGCCATCAAAGTGTGCGTGTTGTTGGCGAGAATCACGAGATCGACGCTGCCCAGCTCGGCCAGCGGGCCGGAGCCCGCGCTCAGGGCGCGCCGCTCGATCCGGCCATAGAGCGCGGGATCGGCGTTGAAGCGCGCATCGAACGCCGCCAGCGTCTCGCGCTGCGCGATCGAGCCGGTGACCGGATCGAACGAGGCGACGATGAGCTTGCCCCCGCCGCGCGCCAGATACGGCGCGAGGATCGATGTGTACCAGCCGAGCCCGGGCAGGATTTCGAGCACGGTCATGTCCGGGCGCACGCCCCAGAATTGCAGCGTCTCCAGCGGGCGCCGCGCCGCGTCGCGTTCGGGGTCGATGCGCCAGGGGCCGGCAAGCGCCCATTCGAGCGATCCGGGCGCGACGGCGGGCGCATCCTCCGTCCCCGGCCCGCAGCCGGCGAGCGCGGCCCCCGCGCCCAAGGTCAGGATGGAAGCGGCCGCGCGGCGGGTGAGGCTCAACATGGGCCGGCTTTGCAGGGCTGCGGCCGGCTTGTCAAAGCGCCGCGGATGGGCGGCGCGGGCGCCCTTGAAGCCCGGCGGGCCGCGCCTATCTCCCTGCCGTGAAGCGCTCGATCCGGGGCTTCATTGTTCGGGCCGCAGCCAGATCGGGGCGGCTCGGCGCCGGCTCCAGCGCCCGCCGGTTTCCCGGGCGCGCCCCATGTCGCTTAGGCTTTTGGAGGACATGCAAATGGCTCAAGACCTTTCCCCGCTCTACCGCACCCTGGTCGGCTTCGACCGTATTTCCAATTTGCTCGATCAGGCCGCGCGCCATGACAGCGCCAGCGGCTATCCGCCCTTCAATGTCGAGCAAGTCGCCGACGACGCGTTCCGCATCGAGATCGCCGCCGCCGGCTTTTCGGAGGACGATCTCACCATTGAGTACAAGCAGAATTCGCTGATCGTCACCGGCAAGCGCCCGCCCGTCGAGGACAATCGCCGCTTCCTGCATCGCGGCATCGCCGAGCGCAGCTTCGAGCGCCGCTTTGGCCTTGCC
>CAZLWK010000030.1:0-31965 GCA_964563395.1 uncultured Caulobacteraceae bacterium
CGGCGATCGGATCGACGCCGCGAATGCCCTTGGCCACATCCTCATTGGCGATGCCCTGCACTTCCAGCGGGTGCAGGCCGCAGAACTCGGCGATCTGGTCGAAGGCGAGGGCGGTGTTTTCGATCAGCCAAACGGCGGTGGCCTTGGGCATGAGGACGTTGGACATGGGCGGACTCCAGATATGCGAAAGCGCCCGGCGCGCCGCCGAGCGCTAAAGCCTCAGGACCACGAGCGGCGATCGGACGCGATCAAACCAGCTACCCCCTCTATAGGCCCGCGCCGCGCGAAAGAAAACCGCCGCGCGCCGCCCAATCGCCCGATTTGTGAACCTTATCTTGGGCGAAAGCCGGCAAGTCCCGCCCATGATCCGCGTCACCCCCGCCATCGCGCTCGATGAGGCCGAAATCGAGGAACGGTTCGTCCGCGCCTCCGGCCCAGGCGGTCAGAACGTCAACAAGGTGTCCACCGCCGTGGAGCTGCGCTTTGACGTGCGCGGCTCGCCCTCGCTGCCGGACGACGTGGCCGCGCGGCTGATGCGCTTGGCCGGCCGGCGCCTGACGCAGGAGGGTGTTCTCGTTCTCAAGGCGGACCGTTTCCGCACGCAGGAGCGCAACCGCGCCGACGCGCTGGAACGCCTCGTCGCCTTGATCGCCGAGGCCGCCCATGTCGATCCGCCTCGCAAGCCCACCAAACCCACCAAGGCGAGTCAGGTAAAGCGGCTCGACAGCAAGACCAAGCATGCCCGCACCAAGGCCAATCGCGGGCGCGTGCGCGGTGAGGATTGACCTGCGAGGTAATTGCGAGCGCCTACGCGCGCGGGCGACATGCGGCGTCGATTGGAGACGCCCATGACCATGACGCCGCTTGAAATCGTGAAGGCTTGCCTCACCGCCGGTCTCAACAAAGACTATGCCGCGTTGCCCAAATTTCTTTCTGATGATTGCGAATACACGAACGTGCCTCTCGCAACGGTGCGCGGGCCTGCGGCGGTGCGCGCCGTGCTTGAGCCTTTCTTCGCGCCGACGATCGAAAACACTTTTGTCGTGCGTCATGAAGCGGCCGTTGGCCCCATCGTGTTCCTTGAACGCGTCGACCGCCACCTGCTGGAGAAGGGCTGGGTTGAATTGCCGGTGACGGGCGTGTTCGAGGTGCACAACGGCAAGATCACGCTTTGGCGCGATTACTTTGATGCGGCGACGATCCTTCAGCACTGGCCGCAGCCAGGCTGACGACTAGATCAAAAGCAGAATTTTTCCGGCGTTTTCGCCCGCGCTCATCCGAGCCTGCGCGGCTTCGGCGTCGGCGAGCGGAAATTCCGCATCGATGATCGGCTTGAGCTTGCCCGCCGCGATCCAAGGCCAGACATGCATTTCGACCGCCGCGGCGATGCGCGCCTTCTCCGCCACCGGCCGCGCGCGCAGCGTTGAGCCCGTCAGCACGATGCGTTTCAGCATGATCTGCATGGCGTTGATTTCGGCCTTCGGGCCATTCAGCGTGGCGATGATGGAAATGCGCGCGCCGGCTTTGGCGAGCGCGATATTCTTCGCGACGTACGGCCCTGCCGCCATGTCGAGCACCACGTCTGCGCCGCCCGCGTCCCGCACGATCGCCTCGAATTCCTCGCTCTTGTAATTGATCGCCCGTTCCGCGCCGAGTTCGACACAGAGCGCGCACTTTTCCGGCGTGCCCGCCGTCGCGAACACGCGCGCGCCGTGCGCTTTCGCCATCTGGATCGCTGTGGTGCCGATGCCGGAGGCGCCGCCATGCACGAGAAAGGTCTCGCCCGGCTGCAAGGCGCACGCCTCGAACACGTTGGCCCACACCGTCAACACCGTCTCGGGCAGGCCGGCCGCGTGCGCGAGCGGCAGGCCCGGCGGCGCGGGCAGGACCGAGCCTTCCTCCGCTAAGGCGTAATCGGCGTAGCCGCCCCCGCCCAAGAGCGCGCAGACTGCATCGCCCAGCTTCCATCGTTCGACGCCTTGGCCCAGCGCGGCGACATGGCCTGACACTTCAAGGCCCATCGTGGCGGGCGCGCCGGGCGGGGGCGGATAAAGCCCCGCGCGCTGCACCAGATCGGGCCTGTTCACCCCCGCGGCGACCACCTTGATCAGCACTTGGCCTGGCCCCGGGCTCGGGCGCGGGAGCTCGATGAGGCGCAGCGGCGCCTGACCTTCATGATGAACGGCGCGCATCGTCTCGGTCATGGTTCTTTCCAGAGGGATTGGTCTAAAGAGGAAGCGGAGTTTGCTCATGCATGACGACGAGCCCCCGGCCAAGCTTAGTCCGGCCCAAAAGGCCGCGCGGTTGCAGGCTGAGATCTATGATTCCTCGATCGGCCAGCTGGAGGATCGGATCGCCGCGCTCCAGGCCGAGATTGCCTTGTGCGAGCAGGCGATCGCTCAGAAAAAGGCCCAAAGGGGCGCCGCGGACCAGCTTTTCGGCCCGAAATCTTGAGGCCCGGCAAGGGATTTGCGTAACCCTCGGACAAGATGACCATGACCGCCGCCACCGCCCCCTTCGACGCCCAGCGCGTGCTCGATTTCGCGCGCTCTGAGGTGTTCGAGCGCACCTTCAAGGAGGGGATGGCGCTCGTTGAGGAGACCGCCGCATATCTCGACGGGCCGGGCCGTGCCGCCGCGAAGCGCCTCTCGCGGGCCGCCGCGCTCGCCTATGCGGGCGAAAGCATGCGCCTCACCACGCGGCTCATGCAGGTGGCGTCCTGGCTCCTGGTGCAGCGCGCCGTGCGCGATCAGGAATTGGCGCTCGCCGAGGCGCGCACCGATAAATACCGATTGATCGCGCGCGATGAGGGGCCGGCGACGGCCTTGAACGGCGCTGACGAGTTGCCCGAGGCGCTAAAGGCGCTCACGGCGCGCGGCGCGGCCATTTATGAGCGCGTGCGCCGGCTTGACGAGACGATGTATGGGGAGGGCGCGGCGACAGGCGAAAACGCCGTCAGCGCCCAGCAAGCGATGCTCGCGGCCGTGTTCGGCCGCGGCTAAGTCCGCCAGGGCGTGTTGGCCCTAGCCCTTCTTCTTCATGAAGCCGCCGAACTTGTCGTTGAAGCGCGAAACGCGCCCGCCGCGGTCCATGATCTGCTGGGTTCCGCCGGTCCACGCCGGATGCGACTTGGAATCGATGTCCAGGTTCAGCGTCGCCCCTTCCTGACCCATCGTTGAGCGGGTGCGGAAGGTGGTGCCGTCGGTCATGACGACATTGATGAAATGGTAGTCGGGATGGCCTTCGGACTTCATGGAACGGCTCGCGGAAAACGGAAGCGCGGCTGATAGCGGAAAGGGCAGGTCCCGGCAAGGGCGGGGCGGGAGCCAGCCTCGGCTGCTCTGGGCGCCTTCCGCCCCGGCGTCAGCGCTTTAGAAAGGCGGCGCAGGGCAAACTAACAAGCTGGAAAGGCGGGCCGGCTCGTGGGATTTCGCGGAACATTGCAGGTCTTGTTCAGCGCCATCGTGTTCCTCGGCATGATCGGCCTCGCCATCTATTGGCGCGATCATGGCGGCTATGTGGGCCTCGCGATCGGGGCGCTGGGCTTTCTGCTACGCTACTTTGAGCTGGGTCAGCACTCGGGCGAGGAGCGGCTGGGGAATGGCTATGTCGGCGCGCTCATGGGCCTGTCGCTGGGCTTCCTGGCCGGCGCGGTCGGCGTCTATGCCGTCCAGCACTGGCCGGAATGGTACGCCGCCGCCTTACAGCAGGCCGGCCGCACCTAGCGCTTCGGCCTGGCGCGCGGCCAGCGCCGTCTCTTCGTAATTCTCGATGCTGTCCTGAAACATCCGCGCGAAATTGCGCCGCGCGCGCAGATGCAGGAAGGCCGCGCCCAGGCCGAGCGCCGCGCGGTCCATGAACACGAATTCGCGCGGAATGAGCACGGGGTCGAGGCTCTTGAGCCGCCGGCGCACCTCCATCAATTCACGCCGTCCATATTCGGCGGGAGAGACATCGTCAGCGATCGTGCGTTCGCGATCGTCGAGCAGCGGGCCATAGATGAAGCGCGCCCAAATGGTCAGCGCGTCGATCAGCTCATTGTTGAGATTGCGGAAGCCCCAGCTCTCATAGGCGGCGGCGACGCCGTCGCGATCCTCGGCGCGCAGCGATGTGTAGAGATTGACCACGCCGGAAACGAAGCGCGGCGGGAAAATGCGCACGCAGCCGAAATCCAGGAGATGCAGCCGCTCAGCGCCCTCGGTCAGCGCGTAATTGCCCAGATGGGGATCGCCGTGAATGACGCCATAATGCGTCATCGGCCCCCACCATGCGGCGAAGAGGAGATCGGCGATGCGGTTGCGCGTCTCCTGATCCTCGTTCACCCAATGCAAGAGGCCCTTGCCGTCCAGCCAGGTCATGGTGAGGAGGCGCTTGGTGGAGAGCGCGTCGATCGGCTCAGGTGTGCGGATGCGTGGCTCGCGCGCCAGCATCAGCGCGAAGAGGCGCATCTGCTTTAGCTCGCGCGCATAATCCAATTCCTCCCGCAGGCGGTCGCCAACCTCGATGATCGCCTCGGAGGAATCGACCGACCCTTCCACGGATTTGAACACGCCGAGCAGCGTGCGCAGCTGCGCGAGATCGGCTTCCACCGCGCTCGCCATATCCGGATATTGCAGTTTGCAGGCGACGGCTCGGCCATCGTGCAGCGCGGCCCGGTGCACCTGGCCGAGCGAAGCGGCGGCGGCCGCCTCGTGTTCGAACCGCGCGAACTTGCCTTGCCAATCGGCGCCGAGTTCGGCGCGCATCCGCCGCTGCACGAACGGCCAGCCCATGGCCGGCGCGTTCGATTGCAATTTGCGAAATTCCTCCGCGTAGGCGGCGGGCAGAAGATCGGGGATGGTGGCGAGCAATTGCGCCACTTTCATCAGCGGCCCCTTGGAGCGGCCAAGCGCCTCCTTGAGCGCGCGCGCGAAGCGCTCATCCCCGCCCATGAAGCGCGCGGCGGCGGCGCCTGTGAGGTTGGCGCCCACCTGCGCCACGCGGCCGATGCGGGCGGAGAGGCGATTGCGCTCGGGGTCGATGGGATCGCTCATGCCTGTTTAGAAACCGCTCACCATGCCTGTTCAGTCTCGCTTCACACTTAAGGGCCCGAAACGACCCTGAAAATTGTGCCATTTTAACGCGACCTGAACCTGTCCTCCTTAAGGTCCCCTCAATCGCGACCGCAACAGCGGCGCATTCAAAAGAATGGTGGGCCATGGTGAAGACGATCCTGATCGTCGATGACGATCCGGCGCAGCGTCGCTTGCTGCAAGCGGCGGTGGAGCGCAACGGGTTTTCCACGCGCACGGCGGACAATGGCCGCGCGGCGGTCGACGCGGTCGATGCGCACGCCGATATCGATCTCGTGCTGCTCGATCTCGTGATGCCGGGCCTTTCGGGCCAGGAAGCGCTGAAGGAAATCCGTCAGCGTCGCGGCGATCTTCCCTGCATCGTGCTGACCGCTTCGGGCGGCATCGACACGGTGGTGCAGGCCATGCAGGCGGGCGCTTCGGATTTCTTCGTGAAACCGGCGAGCCCCGAGCGCATCCTCGTTTCGATCCGCAATGCGCTCGAAATGTCGACGCTGAAAACCGAAGTGGTGCGCATGAAGAAGCGCGCCTCCGGCCAGCTCAGCTTCGAGGACATGGTGGCGAACGCGCCGGCGATGGGCCCTGTTGTGCGCATGGGCCAGCGGGCGGCGAAATCCAACATCCCAGTCTTGATCCTTGGAGAAAGCGGCGTGGGCAAGGAAGTGCTCGCGCGCTGCATTCAAGGCGCGTCCGAGCGCGCGGGCCGCCCATTCATCACCGTCAATTGCGGGGCCATTCCGGACAACCTCGTCGAGAGCATTCTTTTCGGACATGTCAAAGGCAGCTTCACCGGCGCCACTGACAATCATGCGGGGAAGTTCGTGGAGGCCAATGGCGGCACGCTCTTTCTGGACGAGGTCGGTGAATTGCCGCTCGACGCCCAAGTGAAATTGCTGCGCGTTCTGCAGGAAGGCGAGGTCGATCCGGTCGGCGCGAAGCGCCCGGTGAAGGTGGATGTGCGCATCATCAGCGCCACAAACAAGGATCTGGCGAAGTTGGTCGAAGCCGGCCGATTCCGCGAGGACCTCTATTATCGTCTCAACGTGTTCCCCATCGAGGCGCCGCCGCTGCGCGAACGCCGCGAGGACATTCCGTCGCTGGTCAATCGTTTCGTCGCGCGTTTCGCCGCCGAAGAGGGCCGCACCGTGAAAGGCGCCGCGCGCGAAACGCTCGCCATGCTCGGCGCCTATGAGTGGCCGGGCAATGTGCGCCAGCTTGAGAACGCCGTGTTTCGCGCCGTGATCCTATGCGAGGGCGATCTCTTGCAGCCGGAGGATTTCCCGCAAATCACCGGCCTCAAGCCCGTTCTCAATGTGGCGAACGACGTGCGCGGCGAGAGCCTGCCCACGCCCGCCAACGACCATGCCGCCACGCAGCTTGGCCAAATCCTGGCCCAGGCGCAGACGATAGACGTGCAGCCGCAGGTGCGCATTTTCGACGACAGCGGCCATCTGCGCGCGCTTGAAGCGGTTGAGCGCGATCTGATCGAACTCGCGATCGATCATTATGCCGGCCATATGAGCGAAGTGGCGCGCCGGCTCGGGATCGGGCGCTCGACGCTCTATCGCAAGCTGCGCGAATACGGCCTCGATCCGGACGAGCGGGCCGCCGCCGAGGGCTGAGTCAAAAAAATGCGCCGACGGCTCGAGGGCCGCCGGCGCATATCTTGAAAGGTGTCGCCGGCGTGCCGGCGAAAGTCGTTTTAGTAGCGCGCGCTGACTGACACGCCCACCACGCGCGGCTCGTTCACGAGACCCGTGAGGTTGTTGAAGTCGATCGCGTAGAGGGTGTTTTCCTCGTCCGTGATGTTGCGGCCGAACACGGCGAACTCGTAGCGCTCATCGGCGCTGATATATCCGACCTTCAATCCGCCTTCGAACTGCACGTCGGTTTGGAATTCGACGGATTCGTAGAGGAAGAAATTCATCGATCCGAGCACGACCCAATCAGTTTCCGCGAAGAACGTCCCGCCGCTGGCGAGCGCACGCTCGTAGCGCGCGCCGATATCCCAGGTGAATTCCGGCGCGTTCGGGAACGGATTGCCGTCGATCGAAACGGTCGGCACCAGCGCGCTCACGGTGTCGCCATCGGAGTCCACCGGCACCGCGCCGTTGACCGGATCGAGCACGGTGCAATTGCCGCCTGGATTGAATTCGCCCGCGCCGCAGGGCAGCACGGCGAGCGTGGTGTCCTGAATTTCCGTGTGGTTCCAAGCGAAGCCGGTGAACACGGTGAGATTTTCCGTCACGTCGAAATCGGCTTCGATTTCGACGCCATAGGCCTCGCCCTTCTCAGCGTTGACGAGACGGGTGAAATTGCCGCCGCCGCCGATGGCGGAGAATTGTTGATCCTCCACCTCGTAATAGAACACCGCCGCGTTGATGCGGCCGGTTCCATCGAGCACGTCAGCCTTCACGCCCGCTTCATAAGACGTGATCGTCTCGGCGTCCGCCGTCGAAGGCAGGCCGAAGAAGGCGATGTCGCGCCCTTGAATCGTCGGCGCGCGGAAGCCCGTGGCGATGCGCGCATACAGATTTGCCTCCGGCGTGAGCTCATAGACCGCCGAGAGGTCCCACGTCGTTTGGCTTCCGGAGAGCGCCACCGGCGCGATCGGGAACGCCGAAAGCGGCACGGTGAGCTCTTTCTCGTCATCCGTGTAGCGTACGCCGAGCGCGACATTGAGCCGTTCGGTTACGTCATAGGCCGCCTGGCCGAAGATCGCCCAGGATTCGTTGGTGTGCTCGACCGTGGCGCGCGGCGGGAAGGCCGGGCCTTCCGTCGTCACGCTGAACTCGCTGTCGAAATAATAGGCGCCGACTTGCCAAGTGAACGGCCCTTCGTCGGGACTGGCGAGGCGGATTTCCTGCGTCAGCTGCGTGAGATCGTCGAGGCTGTCCTGCGTTTCGGAGGGGAAGGGGATGAAGCCCGGCCCGCCGAGATTGCCGCCGTCGATGTCGCCGAGGCTGCGGCCTTCGGCGGTGTCATAGCCGGTGATCGAGGTGAGCACCGCGCCGCCGAAATCATAAGTCAGCGTGAGGGCCGCGCCTTCTTGCTTGTATTCCTGCGGGTTGTTGTTCCCACCGTCGAAGAACACCGTGTCACGGTCGAAATTCTCATTGAGCTCGTTCGAGCCGCGCGTGAACACGTTGGCGCGGAACAGCGAGGACGTGCCCTCATTGTCGCGCGCGTGCAGATTGAGGAGGGCGCTGAACGCCGCCGTCGGCTCCCACAGCAATTGGGCGCGGCCGGCCACTTCGTCATATTCGCCCAGCGCTTCGCTTTCGCCGGTGAAGGCGTTGTCCACCCAATCGTCACGGTGCGCGTAGAGCAGCGCCACGCGCCCCGACAGCGTCGGCGCGATCGGCCCGCCCACGGCGGCCTGGGCGTTGATCGTGTTATAGGTGCCCCAGCTCAGGCTGCCCCGCGCGTCGAAATCCTGCGTCGGGCGGTTGGAGCGGAGATTGACGATGCCGGCCGGGGTGTTGCGGCCATAGAGCGTGCCCTGCGGTCCGCGCAGCACTTCCACCTGCGCGATGTCGAACAGCGGGAAGCTCTTCAGCGCCACGTTCTCCATCACCACGTCGTCCATGATCACGGAGACGGGCTGGGAGGCGGCGAGGTCGAAATCGGTGTTGCCGAGGCCGCGAATATAGAAGCGCGGGGCCACCCGGCCGTTGGAGGATTCGATATAGAGGCCCGGCGTGCGGCCGGCGAGCTGGAGGACGTCGCCCCCGCCCGACAGCACCGAGGCGAGCTCTTCGCCCGTCACCGCCGACACCGAGATCGGCACGTCCTGGATATTTTCCGCCCGCTTTTGCGCCACGACGATGATCTCGTCGCCGCTGTCCTGCGCCTGGGCAGGCGCCGCGAGGGCCGCCGCGGCGGCAAGAGCCAAAAGTCCGGTCGAATGCTGCAGCGTGCGCGCCGCGCGCTTCATGGTCGTCATGATGTGATCCCGCATCCCCAAAATCTCCCAGCCGCCGCGAATCAGTTCGCCGCGCCGGGATTTGCGACGCGAGCGTGACGCTTAAGGCCCCATTGTCGAGAGTGCGCGCACGCTTATTCACCGGGAACGCGAGCGCTGAAGCAAAAACGAGGCGCCCCCTGTGACTTTTGGCGCACGCTTTGGCGGTGCGCCGCCTTTGCGGGCGGGGGCGGCGCTGCTACCTGACGTGCATGACCCCGCGTGACCGAATCCGCAATTTCTCCATCGTCGCCCATATCGACCACGGCAAATCCACCCTCTCGGACCGGCTGATCCAGGCCACTGGGGGGCTCTCCGACCGCGAGATGAAGGAGCAGGTGCTCGACAATATGGAGATCGAGCGCGAGCGCGGGATCACCATCAAGGCCCAGACCGTCCGCCTCGATTACCGGGCCAAGGACGGCCAGGACTACGTGCTCAACCTGATGGACACGCCCGGCCATGTGGACTTCGCCTACGAGGTCTCGCGCTCGCTGGCCGCCTGCGAGGGCGCGCTCCTGGTGGTGGACGCGAGCCAGGGCGTGGAGGCCCAGACGCTCGCCAACGTCTATCAGGCGCTCGACAACGATCTGGAGATCGTCACCGTCCTCAACAAGATCGACCTCCCCGCGGCCGAGCCGGAGCGCGTGAAGGCCCAGATCGAGGAGGTGATCGGGCTCGACGCCTCGGAGGCCGTGATGATCTCGGCCAAGACCGGCCTTGGGATCGGCGACGTCTTGGAGGCGGTCGTCGCGCGCCTGCCCCCGCCCAAGGAGGGCGATCCGGCGAAGCCGCTCAAGGCGATGCTCGTCGACGCCTGGTACGACGCCTATCTCGGAGTCGTCGTGCTCGTGCGCGTGATCGACGGCACGCTGCGCAAGGGCCAGCGCATCAAGATGATGGCGACCGACGCGGTCTATGGGATCGACAAGGTCGGCGTGTTCAAGCCGCGCAGCGTCGACGTGGAGGAATTGGGGCCGGGCGAGATCGGCTTCATCACCGCCTCGATCAAGGAGGTGGCGGATGCGCGCGTGGGCGACACCATCACCGATGAAAAGCGCGGGATCACCGTGCCGCTGCCGGGCTTCAAGCCGGCGCAGCCGGTGGTGTTTTGCGGTCTCTTTCCGACCGATGCTGCGAATTTCGAGGATTTGCGCGCCGCGATGGGCCGTCTGCGCCTCAATGATGCGAGCTTCACGTTCGAGATGGAGACGAGCGCCGCGCTCGGCTTCGGCTTCCGCTGCGGGTTTCTTGGCCTCCTGCACCTCGAAATCATCCAGGAGCGGCTGAGCCGCGAATTCGATCTCGATCTCATCGCCACCGCGCCGAGCGTCGTCTATCGCGTGCATATGAATGACGGCGAGGTGCGCGAATTGCACAATCCCGCCGATCTGCCGGACGAGACGCGCATCGATTTCATCGAGGAGCCGTGGATCAAGGCGACGATCCTGACGTCGGACGAATATCTCGGCGCGATCCTGAAGCTCTGCCAGGACCGTCGCGGCGTGCAGCGCGATCTGACGTATGTCGGCGCGCGCGCGATGCTGGTCTATGAGCTGCCGCTCAACGAGGTCGTGTTCGATTTCTACGATCGGCTGAAAAGCGTTTCACGCGGCTATGCGAGCTTCGATTATCAGATCATCGATCATCGCGAGGGCGACCTTGTGAAGATGTCGATCCTGGTGAACGATGAGCCGGTCGATGCCCTCGCCATGCTGGTGCATCGCGGCCGCGCCGAATCGCGCGGGCGCGCCATGTGCGAAAAACTGAAGGAGCTGATCCCGCAGCACCTTTTCAAAATCCCGATTCAGGCCGCGATCGGCGGGCGCATCGTCGCGCGCGAAACCATCAGCGCGCTGCGCAAGGACGTGACCGCCAAATGCTATGGCGGCGACATCACCCGCAAGCGCAAGCTCCTGGAGAAGCAGAAAGAGGGCAAGAAGCGCATGCGCCAGTTCGGCAAGGTGGAGATTCCGCAAGAGGCGTTCATCGCGGCGCTGAAGATGGATTCTGACTGAGCGCAGCGAGGGCGGAACCCATCCCGGACAAGCGGCGCGCGATCCGGGATGAATGTGGATTGACTCTCCCGCGCCCTCATCGGGGGCGTAGCATCCCATCCTCTACCGTGCTTTCGCTGCCGCAGGCCGGGCACCTCGGCGATCCGAAGCTCTTCCTGGGATTTTGCCGCTGAGCTTCGTGCTGCTCAGCGACGGTCCAGATTTCGACGTTGAAACCCTCAGCGCATTTCACGCACCGGTATTTTTTCGTGTGGGCATGACCCTTATCCTCAACGCGGAGCTGCGTTAATGTCGGAGGATTGCCTCACGATTCGCCTTACCTGGCGAATCCCAAAGCGCTAGTGCAGATCGATTATGTCCCCAAGAAAACTTTTCATATCTTATTCTCATGCCGATACGGCGCTGCTCGCGATCCTAAGGACGCACCTCAAACCTTTGGAGCGCAATGGTGTCATTACGCCTTGGTTTGATGGCTATCTCATCCCTGGTGACGATATAGACGCTAGAGTTCGGTCGGCGCTGGAGCGAGCAGAACTCGTAGCGCTCCTTGTTAGCCCGGACTTTCTCGCATCGGACTACTGCTACGATGTTGAAATGCGCACTGCGGTTGCGCGGCATCAGAGCGGATACGCGCGAGTCGTTCCTATAATCGTGCGCGAATGTCAGTGGCAGGCAGCGCCCTTTGGAAGACTTGTGGCCATTCCAACGGATGGCAAGCCCATCATGTCCGCCCGCTGGCCGGACAAGGATGAGGCCTGGACAATTGTCGCCAGAGGCATAGAGGCTGCGGCTCGGTTCTCTCCCGCAGCCCGACCCGGCGTAGAGCTGGCGGATGCTCCGAAAACATTGCTCGCGGCGCGTCCGATGCAAGTCGTGACAACGAAGCGCTTCTCAGACAAGGATCGAGACGATTTTCGGCACTCAGCCTTCGAGCACATCGCGCGACGGTTCGAGGCTTCTGTAGGGGCGCTAGGGGGCGATCTCGCCGGCACCTTTCGGCGCGTGGACGCAAACAAATTTACTGCGACGATCTACAAGAGCGGAAGGAAGGTTGCGGGTTGCACCCTGTGGATCGGCGGTGGTTCGCTTGGTGGAAATTCCATTTGTTATGTCAGCAATGACGGCGGAAAAACGGATTCTATGAGCGACTGGCTATCGATTGATCAGAACGGTGATGTGCTCGGGCTCAAGCCGCAGATGGCCAGGGCGCGAGGACGTTCCGACGAAACGTTGGATTCCGACGGTGCGGCGGAGCACCTGTGGTTGGAGTTTGTTGATCGGCTGAAGCACGACTAACCAACTTCGCTCCACCAACCGCCCACCATAAAACACGCCCACCACAATCACCCGCTTCGCGCTCCGCTCCACGCGGATCACAATCGTCGCCCGCCGTTCAAAGCCGAAAGTTCGGCATCCGGCGCCAAGCTCCGGCCGCGCCGTGCCGCGCATGGGAGTGGTCGAAAGAGTTTTCAGACGCGCCTGCAGCCGATCAAGATAGGCCTCCGCGATGCGCGGTCCCGCTTCGCTGGCGATATAGTCGAATATCTCTTCAAGATCGCGCTCGGCGTCCTGGTGCAGGGCTACTTCATAAGCGTTCACTTCTTGGCGCTGCGTTTTCGCACCCGCGCAAAGCCTTCATCGAGCGGAATGGTTTTGGCCGCTCCCTTATCGAGCGCTTTGAGGCGCGGTGCGATCTCGGCGCGGAGCCAATGATCGAGTTCCGCTTGCTGGCGCGCCTCGCGCTCCTCGAGCGCCCGCAAGCCGTCGCGAATGACTTCGCTTTCGGAGGCGTAGTCGCCGCGCGCGACGCGCGCTTTCACGGATTTGGCGAGGCGTTCGGTCAGTGTGATGGTGAGGGGCTTCGAGGCGCGCATGACAGTGTCATATCAAGTCGGGGATGTTTTGTCTGCACGCCGTCATTCCGGGCGCCGCAGCGCGACCCGGAACTCAGGGGCAAAGGCTGTGCGTGTGGCCCCTCACGTCCCGGATCAGCGCTCTGCGCTGTCCGGGATGACGCCAATCAGGCCCGAGCCCCCTTCGCACGTGTCCGGAACCGCCTTAATCATGCCCCCATCGCTCCGGGGAGAAGCCATGATCCGCACTTTGCTGCTGGCCGCGTCTGCCGCGCTCACGCTCGCCGCTTGCAATCAGGCGCCGGCGCCGCAGGCGTCCGAGGCGCCGGTTCAGAACGCGCCCAGCCAGCAGGCTTTCCAGATGCCGGCGAGCCAGGCGAGCCTCTCGGCGGACGACCGCGCCCAGCTCGAACAGCTCGTGCGCGGCTATCTCGACAACGCCCAGAACGTGCTGGCTCAGGGCATGCGGCCCGCGCCGGGGCTGGCCGATCAGATCACCAGCCTCCAGCCGGGGCGCGACCATCGCTGGCAAGTGCAGCTCACGGGCGGCACGGCCTACCGCATCATCGGCGGTTGCGACAATGAATGCTCGAACCTCGACATCGAGCTGATCGATGCGCGCGGCGGCGTCGTCGCCTCCGACATGGCGCCCGACGACGCGCCGGTGGTGAATTTCACTCCGTCCGCCAACGGCGCCTATTCGGTGCGGCTCCTGATGCAGACCTGCACCGTCGCGCCCTGCTATGCGGGCGCGCGCGTGCTCGTGAACTAAGCCTCAGCCGGCATAGGGAAAGCAGCGCTCGCGCGGCAGCGAGAGGCCGAAATGCGCCGCCAGCGCCGCGATGGCGTCGCCATGGGCGACGTAAGGGTCGCTGTTTTCCTCACTGACGATGATGTAGCGGAAGCTCGCCGCGTTGCGCCCCTCCGGCGGCAGCATCGCCGTCGCGAGCGGCTGACCATCATCGGCGCGCAATGTGAGGAAGAGCGGCATGGTGCGCGCGATATGGGCTTTAAGGCCGATGTCGCGCTCAATCGAATTGCCGCTGGCCGGCTTGTAGCTCAGCCGCGCCCGCTCATGGTCGCGCTTGAAAAATTTTTCGACGGCGTGGCGCATCTCGCGCGATTCAGCTTCCGCCTCCGCTTCGGTTTCAATGCGAAACCAAGTGCGCCCGCCGCCCGCGTCGCAGACAAATTTCATGGAGCCCGTTCTCCTTACGCCAATGTAGGCGGCGCGTGTGCCCCCGCAAAGGGATGAGGCGCCGCACTTTTCAGCGCGCCGGGCGCGCATTACGCTTTTGCGACGCGTTCCAGCAGAAGAGCGAAGGGGGAGAGCCGCGCGGGCGCGCGCGGCGGCGACATTTTGGACACGCCCACCGATCCGCATCGCATGGACACGCGCGCCGATGAAGGCGCCGCGAGCGGCGACGCCGAAGAGGCGGCGTATCAGCGCTTCGTCTGGGCGAACCTCAAACGCAATTATCTCGGCCATTACGTGCACGGCATGCTGGGCATGACCGGCTTCCGCCTGCTGCACGCGCCGACATTCCTGCCGGCCTATATCTTTTCCCTGTCCGGCTCCAACGTTGTCGTCGGGCTCGCCTTGGCGCTGCAGCAGGTCGGGCTTGCGCTGTCGCCCTTGTTTGGCGCGGGCGCGGTCGAGCATCGCAAGCGCATCCTGCCCGTGGCGCAATGGATTGGCGCGGGTCTGCGTCTGCCGATCCTGGCCATGGCGCTCGCCGGTTGGTTCCTGCCCGCCGAGCTGCAATTGCCGGTCATCGTCGCGATGCTCTTCGTCATGGGCTTGTTCAATGGCATGCAGCGCGTAGCCTTTCAGGCGCTGCTGGCGAAGGTGATCCCGGTGGCGCGGCGCGGGCGCCTGCAGGCGTGGCGCAATCTCACGGGCGGGCTGATCGCGGCCGCGCTCGCTTATTTCGCCGGCCGCTGGTTCATCGAGGCCGACGTGTTCGGCAATGGCTACGCCACGACCTTCGCGCTCGCCTTCGTGCTGACCAGCCTTGGGCTTACAGCGCTGTCGCTGCTGATGCGTGAGCCGGAGCCGCCCGTGGTGCGCGCCAAGCGCGCCGTGGGCGAGCGCATCCGCGACATACCCGGCCTCATGCGCGCCGATCGCGGCTTCTTCTTCTTCACGCTCACCCTGATGCTGGCGATGGCCGCGCGCATGGCCGCGCCCTTTTACGTGCTCTACGCCAGCCGCGCGATCGAGCTCAACGGCGCCAATCTCGGCCTCCTGTCGCTGGCCTATCTGGGCGCGGATACCTTGGCCAACCTGATTTGGGGCTATGCCGGGGATCGCTTCGGCTTTCGCGCCATCTTCATCGCGGCGCTGAGCGTGTGGGCGGGGGCGACGCTCTTGCTGATGAACGCGCACGATCTAACGGCGATCATGATCGCCTTCGTCGGGCTCGGCGCGGCGCAGGCCGGCTACATGATGGCGGGCTCCACGCTGGCGCTGGAGTTCGGCGCGCGCGAGGACGTGCCGATGCGCCTCGCGGTCACGGGGTCCGCGGAAGGGGCAGTCGCAGCGTTCGGGCCGCTCGCCGGCGGGCTGATCGCTGCGACGCTCGGCTACAACGCCGTGTTCGCGCTCTCGCTCGTTTTTCTCGCGGCCGCGTTGGCGTTGATCCTGTTGCGCGTCGACGAGCCGCGCCGCCGTTAGCAGGGATAGGCGCGCTCGATCGTCAGATAGCGGCCCGCGTAAGGATCCCATTGCCGCTCGCGGGCATAGCAGACGCGTTGCGGCGGCGGCGGCGCGTAATAGGAATCGTAGCCCGAGCCGTAATAGGAAGAGCCGCAGCGATCATAGCAGCGCGGCGCGGGCGGGGGGTAATAGGCCGGCGGCGGCGCCGCATAGCGCGGTTGGCTGGCCGCCGCCCCAATCACCGCGCCAAGCACAAGGCCGACCACGCCGGCCGCCACCGCGTCGTTGTCGTCGTCGCGATCGCGCCAGTGCCCATGATGGCCGTATCCGCCGTGGTGGCCGTGATAGCCATGATGCCCCCGCCAATCGCGCGCCGAGGCGGGCGCGGCGGCGGCGAACGTCAATCCAAGCGCCATCAAGGCGGCGAGCCATTTCTTCAACATCACGGAGCGCTCCTCCCAAAACGGTGCGCGCGCCAAGCTGAACGGCGGCTGAATCAGTCGTTCAGCTCGCGGGCGCGACGCGCCAGATCGCGTTGCCGAGGTCGTCCGCCACCAGGAGCGCCCCGGTCGCGTCGAACGCCACGCCGACGGGACGCCCGCGCGCCTTGCCGTCATCCGTGAGGAAGCCGGTGAGAAAGTTTTCCGCGTCGCCCGCCGGACGTCCTTGCGCGAAGGGCACGAACACCACCTTGTAGCCGGCGAATTCGGAGCGGTTCCAAGAGCCGTGCTGGCCAATGAAGGCGCCGCCGCGATAGCGCTCCGGCCAGGCTGGATTGACCGCGAATGCGAGACCCAGCGACGCGGTGTGCGCGCCGAGCGCGTAGTCCGGCGCGATGGCGCGGGCCACGAGCTCGGGATTTTGCGGCTCCACACGCGCGTCGACGTTTTGACCGAAATAGGAATAAGGCCAGCCATAGAAGCCCCCATCGCGCACGCTGGTCATGTAGTCCGGCACGAGATCGTCGCCCAGCATGTCGCGCTCGTTCACATTGACCCAAAGCGCGCCGGTCACCGGCTCCCAGGCAAGGCCGTTCGGATTGCGCAGGCCGCTGGCGAAAATGCGTGACCGGCCGGTGGCGAGATCGAGTTCGTGGATCGCCGCCCGGCCTTCCTCGACCGCCATGCCATTGTCGCCGATGTTCGAGACCGAGCCGACGCTGACATAAAGCTTCGAGCCGTCCGGACTGGCGAGGAGATCGCGCGTCCAATGGCCGTTGCCTTCGGCGCGATAAGGCAGCGCCATCACGCGCTCGCCGGCTTCATCGATGCGCGTCTGGCCGAGCCGATAGGGATAGCGCAGCACGGCGTCGGTGGCGCCCACATAGAGATGGGCGCCGATCAGAGTCATGCCGAACGGCTGCTTCACGCCCTCCAAGAGAACATGGCGTTCGTCCACGTCGCCGTCGCGGTCGCCGTCGCGCAGCAGGATCACGCGATTGGGGCTGACGCCCAGCGCCCCGGCGCGGCGCTGCACGAAATTGCGCGCCATCGCCATCAGGCCGCCGCGCTCGCTCTCCGTGCTCGATTCCGCGACCAGCACGTCGCCGTTCGGCAGCGCGTAAATCCATCGCGGATGGTTCATCTCGGTCGCGTAGGGCGACACCGCGAAGCCCGCGGGCGCGACCGGTGTTTCGCCTTCGGCCCAGCGCACCGGTTCAGCGAGCTTGATTGTCGGCAGGCCGCCCCCGCCTTGCGGGGCGGGCAATTGCGGGTTTGGGCCATAGCCCGCGCCGGCTTGCTCGCCCGCGCCCCACAGCATGGGCGCGGCGGGACCGCCGCCGCCGCCGCACGCCGCCATCAAAAGGGCGGCCGTGACGCTCAAGATTATCCGCATGTCGGTCTCCGATGGTCGCGCCCTTGTACGCGGGAACGCTGAGTTGGGAACCTGGGTTCGGCGCTTCCACGCTGGCGCTTCCGCCCCGCTTGGTCTTGAATACGCGCAAAGGGAGGCTCCCGATGCGCACGATCCTATTGGCCGGAACGTTTGTTCTTGCGCTGGCGGCGACCGGCTGCGGCGCGCGCACGGAAGGCGCCGGCTCCGCGCCAGCGGTCGAGCAATCCGTGTTCCCCAACCTCTTCCAGACCGCCTATCGCGCCGAGGCGAATGTGCGCATGGGGGAGGCGGAGACCATGCCGGTGGTGATGTATCGCTCTGGCGGCAAGATGCGCATGGAGATGAACCGGCCCGAGGGCCAAGCGATCATGATCAGCGATCCCGAGGCGTCCCAGGCTTTCATGATCAGCGAGATGGGCGGGCGGCGCATGGCGCTGCGCATCGCGCTCGATGAAGCCATGCGGCGCGACGCGCTTGCGGCCTGGACCACGGAGGGGCGCGCGCCCACGCGGGTCGGTTCGTGCAGCGCCGCCGGCGAGAGCGGGGTGGAATGGAGCCTTGCGCCCACGGAGACCGACGCCGCCGTGCGCACGGCCTGCGTCAGCGCCGACGGCGTGCTTCTGCGGGCCACCGAGGACGGCGCCACCACCTGGGAAGCCACATCGATCGTGCGCGGTCCGCAGGATGCGGCTCTGTTCGCCCCGCCGCCAGACGTTCCGGTCACGGATCTGTCCGCGGGCGTCCCGGCGGCGATCGCGGCCCAGATGCGGGCGCGCGCGCAGCAGAATTAGGCGCGTTGCAGCGCGCCGGCCGGAAGCGCGGCGTTCCCCGATCGAGCGCCGCCCGGCCGCGATGATCCACGCTTGGGTCGAAGGTTCGGGCACGAGACCGCGCGCGCCTTGGGCGAGGATCGAACCGCTAATGACCGTACCCGCCGCAATCACGGCCACCATCTCGTCGGCGGACGTCCTGCGCCTGTTGCCGCGCCAGGCGGTGGACGCGTTCGTCCAGTTTCCGGACGTCGTGATGGCGTTCGTGTCGATGGGTCTGGCGGCGGTTCTGATCGCCACCTTCTGGATCGTCACCGGCGCGTTGCGGGCCAGCGCCAAGGCGCGCATGGCCCTGCGCGCCCAATCCATCAAGCGCGCGAAGGATCATCGCGCCTCCATCCTGATCGCCCATATTGGCGGCGGCGACGGCCAGCTGCGCCAAGAAATGAAAGAGGCGATCGAGGACAATTTCGGCTTGTTCGCCTTCCAATCCGAAGTCCAGGTGGACCTTTTTCCCCTGCGTCTGCCGGTGCTCGCCCCGAACGCCGGCGCCGAGAAGCTTCGCCGCGTGGCGGAAGAGGCCGCCGATGCGCTCGATCGCTCCGCTTCGGACGTGATCGTGTGGGGGAGGCGCACGCTTCTCGGTAAGCTCGAATTGCGGCTCTTGACGCCGCCGGCGCAGGGGCGCGTGCCCGAGGTGCAGGTGATCCAGCTCGGCTGGCGCGTCGGGCGGCCCGATGAAAGCGTGCAGCGCGCGCTCGCCTATGCTTGCGCGCGCAAGGCGCGTCCGGTGATGAACCGTCCGCAAGATTACAAACCCGAGCGCCTGCAGCCCATCGTGGAGGCGCTCGACCGCATGGTGCAATCGCCGCCGCAGGATATCAGTCCCGCGCTGCAGCTCGACATCTTGAACGATTTCGCCTCCGGCGCGCTGAGCTTGGGGGAGCGCGGCGGCCATATACGTTGGCTGCAAAAGGCGTTCGACGCGCGCCAGAAATATCTCGACCAGGTCGACCGCACCACCGATCCGGGCGCCTGGGGCGCGGCCCAGCAGGAGATCGGACGTGCGCTCGCTGCGCTCGGCGAACGCGAAGGCGCCCGCGACAAGCTGGAAGAGGCGGTGGCGCGCTTGCGCCTCGCCATGGACGCGCTGCGTGCGACGGACAGTCTGCAACACGCCGAAGTGGCGCAGCGCGCGCTTCAACGCGCGGAGCAGACCTTGGTGCAGCGACGCCGCATCGGCCTGCGCTGGCCGGTCTGATCCTTCACCGGGTCAGCGTATAAACGGCAAGTCCCGCGCCGATAGAAACGAGCGACACCGCGCCATAGAGCAGCGCGAAACCGCGCGAGCCGGCTAAGGCGGCGATACTGGTCTTGGACGCGGAATTTACCGCCGCAGCCAACAGAATGGCGCCCGCGCCGACATGCGGATCGAGCTGGTCGGGCACCAAGCCGCCGACCGCCGCCGCGACGGGATCGACATCGGCGATGCCCGCCGTGGCCGCGAGCGCGGTCAATCCCGCGTCTCCGAAAAAGCGCGCCATCAGCCGGGCGGCGATCGTCACGCCCGCGAGCAGCAGCGCGAATTGCGCCACGCTCTTCAAATCGAGCGGACTGCGCAGATCGACATCGGCGCGCCTCTCCTGACCATCGGCGCCGTGCGCCCGCCAGCCATAGAAGAGGCCGCCAAGCAGCGAGGCCGCCGCCGCCGCCGCCAGTGCGGGCGCGCTGAAGGGCAGCGCGCTGGGCGCGATGATTCCGATCAGCACGCCGACACGCGTAAACAGCACCACATTGGCCAGCGCGGCCGCCGCGCCCGCCTGCAAATTCGACGTTTCGCCCTTGCGGCTTCGTCGCGCCAGATCGAGCGTGACCGCGGTGGACGAGACCAGCGCGCCGGCCAGCGCGCCGACATAGTGCCCCGCGCGCGGCCCAAGGACGCGCAGCGCCACATAGCCCGCGAACGAAACGCCCGCGATCAGGATCGTGTAGCGCCAGAGCTCGCTGGGATTGACAGCGCCCCATGGGTCGATGGCGCGGTCTGGCAAAACTGGAAGCGCCACGAAGCTCGCCGCAAGGATCAGAAGCGCGGAGCGCAATTCGCTCCAGGTCAGCGCGCCCAGCCATTCGTGCATCGCCGTTTTGAACGCCAGCGCAAGCACCAGCACCACGCCGCCCGCCGCCGCCGCGCGCATGTCGCCGGTGACGGCGTAAGCGCCAAGCGCGAAGGTGAGAATGCCGGCGACGAGCCCGGTCACGGAGAGATCGCCGTCTCGCTGGGTCTCCAGGAATTTGAACAGTGTCCAGGCGAGGCCGAACACCAAGGCCAAGGCGGCGAAGGCGATCGGCGTCATGAGGCCGCCGAGGAGCGCCGCGACGCCGCCAAGCAGCCCGATCAGCGTATAGGTGCGCAGGCCCGCGACGCGGCTTTCATCCTCCGCCGCGCGCTGCTTCCAGCCGCGCTCGACGCCCACCAGGAAACCGATGGCGAGCGCCAGGCCCAGGCGCTGGAAGATCTCCGCCGTCTCCATGAGAAAGGGGTCGCAAAGCCGGCGCCAGCTGGCAAGCGACTGCACGCGTTCGGGTTTTTAGAGGTGGGGCCGCTGCGCCTTGGGCAATTTAAGCGCCACCAATCGGTGCGCTTCGCGCAAGCGGTCACGGATTTCGTCGTTATCCATAACGCCGGCTTCGACGCGCACCCATTTGGCGCGGGCAAGATAGGGCGCCGGCGCCACGCCCGCGCGCTCGGTGAGAAGCGCGAAGGCGATGTCTGAGCATTTGAAGCAAACCGCGCTTTCGGTGTTCGGTTTCACCGCCTCGGCGGTGGCGAACATTTTGCCGCCAACCTTGAAAACGGGACCGTCGCCCCAGGGGAAATCGAGCGTCGCGCCCGGCAGGGCGAGCGCGAACGCGTCGATCTCCCGACGCTTCACGCGGAAACGCCGACGCCGATCGGGCAAGTCACGCCCGTGCCGCCGATGCCGCAATAGCCTCCGGGATTCTTCGCCAGATATTGCTGGTGATAATCCTCGGCATAGTAGAAGGGGGGAGCCTCGCGGATTTCCGTCGTAATCGGGCCGAAGCCGCGCGCGCGCAGCGCCTGTTCGTACGCGGCCTTGGCCGCCTCCGCGGCGGATTTCTGCGCCGGGTTCAGCACATAGATGGCCGAACGATATTGCGTGCCGATGTCATTGCCCTGGCGCATGCCTTGCGTGGGGTCATGGCTTTCAAAAAACAGCTTGAGCAGCGCGTCATAGCTGATTTTCGCCGGATCGAAGATCACGCGCACCAACTCGGTATGCCCGGTGCGGCCGGAGCAAACTTCTTCATAGGTCGGGTTCGGCGTGACGCCGCCGCCATAGCCCACGGCCGTCGTCCAAACGCCGTCAGCCTGCCAGAATTTGCGCTCCGCGCCCCAGAAGCAGCCAAGGCCGAATTGCGCCTCTTCTAGCCCTTCCGGAAACGGCGGCTTGAGCGGCCGGTCCGAAACGTAATGGGCTTGCGCCGTGGGAATCGGATCGGGCCGCCCGGGCAGCGCATCGGCGGCGGTGGGAAGCTCAAGCTTTTTGCGCAGGGAGAACATGAGAGGGTCTTTCTTGAACGCGAGGAATATAGGCGCTCGGGCAGGATACGTCAGCCGGCGGCGCGCGGTTGCGTCGCCTCCAAGCGCACCCAGGCGCCGGTGGAATCGATCCCTTCCTCCATCAGGGCGAAGCCATGCTTGGCGTAGAAGGCGCGCGCGCGGGAATTGCCGCGCTGGGTCTTGAGCGACAGCGGGCCGTTCGCCTCCGCCTGCGCGGCCGCGAGCAACAATGAGCCGATGCCTTTGCGCAGGAGGCGGGGATGCACGTACAGATGATGCAGGAAGTTTTCCGGGCGGTAGAGCGCGGCGAAGCCGAGCACCTTGCCGCGACGCTCCGCGACGAACACTGCTTCCCCATCCGTCTCGGCCAGAAAGGTCGCCACATCGACCGGGCGCTTGGCGCCGGGAAAAGCCAGGCGCCAGCCGCGCGCCAGGATGTCGGCGCAAGCGCCCGCATCCTCAAGGCGGGCCGGGCGGATCGTCACCATCGACTTCAAGACTTGGGCGGTTTGCGCGATCGCAGCGGCTTTTTCGTGGTCAAGCCGCCGGTGCGGCCGCCCCGCGCCTTGGATTTGCCGGACGCCTTGGCGGCGATTTCCCGGAGCTTTTGCGCTTGCAGCAGCGAGACCGCGTCCTCCGGGCGGCCCTTGGACAAATCGCGGAACGCCGAGCCGTACTTCTCAAGGCGCTCGCCGACCTCGTTGAGAAACTCGTCCTCCCAGCCGCTGAACGGCTCAGGCGCTGTCTCCCGTGCGCGTTTCAGACGCTCGACGATGCGCTTGGCCTTGCGCGCGCGGCGGGGATCGACCTCGCGCGCCAATCAGGCTCTCAAATGTCGCCCAGGGCGGCGAGATAGAGGTCCATCACCTGCTCCTGCTCGGCGCGTTCGCGTGCGTCCTGTTTGCGGTGACGGATCACCTTGCGCAGCACCTTCGTATCATAGCCGGTGGACTTCGCCTCGCCATAAATCTCTTTGAGATCGGCCGCGATCTGCGCCTTTTCCTCCTCCAGGCGCTCGATGCGCGCCACGAATTGCTTCAGCTTTTCCTTGGCGGATTGCGTCAGCGCCTGATGAGCGACGATGTCTTCACTGGCGCCAAAATCAGCAGGCATGCTCGCTCTCACTCTTCAACCGGCTCTGTTTCGGGGGCGCATCTAGCCGCGATTCGGCGCCTCGTCGCATCGGGTGTGGCGCGTCCTCCCCAGGCTTTCCCGAGGTCAGCGCGCGGCGGCCAATTCCTCAAGCCGTTCGAGGGCGGCGGCGATGAGATCCGGTCGCTTGCGCTCCGGCGCCCGGCCAAGGCGCGGCGCGGAGATGCGCTCCACCGTCGGCAGCGCCGCCATGAGCGCTTGATGCTGCACGCGCCCGTCGGAGACGATGATCGTGGGCGGAAAGAGCGGGTCCGCCGCCCGCGGCCGCTTGGGCCCTTTGGGCGCCACCAGGACGAGGCCGCCAACGGCGCCTTCCGCCGCCAGGGCGAGGCCCGCGCGCGCCGCCCGGCCACGCGCGATCAGCAGCGGCCTTTTGAGGTCCAGCGCGCGGATCAGACGGCGCGCGGCTTCGGCCTGATCGCCGGAGACGCCGTCGCAGCCGATGAGACGGCGATCCTCGGCGATGCGTCGCAAGGCCCGCAGGAACGGCCAAACCCCGGCGCGCGGCTCGGCCAAAACCAAGATCGGCGGGCCGGCCCCCAACGCGATATGGCGCGGCGTTTTGCGGCGCGGCCAGAGCCAGAAAGCGAGCCCTGAGAGCGCCAGCGCCGCGACCAGGGCGGCGATGGCCGCGTGAGTCACGCGTCCTGGCCTTCCACGCGGGCGGAGAGGCGCTGCACGCCACGCAGCGCGGGCGCGTAGTGGGGATGAATGGCGAGCGCTTCTCGGAACGCCTCCAGCGCCGCGCGGTCTTGCCCCAGCTCCTCATAGATGAGGCCCAGGCCCGAGATCGCCCCGAAATGGCGTGGCTCGCGCCGGAGCGTTTCTTGGATCGCGGCGATCGCGCCGGAATAATCGCGCTGTTCGTAGGCGAGGCTGGCGCGGCGTTTCCAGGGCTCAGCGAAATCCGGGGCCAGATCGCTGGCTTGATCGAGGAATTGGCCGGCGAGGGCAGGATCGCCCGCGCGTTCGGCGGCGGCGGCGCGTTCCAACAGAATGTCCACCGTGGGCGATCCGCTTTCCGCCCAGCGGGACCAGATTTGTTGCTCAACCGCTTGGGCGGCGGCGGCGTCCTGGGCCTCGCCCAAGGCCGCGAACAGGCGGTCAAGCTCGGGATCGGCGCGCAGCTTCGCCCCGCCCAGCGAGCAAGCGGCCAAGAGAGTCAGGGCAAGGACAGCGAAAAGTGCGCGCACGAAGCGATTCTTTCGAAGCGCACGCTAAAGCAAAACGCGCGCCCCGGGGAGGGGCGCGCGCATGGAATTCAGCAAGAAGGCGGAATTAGCCCTGCTTGGCCTTATAGCGCGGATCGATCTTGTTGATCACGTAGACGCGGCCCTTCCGGCGCACGACGCGGCAGGCGCGGTGGCGGCCCTTAAGGGATTTCAGGGAGCTTTTGACTTTCATGGCGCGCGGACCCGCGAAAAATTGAAGGCGGTCGGATAGGGGGTCCAACCGCCAAAGTCAATGAGGCGGAGGCCGCCGGCGCGCCGGCGGCCCCCTTGATCCTATTCCGCCGCGATCTGCGCGAAGGTGCGCGTATCGCCTGAGAAATTGATGGTCTGCAGGAAGCGGATGCCTTCCTCGGCGATATCGTCGCCGACCATGTGGTCGCCTTCTTCCTCGAATTCCTTGAGGTCGACATAGAATTGATAGAAGCTGCGGGTGCGCTCGGTAATGATGCCGGCGTTCCACAGCGTCTTGACCAGCACGCGGAAGATATCGGTCGCTTCGCGCATCCGCTCGCGGCGCGCTTCGTCGGTCGCGATCTCCTGCATCTCCTGCATCACCCGCGCCGGGTCGAGGCCGAACTCGGCATAGACTTGCGGCATTTGCAGCGGGTTCACGAGGTTGAACAGCAGCGTCTGGAAGCAATGGGCCGCCCAATCCTCGACGATGGCGTGCTCTTCCGGCGACAGCTTCGGAATGGTCCGGTCGGCCCAGATTTTCCCGAACTTATGGTGGAAGGCTTCGTCCGTCATCACGAGCTGCGTGAGCTTGCGGGCGAGCGGATCGTTCCAATTCTTGTAGATCGAGGCGAAGGCGCCCATGGCGAGGCCTTCGACCAGCATCTGCATGCCGATGATCTTTTTATAGACCTCCGGCGCGTGCACGATCTCTTGCAGGAGCGTGGCCAGCGTTTCGCCGCACGGCAGAGGGCCGCCAAAGCGGGCGATGATGTATTTGGCGAACGCCGTGACGTGGCGACCTTCCTCGCGCGTCTGGTTGGCGGCATATTCCTGCGCGCCCGGATCGCGCAGCACGTGGCAGAGCGAGGCCGACAGGTTCAGCGCGCCTTGCTCGCCATGCAGGATCGCCGACATTTGCCAGCGCGCCTGTTGATTGATGAAGCGCACACGGCCCTTGGGATCGTTCTCGAAGCGCGCCTTCACATAGGGCGTCTGCAGCGAAGGCACGAAATCCTCCGGCATCAGAGGATCGTTCTCCATGTCCCACGGCTCGGCGAAGTCAATGTACTTGGTGTCGAGCGGGTCCCAGAAATGGTCGTGCGTGGCGGAGATGATCTTGTCGAACGCCGACGAGCGCGTCAGGTGGCGGTTGCCGTCGAGCATTTGCGAGAAATCGGTCGGCGGGACGGCGTCATACATCGCGTCCTTGGTGATCTGCCGGATAGCGGCGCCGTCGGCCATGCGGATGCTCCCTCAATTAAGCGGTACGGGCGCGGACGCGCCTCTTCTCGTTTCGCTTAAAACATGACGCGTGCCTCACCGTCAAGGGAAAGTGACGCGGGTGTCAGAAATGTTATCTCGTTCGCCGCCCGGGAACGTGTAAGGCCAAGGTGATGAGCGAAACGCTGCCGCCCTCGCTGGACGATCTTGAGCTGATTGCGCGCCGCGCCTGGGCCGCCATGCCGGGCCCCTTCCGGGCGCTCGCCGGAGACGTGCTGATCCGAATCGAGGATTACGCGGACGAGGAGGTGCTCGCTGAACTCGGCCTGGAGGACGCCTTCGAACTGACGGGCCTCTATCAGGGCGTCGACCTGACGCGGCGGAGCCTCAGCGACCCGACGCCCGACATGCCGGTCGTCACGCTCTATCGGCGCGCCATTCTCGACGAATGGATCGAGGCGGGGGACATCGCGCTCGAGGATTTGGTCGCGCACGTCCTGGTGCACGAGATCGGCCACCATTTCGGGCTGAGCGACGAGGCCATGCACGCGATATTGGACGCAACGCCCTAAGGCGGGCGAGCCGATCAGTCGGCCTTCTTCTCGGCTTCCGCCGGCGCGGCGGCGGCCGCTTCCGGCTCCTCGGCGGCGCGGCCGACGATCGTGGCGATGGTGATGTCGCGATCCTTCACCGTCGGCGTCGCCCCCTTCGGCAGCGTGATGTCGCCGATATGGATCACATCGCCGATTTCGCGGCCCGCGAGGTCCACCATGATCTCTTCTGGGATGGCGTTTGCCGGCACGTGCAGCTTGATCGTGTGCGAGACGATATTGAGCGCGCCGCCGCGCTTGAGGCCCGGGGAAGCTTCCTGATTCTTGAAATGCACCGGCACTTCAACGTCGATGATGGAGTTTTCGTCCACGCGATAAAGATCGACATGGATCGGCGTGTCCGACACCGGATGATATTGAATGGCCTTCGGGATCACCGGCTGGCGCTCGCCGCGATGATCGATCTCGACCATGTGCGAGATGAATTTGCCGGCGCGCAGCGCGGTCAGAACCTCGGCCTTCTTGAGCGTGATCGCCACGGGGCCAAGCGCGCCGCCATAGAGCACGCCCGGGAGCAGATCGGCCCGGCGGGCCGCCCGGGCGCCGCCGGTGCCCACGCGCTCGCGCTTTTCAACGTTCAACACAATCCCGGCCACGGAACGGCCCTTTCGCGATTGGGGGTAAAATTTGAAGCGAGGTGCATAGCCGATGAGGCCGGCGCAAGCAAGGCGGGGCTAAAGCCGCCCGGTCTCGGCCAGAACCGGCGGATCCGAGGCGCGGGCGATGGTCGTTTCAAGCGCCTCGATCACCGCCGCGATGCAGCAGGCTTGCAGGAAATGATCGCCCTCGGGCGTTTCGATATACGCCGCCCCAAGCATCCCCGCGAGCTCCGCCGCGGCCTCGGGCGGGGTGAAGGTGTCGGCACGGCCATGCAGGACCGTGATCGGCGCGCGCACATCGCCGAGCCGGCGCCGCACCGATGGAAGCTGGTCGCGCTGAGCGATGACCTCGGCGACCGCGTTCTTGAGGTCCCGCGGCAGGATCGGGCGCAGCACCCGTCCCGCCGCGATCAGCCGCCGGGCTGTGCGCCCTTCGACGCCGAAATAGCTCGACATCAGCACGAGTCCCCGCACGCGGTCCGGATGTTCCGCCGCCAGGAGCGCGGCGATGGGCGCGCCATAGCTTTGACCAAGCAGAATAATGTCTCGCCCGTCCGGCGCATCGAGCAGGGGCGCGAGCGCGGCGGCCTGGGCGGCCAGATCCGTCACCGCCTCCTGCGGCTCGCTGAGCGCAAAACCCGGTCGGTCGACCACGATCATTTCCATGCTCGGCGGCAGGGCGGCGATCGTCGGCGCCCAATATTCCGACCAGGACGGCGTACCCGACACCACCACGATGCGCCATCGGGCCTCCGGCCGTGGCCCCGAGCGCAGGCTGGACAGCCGCCAGCCGCCCGCGCCGGCGGCGGTGAAACTGACCCGCTCCATCACGCCGGGCGGAAAATCCTGTGAGGTCGGGAAGCGCTGCACGGATTCCTCCGCTGTTTCAGGGGGCGGCGCGCCCACGCAAGCGGCAAGCAGCGCCGCCAAACCAGCGGCCGCGAAAGCTCTCAGCGTCGTGCGTTGCATCAGATGCTCGTTTGGCGCCTGCATCCGCCGGGTCAAGCGGCTGCATCTATGGGTTCGATACGAAGGAGGGGGATTATGCGGATTGCGATCGCGGCGGCGATGGCTGGGCTCTTGGCGGCGTGCGGCGCGGCGGCGCCGCCTCCGCCTGTCGCGGAAGGTTACGGCATCGAGGTGTTCGCCACGGAAGACGGAGGGGTCGTCTATCTCGTGCGCCTTCCGGACGGGCGCGCGGCGGCGGCGCAGGGCGTGGAAGGCGGCGAGTCCGGTCTGATGCCCGCCGAGACGGCCGCGGATTTGGTCGCGCAGCGCATGGGTCTGTTCGGCGCGGACAACCCGGAACAGCTCTCGATGCGCCTGCCCGGCCTTGCGCTCTCCATCGCCGATGGCGAAGGCGCGCCCGGCGAGCCCACGCGGATCGCGGTCAATATCGGCGGGCGCGAAATGCTGATCGATGTGCGCGGCGAGGGAACCGAGGCTGGCGAACAGGCGGCGATTCGGATCAGGGGCGCGAGCGAGGACGATGTGCGCGACACGATCGACACCGCCGTCGAGCTTAGCGCCGACACGCGCGCGGCGCTGTATGAAGCGATCGGTCTCAGCCCCAACTGATATCGGCGCCCATTGGCGCTTGTCTTTGCGCGGCGAACGCCGCAATGCCTCGCGCGATGACAGCGCTTCGATCGATGGCGCGCCGCTGGCGCGCACCGCTCGCCGCCGCCGCCGCCAGCTTGGCGCTATGCGTTCCAGCCGCGCGCGCCGATGAGGGCATGTGGACCTTCGACAATCTGCCCGTGCGCGAGATGCGGCGCGCCTATGATTGGTCCCCCGACCAATCGTGGCTCTCGCTGGTGCAGGGCGCCTCGGTGCGTCTGGAGAGCGGGTGTTCGGCGGCGTTCGTGAGCGCCGAAGGCTTGGTGCAGACCAATCATCATTGCGTGCTGAAATGCGTGCAGGATTTGTCGACGCCCCAAGCCGATACGGTGCGCGACGGCGTGCGCGCCTTGAGCCGCGCGGACGAGCGGCGCTGTCCTAATCTCGCGCTGCAGGCGCTTCTTTCGATCAGCGATGTGACGCAAGACATCGAGGCGGCCGCCGCTTTCGCCGGTCCGGAGGGCTTCGCGCGGGCGCGGGACGCGGAAATTTCTCGAATCGAATCGCGTTGCGCCGGCGGCGATTCCAGCCGCCGCTGCGAGGTGGTGACGCTCTATCAAGGCGGCCAATACAAGCTCTACGCCTACAAGCGATATGACGATGTGCGCTTGGTGTTCGCGCCGGAGCTGGCGGCGGCCTTCTTCGGCGGCGATCCGGACAATTTCACCTTCCCCCGCTATTGTTTCGATGTCGCGTATCTGCGCGCTTACGAAAACGGTGCGCCGGCCGCGACGCCGCGCTATC
This sequence comes from uncultured Caulobacteraceae bacterium, assembly GCA_964563395.1. Classification (GTDB taxonomy): domain Bacteria; phylum Pseudomonadota; class Alphaproteobacteria; order Caulobacterales; family Aquidulcibacteraceae; genus JBEVOS01. Next base: position 29,109 of record CAZLWK010000030.1, read on the forward strand.
TGCGCTTGCGGTCGGAGCCGCTCGCCGATGGAGAGCTGACGCTCGTTTCCGGCAATCCGGGAACAACGGAACGCCTTCTCACCACCAGTCAGCTGGCGTTTCAGCGCGATGAATTTCTCCCATGGCGCGTCGCGCAGCTCGAAATGCTGCGCCAGCGCTTGCGGGCCTTCGCCGCGCGCGACGGCGACCATGCCCGCATGGCCGCCAACGCTATCTTCGGCGTCGAGAATGGCTTGAAGGCGTTGCGCGGGCGTCTCGCGGCGTTGCGCTCCGAAGGCGGCTTCGCGCGCGCCATCAGCGCCGAACAGGATTTGCAGGCGCGCGTGCGCCGTAATGGCGCGCAGCTGCGCGAAACGGGCGCGGCCTGGGATGAGATCGCCGCCACGATCACGGCCTATGAGCGTTTCTATCTCGCCTATCAGCACGGGGAGGCGCGCGCCGGGGGCGGCTCCACATTGTTCAGATGGGCGCGCGATCTCGTCCGCGCGGAGGCTGAGCGCGCCAAACCCGATGCCGAACGCCTGCCGCGCTACACCGAGGCGCGCCTTGGCGCGACGCGGCAGGGCGTGTTGAGCGCCGCGCCCGTCGATGCGCCGCTGGAGGCGCTGCACTTGGCGTTTTGGCTGCAACAGATGCAGGCCGAACTTGGCGCGGATTCCCCGCTCGTGCGCGCCGCGCTCGGAGGAGAGGCGCCGCATGTCGTCGCCGATCGCCTCGTCACGCAAACCCGCCTCGCCGATCCGGCTGAGCGCGCGCGTCTGTGGGAGGGCGGCGCGGGAGCGTCGGACGATCCGCTGCTGGCGTTCGTGCGCGCCATCGATCCGGAGGCGCGCGCGCTGCGGACGCGCTATCTCGTGGAGGTGGAGGGCCCGGCGCAGCGCGCTCAAGAGCGCATCGCGCGCGCCCGCTTTCGTGCGTATGGCGCGGACATCTATCCAGACGCCACGTTCTCGCCGCGCCTCTCCTATGGCCGCGTGGCGGGTTGGACCGAACCGAGCGGTGAAGCGATCGCGCCGTTCACGCGCCTGGGCGGGCTTTATGGGCGCGCCACCGGAATTGCGCCCTACAAGCTCGCGGAGACTTGGGTTCGCGCGCGCGAAAACCTGCCCGCCGATACGATCTTCAACGCCGTCACCACCAACGACATCATAGGAGGCAATTCCGGCTCGCCCGTGATCGATCGCCAGGGCCGCCTTGTCGGCGTCGCGTTCGATTCGAACATTCACGGCCTGGGCGGGAATTATTTCTATGATCCCGCGCTCAATCGGACGGTCATTGTCGCGGCGACGGCGATCGATGCCGTGCTGCGGCGGGTTTATGGGTTGGACGCGCTCGCCAATGAATTGGCGGGCACGTCCTGAACGGCGTCGGCGGCCTCGGCGGCGTCGGCGCGGCGAATCTCCAGCGCCACGCGCGCCACGCGCAGCCCCCAATAGCCTACCGTCGCATTATTGAGGACGACGCCGTCCGGCCGCTCGGCCATCACGTCGCGAAAGCGCACTTTGCGGCCCTGGCCGTTTTCAGACGGCAGACGCACATCGTATTCGAGGCGGAACACTTGTCCGTCCTGCGTGCCGATCGCTTCGCCCACCACATCTTCCCGCGTGCCGACATAGCGGCCCTCGGCGACGCGCTCGAGACGCCACGTCTTCCGATCGCGTTCGCCGTCGTCATAGACGAAATCCTCGACGAGCGTGAACGTGCGTCCGTCCCATTGGCCGTCGAGATAGGCGGTGAAACCGCGGCGCACGCCCGTGATCGAACTAAATTCGCCGCGCGCTACGGTTCGGCCCAGCAAATCTTCCTCCAGCACGAAGGTTTGATCGCCGACATCGCTTGGCACGGGCGGGCGTGTGGCGCAGCCGACAAGGGCGAGGCCGGCGGCGGCGGCAAGCAGGATGGGTCGCATGGCGGCTCCTCTATTCGCCTCCCTCTACGAGACCGGCCGCCGGCCGGACCAAGCTCTCGCCTTGGCGCGCGGCGCATGCTAACGAGACTTCATGTTCGCCTTTCGCGCCGCTACGACGACTACCCGCACTGGCTAAGGCCGGCGGCGCCAGACCGGGCGCGCCGCGGCGGCCGCGCTGAGTTCCCGGTCGTTCAACCCTTGATCATAGCCGATCGCGATGCAGCCCAGCTTGCCAGCGCGCGCATTCCTCGCGCTCATCCAGCTCTATAAGTGGACGTTGTCGCCTCTCATCGGGCGCTCGTGCCGATATCTGCCCACATGCTCCGCCTATGCGGCGGACGCGATCCGCGCGCACGGCGCGTGGGCCGGCGGTTGGATGACGACGGCGCGGCTATGCCGCTGCCATCCTTTCGGCGGATCCGGCTACGACCCAGCGCCGAGCCGCGCGCACGCGCCCTGGTGGGCCCCCTGGGCCTATGGCGATTGGTCTTGGAAGAAACGCGCACCCTTTCCCCTGGATACGGGGGAGAGGGCAGGGTGAGGGCGCCGCGCGAGCATCGCTGATGTCGCGCTTCCTCACCTTCACCCTAACCTCTCGCGCCCGAGCGGGATTGGGATGCATCATTCTAATTTGTTGAGTCACATGGCATGAGTCTCTCTCTTAAGTTCCCCGATGGCGCCGAGCGCAACTACGACGATGGCGTCACGCCGCTCGCGGTCGCCGAAGGCATTTCCAAATCGCTGGCGAAGAAGGTCGTCGCTGCAAAGATCGACGGCGCCTGGTGGGACCTGACGCGCCCACTCGAGAAGGGCGGCGCGTTCGAATTAGTCTTGCGTGACAGCGCCGACGGCCTTGAAGTGTTGCGCCATGACGCGGCTCATGTGCTGGCGCAAGCCGTGCAGGAATTGTTTCCCGGCACGCAGGTGACGTTCGGCCCGGTGACGGAC
>CAZLWK010000031.1:0-28706 GCA_964563395.1 uncultured Caulobacteraceae bacterium
TTGCGCCCTGCGCCATCTTGATCTGGATGTCGTCGGCGTTGACCAGATATTCCGTCGTCACGCCGAAGCGCCCGCTCGCCACCTGCTTGATGCGCGAGCGCATGGAATCGCCATTCTTCATCGGCTTGAAGCGGTCCGGCTCTTCGCCGCCTTCGCCGGTGTTCGAGCGGCCGCCAATGCGGTTCATGGCGATGGCGAGCGTGGTGTGCGCCTCGCGGCTGATGGAGCCGAAGCTCATTGCGCCCGTGGCGAAGCGCTTGACGATCTCGCTCGCGGGTTCGACCTCCTCCAAAGGCACGGCCGGCCGGTCGAACTTGAACTGCATGAGCCCGCGGATCGTTAAGAGGCGCTCATTCTGCTCATTGATGCTGCGCGCGAAGGCGGCGTATTCGTCCGGGATGTTGCCGCGTACGGCGTGCTGAAGCTTGGCCACGCTGTCCGGCGTCCAAGCGTGATCTTCCCCGCGCAGCCGGAATGCATAATCGCCGCCCACGTCGAGCGCGTTGCGATAGACCGGGCTGTCGCCGAAGGCGATGCGATGGCGCCGCACGGCCTCCTCCGCGATTTCGGCGAGCCCTGCGCCTTCGATCGTGGTGGCGGTGCCGGTGAAATATTTGTCGACGAAGGCCGAAGAGAGCCCCACCGCGTCAAAAATCTGCGCCCCGCAATAGGATTGATAGGTTGATATGCCCATCTTGGACATCACCTTCAGCATCCCTTTGCCGATCGCCTTGATGTAATTCTTCTGCACCTCGTAAGGCTTCAAGGACAGCTTCTGCGCGACGCGAATGTCCTCTAGCGTCTCGAATGCGAGATATGGATTGACGGCTTCCGCGCCATAGCCGGCGAGCGCGCAGAAATGATGCACCTCGCGTGCTTCGCCGGTTTCGACCACGAGGCCCGTTTGCATCCGCAGGCCTTGCTTGATCAGCTTGTGATGCACGGCGGCGGTGGCGAGCAGCGCCGGCGCGGGGATCCTATCGGGCGAGGCGGCGCGATCGGAAAGGATGAGAATGTTTATGTCGGCGAGCACGGCCTCGGTGGCGTCGGCGCAGGTGCGCTCGAGTGCGCGCTCAAGGCCCGCCGCGCCTTCGGAGGCCGGCCAAGTGATGTCGATTGTCGCGGTCTTGAAGGCGCCGTCGAGCAATTCCTCGATCGCGCGGATTTTCTCAAGGTCGGCATTGGTGAGAACCGGTTGCGAAACTTCGAGTCGCTTGTGCGTGCCAGCTTGGCGACCCAGCAGATTCGGCCGCGGGCCGATCATCGACACGAGGCTCATCACCAATTCCTCGCGGATCGGATCGATCGGCGGATTGGTGACCTGCGCGAAATTTTGCTTGAAATAATTGTAGAGCAGCTTCGGCTTGCGCGAGAGCACGGCGATGGGCGTGTCGGTGCCCATGGAGCCGACCGGATCGTCGCCGTCGCGCGCCATGGGTTCAAGGAAGAATTGCAAATCTTCCTGCGTGTAACCAAAGGCCTGCTGACGCTCGAGCAAGGGCAGGTCATTGCCGCCTTCGACTGGGGCCGAGGCGCCATTCAGCTCGGGCAGCGCCTCGAGTTTGAATTGCGTCTTCTCGAGCCATTCTTCGTACGGCTCTTCCTCCGCGAGCGTGCGCTTGATTTCCTCATCCTCGATAATGCGGCCTTGCTCGAAATCGATCAGTAGCATGCGGCCGGGCTGAAGGCGCCATTTGCGCACGATCCGCTCTTCCGGAATCGGCAGCACACCGCTTTCGGACGCCATCACCACGAGGTCGTCGTCCGTCACGATGAAGCGCGCAGGACGAAGGCCATTGCGATCGAGCGTAGCGCCGATCTGGCGCCCGTCCGTGAAGGCGATCGCGGCCGGACCGTCCCACGGCTCCATCATGGCGGCATGATATTCGTAGAAAGCGCGCCGCTTGGGATCCATCAGCGGATTGCCCGCCCACGCCTCGGGGATCAGCATCATCATCGCATGCGCGAGCGGATAGCCGCCCGCGAGCAGCAATTCGAGCGCGTTGTCGAGACACGCTGTATCGCTTTGACCATGCGGGATGATCGGCCACATCTTGTCGAGATCGGGGCCGAGAAGCTCGCTCTCCATCGTGCGCCGGCGCGCATACATCCAATTGACGTTGCCGCGCACCGTGTTGATTTCGCCGTTGTGGGCGATGAAGCGGTAAGGGTGCGCCAGCTTCCAGGAGGGGAACGTGTTCGTCGAAAAGCGCTGGTGCACGAGCGCGAGCGCGGAGACCGTCAGCGGATTGCGCAAATCCTCGTAGAAACTGCCGACTTGGCCCGCCAGCAGCAGCCCCTTGTAGACGATCGTGCGCGTCGAGAAGGACGGCATGTAGAAATCGGTCAGTTCCGGCAGGGCGTGCTTCTTGGCGAGATCGGCCAGCGGGTTCTGCAATTGCTTGCGGATCGCCAGGATCTTGCGCTCGAACGCGTCCTGGTCGGGCGCGCCCGCGCCGCGCGCCACGATCACTTGCCGGATGATCGGCATGCCTTCGAGCACGGCCTTGCCGAGCCCCGCCGTGTTCACCGGCACGTCCCGCCAGCCAACGATCTTCTGGCCTTCGACGCGGACAAACTTCTCGAGCTGTTTGACCACCAGTTCGCGCGCCTTTTCGGCCCGCGGCATGAAGCACATGCCCACTGCGTAATCGCCCGGCGCCGGCAGAGAGAGGCCGGCCTTGGCGGCCCAGTCACGCAACAAGGCGTCGGGAGTCTGAATCAGAATGCCCGCCCCATCGCCCAGAAGCGGGTCGGCGCCCACTGCGCCGCGATGGTCGAGATTGAGAAGGATCTGGAGGCCGTTCTCGATAATGGCGTGCGATTTCGCGCCCTTCACGTGCGCGACAAAGCCGACGCCGCACGCATCGTGCTCGTTTCGGGGATCGTAAAGGCCTTGGCGCGGGGGAAAATCCATTCCGGCGGGTCCGCTTTCTTCGCTAGGGTCGGGCTCTGTACGCAGGACGCACGCAAGCGGGCGCGATCCGGCGCCTTTTTGCGTGCTTCCGGGCAGGGCTAGCAGGCTCTTGCCGCATGTCAAAGGCCTGCGCGGCCTTTGGGCAATGATTTGCCGCTTTGCGCGGCGATCGGGCGCGGCCATTCTGTCGGCGCGTCGCGCGGAAAGGCTTCAAATGGCGTTCAAGAACCGGATCACCGAAATGCTGGGCGTGGAGCTGCCGATCGTGCAGGCGCCGATGGGCTGGATCGCCCGCGCGCAATTGGCGTCGGCGGTGTCGAATGCGGGCGGCATGGGCATTATCGAGACCTCCTCGGGCCGGCTCGACGAGGTGCGCGAGGAGATCGCCAAGATGCGCGATCTCACCGACAAGCCGTTCGGCGTGAACATCGCCCAGGCTTTCGTGCGCGATCCCGGCATCGTCGATTTCGTGGTCGGGCAAGGGGTGAAATTCGTCACCACCTCCGCCGGCGATCCGCGCAAATATTGCAACCAGCTGAAGGCTGCGGGACTGACCGTCTTTCACGTCGTTCCAACGCTCGCGGCCGCGCTCAAGGCTGTTGAGGCGGGCGTGGACGGCCTGGTGGTGGAGGGCGGCGAGGGCGGCGGCTTCAAGAATCCCCAGCCGGTCATGACCATGGTTCTGCTGCCCCTGGTGGCCGAGAAGGTCGAAGTGCCGATCATCGCCGCGGGCGGAATCGCTTGCGGCCGCACCATGGCCGCCGCTTTCGCGTTGGGGGCCGAGGGCGTGCAATTGGGCACCCGCATGGTTTCCGCAACGGAAAGCCCGGTGCATCAGAATTGGAAGCAGGCGATCGTCTCGGCCAAGGAGACCGACACGGTGTTCCTCAACCAATTCTCCAGCCCCGCCCTACGCGCCCTTAAGACCGAGAAGACCGCCCGGCTGGAGCGGGCCTTGACGCCCGACTATCAGGGCCCGCCGGTGATGGCTGAGTTCGGCAATGCGCTCGACCTCTATTTCGGCGGCGACATGGAGGCATCGATCGCCTTGTCGGGCCAAGTGGCCGGCCGGATCGACAGTGTCCGTCCGGTGGCGGACATCCTTCGCGAGATGGCCGCCGAATTCCACGCGGTGACGCGCGGATTGCATCAGAAATACGCTTCCTAACTGCCGACGTTTGGAATCGGGTCCGCGCGCCCTATTTTGGTTGGGATTGCCGCGCAGAGCGGGACAGACATGACCTCCGTGCCGCCGACCCCTTCCGATCAAGCCGCCCGCCGACCCGCCTTGGGCCGGCTCCCTCTGGTGCTGGGCGCGGTCGCCGCGCTGGCGACCGCCGGCGGCGTCGGCGGGGCGGTCGGCGCGGCCATCACCCAATCGCGCGCCGGAGCGTCGCAGCCCGTCACCCTTCCAGGCGCTGCGCCCGGAACCCCGGCCTCCTTCGCGGACGTCGCCGAGCGCGTCAGCCCCGCCGTCGTCAGCGTACAGGTGCAGGTGCGTAGGCCCGGCGCTCAAGTCAGCGCGCAGGGCCCGTTTGGCGAATTCTTCCGGCGCTTCGGCGAGCCCGGCGCGCCGCAATTGGTGGAAGCGGCCGGTTCCGGCTTCTTCATCAGCGCCGACGGCTACATCGTCACAAACAACCATGTCATCGAAAACGGTGAGACGCTGGCCGTCACATTGACAGACGGACGCACGCTCCCGGCGCGCCTCATCGGCCGCGATCCGCGCACGGACCTCGCCCTCCTGAAGGCCGAAGGCGAAGATTTTCCTTTCGTGCAGTTCGCGCAGGCCGAACCCCGCATCGGCGATTGGGTGTTGGCGGTCGGCAATCCGTTCGGCCTTGGCGGCACCGTGACCAGTGGGATTGTGTCCGCCGCCGGGCGCGATATCGGCGCGGGGCCGTATGACGACTTCCTCCAGATCGACGCGCCGGTGAACCAGGGAAATTCCGGCGGCCCCGCCTTCAATCTGGCGGGGCAGGTGATTGGGGTGAACACGGCGATCTATTCGCCGTCCGGCGGCAATGTGGGCATCGCCTTCGCGATTCCCGCCGCCGTCGCCGAGCCGATCGTGGAAAGTCTGCGCCGCAACGGCGCGGTGGAGCGCGGCTATCTGGGCGTCTCGGCGCAGCCGCTGACCGAGGAGATCGCGCAATCCATGGGCCTTCGTGCGCCGCGCGGCGCCTTGGTTGCGGAGGTCACGGCCGACAGCCCGGCCGAACGCGCGGGCATACGTCCTGGCGACGTCATCACGCGCGTGAACGATCAGGAGATCGCCGATGCGCGCGCGCTGGCGCGCGTCGTGGGCTCAGTTTCACCGGGCGCCGATACGGAGATCGCCTATTTGCGCAACGGACAGGCGCGCACGGCGCGTGTCGCGCTCGCCACCTTGCCAGGTCCAGCTGAACTCGCGCGCGCGGCGCCAGGGCCCAGCACGCGCAAGCAGCCGCCCGGCTCTGGCGAAGCGGCGGAGACTTCCGCCCTTGGCCTGTTGACCACGCCCGCCGGCCGCGAAGGATTGCGCGTTGTCGGTGTCGATCCGGGCGGCGCGGCCGCGCAACGTGGCATCGGCGTGGGCGATGTGATCCTTGAAGCGGGCGGGCGCGCAATGTCCGATCCCGCGCAATTGGAAGCCGCCATCGCGGAAGCGCGGCGCGTGGGGCGCGGCGTCCTCCTGCTTCGCGTCCAATCTCAAGATGGCGTCGGCTATGTCGCCGTGCCGGTTACGGGCCGCGGCTGATGCAAAAGAAAACGGCGGCCAGGGGCCGCCGTTGAAGTTCGCACGGGGTGAGGAAAAAGGTTCAGCGCTCAGGCGACAATCCGCGCGGCCTGAGAGAGCGTGGGCGCGGCGACCAGCGCGAAAACGCAGCACGCGGCGATCAGGCTGATGAAGCGGGCTTGGGCGGTGTTCATGGCGTTGGCTCCGGCGTGTGGCGTCTCTCGATGAGCAGAGAGTGCGCGCCGGGCGCTTTTGGCGCGGTGACGCCGGTCACACGATATTCAGATTTCAGAAAACTTAAGCGCTGAAGGGGCTTGGCCCGTCCGCCCACGCTTCCAGGATCGCGGCATGCGTTTCCGCTTCGGCGCGCTCTCCAAGCTCCAGCAGATAAAGCCCCGTGGAGGTGCGCTCGATGAAGCCCCATTCCCAGATCGCCGCCGGCGCGGCGCCGGTCAATTCAGCGAGCGTGAGACAACGCTGCACGCCGCGCGATCGCGGTGAGCCTTTGAGCAGGTCCTCATCCCAATCGCGCATCAGGATTCCAAGATCATAGGCGGGTTCGATGAAGAGGCCGTCCGGATCGACGAATTTGTAGCCGCCGCCAGGTGCGGCGAGCGCATTGCCAGGATGGCAATCGCCATGCGCGATCACCGCTGCGCTGGGCCGATGAGCCGCCGCGCGGCGTTGCGCGAATGCGAGGGCCATGTCGATGGCCGCCGCCGGAAATGGCGCGCCAAGGCGGGTCTGCAATTCGATGATGAGCGCGGCGAGGCTTGCCGCTTTCTCCGCGCCGTTCATGAAGCCGTCGCCGTCTGGAGAAGGCATCCACGCCTTGTTGAGCGCCGTGCAGAGATGTTCGATCTGTATACGCACGGGCAGCGGCGTTGACGCGAGCGGTGCGCCCAGTCGTTCCATCAGCATCGCCGATCGCGCGGCGTCGGCGCGACGCAAGGCGGCGTACCCATTTCCGCCCGCGCGCTCCAAAAGGCGCATTTCGCTGGCGCATGTCGATACGTCGGGAATGAAGATTTTGAGCGCGGCTTCGCTCCCATCGGCGCAGGTCGCATAGGCGACGAAGGCCTCGCTGCCGCCTTGCAAGATCGCGCCAACCTCGATGCGCCATGCGCGCTCCAAGTCGCCGATCAAGGCGGGCAGGTTTTCAAGCCAGGCCACACCGCGCGCGCCGAGCATCAGCGCCTTGTGGCGCACCAGCGGCGGCAGGGCGGAGAGATCGACCATGAATCGCTATAGGCGCGCCCAATTCGTTTCGTCCAGAGCCCGCTCGAGCGCGACGGCGAGGCTTCCGCCCTCATAGAGAGCGGCGTCGACGCCCGCCGCGCGCCCGGCTTCCAGATCGCTTTGATGATTGCCGATCATCAGACCGCGCATTGGATCGATCGGATGTTCGCGCATGGCGCGCAGCAGCATGCCCGGACTAGGCTTGCGGTCCGGATGGTCGGCGATCCGCAAGGATGGCGTGGTCGCCGCTTCATGAAACGGGCAATGATAGAAAGCGTCGATCCGCGCGCCGTGCGCGGCGAGCTCTTCCTGCATGCGCGCGTGGAAGCCGCGCATCGCCGCTTCGTCAAAGAGCCCGCGCGCGATGCCGGCCTGGTTGGTGACGACGATCGCCTTCCAACCGCGTGCGTTCACCGAGCGCACGGCTTCGATCGCGCCATCGATCCAGCGCAGGCGCGCGGCATCGTGCGTGTAACCGTCGTCGTGATTGAGCGTGCCGTCACGGTCGAAGAAGATCGCCGGCGTCAGCCGCGCGGATGGAGCGTGGCCTTCGAGCCGCGCCAGCACCATCTCGGCGATCGCGAGCGAGGATGTAAGGCCCGGCGATTCAATGCCGAACAGATTGACCAGCCCCGCCTGGCCATGGGTCTCGGCGCCATCGATCCGAAAATCCGCGGCCGGCGCGCCTGGGCCGGAGAGTTTGGGCCGGCAGCCCGAATAATCAGGGGTGAGGGCGTCGTCCTTTAGCGAAGGCCAATAACGGCGTATCGCCGCGTAGAAGCTGTCCCCGCGCGCCGCGTCGACGCGATAATCGATGGTCTGAGGATCGCTCGAGTCCAGCCATTCCACGTCAGGCCCGAAGCGCATCCGGCCATTGAGATCGAGCGTCAGATGCACGCCGAGGCCGCCATCGACGGGCGCGGGATAAATCAAGCGAGTGAAGGCGGACGCCCCGGCGCAGCCGAAATAGGATCCCTTGGCGAGAATGAGATCGGGGATGAATTGCGCGTCCAATCCCGCAAGAGTGCGTGCGACGGCCTGCGCGTGCAGCCCCGCCGCATTGACAAGCCATTTGCAGCGCAGTCGCGCTGGGTTCGGCCCGCCAATCTCGAGAACAAAGCCGCCATCAGCTTCGATCGCGCCGCGCAGAACCGGCGCGTGCGTGAGAACTGCGCCGCCCCAGTGTTCGATTTCTCCACGCAGCGCCAGCATATAGCCATGACTGTCGAACACGCCCGTCTCGCTGGAAAGAAGCGCGGCGGTTGCGTTCAGGTTCGGCTCGATGGCGCGCGCCTCCGCGCCAGAGAGAAGGCGCATGTTCTCCACGCCGTTCGCGTGCGCACGCGCGGCGATCGATTCGATTTGCGCGATCTCGGCTTGGTTGGTTGCAACGATGAGCTTTCCGCATTTCTTGTGCGCCACGCCGTGGCGCGCGAGATAGGGATAGAGCCTGCGCCTGCCGATCACGCAAAGGCGATGCTTGAGCGATCCAGTGGGATAATAGAGACCGGCATGGATCACTTCGCTGTTGCGCGCGGATGTTTCAGCGCCGAGCGCCGCGCCGGCTTCGAGCAGGATCGTCTCTGTTCCGTTTCGCGCGAGCGCCGCCGCGCAGGCGAGCCCTACGGCCCCGCCTCCAATTATTGCTGCTTCCACTTCATAAGTGTCTAGCTGCACGATGCGCTCGCCAATCGAGGTCCTCTAGGGCCGGCCCACGCTGACATAGGTGAACCCGCGCGCGGCCATTTCGGCGGGTTGGTAGATGTTGCGGAGATCGACGATCACGGGCGCCTTGAGCGCCGCCTTCACGCGCCCCCAATCGAGCGCGCGAAATTGATCCCATTCCGTGATGATGACGGCGGCGTCCGCGCCTTCCAGGCAATCGTAAGGACCCTTGGCGAAATCGACGGACCGCAGCATTTGGCGCGCTTCGGCCATGCCTTCAGGATCGAACGCGCGGACCTGAGCGCCCGCCGCCTGCAGCGCGGGAATGATATCGAGCGAAGGCGCGTCCCGCATATCGTCGGTGTTGGGTTTGAATGTGAGCCCAAGCACGGCGATCCGTTTGTCCTTCACGTCGCCGCCCATGGCGTGAATGATTTTCGCGGCCATGGATTTCTTGCGCGCGTCATTCACCTTCACGGTGGCTTCGATCAGCTGCAGCGGGGCGCCGGCCTCTTGTGCGGTGCGTACGAGCGCCAGCGTGTCCTTCGGAAAGCAGGAGCCGCCATAGCCGGGGCCGGCGTTGAGAAATTTTCCACCGATGCGATTGTCGAGGCCGATGCCACGCGCCACCTCCTGCACGTTCGCGCCCACGGCCTCTGAAAGGTCCGCGATCTCGTTGATGAAGGTGATTTTCATCGCAAGAAAGGCGTTCGCGGCGTATTTGATCAATTCGCTGGTGCGGCGCGAGGTGAACAGGATCGGCGTTTCATTCAAAAAGAGCGGGCGATAGAGCTCGCTCATCACTTGGCGCGCGCGCTCCTGATCGGTGCCGACGACAATGCGGTCCGGCCGCTTGAAATCATTGATCGCAGCGCCTTCGCGGAGGAATTCGGGGTTGGAGACGACGGCGAACTCGGCGTTAGGACGGCGCGCGCGAATGCGCGCCTCCACCTCATCGCCCGTGCCCACCGGCACCGTCGATTTGGTGACGACGACGGTGTAGCCATCCATAAGATCGGCGATCTCTTCGGCAGCGCTCATCACGTAGGAGAGGTCGGCGTGACCGTCGCCCCGGCGCGATGGAGTACCCACGGCGATGAACACGGCGTCCGCGCCCTTGATGGCGTCGTGCGGATCGGTGGTGAAGAAGAGGCGCTCCTCCTTGACGTTCTGGGCGACAAGGTCTTCCAGGCCTGGCTCATAGATCGGCATTTCGCCGCGCTTCAAGCGCTCGATCTTGGAGGCGTCCTTGTCGACGCAGGTCACCACATGGCCGAAATCGGCGAAGCATGCGCCGGAAACGAGACCCACATAGCCTGTCCCGATCATGGTCACGCGCATGGATCAGATCTCCTGATTGTAGGCGCCGACGTCCGGAAAGGCGGCAAGGCGCGGCTTGACCTCTTCGCGAAACAGCGCCCGCATATCCGCTTCGCTGGTCATGCTTTCCACCACGACCACGAGTTCGGGCTTGTTGGATGAGGCGCGGACAAGCACCCAGGCGCCGTCTTCCAGCGTGACGCGCGCGCCGTTCACGGTGTTCACATCACGGATGGCGCGGCCGAGAATCTTGCCGCCGTCTCGCGCCAGCCTTTCGTAATCGGCCACGACCCGTTCGACGATCCCGTATTTTTTCTCATCGTCGCAATGGGGCGACATGGTGAGCGAGGTATAGGAGAGCGGCAGCGCCTTGCGCAGATCGGAGAGTTTTCTGCCTGGATTGCGATCGAGCATTTGCAGAACCGCGGCGGCGGCGACAAGGCCGTCATCATAGCCAAGTCCGTACGGCGCGCGAAAAAAGAAATGTCCGCTCTTTTCGAAGCCAGCGAGCGCATCGAGCGCGGTGGTGCGGCGTTTGATGTAGGAATGTCCGGTCTTGAAATAATCGATTGTAACGCCGTGCTGCTTCAACACGGGGTCGATGGCGAAGAGCCCCGTCGATTTCACATCCACCACAAAGGTCGCTCCTGGATGCAAAGGCGCAAGATCGCGCGCCAGCATCAGGCCGATCTTATCGGCGAAGATTTCCTCGCCCTCGTCATCGACGACGCCGCAGCGATCGCCATCGCCATCGAAGCCCAGCGCGGCTTCGGCGCCATGCCGCTTCACGGCCGCGGCCATGGCGTGGAGCATTTCGGTGTCTTCAGGGTTCGCGTTGTAATTGGGGAAATTGTAGTCAAGCGTGCAATCGACCTCGATCACGTCCGCGCCCATCTTGCGCAAGGCGTCGGGCGCAAAAGCGCCGGCCGTGCCATTGCCGCATGCGGCGACGATGCGAATAGGGCGCGACAGCTTCACGCGCGCGGCGACGTCATCGATGTAGCGCTCGCGCATGCCTTCGACGCGTCGATAGGCGCCGCCCGTCCGCTCAACAAAGCGGCCCTCCAAGACAATATCCCGCAATCGGCCCATTTCCTCGGGTCCGAATGTCAGCGGGCGCGCCGCGCCCATCTTCACGCCGGTCCATCCGTTTTCGTTGTGCGAGGCGGTCACCATCGCCACGCACGGGATGTCGAGGGCGAATTGCGCGAAATACGCCGTGGGCGAAAGCGCAAGGCCAATATCGTTCACCTCAAGCCCCGCCTGCATTAGGCCGAGCGTGAGCGCTTGTTTGATGGCCTGCGAATAGGCGCGGTAATCGTGACCGACGACGATGCGCGGCGCGACGCCCAATTCATGCACGAGCGTGCCAAGGCCAAGACCAAGCGCTTGAACGCCGAGCGCGTTCAGCTCCGGCGCTTTTGAGGATCCCGGCGCGCCGAACCACCAGCGCGCGTCATACTCGCGAAAGCCGGTCGGCTTCACCAGGGGCGTGTCCTCGAACGCGCGCGTATTGGCGGCGAGATCGGCGCGCGGGCGTGGCAGCATGCGGGTTTCCTGAGGGATGCGGGATGCTCTTTGGGCGATGAGGGCCCAAAGTTCAACGCCTTAAGGCTGCGGCGCCGGCGCAAGCCGGATCGATGCAATCTCCACGCCGTAATTATAGTCGCGATAGATGCTGATGACGCGCACGCCGAGGGCGGTCGGGGCGGCGGTGGGCGGCAGGATGAAGGTTAAGGTTTCCTGCGCGGGCGCGAGCGGCTGTCGAACCCACCGAACATCGCCCGCTTCGTCCTGAAGGCTGAGCGCGAGTTCGGCCGCCGTCGTGATCTCCACGGGGCGGACATCGACCTCGGCGCGCACGCGCCGCCCCGCCAAGAGCGCCCCCGCCTCCGGGCGCAGCTGCAGGCGAACGCCCCTCTCGCTGGGATTGGGGGGCGCCGCGCCCGGCGTGACCGCGATCCGCAGCCCCACGGGCCGGCCCAGCGCGTCGCGGGAAGCATGCGCGATCTGCGGCGGGGCCACGATCGGATGGATAAGGTCCCCCGGCGCGAGAACGACCTCTTGGCCTTCGACCGCCCCCATCGGCGCGGGCGCGGGCAACGGGCCAAGATCGGGCCTTAGGCTCAGAAAAACCAGCAGCGCCGCCGCCGCCACGAGGGCGGGGTAGAACAGAACGGGATGGAACAGCCAGGTGCGCAGCATGGCCCGCTTATGCCGCAGGCGCGGGCCCCGCGCCAATATGGGCGGGTGCGCGGCGCCTTGACGGACGGCGCGCGGAAGGGGAGCAAGCGATATGGCTCATCTCGCACTCGTCCGTCACGGCCAAAGCCAGTGGAATCTGGAGAACCGTTTCACTGGCTGGGTGGATGTCGATCTCACCGCCGAGGGCGAGGCTCAGGCGCGACTGAGCGGCGCGCTGTTGAAGCATACCGGCATCCCGTTCGATGCGCTGCACACGTCGGTGCAGACCCGCGCGATCCGCACCGGCGCGCTGGCGCTGGAAAGCGCCGGGCTCGTCTGGCTGCCCGTGTTCAAACATTGGCGGCTCAACGAGCGCCATTATGGCGCGCTCACCGGGCTCAACAAGGACGAGACGGCGGCCAAGCACGGCGCCGATCAGGTCAAGATTTGGCGCCGCTCCTATGACGTGCCGCCCCCGCCATTGGAGCCGGGCGGCGATTATGATTTCAGCAAGGACCGGCGCTATGCGGGCGTGCCGAACCTGCCGCGCACGGAATCGCTGAAACTTACCCTCGATCGCGTGCTGCCTTATTGGAACGAGACGCTCGCGCCGGACTTGCGCGCGGGGCGGAACTTGATCGTCGCGGCGCATGGCAATTCATTGCGCGCCATCGTGAAGCTGATATTCAGCCTGTCCGATTCGGCGATCATCGATGTCGAGATTCCAACCGGCAATCCGCTGCTGATCGAGCTCGACGCCGCGCTGAAGCCAAAGAGCGCGCGCTATCTGGACGAAGCGCGCGCTCAAGCCCTCCCGGCAATTGCGTGAGCGATGAAGCCTTTATGCGGCGCGCGCTCGCGTTGGCGCGCGCGCAGGCCGGCAGAACCGGCGAAAACCCCGCGGTCGGATGCGTCTTGACGCGCGATGGTCTCGTCATCGGCGAGGCGGCCACGGCCGATGGCGGGCGCCCACACGCGGAGGAACAAGCGCTCGCCGGGATCGATGCGCGCGGCGCGACGGCCTACGTGACGCTGGAGCCGTGCGTGCTGCGGTCCAACGGCGCCAAGAGCTGCGCGACGCTGCTGATCGAAGCAGGCATTGCGCGCGTCGTGTTCGCGCTGCGCGATCCGCATCCGCAGGGTCGGGGCCTTGAAGCGCTACGCGCGGCGGGCCTCGACGTCGATATCGGTGTTGGCGAAGCGGAAGCGCGCGCCATCAACGCCGAATTTCTTCTGCGGTATGGCCGCTAACGCGAGGCCGCGACCATATCTTCATAGAGGTCAAGGCTCGCCTTCACGAATGCGGCCTTGGTGAACTTTTCCGCATAAGTGTTGGCGCCGTTGTCCACGAGCCGCGCCGCCAAGGCCTTGTCGTCGATCACGCGGGCGATCGCGGCCCGCAACGCTTCGGGATCGTCCTTGGGGACGAGCAGCGCGTCATGTTCGGATGTCACGGTCGCGGCGGGGCCGGCTGCGTCGGCCACGACGAGGGGCCTTTGGGCGGCCCATGCCTCGATCGTGACATTGCCGAACGGCTCATAGCGGGAGGGAAACACCACCACGTCGCATGCCGCCAACAGGCCTGCGCGATCTGATCGCCAGCCGAGGAAATGCGCGCGGTCCGCCACGCCAAGCTCCTGCGCGAGCGTTTTCAGCTCCGCTTCGATGGGGCCAGTTCCAGCGATCCAAGCATGCGCGCTTGGTAGGCCTTGAAGCGCGTGAAGGAGCGTGTCGATGCCCTTCTTGGGGTGAAGCCGCGCCAGCGTCAGCAACGCGGGCGCATCCGGCGGCGTGTCCAGGGATTCGCGCGGCGTCGCGGGCGCGGGCGTCAGATTGGCGTACGAATTCAGGATGCGCACGCGATCGGACGGCGCGCCCTGGCGCAGGATGTGATCGACGATGTCGCGCGTCATGCCCACGTGCCAGGCGCAATTGGCGAAGCGCGAGACCTTGTAATAGCCGCCATACCAACCGACGGCGCGCATGCGGTGCTTCGGCGGCGCGAACGTGCCGGCGCGGCCCATCCAATAGTGGGCGACGTCGGGATTGAAGATGTCGTAAGCCTTGCCGATCGCGGCTTGCGTGGGAAAGCGCCAGAGCTGGTCGAATCCAGCCAGGGAAACGCCGACGCCGACATCGCGCATTTCCTGAACGCGCGCGTCGTTATCTGGCCGCGTGACCACGTGCTGGGGCACGCCGGCTTCGGCCAGCGCCACCACCGCATCGCGCATGATGCTCTCGGCGCCGCCGTCCTTGGCGCCGGCCATGACATGCAAAACGCGCATCGGCGGCTAGACCACGCGCTCTTCGGCCAAGAGCGCGTCGAAATAATCGATGGTGCGCGCGAGGCCCTCTCTCAGCGGAATTTTGGGCTCCCACCCAAGAAGCGTCTTGGCCTTGGATATGTCCGGCTGGCGCTGGCGCGGATCGTCCGCCGGCAGCGGCAAGTGCTTGATGGCGGATTTCGAGCCGGTCAGTTCGATGACGAGCTCGGCCAGTTCGCGCATCGTGAACTCGGCCGGGTTGCCGAGATTGATCGGGCCCGTGATGTCAGGGCCGGTGTCCATCAGGCTGATGAAGGCGTCGATCAATTCATCGACATAGCAAAATGAGCGCGTTTGCTGTCCATCGCCAAACAGTGTGATGTCCTTGCCGGTCAGCGCTTGAACGATGAAGTTAGATACAACACGCCCGTCATTGGGATGCATGCGTGGACCGTACGTGTTGAAAATGCGCGCCACCTTGATGTCCAGCTTGTGCTGGCGGTGATAATCGAAAAACAGAGTCTCCGCGCAGCGCTTGCCTTCATCATAACAGGAGCGCGGTCCGATCGGGTTGACGTTGCCCCAATATTCCTCGCGCTGGGGATGTTCCGAAGGGTCTCCGTATACCTCCGACGTCGACGCCTGGAAGATGCGCGCTTTGAGCCGCTTGGCGAGGCCGAGCATATTGATCGCGCCGTGCACGCTGGTCTTGGTGGTCTGCACGGGGTCGTGCTGATAATGGATGGGGCTCGCCGGACACGCCAGATTATAGATCTGATCCACCTCTACGAAGAGCGGGAAGGTCACGTCGTGCCGCTGAAACTCAAAGCGCGGATTGCCGATGAGATGCGCGATGTTGCGCTTACGGCCCGTGAACAGATTGTCCACGCACAAAACGTCGTCGCCGCGCGCAATCAGCCGGTCGCACAGGTGCGAGCCAAGGAACCCCGATCCGCCGGTTACAAGGATACGTTTTTCGCTCATTGACCCCCCGCATACGCGGATCAGACGCGCGCGGCCATGCCTTTCTTGGCGAGCTGATCGAACGCGACGAGGTCGCCCACGAGCGCGTCTAGTTCCGCGAACGGCACCATGTTCGGTCCGTCGGAAGGGGCGTTGTCGGGGTCGGGATGCGATTCGATGAACATGGCGGCCACGCCGATCGAGGCGGCCGCGCGGGCCAGAACCGGCACGAATTGGCGCTCGCCGCCGGAGCGGTCGCCCTGTCCGCCCGGCTGTTGAACCGAATGCGTGGCGTCGAACACCACCGGCGCGCCGAGCGCTTTCAGGATCGGCAGCGCGCGCATGTCGGAAACCAGCGTGTTGTAGCCGAAGCTCACGCCGCGCTCGCACGCCATCACTTGCGGATTGCCCGAGCCGGTGACCTTGGCGATCACGTTCTTCATGTCCCAGGGGGCCAGGAACTGCCCCTTCTTGATGTTGATCGGCTTGCCCGTGGCGGCGGCGGCGACCAGGAGATCGGTCTGCCGGCAGAGGAAGGCTGGTATCTGCAGCACATCCACGACCTCGGCCACCTCCGCGCATTGTTCGGGAAGGTGCACGTCCGTCAGCACCGGCACGCCGAGCTTGGTGCGGATTTCTTCGAACACAGGCCCAGCCTTCGCCAGGCCCGCGCCGCGCTGGGTGGCGAGGCTTGAGCGGTTGGCCTTGTCGAAGCTCGTCTTGTAGATCAGCCCGGCGCCATGGCGGCCGAACAGGTCCCGCAGGAATTCCGCCGTCTCAAGCGCGTGAGCGCGGCTCTCCATTTGGCAGGGGCCGCAGATGAAGGTCAGCGGCAGGTCGTTGCCGATATGCAGCGGCTCGGCCTCGACGCGCGGGATTGTAATGATGGGGGCTGGGGCGGACATTTGCGTCATGTAGGCCGAACCCCGGCCGCCCTCAACCGGCCGGCTGTTGTCGGGAGGGGCATTTGCTTTGCGGCCCGGATCGGCCACATCCATGGGGCATGACCCAATCAGCCGATGCTCCAGTCTTGGATTCCAAGCGCGCTCTCGTCGCCGGCAAGGATGTGCTCATGGCCGAAGCGCGCGCGCTTGTGGCCCTGGCCGAGGCGCTGGACGGGCCCCTAGGCGCGCCGTTCCTTGCCGCCGCCGCCGCCATGCGGGCGGCCAGGGGCCGCGTGATCGTGACCGGCATGGGCAAGTCCGGGCACGTGGCGCGCAAGATCGCCGCCACCTTGGCCTCCACCGGAAGGCCCGCTTATTTTGTGCACCCGGCCGAAGCCAGCCATGGCGATCTCGGCATGATCGGCGAGGATGATTGCGTGCTCGCCATATCTCGCTCAGGCGATGTGGTGGAGCTCACCGACATCCTCCATCATTGCCGCCGCCTCAAAATCCCCCTGATCGGCATGACGTTTCGCGCCAAGAGCTCTTTGGGCGAAGCGTCCGATATCGTTCTGGAACTGCCCGATTGCGGTGAGGCGAGCGAGGCCGCGCCCGCGCCGACGACGTCGACGACGATGTGCATGGCGCTCGGCGACGCGCTCGCCGTCGCGCTGCTCGATGCGGCCGGCTTCACCGCCAAGGATTTCCGCGCCATCCATCCAGGCGGCAAGCTCGGCGCAATGCTGAAACATGTGCGCGACATCATGCGCACGGGAGCGGATATGCCGCTCGTGGCGCCGGACGCGCCGGTGCCGGACGCGCTCAAGGCAATGAGCGTGAGGAAGCTGGGTTGCGTGGGCGTGCTTGAGAGCGGCGTTCTCATCGGCGTAATCACCGATGGGGATTTACGGCGCAGGCTCGATGCGGCGGCGTTCTCCAAGAGCGCACGCGACATCATGAGCCCGAACCCGCGCACGATCGCGCCGGACGCCTCGCTCGCGGACGCGATGGCGCTGCTCAATCAGCTTGAGATCAATGTCGTGTTCGCAGTCGAGAACGGGCGCCCCGTCGGCGTCATTCACCTGCAGGACTTGCTGCATGCGGGCGTGCGCTGACACATGATCTCTCACGACGATCTGGAGGAGCGGCTGGCGCTGCGGCTTGATCCGCTCGACGCGCTCACCGATGGGCCTGGGCGAAGCGATTATGATCTGTCGCCGCATTTGCGTCCGGCTGAGCAAGGCGCATTGACGGCGGCGGCCGTGCTGGCGCCCATCGTGCGCCGCCCCGAGGGGTGGACCATGCTGCTGACGCAGCGCACCGAGACGATGCCGACACATGCCGGCCAGGTGGCCTTCCCGGGCGGGCGTGTGCAGCCCGAGGATGAAAGTCCCGTCGCCACGGCTCTGCGCGAGGCGGAGGAAGAGACCGGCGTCTCGCGGCGGCTGTTTCGGCCGGTGGGCGGCTTCGGGTCTTGGGAGACCGGAACCGGCTATCGCATCACGCCGATCGTCGCCTTCATCGAGCCTGGCTTCGCGTTGCGGCCCGATCCGCGCGAAGTCGCCGCCGTGTTCGAGACGCCGCTCGCCTTCCTGTTCAATCCGATCCATCACGAAAAACGCGAGACGGTGTGGCGCGGTGAACCGCGCACTTATTACGCCATGGTGCATGAAGGGCGCACGATCTGGGGCGCGACGGCCGGCATGATCCGCGCTCTTTATGAACGTTTATACGAATGAGCCTGCATCGGAGTCTGATGTGAGCATAAGCATTTCCCACGCGCCCTGGCTCAATGCGCCTGAGACTCGCGCCGTGATCGCGGCGCTCGAAGCCGCGCGCGCGGGTGGGGCGCGGTTCGTCGGCGGCTGCGTGCGCAATACGCTGCTCGGTCAGCCGGTCGACGATATCGACATCGCGACGCCGCTCTTGCCGGAGGCCGTGATCGCCGCCGCGAAGGCTGCTGGTCTGCAGGCGATACCCACGGGCGTTGAGCACGGCACCATCACGGTGATCAGCAATCACAAGCCGTTCGAGGTGACGACGCTTCGCCGAGATGTGGAGACGGATGGGCGCCGCGCCACGGTGGCTTTCACCGAGGCCTGGGAGGAAGATGCGCAGCGCCGCGATTTTCGCATGAACGCGCTCTATGCCGCCCCCAACGGAGAAGTGTTCGATCCGACGGGCGGCGGCATCGAGGACACGCGCGCTGGGCGCGTGATCTTCATCGGGGATGCGCAGATGCGTATCCGAGAAGATTATCTGCGTATTTTGCGCTTCTTCCGCTTCAACGCCTGGTATGGGCGCGGCGCGCCCGACGAGACCGGCCTTGCGGCGTGCGCCGCGTTGAAGAGCGGGCTTGAGGGGCTCTCCGCCGAACGGGTTTGGAAGGAAACGCGCAAGTTGCTGGCCGCGCCAAATCCCGCGTCCGCGATCGATGCGATGGAGGCGAGCGGCGTGCGCGATGCGCTGTGGCCGGAGGCCGATCGTCTCGGCAGGTTGGCGCGCCTTGCGGACATCGAGATGCAGCTCTTCATGCAGCCCGATCCGATGCAGCGCTTGGCGGCGCTGTTGCCTTCGCAGGCGGCGGGACGCGCCTTCGCGCGGCGCCTGAAATTGTCCAACGAGGAACGCGACAGGCTTGTCGCGGCCCTGGGCGAGGAGGTGCGCATCACCTCCTATATGTCGATGCGGGAGATGCGCAGGGCGGTCTATCGCCTGGGCCGGGAGACTTTCACCGACCGCGCCCTGATCCGCTGGGCGGATGATCCAAAAAGCAAAACGGCCTCGCAATGGCGCGCGCTCTTGGCGCTCGCCGCGACCTGGACGCCGCCTGTCTTGCCGATGGACGGCGAGGAAGTGATGGCCGCGGGCGTGCCGCGCGGGCCGCTCGTCGGTGAGGTGCTGCGCGAGGTCGAAGCCTGGTGGATCGACGCCGATTTTCCCGATGACAAGCTTGCGCTGGTGGAGCGGTTGAAGGCGGTCGCGCAGGCGCTGGCTTAGTCCGATCTAGGCGCCGACGAACTTTGCAGGACGCCGCTCCAGGAACGCGGCCACGCCCTCCTTGTGGTCGGCTGATTTGAAGCACGCCTGCATCGTGGCGACGTGATCCTCCAGATGTTGGCCGAGGTCGCGCTCCAGCCCACGCCACACCAAACGCTTCATGTGTTGGATGGAGAAGGGCGAGGATTGCAGATAGCGCCGCGCCTCGGCGCGGGCCGCGTCCATGAGCGCTTCGGGTTCAACGAGCTCATTGGCGTAGCCGATGCGGTGGGCTTCCTCGGCGCTGAGGAAATCGCCGGAGTAAAGCAGGCGCAGCGCCCGCGACGGGCCGATAAGGCGCGGCAGCACCCAAGAACCAGCGCCAGTGTCGGGCACCAAACCGCGATGGGCGAAATTCCAGGCGAAGCGCGCCCGCTTGGTGACGATGCGCACATCGCATTGCACGGTGAATTCCGCGCCCATGCCCACGGCTGAGCCGTCGATCGCGCCGATCACCGGTTTGGGGCAGGCGATCAGAGGCCACCATTTGGTCTCTTCATGCGCCGCGCCGCGCACGCCGCGTGTCTCCCCCGGTATGGTGGCGAGATCGGCGAGATCGGTCCCGGCGCAGAAACTGCCGCCCGAGCCTGTCACGATCAGCACTCGCACCGACGGATCCGCGCCCGCCTCGGCGACCTTTTGGGTAAACGCGGCCAGCATGGCGTAGGTCATGGCGTTGCGCTTTTCGGCGCGGTCGATCGTCAGGACGGCGATCCCATCGTCCTCGACAGAAAGCATGATGTGATGGGCCGTCATGGGCTGCTCCTCCGGGCAATCGTTCGCTCCCACCTGAGCGCCTCACCGAGGGTAAGGTCCAGGCCTTCTGTAACGGTCCGGGGCGAAAGGGCGTACAAGCTCGGGCAAGCGGGCGGGTGCGCGTGACGGTCGATGAAACACATTTACGGGCGCTCATGCTGGCGGGCCTCGGCGGGGATTCCCGGGCCCACAGGGCGTTCCTGGAGGGAGCGAGCATGCTCCTGCGGGCCTATTATCGCAGACGCGCCGATCCCAGCGACGCCGAGGATCTGGTGCAGGAGACGCTGATCGCGGTGCATACGCGCCGGGAGAGCTACGATCCCACCTATCCCATCACGGCCTGGCTGCACGCGATCGCGCGCTACCGCCTGATCGACCATTGGCGGCGCACCAAGAGGCGCGGGATATCCGTGCCGGTGGAAAGCGCCGACGCGCTTTTTGAAGACGGAATGGCGGCGGACGCGTCCGACGCGCGCCTCGATGTGGAGACGCTGCTCACCAAGCTGCCCCACAAGCAGCGCGAATCCATCCGGCTCGTTAAACTCGAGGAAAAATCAGTGCGCGACGCCGCCGCCATCACGGGCTGGGGCGAGAGCGACATCAAGGTCTCCATTCACCGCGGACTTAAGACCCTCGCGCAACTGATGCGCGACGTAGCGAAATGAGTGCTCTATGCGAGAAAGCGTTGCTGTCATGAAAACGGACGATCTTATCGCCGCGCTCGCCAAGGGCGAGGAAAAGCCGCCGAAGACGACGCGCCCCTGGGCGCTCGGCCTTGCCCTTGGGGCGCTGGGAGCGCTGCTTTTCTTCTTGTCCATGGTTGGGCCGCGGCCGGATCTTGGAGTCTCGGTTTGGCCTACGCTTGCGAAGGCGGGCTTCTCGGCGATCTTCGCCGTCGTCGCCATGTCGCTGGTGGTGCGACTCGCTCGGCCCGGAAGTCCCGCGCGGCGGCGTGTTCTGTTGCTGCTGGGCGTATTCGCCGTCAGCGCCGTCGCGGCCTTGGTGGCCTTTATCGGCACGGACCCTGGCGCGCGAATCGCCGCTTGGACCGGCGGCGGCTTTCCTTGGTGCCTCGTGCTTATTCCGCTCTTGGCGTCGCCCGCCGCGTTGGCGCTCGGCTGGGTGGCGCGCAGCTTCGCGCCCACGGATCTGCCGCTGTCCGGCGCCGCGGTCGGCGCTGCGTCCGGCGGCATCGGCGCAATGGCCTACGCGATGCGCTGCCCGGTCGACAATGTCGCCTTCGTCGCCACCTGGTATGCGTTGGCGATCGCGTTGTGCGCGATCGTGGGGGCGCTGGTGGGCTCGCGTTTTTTGCGATGGTGACGTAACGCCGCGGGGCCCGCCCGCGAATTATAGAGCAGACGCCTCGAAAGGGAGGGACAGATGCTCGACACTGCAAAACGCTGGGCCCCGCGTGCGATTTCGGTTTTCGCCGCTATCGTTTTTCTCGACAGCCTGCGCTTCAAATTCACAGACCATCCCAACA
This sequence comes from uncultured Caulobacteraceae bacterium, assembly GCA_964563395.1. Classification (GTDB taxonomy): domain Bacteria; phylum Pseudomonadota; class Alphaproteobacteria; order Caulobacterales; family Aquidulcibacteraceae; genus JBEVOS01. Next base: position 21,437 of record CAZLWK010000031.1, read on the forward strand.
CGCAGGAAATCTTCGGCCGCTTGGACGGCTGGGCCGGCTCGATCGGTCTGCCGGGCCTGTTCGGACATACGGGTCTCTTCAGCCAGTATGTGATCGGTTCGGCCGAATTGGTCGCCGCCACGCTTCTGCTGGTTGGACTCATCCCCCGCTTCGTGCGTCTCAATGCGCTTGGCTCGCTGATCGCTTTCGCGGTGATGAGCGGCGCGGTGAGCTTCCATTTGTTCACGCCGCTCGGCATCGATCCGAACAATGACGGCGGGGGCCTCTTCGCCGCGGCGGTGACGATTTGGTTCACCTCGGTCGCGCTGATCTATCTGCGCCGCAACGAGATCGTCGGCATCGCCCGGGACATTGGCGGCGTGTTCGCGCCGTCCGCGACGATCCAATCGACGCCGCGCGCGCCAGCAGTGCTCGTCGCCCGCTGATCAAATCTCAAATCATTCTTCCGGAGTTTGCCCGTCATGAAATCGAAATCAGCCTTCCTCGCGCTCGCCATCGCGGCGACCGCGCTCAGCGGCGCCTTGTCGACGCCCGCCTACGCCGAAAAGCCGCCCGTCTATACTGGCGTGCTCTCCAATGTCGGCGTCGGCGGGTACGATCCAGTGGCGTACTTCACCCAAGGCCGGCCAGTGCGCGGCGCCAGCGCCTTCAGGATCACGCACCAGAACGTGGAGTATCGCTTTTCGAGTGCGGAGAATCTCGCGCGCTTCCGCGCCAATCCGAGCGCCTATCTCCCGCAATATGGCGGCTATTGCGCCTGGGCGGTTTCGCAAGGCTATACGGCGTCCGCCGATCCGCGGAATTGGCGCATCGTCGATGGCAAGCTCTATCTCAACTACAATGACGATGTGCAGCGCCGCTGGGAGGCCGATATTCCGGGCTTCATCCGCAGCGCCAATGCGAACTGGCCGCGCGTTCTCTCGCGCTGATTTCTAAGGCGCGCGCCGCCCCTCGGGCGCGCCGCGCGGCCTCGCTCCCGCCAATCCCCCGAGGCTGCGTTTGAGCATGTCCGCCTGCAAGCGGGCATGCTCTTTATTTGGCCTATTCTTGCCGCGGCGCCGGCACGTGCACGCCGCCGATCGGCCGATGCGCCAGCACGTCGCGTCGAAAGCGAAAGAGCTCCGCTGGCCGGCCGCCGGCGCTTGCATCGAACTTGCCGGCGCCTTCGACAAGGCCCGTGCGGTCGAGCAGGCGGCGAAAATTCTGCTTGTGAAGGTCAAGCCCGGCGATCGCCTCCACGAGGCGTTGCAAATGCAGCAGCGTAAACAGCTCGGGCGCGAGTTCGAAAATCACCGGCCGATATTTGATCTTCGCGCGCAGGCGCGACATGGCGGTCGCGAGAATACGTCGGTGATCGGAGCTCATCGGCTCGCCCAAACCGGGCGCGAGGGGAACCGCGTCTATCTCCGCCGCCGCGCCGCCGCGGAAGCGCGCGGAATCTCTCGCCGCTTCGGGCGCAAGGCCCGCCTCGTACAGCAATTCGTAGCGATCGAGCGCGCGCTCTTCGTTCCACGGCGCGCCATCGAGCGCGAAGGCGAGGCGCGCGCGGGAGAGGCGGGCGGCGGATTCCCTGCTTGAGCCCGCCCACGCCTTGAGGCGCGGCCCCAACGCGGCGTCGATCATTTTGGGCCGTCCGGAGCGCCAATCCTCCCACGGAAAATAATCATACCAGCTGCGCCAGAGCGCGCCCGCGCGATCCAGCTCGGCGCGATGCGGCGTCAACGCAAGATAGCCGATGGAGATAATGCGGTCGGCGCCGCTGACGTCCGGAAGCGGCGCCTCACGGCCGCGATCGCCGAACGTGTAGAGCTGCTCCACATAGCCGATGTCGAAGCCGGTCTGCTCCTTCACCCATCCGCGCAGCGAAAGCTCCAGCGTTCTATCGCCCGCGGGATCGAAGGCGCCGAAGGGCAGGCCTGTGAGCGCGCCGTCCTTGGGCCGCGTCACCAGCACGTAGGGTGCGTCCTCCGTGACGGCGACGATCACCGCCGTCAAACCGATGACGATGCGCGGCCCGCTCATCCTTCTGTCGGCGCCCCGTGGCGCGCGGCGATTTCGAAGGGCTGCGCCTCACCGATTTCTTCCCATGACCGCCCTGGGCCGATGTCGGCGATCGCGCGGATCATGCGCCCTTGGCGGCCGAGCTGGGCGTCGGCGAGCGCGATGATGCGGGTGTTAGGCCATGCCGTGGGCGAAGCCTTGCGCAACGCCCAGGCGATCTCCGCTTCGTCTGCACGGGGATTGTGAACGCACGCCGTCACGAACGCCGTCGCCGTGGAGCGGCTGATGCCGGCATAGCAATGAATGAGGATCGGGGCCGATTGGTCCCAGGCTTCAACGAACGCGATCAGATTTTCGATCTGATGCGCTGCGGGCGCGCGCCAGCCCGGATGGTCGTCATTGATGTCGTGCATCGGCAAGGTGAGGTGATCGGCGACGCCGTGACCCCTCGGAAACGTGCTGTCGGGATCGAGCAGGGAGACAATCCGATTAGGCCGCCGCGTCTTTGCGATGTGCGGCACGCGCGAGAGCGAAGAAACGAGGATCGCCATTCACATCGCCTCAATCAGCGCGTTGAACCGCGCAAGGAACGCCTGCTGCACGGCGTCGGTGGGCGCCGGCGTCACGTCCAGCACCGGAATCGCCGGCGGCGCACCGAAGAAACGGATCGCTTCGATCGCATCGAAGCCGGCCAGGGAAACCGCCTCGTGATAGGCGCAAATTTGATCGGCGCGCTTGATCACGCCCTTCACCGCGCTTGGCAGCGTCGGAGGCAAGCCGAACCGGACATGGATCGCCGCCTCCAGCTTGGCCTCGAACGCGCGATAATCGAGGCCGAGCGCGGCCTTGAACGGGCTGATCATGTCCCCGATGACATATTCGGGGGCATCGTGCAGGAGCGCGGCGAGGCGCCAATTGGGGCCCCAATCGGGGGAGAGCGCGCGTGTGATTTCCTCCACCAGCAGGGAATGTTGCGCCACGGAGAAGGCGTGCGCCCCCAGGGTCTGCCCGTTCCAGCGCGCCACCCGGGCAAGGCCATGGGCGATGTCGGTGATCTCGACGTCCATGGGCGAGGGATCGAGCAGATCGAGCCGCCGGCCGGACAGCATCCGCTGCCAGGCCCGCGGCGGGGCCTTCGGGGCGCGGGGGGGCGGTTTGGGGGCGGTCTGCGGCAAGCGGCGGCTCCTGGCGCACAAATAGACGCCGCGAGCGATTTCTACGAGGGCCCCATCGCCGGAGCGGTCATTGCGCCGAGGGGCCAGCGCGGCCACATAAGGAGAGCCGCCTCATCCCGGCAGGAGCTAGGGCCATGTTTTTCATCTGGTTCGCGGGCGCCGTGCTGGCCATCGTCGTTCTTGCCTGGATCGGCGGAATGATCGCCAAGCGCGCCCCGGGCACGGAATGGGAGAAGCACGAGGATCGGCCGATCGTCCCGTACGAGTAGGCTTGCGTGCGCTTCGGATGCGTGGGCTAATTCCCTCAAGGAGGCGCTAATTGTGCAGGTGCGCCGCGCCACGAATCGCGATTGCGACACACTTGCGCGACTGACGCAGGACGCCGCGCGCGAATTGGGCGTCGTCACCGCGCTCGACGCGGAGCGGCTACGCGCGCACGCTTTCGGCCAGAACGCCTTGATCGAATGCTATTTGGCGGAGGAGCGGCCGGGCCGGCCGGCGGGTCACGCCATCGTCACCAAGGGCTATGATTTCCGCCGCGCCACGGCGACGTTCCAGGTCGGCGACCTCTATGTCGCGCCCGAATATCGCAGGGCGGGGGTCGCGCGGCTGCTGATCGCAGCCGTGGCCAAGCGGGCCGTGGACCTCGGTTCACGCGAAATTCGCATCACGACAGGGGTTGAGGACGAGGTGGCGCGGCGCTTCTTTTCGGCGATCGGCGCGGTGGAAAGCCGCGCGCTTGTGTTCCTGATGAGCGGCGACAGCATCGAATGGCTCGCCAGCGAGATGCGTTAACCGTGGCATGATACAACAGACCATGAAACAACAGACATGGAGGCCGCGCCGGGTTGTGGCGGCGGCGTCTATGGTCTAAGCGTCGACCATCGATCTCCGGCCGACGACTTGGCCTCGTCCCGCTTTACGGGCCCTGCTGACGACATCCCCCAATGATTTCGATCCGGGCCGCGCATCCTCGCGCGGCGCGGCTGCTTTTGACTAAGGATATGTCTCGTGAGCACAGGCGTCGTTAAGTGGTTCAATCCCGATAAGGGCTATGGCTTCATTCAACCGGATGGCGGCGGCAAGGACGTTTTCGTCCATATCAGCGCCGTTCAAAGCGCCGGCATGCGCAATCTCGTTGAGGGCCAAAAGCTCGCATTCGAGGAGCAGGCCGATCAGCGGTCCGGCAAGGTCTCCGCAGGCAATCTGCGCGCCGTCTAAGCCCTAAGCTGAACACGCGAACGCGCCGGCTCTGAGAAGCGCCGGCGCGTTTTTGCGTCTAAGCGGCTTTCTGCACGAACACGGCCCCGACGGAATAGCCGGCGCCGAAGGAACAGATGAGGCCCTTGTCGCCGGACTTCAAATCCTCGCTGTGCTTGTGGAACGCGATGATCGAGCCCGCGCTCGATGTGTTGGCGTATTCATCGAGCACGGTGGGGCTTTCATCCTCCGTCGCGTCTCGTCCCAGCACGCGCGCGGCGATGAGTCGATTCATGTTGGCGTTCGCCTGGTGCAGCCACATGCGCCGCAGATCGCGCGCCTCCAGCTTCATTTCCGACATCGTGAGCAGGATCAGGTCCGACACCATCGGCACCACTTCCTTGAACACTTTGCGGCCTTCCTGAATGAAGAGCTTGTCGGTCTTCGGATCGGACCAATCGATCGCTTGATCTTCGGCGCAACGATTGAGAAAGCCGAAATTGTTGCGAATATTGTTGGAGAATTTCGTTTTAAGCTTCGCCCCGAGTACGGCCCATGCGCCTGTCGGCGCGATATCGGCGGCCTCCACGAGCACGGCGGTCGCCACGTCGCCAAAAATGAAATGGCTGTCGCGGTCGCGCCAATTGAGGTGGCCGGACGTGATCTCCGGATTGACCACCAGGACCGAACGCGCATGGCCGGCGCGCACATAATCCGCCGCCGTGAAGATACCGAACGTGGCCGAGGAACACGCCACGTTCATATCATAGGCGAAGCCTTCGATCCCGAGCGCCTCCTGTATCTCCACGGCCATCGCCGGATAGGCGCGCTGCATGTTGGACGCGGCGCAAATGACGGCGTCGACGTCGCGCGCGGCGCGCCCGGCCCGCTCCAACGCTTGCCGCGCCGCCTTCACCCCAATTTCCGCCATCAAGGAGAGCTCGGAATTGGGGCGCTCCGGATAGATCGGCGCCATGCGCGCTGGATCGATCGTCCCTGATTTCTCCATCACGTAGCGGGCCTTGATGCCCGACGCCTTCTCGATGAAATCGACGTTGGAGGGTTCGAGGGGCGCGCGCTCGCCAGCGGCGATCGCCGCGGCGTGCTTCTCGTTTTCGCGCGCCGCGAAGGCGTTATAGGCGGCCACCAATTCTTCGTTGGTGATGCTTTCGGCCGGCGTAAACAGGCCGGTCGATGAAATGGCCACGGCGGTCAAGGGCTTGTCCTTGGTTGAGCTTCACCCGCCATTGTGCACGCCGGCGCCGCCCATGGACAAGCGCCGCCTGCTTGAAGCGCGTTATCCGGGCCAAGTCCTCAGGGCCATTTCGCCACCGGCGGCATGGACGAGAGGATCGTCTCGATATTGCCGCCGGTCTTCAGCCCAAACATCGTGCCGCGATCGTACAGGAGATTGAACTCCACATAGCGCCCGCGCTGAACGAGCTGCTCTTCGCGGTCGGCCTCGGTCCAGGGTGTTTCGGCGTGCCGGCGCAGGATCTGGGGATAAATGTCCAGGAAGGCGCGGCCCACATCCTGCGTGAATGCGAAATCCTTCTCCCAATCGCCGGTATTGTGCTGGTCGTAGAAGATGCCGCCCACGCCGCGCGGCTGCTTTCTGTGGGTGGAGAAGAAATAGGTGTCCGCCCATTCCTTGAAGCGCTGGTGATTGTCGCCGTGGCGGTCGCAGGCGTCCTTGAAGGCGGCGTGAAAATCGACCGCGTCCGGAAAGGCCTCGCTGCGCTGATAATCCTGCGTCGGGTTGAGGTCGCCGCCGCCGCCGAACCACCATTGCGTGGTGACCATGTGGCGGGTGTTCATGTGCGCGGCCGGGCAATGGGGGTTGCGCAGGTGCGCGATGAGCGAGACGCCCGAGGACCAAAACCGGGGATCGTCCGCGGCGCCGGGGATGGTCTTGGCGAACTCAGGCGAGAACTCGCCATAGACGCAGCTCCAATGCACGCCGACCTTTTCGAAGAAGCGTCCGCGCATGATTCCGCCTTCGCCGCCGCCCTGGTCGCTTGCGCCGTCGCCGCGCCGCCAAGGCAGGGCCTCGAAGCGGCCCGGCCTGCCGGGATAGAGCGCCGGGTCCGCCTCTTCCTCCAAGCGCTCGAACGCGGCGAACAGCTGATGCTGCAGGTCGCGGAACCAGTCGCGGGCGCGCTCCTTCTGGGCGGGGGTGGGCGGGGCGGTCTTGGCTGTCGTCATGGCGGGCTTTCAAGCTGTGCGATGAGGCCAGTTTGGCGCATCGCCTCGCCAAGGGCCATCGCCGCGGCGCTGACCACATTGAGCGAGCGCAAGCCGGCCCGCAGCGGGATGCGCACGCTCGCATCGGCGGCGGCGTAAAGCGCAGGCGAACTGCCGGCGCTCTCGCGGCCCATGACAAGCGTGTCTTCGGCGCCGAAGGCGAAGTCGTGCAGGCGTGCCGCGCCATCGGTTTCGATAAGGACGAGCCGCCCCGTGCGACGCGCGCGGAAGGCCGCGAGCCCGTCGTGACGCGCAATGTCAGCGTGGCCTGCATAGTCCAGCGCCGTCCGTTTCAGCGCCTTGTCGGTCAGCGGGAAGCCGCATGGCTCGATGATGTCGAGCCCAATCCCGAGACATGCGCTGAGCCGAATGGCCGCGCCAAGATTTTGCGGGATGTCAGGTTGATAGAGGGCGAGGCGCAGTTTAGAGGCTCCGGGCGATTATCGGGCGAGGGGCGGTTCGGCTTGGCCTGCGGCGGTACGCCGCGCGCCTGCGACACCCCACGCATTGAGCCAAAGCGGCGACCCTGACTAGGGTCGCGCCAACAAGTGCATCAAGGAGACCGGCGTGGCCGAAGCGGCGAGCACGGGAGCGAATGCTCAGGAAGAAGGCTTCACGCGGCGCGATTTCATTTTCGTCGCCGCCGGCGC
>CAZLWK010000032.1:0-28320 GCA_964563395.1 uncultured Caulobacteraceae bacterium
CTTCGATGAAACGACATGCAACGCCGCGCGCCCCAAACGCGCGGGCGCCGGCGCGCGCGTTGGCTTTAATGCGCCATCAGCAGCGGCGTCGGGCTGGCGCGTAGAAGATCGCGCGTGGCGCCGCCGAAGACGATCTCGCGCAGACGCGAATGCGCATAGCCGCCCATGACGATCAGATCGGCGTTGAGCGCGAGCGCTTCGTCGAGCACGGTTTGCGCCACGGTGCGGCCCTGACCGTCTATGTTGCGCACTTCGGCTTTGATGCCGCGTCGCGCCAGATGGCCGGCGATATTCATGCCCGGCTGTTCGCCATGGCCGAACGTCTTGGGCTTGGCGTCGATGGTGACGATGGTGACGCGCGCGGCCTTGTCGAGCAGGGGATAGGCCTCCGAGAGCGCGCGCGTGGCTTCGCGGCTCGCGTCCCAGGCCACCACGATGCGTTCGCCGATCGCGCCGCCGCGCCATTCGGGGGGCGCCGCGATCACGCCGCGGCCGGAATGAAAAAGGATGCCCTCGATCAATTCCTCGCGCAGATCGCCGGCCGCGCCGTCCGCGGGCCGGGTGACGACGCTGATATCCGAATAGCGCGCGTGCACGGCGGCCACGCGGCCAAGATCGCGCGACAGGGCTTCGGCGGCGCGCAAATCGCAGGGCTGGTCGAACGCCTTCAACCGCGCTTCGATCCTCGCGCGCTCGGCTTCCGATTGCGCCCGCGCGCGGCCCAGAAGCTCGGCCCAGACGCCGGCCACCACGGTGGGCTCATAGGCCAGCGGCTCGTCCGGCAGCGGCGTGAGGAACGCGGCCGAGAGCGAGGCGCCCGTCTGTTTCGCGATGGCGGCGGCGAGGGCGAGCGCGGGCTCGTCCGCCTCCGCTTCGGCGACGATCGCCAGCACGTCTTTCCAGCTCATGGCGGCTCCTTCGCTGTGGCGCCAAATCTACACCGGCGCGCGCGTGCGCGCCATCGCTTGCGCAGCCGCGCTCCGGCGGCGATGGTGCGCGCGGATGAAGCCAGAGATTGCCTGACGCGCGCCGGGGCCACGCGCCCCGATGAAAGCCCGCCCGCAATGGGCGGCCGGAGCCTCGCGTTTCCTCAGGACTCATCCTTGAACATTTCAAAATACGAGCAGCGCACGCTGCACGCCCTCGCGCAGGGCGGTCACATCGCGCATCGCAAAAGCCCGAAGGGCGACATCGTCGCCGTCGATTGCTTCAATCGCGATGGCTGGAGATTGAACGATTGCACGCTGGAAGTGTTCCAGCGCTTGCGGCGGCGCGGCTTCATCATGAGCCGCGGCGGCGGGCCTTATCGCATTACGCGCGAAGGGCTTTTCGCCGTCCGCGCGCAATTAGACAATCGCTAGTCCTACCAGGAAAAGGCCGGCGCGGGGGCGAACAGCGTCTGCGTCGGCTCTTCCTCAGCCAGCTCGAACGCCGCGCCGCAGGGCGCGCAATACGCGACGTCGCCGACGATCCGACGAAAATTCGAGCGGCGCCGGATGAGCTTCGCCGCGCATTTGGGACAGGGATCGCCGACTTTCTTCGTCATCGCGTTTCTCTCCAGCACATCCTCTACGCCAGAGAGGCTGGATAGGTTCGCACGCGAAGACAATTCCACCCGCCGGCTTATGCCAAATGATGCACACAAAAGCGGCGCTGCGGCGATTTCGGTCTAGTGCGCGCCCCGTCCTTTCATCACTTCGTCCGCGCGCCGGCCGGTCACTTCAACCAGATGGTCGAAACGCGCGGCGAACGCGCCCATGCCCTGGGTCATGCCCTTGAGCTCATGGATGAAATCCTGGCGCTCGGCTTGCGGCAGATAGACATCGATGCGGTCCCAATCGGTCCAGCCGTCGCGGCCGGCGAAGCCGAGGATTTGGCCGTTGCGGCTGGTCACGGCACCATTGATGCGCGCCGTGGCCGAGGAGGGCGCGACGATTTCCAGCTTCTCGATCGGCTCCAAAAGATAGGGCTCGGCGGCTTTCAACGCCTCGCTCATCGCGATGCGGCCGGCGGAGCGGAACGCCTGCTCGGAGGAATCGACGCTGTGATAGGAGCCGTCGACGAGCGTCACCGCCACGTCGACCACGTGAAAGCCGAGCGGGCCTTTCTCCATCGCATCGCGCACCCCTTGCTCCACGGCGGGGAACCATTGCTTGGGCACCACGCCGCCGGAAATGCGCTCCTCGAACACGAAGCCCGATCCGCGCGGCAGCGGGCGCACCTCGATCACCACGTCGCCGAATTGGCCATGGCCGCCGGTTTGTTTCTTGTGGCGCCCGCGCATGGTCACGCTCTTGCGGATCGATTCGCGATACGGCGTTTGCGGCCGCGTGAGATCGACATCGACATTGAAGCGCTTCTTCAACGTCTCCACGCGTTGGCGCAGATGCGTTTCGCCTTGGCCGGAGAGGCGCACCTCCTGCGCCTCCGCGTCGTGCACGATGACGAGTCCGGGATCTTCCTCCGCCAGCTTTTGCAGCGCCATGCCGAGTCGCACATCGTCCTTGCGGTCCTTGGCGCGGATCGCGAGATCGTACATTGGCGCGCGGGCGGCGCGCTTGGCGGCGGCCAGCGCCCGACCAAGGCCAGCGCAATCGCCCAGATGCAATTCATCGATCTTGGCGAGCGCGACGATCTCGCCCTCGTCGGCGTGCGCGGTCTTCTTAAGGCCCGCGCCGTTCAAGGTCTGCAGGCCGGAGGCGCGGCGCGTGGCGCCGTCCGCGAGGATGATGTCGGCGCCGTCATCGAGGCCGCCATGGAACAGTCGCGCGAAGGCGAGCTTGCCAGCCTGGCCGGCATAGGAAATCTTTAGCGCCACCGCGCCCGGCGCATTGATCCCAAGGCGCGCGGCCGCCGCATAGGGCTGCGGCGCTTCATGGCGGATCGCCTTCAGGAGGCGGCGCACGCCGGAGGTCGTTTGCGCCGAGCCGAAGAAGACGGGCGTAATGAGGCCTTCGCGCAATTCGCGCGTCAGATCGGCGAACACCATGTCGTTCGACGGCGCTTCATCGCTGAGCAGCTTCTCCATCAGCGCGTCGTCGAAATCGGCGAGCTGTTCAAGCATGTGGAAGCGCGCCTCGCGCTCCTCCTCGGTCAGCGCATCGGGGATCGCGCCACGCTCCGAGGCCTGTCCGGCGCGGAAATTGTAAGCGCGCTCCAAAGCGAGATCGACGAAGCCGACCACTTTCTCGTCGCGCCAGATCGGGATTTGCCGCGCCACCAGGGCGGCCTTGGAATAGGGCTGCAGCGCGGCCAGGAGATCGCGCACCGGCCCGCGCGCGGTGTCGATCTTGTTGACGAAGATGGCGTGGGGCACGCCAAGTTCCTCCACCTGGCGCAAATAGGGCTGCGCCAGCGCGGCTTTCTCCGGATCGGGATCGATCACGATGATCGCGAGATCGAGCGCGGCGAGCGCATGATCCATGTCAGACGCGAACTCAAGTGAGCCCGGCGCATCGACGATGGCGAAGCGGTCGCCCAGGAAGGCGGCGGCGGAAAAGGCGAGGTCCATGCCTGCATCGGGCGCGCGCGTCTCACCGCCTTGCGGCGGCGCGATGCCGATTATCGCCTGACGCAGGCTGGTTTTTCCCGCGCCCGACGGTCCCACAAGTCCGATTGCTCGGACTGCGCCTCCACTCTTCATGCTGGCCTCCCTTACGCGTTGGTCACGCGCTCGAGCCCCCGCCATCCCAAGAGCGTGTTGTTCGTTGCGGAAGGATGTTCGCGCGACTTTGCCTTTCCGGCAAGGGCGCTAAGCTGGATCCAGCCAATCCATCGTGCGCGCGACAGCCTTCTTCCAGCGCGCATAGGCCGCCTCGCGCGCGTCAGCCGCCATGTGCGGGCGCCATTCGCCGCTCGCGCGCCAATTGGTCCGCAGCGTCTCCTGATCGGGCCAGAAGCCCACGGCCAGACCCGCCGCATAGGCCGCGCCGAGGCATGTGGTTTCCGCGATCGCCGCGCGCGTGACGGGCGCGCCCAACACATCGGCCTGGATCTGCATCAAGAGCGTGTTCGCCGTCATGCCGCCATCGACTTTGAGCACGCTGAGCGCGCGCCCGGAATCGGCGGCCATCGCATCGACGATTTCACGCGTCTGCCAGGCCGCTGCTTCCAGCACGGCGCGGGCCAGATGCGCCTTCGTCACGTAAGCGGTGAGGCCGGCGATCACGCCGCGCGCGTCGTCGCGCCAATAAGGCGCGAAGAGGCCGGAAAAAGCAGGCACGAAATAGCAGCCGCCATTGTCGTCCACGCTGCGCGCGAGCGTTTCGATCTCGGCGGCGCTGGAGACAAGGCCGAGATTGTCGCGGAACCATTGCACGAGCGCGCCTGTCACCGCGATCGAGCCTTCAAGTGCGTAGACGGCCTTGTTGTCGCCGATCTGGTAGCCGAGCGTGGTGAGAAGGCCGTTGCGCGAGGCGACCGGCGCTTCGCCCGTGTTCACCAGCAGAAAATTGCCGGTGCCGTACGTGCATTTGCCTTCGCCGGGCGCGAAGCATGTTTGTCCAAACAGCGCCGCCTGTTGATCGCCAAGCGCGGAAGCCACCTTGAGGCCGGCGAAATGATCGCGCGCCTCTCCATAAACCGCCGCCGACGGCATGATGCGCGGCAGCAGGGATTTGGGAATGTCGAACGCGGCCAGCGTGTCTTCATCCCAATCGAGCGTGGCGAGATTCATCAACATGGTTCGGCTGGCGTTAGTCACGTCGGTGATGTGTTCGCCGGTCAGCTTCCAGATCAGCCAGGTGTCGATCGTGCCGAACATGAGATCGCCGAGCGCGGCGAGCGCACGTGCGCCTTCCACATTGTCGAGCAGCCAGCGAATCTTCGGGCCGGAGAAATAGGTGGCGAGCGGCAGCCCGCAGGAGGCGCGGAACCGATCCTGACCGACGTCGCCGCCAAGCGCGCGCGCCAATGAATCGGTGCGCGTGTCCTGCCATACGATGGCGTTATGGATCGGCGCGCCGGTGTCGCGCCGCCAGAGCAATGTGGTTTCGCGCTGATTGGTGATGCCGATGGCGGCGAGATCGCGCGGCGCCAGCGCAAGCTTGCTAAGGCTCGCGCCCACCACGTCTTGCACATTGGCCCAGATTTCTTCCGGATCGTGTTCCACCCAGCCGGGGCGCGGATAGATTTGACGATGCTCCTTTTGCGCCGAGGCCAGCACGGCGCCAGCTTCGTCGAACACGATGCAGCGCGAAGAGGTGGTGCCCTGATCGATGGCGGCAATGGCGCGCATGAACGGCTCTCCTATTTCTCGCGCAATCGTATGGGCGGGTCCGGATAGCGGCCCTCCATCAGCGGCGCGATCAGGCGTGGGAGCTTTATCGGATAAATCGTCTCGCGCGCGGCCTGCAATTCCTCAAGCGTCCACCAGCGCGGGCCGATCAGCATGTCGCGCTCAAGCGGGGTCCAGCGGTCGAAGGAAAGATCGGTCGCCTGCGTGCGCGCGACGAGGAAGCTCTCCTTGAAGCGGCGCGGCTGGCCTTCGAACTCGATCGTCCATTCGCCGGTCCACACGATTGGGCCGAGCGCGATGTCCGCCAGCCCCGTCTCCTCCAGCACCTCGCGGCGCGCGCCGGCTTCGAGCGTTTCGCCAGGATCGAGCGCGCCGCCGATGGTGGCCCAAAAGCTCGGCCCGTCCTTCACCTGGAAATTCTTGTAATGCATCAGCAGCAGGCGTTGAGCCTCGTCGAAGAGCAGCACCCGCGCCGTGATGCGCTCTGGCAGGCTCATGGCGCGCTCTTGGTGCGCCGGTTCTGATCCTCGCCCGCTTCGTGCAGCACGATGGGCGCGGCCGCGCCCTCGGGCATGGCGGCGTGCGCCTCGGGCGGCGCCGCGGCGGGGCGGGCGAAGGCCATCATCAATTCGTTCTTTCGCCACCCGCCCCAGCGATAATAGGCGTAGGCCAAAGCGGCCGAGGCGATGGTGCCGACGGGAAAGCTCCACCAGATCGCGTCCATGCCGAGAGAGGGCTGCAGCGCCTGCGCGAACGGCACGCGCATCAGCCAGAGCGTGACAGTAAGGATGATCGTCGGCGGCAGGATCGCCCCGTTGGCGCGCACGACGCCGAACAGGACAAACGTGATCGCGAACGGCGTCCAGGCCCAGAGCACGTGCAGATTGATCGAATGGGCCACGCTGAGTTCGTAGCCGCCGTTCGGCAGAAAGAGGCGCAGCGGCGCATCCCCGAGCGCATAGAGCAGCGCCACCGCCGAGAATGTCACGGCCCCGGCGACGAGGCAGCCGATGAAGGCGATGCGCCCGACCCGGTCCCAGCGGCCCGCGCCGATATTCTGCGCCGCCATGGACGAGACCGACGCCGCGATCGCCATCGCCGGCATCTGCACATAATTCCAAAGCTGCGAGGCCGCGCCATAGGCCGCCGCGACGGGCGCGCCATAATCGTTGACCATGGCCAGCATCACCAGCGAGGCGCCGGAAATGATGAACATCTGCACGCCCATGGGCAGGCCGCGCAAAACCAGAACGCGGGTGATCAGCAGATTGGGCGCCAGGAAGCGTAATTCCCCACCGCGCAGCGCGAGCGGGCTGTCGCGGCGATAGACATCGATCAGCATCGCCGCGAGCGCGATGATGTTCGCGATCAGTCCGCCATAGACCGCGCCTGCGATGCCGAGATTTGGAAAGCCGAACGCGCCCGTCAGCAGAATGGGCGACAAGACGAGACCAAGGAGGATCGACATCAGCGAATAGGTGAAGGGCGTGCGCGCATCGCCGGCGCCGCGCATCAGCATCATCGCGAACATGAACACGAAGATCGCCGGCATCGACACGCAGGTGGCCTGGAAATAATCCCGCGCCGCGTCGAACGCCTCGGGCGGCGTGCGCATCGCGGTGAGCACCGCGTCGGTCGCCGCGTAGCCCGCCGCGCCGAGCGCGATGGAGGCGATGCCAAAGAACGACATCGCCGTGCCGACAACGCGTTTCACTTGCGTCAGGTCGCCAGCGCCAAACGCCTGCGCCACCACGATATTGGCCGCCATGCCGACGCCCAGCACCGAGCCCATCAGCATCATCATCAGGATCTGCGCGTTGACGGTGGCGGTCAGCGCGTTGGGGCCCAGCACATGGCTCACCCAGATCGCGCCGATCGTCATCGACAAGGATTGCAGCACATTGGTGCCGAGCAGCGGCAGCGAGAAGCGCACCAGCGCCGGCGCGATCGGCCCCTCGATCAGGCTGCGTCCGCCCATGCCCATCATGCCGCCGGGGAAGGGGCGCTGGGGCTGGTCGGAAGACGCGTCTGTGGACATGAAAAGCCTATAGACCGGTTCGCGCCGGCCACCATCGTTCGGCTGAAACTTTGCGGCCCCGCCTGGCCGATTGCAACGCGCCTCCCCGCTGCGTTATGCCCAGGTCACGAAGCGGGCCGAAAGCGCCTTGGGAGATACGACATGACGGCGATCAATGCGGTGACCGATTTGACGGTCGAGGGCGATATCGGGGTGCTCACGCTCAATTCGCCGCCGGTGAACGCGTTGTCCGCGCCAGTGCGCGACGGTCTTTATGAAGGCGTCAAGGCCGCCGTCGCCGATCCCACCGTCAAGGCGATCGTGCTGATCTGCGAAGGGCGCACCTTCATCGCCGGCGCCGACATAAGCGAATTCGGCGGCGCGCAGAAAGGCGCCTCCTTGTTCGATGCGCAGGACATGATCGAGGGCGCGGCCAAGCCAGTGATCGCCGCGATCCATGGCACGGCGTTGGGCGGCGGCCTCGAAGTGGCCTTGTGCTGCCATTATCGCGTCGCCGTGCCGTCGGCCAAATGCGGTCTGCCTGAGGTGGCGCTCGGCCTTCTGCCCGGCGCGGGCGGCACGCAGCGCCTGCCGCGCATTGTCGGCCCGGAAAAAGCGCTCGAGATGGTCACGGGCGGCGCGCACGTGCCGGCCAAGGAATGCCTCGCCATCGGCCTTGTCGATGAGCTGGTGGAAGAGGGCAAGCTGCGCGCCGGCGCCATCGCGTTCGCCAAGAAGGTGATCGCGGAAAATCGTCCGCTCAAGCGTGTGCGCGACATGAACGAGAAGGTGGAGGCCGCGCGCGGCAAGCCCGAAATCTTCGCCAATTTCCGCAAGGCGAACGCTAAGAAATTTCGCGGCTTCATGGCGCCGGAAAACAACATCAAGGCGATCGAGGCGGCGGTGAATTTGCCGTTCGATCAGGGCATCCAGGAAGAACGCCGTCTGTTCGGCGAGTTGATCATGGGCCCGCAATCGGCGGCGCAGCGTTACGTATTCTTCGCCGAACGTCAGGTCTGGAAGGTTCCGGACGTGCCGGACGACACGCCCACGCGCCCCATCGCCAAGGTCGGCGTGATCGGCGCGGGCACGATGGGCGGCGGCATCGCGATGAATTTCGCCAATGCCGGCATTCCCGTCACCATCGTCGAGGTGAAGCAGGAGGCGCTCGATCGCGGCCTCGGCGTCGTCAAAAGCAATTATGAGCGCAGCGCCAAGAATGGCCGTTTCTCGCCGGAGGAGGCTGAGAAGCGGTTCGGCCGCATTTCAGGCGCGCTCGATATGAGCGCACTGGCGGATTGCGACCTCATCATCGAGGCCGTGTTCGAGCGGATGGATATCAAGAAGGACATCTTCGCCAAGCTCGATACGATCGCCAAGCCCGGCGCGATCCTCGCCACCAATACTTCGGCGCTCGACATTGACGAGATCGCGGCGGCTACGTCGCGCCCGCAAGACGTGATCGGCCTGCATTTCTTCTCGCCGGCCAATGTGATGCGCTTGTTGGAGATCGTGCGCGCCGAAAAGACGGCCAAGGACGTGATCGCCACATCCATGCAGGCGGCCAAGAAGATCGGAAAGATCGCCGCGCTCGTCGGCGTCTGTCCTGGCTTCGTCGGCAATCGGATGCTGTTTCAGCGCAATCGCGAAGCGCAGGCGCTGCTGCAGGAGGGCGCGACCCCCTGGCAGATCGATCGCGCGCTGGTCGAGTTCGGCTTTCCGATGGGCGTCTTCCAGATGGCCGATCTCGCCGGCCTCGATATCGGCTGGGTGAAGGAAAAGTCCAAGGGCGAAACCATTCGCGACGTGCTCTGCGAAATGGATCGACGCGGCCAGAAAACCGGCGCGGGCTATTATGATTATGATGAAAATCGCAATCCCACGCCCTCGCCCGTGGTGGAGAAGATCATCCAGGATTTCGCTTCGAAAAGCGGCGCGAATTTGCGCACCTTCACGGATGAGGAGATCGTCGAACGCTGCATCCTTCCGATGATCAATGAAGGCGCGAAGATTCTGGAAGAGAAGATGGCGATCCGCGCGAGCGACATCGATATCATCTGGATCAATGGATATGGCTGGCCGGTCTATCGCGGCGGCCCGATGTGGTACGGCGATTTCCTTGGCCTGCCGAAGGTGCTCGAAAAGCTGAAGGCGTTCGAGACCGCCTATGGCGCGCACTGGAAGCCCGCCGCGCTCCTGGAAAAACTGGCTGCGGACGGAAAGCGCTTCGCCGACGTGAAATAGCCTGCGAGAGCCTCTCCCGTTCTCAGAGCGGGAGAGGCGCGCCCTCTGGAAGCGATGCGCCGCGCGGCACGCCTAGCACTGGCGTCTCGCCGGCGCGCGCGCGGATCGCGGCCAGCGTCTCGCTGAAACTTGGCGCGGGCGGCGCGCTTTCGCTGATGATGAGCGCCGTCAGCGTAACGCCATAAGCGCGCGCCGCATGGAGCGTGGCGAGCGCGTGATGGATGGCGCCCAGATAGGAGCCGCCCACGATGATCGCCGGCGCGCCCAGAGCGATGATGAGATCGGCGAAGCTGCGCGTCTCGTCGACGGGCGCGAACAGGCCGCCCGCGCCTTCGATCAGCAGCAACCCATCCGTCTCCGCCGCGCGGGCGCGGCAGAGCGTGAGCACGGCCTCGTAATCGACGCTTCTGCCTTCCGCACGCGCGGCCATGTCCGCCGCCAGCGGCGCGCGATATCGGAACGGAGACATGCGCGCCAGCGTCTCGCGTGTCACCGGCGCGTCCACTGCTTCAAGGAGGAGCGCGGGATCGCTGCCGTCCGGCGCGGCCTCGTCATAGCCGCTTACGATCGGCTTCAACGCGTCGCATGCGCGTCCCTCGGCGCGCAGCGCGCGAAGGAGCGCGCAGGTGACATAAGTCTTGCCGACTTCCGTGCCGGCGCCGGTTATGAAGAGCGCGCTCATGCCGGTACGGGCAGAAGCGCGCGCATAGCCGCCGCCAGACGATCGATCTCGGCATCGGGATGGCCCGCGCTGAACGCCACGCGCAAGCGCGCCGTGCCCGCAGGCACGGTGGGCGGGCGGATCGCGACGAGGAGAAAGCCTTCCTCCATCAAGGCGCGTTGCGCGGCGAGCGCGCGCCTCGGCTCGCCCAATATGATCGAGACGATCGCGCTTTGCGCCTCAGGCAGATCGAGTGCACGCGTGAAGCGCTTCGCCTTTTGCAGCGGCGCGGCGACGAGCGTCGGCTCGCTCTCGATAATGCGCAGCGCCTCCAGCGCTGCGGCCGCGTTCGCGGGCGGAAGGCCCGTGGAATAGATCAAGGTGCGCGCCCGCGTCTTGATAAGGTCGATCACGGCGCGCGAGGCGCACAGATAGCCGCCATAGGAGCCTGCCGCCTTCGACAGCGTGCCCATTTGCAGCGGTATGCCCGCGCCGGGAAAAGCGTGCGCGGCGCCCCGGCCCGCGCCGATCACGCCAAGCCCATGCGCGTCGTCGCTCATCAGCCAGACGTCGTGCGCTTCGCAGAGCGCGCTTAGCCGATCGAGAGGGGCGATATCGCCATCCATGGAGAAGACGCCGTCCGTCACCATGAGCGCGCGCCGATGGAGGTGTCGCTCGCGCGCGAGGATCGCCTCGGCGTCGGCGCAATCATTGTGACGAAAGGCGATCACGTGCGCTCCCGAAAGCCGCGCCCCAGCCCAGATGCATGAATGGGCCAATTCATCCACGACAATAAGGTCGCCATCTTGGACGAGCGTGGGAATGATGCCCGTATTGGCGAGATAGCCCGAGCCGAACACGCAGGCCGCTTCGGTCTTCTTGAAGGCCGCGAGGCGCTCTTCCAATGTGTGCATCAGCGGATGATTGCCGGTGACGAGACGCGAAGCGCCCGCGCCCACGCCATAGCGCGCAACAGCCTCGCGCGCCGCCGCCTTCAGCCGCGGGTCGTGGCTGAGATTGAGATAATCGTTGCAGGAGAACGATAGATACCGCCGGCCGGCGCGTTCGATCCAAAGCCCGTCCTCGCGCCAATCCGTACGCAGGAGCCTGCGCAGATCGCGCGCTTCAAGATCGGCGAGCTTGGCGGCCGCGAATTCGTCCAGGGATCGCATGGATTGGACATAGCGCCCGGCGGCTCTTAACTCAACAAACCCGCCATCCAGGGCGTTTTCCGAAGAAGTGGGCGCCGGTTCTTCGGTGAGAAAACGCCCTGATTCAAAAATTTAGAGCCTTTATTCCCGATCAGATTGATTCAATCTGATCGGGAAAGGCTCTAGAGAGAAAAGTATGAACGAGACGCGGCCCCATTGGCTCACGCAAGGCGCGCCCCATGTCTGGCGGCCATATACGCAAATGAAAACCGCCGCGCCGGCCGTCGCCGTGGCGCGCACGCAAGGGGCGCGGCTTTATCTGTCGGACGGCGCCGCGTTGGTCGATGGAATCAGTTCGTGGTGGACCGCCTGCCACGGCTACAATCATCCCCACATCGTGGCCGCGATGAAGGCGCAGCTCGATCTTATGCCGCACGTCATGTTCGGCGGGCTGGCGCACGAGCCGGCCTATCGCCTCGCCAAGCGTCTGGCGCTTCTGCTGCCGGGCGATCTCAATCATGTGTTTTTCGCCGAATCCGGATCGGTCTCGGTCGAGATCGCGATGAAGATGGCGGTGCAATACTGGCTCAATCGCGGCGAGAAGGGGCGCACCAAATTCGTCTCGTTCCTCGGCGGCTATCATGGCGACACGCTCGCCACCATGATGATCTGCGATCCCGACGAAGGCATGCACAGCCATTTCGGCGGCGTGCTGCCGATTCAGCACATTATGCCGCTGCCGCGCGATGGCGGCTCGGCCCATGCGCTGCAGCTCTATCTTGAGCAATATCGCGATGAGATCGCCGCCATCATCGTGGAACCCTTGGTGCAGGGTGCGGGCGGCATGCTGTTCCACGATGCGCAGACCTTGGCGCGGCTGCGGGAGATCGCCGATTCGCTCGATCTGCTGCTCATCTTCGATGAGATCTTCACCGGATTTGGACGCACTGGCGCGATGTTCGCCATGGAGGCGGCGGGCGTCACACCCGATATCGTCACACTCTCCAAGGCGTTGACAGGGGGCGTGGCCCCGCTTTCGGCGGCGGTGGCCTCAACGCGCGTCTTCGAGGCGTTCTGGAGCGACGATCCCATGCACGCGCTAATGCATGGGCCCACCTACATGGCGCATCCGCTCGCCTGCGCGGCGGCGAACGCTTCGCTCGATCTTTTTGAGGCCGGGGCGTGGCGCGGCGATGTCGCGCGCATCTGCGCGCGCCTCAAGGACGGGCTTGAACCTTGTCGCGCGGCGCCGGGCGTGCGCGACGTGCGCGTGCTTGGCGCGATCGGCGTCGTCGAGCTTGAAACGGCGCCCGACCGCGCCGCCATCACCGCCGCTTGCATGAAGCTTGGCTGCTTCATCCGTCCGTTCGGACGCATCGTCTATTTGACGCCGCCCTTCATCGCCTCCGATGAGGAAATCGATCAATTGACGAGCGCGATCCGCGCGGTCCTTGGCGCGGACGGCTAGACGAACAGCCCAAACAGGGCCGGGCGCGTGATCAGATTCTGCAAATCCTCGCGCGTTGCGCCTTTCACCCACGCCGGCGTTTCCGCCGCCGCGTGCAGCGCGGTCATCATCATGTGCGCCGCGATCGCGGGATCGACCCGCCGCACCGAGCCATCGGAAACGCCATCGGCGATGATCGCGGCGAAACGGTCGTTCATGCGGCCGGCGCGTTCGGCGACCGAGGTGCAGAGCGGCGCCGGCATGGACAGGAGCGCGGCGCTGCGCAGCAGCGGGCCCTCATGCGTCATCTGATGATCGATCAGCGTCGCCAGCGCCCGAGAGAGTTGAACGCCGCCTTGTCCGCCGGCTTCGATCGCGGCGCGCTGCACTTGGCGGATGACTGCTTCGGTACGGTCGAAGCAGGCCATCACCAGGTCGTCCTTGGTTTCGTTGTGGTGATAGAACGAGCCCTTGGTGACGTTCAGCTCCGCGGAAATCTTGTCTACCGAGGCGCCGCGATAGCCCAGCCTGTTCACCAGCCGCGTCGAGGCGTTGAGGAAGATCAGCTGGCCCGCATCGCGCGGCTCGCCGCGCATGGCGGCCGAAAGCAGGTTCGGAGGCCACGCCGTTTCGCCTGGGAGCACGCCGCCGAGCAGAATGTCATGCATGCGGGCCTGGATGCGCGGATAATCCTCCACGTCATAGCGCGTGAGCCACGCCGTCGACCACAGCACTTGCTCCAGCAAAAGATAGGTGCGTGCGTGCAGAACGCGCCGCTCATATCCGGCTGGCGCGATCAGGTCGCGCATCAGCCGCGTCATCGCCGCGAAGGCGCCGGTGACGACGGAATAATGCGGCTCTTCCAGCGTGCGGATGCCGGACAGAACCACATAAGGCGGGTCCTCGCCCGCGCGCTGTCGGGCGAGATTTTCAAGAAAGAGCCCCAACAGGCGCTCCACGCGCGCGGCCGGCTCGCCCGCTTGCGCGGCCGTGCGCGCCACGTCGCTCAGCCGTTCGAGCGTGGACAGATAGCAGGCGGCGGCCAGATCTTCCTTCTTTCGGAAATAATAGGTCACGCTCGTCGTGTTGAGGCCGACCTGCGCGGCCACCTCCGAGAGCGTCATGCCCTTCACGCCCTGGCGGTTCACGACATCGGTCGCCGCCGCGACGATCGCGTCTCGTTTTTTGGCATAGCGCGCCGTCGCGCCCGCCTGTGCGACCTCAATGACCATGGAAACGTCGGTGTCCCGGCTTTTGCGAAAGCTTAGTCAAACCGCCCACGGCGCGAAAGGCCGGGGACACCGACATGAACGGGCCGTCAACTTTCAATCCAGATCGGCCGTGACCTGGCGGTCCCGCGCGAGCGGGCGGAAATCCTCGGCCAGGGAAAGCGCCAGCGGCCGGGTCTGGCCCCCGCCGAGCGCGATCGCGCGGGCGTCCAGCGGCGTGAGGGTGCGGAAATCGTCACGCACGAGGCCGAGATAGCGCGGCTGGGCGTGGACGAAGAGCACGCGGGCCCCGTCCGCCGGCATGAGCGGGGCGACGAGTTCGGCGTGATTGCGCGCATCGGCGTTCAGCACCCACATGCGCAGCGGCCCGGCGGGCGCGGCGCCGGCGCGCCGCCAATAATAGGTGAGCTCGAAAAACACGGCCCGATGGTCCACCGCGATCGCCGTCAGCGGCCCCGCGCGGGCGGCGGCCGCCGCCACGAAGGCGGCGCTCTCGCGCCAGCCTCGGCTGTCCTCCAAGGCATTGCCGAGGCCGACGCGGTTGGCGAAGCCTGGGCTCAACGTGACGGCGATCAGGAAGGCGCCCAGCGCGCCGTGCAGGGCGGTGGACGCGCCAAGCCCCCAGCGGCCCCGCGCCGATCCCAGCAGAGCGGAGACCACCAGCAGGGTCGCAGCCGGATAGGCGGTGACGGCCCAGTTCGCGTTGGCGTGCGCCAGAAGCGCCTGGCCGATGATGATCAGCAGCGGGGGCGCGGCGAAGGCAAGGAGAAACCGGGTTCGGATGTCCGCCGATCGAAACTGGCGGAGCGCCCCGGCGGCGATGAAGACAAGCGCGACGAACAGGATCGGCCCGAACACCACGAATTGCGCGCCGAGGAATTCCATCACTTCGAGAACGTCGAATTGCACGCCGTCGACGCCGGAATTGGCGGCCGTGTGTTCGATGGTGGCGAAGCTGTTGCGCGCATTCCAGGCGAGGTTTGGGGCGAGCACAAGCAGCGTCGCCGTGAGCGCCAGCGCGCCATTGCGCGATAGAAGCGTCTTGCGCAGCGCCGGCGCCCAGAGCGCGGCGAATGCGGCGCAAAGCAAGAAATAGAGCATCGCGTATTTGGCCAACGCGCCCGCGCCGATCGCCAGTCCGAGCGTCAGCGCCCAAAAGATCTTGCCGCTCTCGTGCAGGCGCCACAGCGCCAGAAGCGCCAGCGACCAGAGCGGCAGCAAAAGCGCGTCCGTGGACATGATCGACGAGGAGAGCCAGATCGAGGGCAGCAGCGCCCAAGTCAGTCCCGCCCAGAAGCCGGTTGTCCTGTCGAACATGGCGCGGCCGGCGAAGAACAGGGCCGCCGCCGCCGCGGATTGCGCCAGCGGCGCGGACAGGCGCACCGCCCATTCGGCGTCGCCGAACATGCCTGTGGTGAGCGCGATCGCCCAGGCGATCAGCGGCGGCTTGGAGAAATAGCCCCAGTCCGGCGTCAGCGACCAGAACCAGTATTGCGCTTCGTCATATTGCAACTCGAGCGGGCTCAAGACGAGCACGGCGACGCGCAAGGCGGTCAGGCCTGCGAGCAGGGCCCAGAACAGGCCTTCCGTCGGCTTCAGGTGCGCCATCATCATCCTGGATAGAGGCGCGGCTCATAGCGGCAGCTGGCCCAAGCGCCAAGTGCGGTGCTGCGATGCGGTCCGGCATTTGGCTTCCAGGCGCCGCGCGCTACATGGGGAGGATGAGCGCGCTTCATCTTCCGCCCGAATGGGCGCCGCACCGGGCGATCTGGACGGCTTGGCCCTTCGACATCGACGAATGGGGCGGCGACGTGGGGCCCGCCCGGCTCCAGATCGGCGCGATGGTCCGCGCGCTGGCCGAGGGCGACGTCGTGCGGGTGCTGGCGCGCCCGGGCGAGCCGGCGCGGAGCGCGCGCGAGGCCGTGGGCGATTGCGCGGACGTGATCGAGGCCATTTATGGCGACAGCTGGCTGCGCGACACCGCGCCTCTGTTCGCCCGACGCGGCGCGGCGCCGGTGGCGCTGGGCTTTCGCACCAATGGCTGGGGCGGCAAATTCGTCATGGACGGCGATGAGCGCGTCGCCGCCGACGTCGCAGCGCGCACAGGCGCGCCGTTCGAGCAGCAGGATTTCGTGCTCGAAGGCGGCGCGATCGACGGCGACGGCGAAGGGACCTTCCTCACCACGCGCCAATGCCTCCTGAACGCCAATCGCAATGGCTGGGACGAGGCGGCGGCGGAAGCCGCGCTCGCGCGGGCCCTGGGCGCGCGCAAGATCGTCTGGCTGGACGAGGGCCTGTTGAACGACCACACCGACGGTCATGTGGACAATATCGCGCGCTTCGTCGGGCCGGGCCGCGTCTTGTGTCAGGCGCCGTCCGGCGACGATCCGAATGCGCGCACGCTTGATGCGATCGCCGATGCGCTGCATGCGGCGCGCGACGCCCAAGGCCGCAAGCTCGAAATCGTGCGCGCGCCAAGCCCAGGCCTCGTCGCGGGCGCGGACGGCGCGCCCATGCCCGCCTCACATATGAATTTCATCATCGGCAATCAAACGATCGTCATGCCGATCTATAATGAATTTGGCGCGGAGGCTGCGGCGGTGCTTCAAACCTTGTTTCCAGATCGCCGCGTCGTCGCCTTGCCAGCCGATCGCATTCTCGCCGGCGGCGGCGCCTTTCATTGCATCACCCGCGAGGAGCCCGCTTGATGTCTCGGCTGCTGACGGTCGCCGCCATCCAGGCCGCGTTCGGCGAGGATATGGACGCGAACATCGCCAGGGTCGCGCGCCATGTGCGCGAAGCGGCGCGGCGCGGCGCGCAGGTCATCCTCGCACCGGAATTGTTCCAGGGCCCGTATTTCTGCACCTCGCAAGAGGAGCGCTGGTTCGCCGGCGCCTATCCCGCCGCCGCGCACCCTTGCGTCACCGCGCTTCAGCCGCTGGCGAAGGAGCTGGGCGTGACGTTGCCCGTCTCCATCTTCGAGCGCGACGGGCCGCACTACTACAACAGCGTGGTCATCGTGAACGCCGCCGGCGGGGTCGATGGACTCTATCGCAAGACGCACATTCCCGACGGGCCCGGCTATCAGGAGAAGTATTATTTCCGCCCCGGCGATACCGGCTTCAAGGTCTGGGACGCGCACCGTGCGAGGATCGGCGTCGGCATTTGCTGGGATCAATGGTTTCCCGAAAGCGCGCGGGCGATGGCGCTGAAGGGCGCGGAGATTCTGTTCTACCCCACCGCCATCGGCAGCGAGCCCTACGATTCCGAGCTTGACACGCGCGACGCATGGCGGCGCGCGATGCAGGGCCACGCCGTATCGAACGCCATGCCCGTTGTCGCCGCCAATCGCATCGGCACGGAATATAGCGGCCAATCCTATTACGGCTCGTCCTTCATCGCCGATGAGACCGGCGCGCTCGTGCAAACTTTCGCGCGCGACGAGGAGGGCGTGCTCACCCACACATTCGACCTCGACGCGCTCGACCGGCGTCGCGCTGTATGGGGCTTCTTTCGCGATCGCCGGCCGGAACTCTATTAGAATTCCACGCTGATTCCGGCCTGGAAGAGACGCGGCGCGCCAGGCAGGATGCCGCGCGCGCGGTCGACGATATAGGTTTCGTCGAATACGTTCTTCACGGTGACAAAGAAGGTCGTTCCATTGTCGAGCGGGCGCAGATTGGCCGCCAGATTGACGATGGTGAAATCCTCGATCAGGCCTCGCTGGCCGTTCTCCGTCGGCGCGATGGTGTTGAGATCATCGCTGAATTGTTCGCCGGTGTGTTGCACCTCGATTTGCGCGTCGGCGATATCGCCCCACGCATAGCCGATGGCGGCCGAGGCCAGCCATTCGGGCGCGTAAGGCAGGCGATTGCCCTCCACCGAGACGGTCTCGAAGCCTGAAATGTTCGAGAAGCGCGCGCCGCGATACTCCGCCTCGCCCACATAGGTGAGCGCGGCGCGAAAGAAGACATCGTCGCGCGTCATGAGGCCCATATCCTTGAGCGAGCCGCGCAGCGAAAGCTCCGCGCCGGTATGGCTCGTCTCACCAGCGCTCGTCAGCGTCGTGCCGACGCCGCCGGCCACGGACGCGGGCACGATCTGATTGTCGAAATCCATGCGGAAGAGCGCCGCGTCGATGAAAAGGCCCGCGAGGGGTTCGCCGCGCACGCCGAGCTCCCAATTCGTGCTCTCCTCCGGATCGAGCTCCACCACGCCGCCGGAGGAGGAGATGATGTCCTCCACGCGCGGCGGCGCGAAGCCACGATGCACGCCGGCATAAAGCACGATGTCATCCGCCAGATCGTAGGTCAGCCCAAGCCCCGGTATCGCCTCTTCAAGCGTCTCTTCCTCGGAGAAGGGCGTGGTGTTGGACGGATTGGCGATGTTCTCGCGCTCGTACTGGATCGATTCAAACCGCACGCCGGGACTGATGGCGAGGCGCCCGAAATCGAATGCGCCCGTCGCCCACACAGCGAAAGCGTCGGCGTAGCGGCGGCTGAATTCGCGCACGCCCGCGTTCACGCCAATGCCGGGCGTGCGTCCCGTCGGCGTATCGGAATTGATCTGCAGGCGGTTCTGGCGCTCCGTATGCGCGCGCGCGCCGAACTCCGCGCTTACATCGGCGCCGAAGGCGCGGCCGGTCCAGCCAAGGCGGCTTTCCAGGCCGTGATGATGATATTCGCGCAGCCGGCCCTCATTGCCGCATGTCGTTTCAAGATTGCTCATGTCGACGCAGGTGGGATCGGAAGAATCCGCCGGGCGCTGGCCGGAATTGGACGATTGGCGCCACCAATCGCGGGTGAAATAGAGCGAATAGGCCGAACTCGTCAGCGTGAAGGAATCATTGATGCGCCAGCCATGCGTCAGCGAAGCGGAGTAGCGCTCCGTGTCGAAGCGATCGTTGGGAAATGGGTTCGCGTAGGGATCGGCGGCGTATTCGGCCTCCGTAAGGCCCGAATAGGAGACTTGGCTGTTCTCGCGCGCGAGGCCGATGCGCGCCGTCAGGTCGTGGCCTGGCGCCAGCGTGCGCTCGGCCTTCAGAAACAGATCGTCGAACGTTAGATCGTGGTTGTCGCGCACGCCGTCGAAATCGACGTGCGAGCCGTGCGCGAGGAGACGCGCGCCAAGCACCTCGCCTCCGATCGAGCCGGAGGCTTCGCGATAGCCATTATCGCCGGCCGCGAGCGTCAGCTCGCCGCCGAAATCCGACGGCGCATCTGGCGTGATATAGTTCACGACGCCGCCGACACTGTTGGGTCCAAACCGAATCTGGCTGGCGCCTTTGAGAATCTCGATGCGTTCGAAGCGACGCAGGGAGGGGTGAGAATAGGTGGCGTTGTCGCCGTACGGCGCATAGGTCAGCGGCAGGCCGTCCTCGAGCAGAAGCACCTTGGTCGAGCGCGTGGGCGAAAGGCCCCGCACGCCGATATTGGGGCGAAGGCCGAGGCCCTCTTCGTCGCGCGGGTAAACGCCAGGCGCCTGACGCAGCGCTTCATTCACGGTGAACACGCGCGCGCGCTCAAGGTCCTCGGTCTCGATGGTCGCGCCGGAACCTGGAATGTGGAGGAGGTCGTCGCGTTGGCCCACGACCACGATTTCCGCCTGAGCGGCGAGCAGATCGTCGGCCAAGGCGGGGCCGGCGCCGAGTGAGAGAGCGGCGGTGGCCCACAAAATGTTTTTGAAACGCATTATCATCCCCTGCTTTGGTAATGCGAGTAATTCGCAATTACAGATCATGCAAGCGGAAATGCGCGGCGGGCCGGAGGGTGAGAAATGGAAGCGGGCGCCCGCTGCCGCGTCTAAAGCGACCGAGGATCGGGGATCGCCCGGCGCGGCCGCCTCGCGGATCGCGGCGCGCCCCAATCTCTGTGCGTCATTTTGATCCAACGCACACCAATGAGGGGAATCGGCTCGTACAAACTCTCGTTATCAAGCGGTAAAGACTACGCTTTTCACCATTCCCGAGACGGCACGCCCCTTGCTCTTCCCCTCTCGCAACATGCGCTGGACCCGTGGGGGCCGGCACGAGAGAGATAGGCGCTGAACCATGGCGAATTCGATCGACCTGCATGTCGGCAAGCGGCTTCGCCGCCGGCGCCGGCTCTTGGGCCTCACCCAGCAGCAACTGGCTGAGTCCATCGGGATCCGCTTCCAACAGATCCAAAAGTATGAGTGCGGCGCCAACCGCGTCACCGCGAGCCGCTTGTTCGAGCTCTCGGTCGCGCTCAACGTGCCGGTGAATTATTTCTTCGAAGGCTTGCAGCAGGCCGCCCAGCCCGCCGCGCTCAGCGCGCCGGCGAACGATCGCGATCTGATCGCGGCCGATGTGCTGTCGCAGAAGGAAACGCTCGAACTGATCCGCGCCTATTACAAGCTCGGCGAGCGCCCGCGTCGGCGCCTGCTCGATCTCGCCAAGGCGCTGCAGGACGAGAACACGGACGCCGCATAGACTGATCCGTCAGGGGGCGATGCGGGGTGGGCGGGCGCGTCAAGCTGGCGGGCCCGCCTTTCACATGTTAGCGCCGTCGCATGATCCCCGTCGCCGAACTCCTGTCCTTCGCGGATGAACTCGCCGACGCGGCGCGCGCCGCGATTTTGCCGTTCTTTCGCGCGGCGCATGTCATCGACAACAAGAAGCCGGCCGGCTTCGATCCGGTCACCGAAGCCGATCATGCGAGCGAGCGCGCGATCCGTGCTTTGATCGCGAAACGCTTTCCCGATCATGGCGTGCTGGGCGAGGAATTCGGGCATGCGCCGACGCGCGACGGCTATACCTGGATCGTCGATCCGATCGACGGCACGCGCGGCTTCATCGCGGGCCTGCCGCTTTGGGGCGTGCTGATCGCGCTCGCCAAGGATGGCGCGCCGATCATCGGCGTGATCGATCAGCCGTATCTTGGAGAACGCTTTCGCGGCTGGCCCGGCGGCGCCGATCTCGTCACACACGAGGGCGTGCGTTCCTTGCGTGTGCGCGCTTGCGCTGGCTTGAACGAAGCTCGTCTCGCCACCACCGATCCCACGCTTTTTTCTGGCGAGGACGCGGCGCGGTTTGCGCGCGTGCGCGACCGCGCGCGGCTTACGCGTTATGGCTGCGATTGTTACGCCTATGCGATGCTCGCGCTGGGCGGGCTCGATTGCGTGATCGAGAACGGGCTTTCGCCTTGGGATGTGGCGGCGCTCGCGCCAGTGATCGAAGGCGCGGGCGGGGCGCTTACCGATTGGAATGGCGCGTCGCTTTGGCGCGAGGATTGGTTCGCGGCGAAGGGCAAGTTGAACGCGCTCGCCACAGGCGATGCGCGCGTTCGCACGGAAGCGCTTGACGCGCTGCGTTAAAGCTTACACCGCCGCTTTCGCGCGGCGCTTGCGCTCATTGGGATCAAGCCACATCTTGCGGATGCGGATCGCATTCGGCGTCACCTCGACGAGTTCGTCATCGTCGATCCAGGCGATCGCCTGTTCCAGCGTCATGCGGCGCGGCGGCGTCAGGCGGATGGTTTCGTCCTTGCCGCTGGCGCGCACATTGGTGAGCTTCTTGCCCTTCAGCGGATTGACGTCGAGGTCCTCGCCGCGCGCATTTTCGCCGATGATCATGCCTTCATAAACGTCCTCGCCGTCGGCGATGAACATCACGCCGCGCTCTTCCAGATTCCAAAGCGCATAGGCCGTCGATTGGCCGACATCGTTGGAGATCAGCGCGCCGCGCAAGCGTCCGGGAATTTCTCCCTTCCAGGGCGACCAGCCATGGAACAAACGGTTCATCACACCGGAGCCGCGCGTATCGGTGAGGAATTCGCCATGATAACCAACGAGGCCGCGCGAGGGGCCAAGGAACGTCAACCGCGTCTTGCCCCCGCCCGAGGGGCGCATGTCGGTCATTTCCGCCTTGCGGATCGCGAGCTTTTCGATGACGACGCCGGAATATTCATCGTCCACATCGACGACGATCTCTTCGATCGGCTCCAGGTTTTGGCCGTTTTCCGACCGCGTGAGCACTTTGGGGCGCGAAATCGAAAGTTCGAAGCCTTCGCGGCGCATGGTTTCGATCAGCACGCCAAGCTGCAATTCACCCCGGCCTGCGACTTCGAACGCGTCCTTGTTGTCGGTTTCACGCACGCGGATGGCGACGTTGGATTCCGCCTCCTGCAACAAGCGCGCGCGGATCACGCGGCTTTGCACCTTGTCGCCGGCGCGGCCGGCGAGCGGACTGTCATTGATGGAGACGGTGATGGCCAGCGTCGGCGGATCGATGGGCGTGGCGAAGCAAGGGCCGGCGAGATCGGGCGCACCGATCGTGTCCGCGACCGTGGGATCGACGAGGCCGGCGATGGCGATGATGTCGCCCGCTTCGGCCGTCTCCACAGGCACGCGCTTCAAGCCGCGATAGGCGAGCAGCTTGGTGAGGCGCCCGCGCTCGATCTCCTTCCCATCGCGCGTGATCGCCTTAATCGGATCGCCCACTTTGGCGCGTCCGCTCTCCACCCGCCCCGTCAGCACGCGGCCGAGAAAGGGGTCGCTGTCCAGCAGCGTCACCAGCATGGCGAAGGGCTCGTCGCGGCGCGCCACCGGCGCCGGTTCGGGCACATGGCGCACGATCAGATCGAACAGCGGCGTCAGATTATCGCGCGGCGCGGCGAGATCGGTCAGCGCCCAGCCTTCCTTGCCAGAGGCGTAGAGGATCGGGAAATCCGCTTGTTCGTCGCTCGCGCCGAGCGCGAGGAAGAGTTCGAACACGGCGTCGAGCGCCTTGTCCGGTTCGGCGTTCGGTCGATCGACCTTGTTGAGGCACACGATCGGCTTCAAGCCGCGCGCCAACGCCTTGCCGAGCACGAATTTGGTTTGCGGCATCACGCTTTCAGCGGCATCGACCAACAGGATGCAGCCATCGACCATCGAGAGGATGCGCTCCACCTCGCCGCCGAAATCGGCGTGGCCGGGCGTGTCGACAATATTGATCCGGCAATCGCCCCAGACGATCGAGGTCGGCTTGGCGAGGATGGTGATCCCGCGCTCGCGTTCCTGGGGGTTGGAATCCATCGCCCGCTCGGCGCGCGCCTCGTTTTCACGAAAGGCGCCGCCTTGGGCGAGCATTTGATCGACCAAAGTGGTCTTGCCGTGATCGACGTGCGCGATGATCGCGATGTTGCGGAGGGTGGGGGATGACAAGGATGCGCTCCGCACTGCGGTGAAACTGGTGCGCCGGGAGAGGAATCTCGGCGCTTCGAGGCTGGGGATACCGCACAATCAATAAACGGGCCATTCATGCTTGCAATGGTGCATCTGCGAAAAGGGATACCTGAAAAAAAGACAAAACAAAACAACTAATAAACTAGCTATTACGAATGAATTGCACAAAAAGTCTGAATCGAGGCTTGATTATTGTGCGCTGCAGCGTATCTTCAACTCGTTGCTGCGTTTCGCGACGCAGCCCGCCCTATCGGGCGTTTCCTCCCTATCTAACTCGCCCCGGGCTTCGGCCCGGGGCGTTTTGTTTTTGGGTCCTGGGCCGTCGATCCTGCTAGTCATCGAGGCCCACCAGCGCGGCGCTGTCCCGCCATAGTTTGGCGCAGGCTTGCGGGTCTTGCGCCAGTTCCGAAGGCGCCTTTTCGATGAGATTGGGGCCGCGCACCGCGAAATATGCGCCGCGCGCACCCTCATAGGCCGGCGAAATGGCCAGCTGCGCCAGCAGGCGACCCGATCGGGCCGGGGTGCTCATACGCGGCTGAACGAGCGCGCCCAACGGTAAAATCGTATGCCAAATCAGGCGCAAGGGCGCTGGATAGGCGCGGGCGAGCCCGGTGCCTGGCGTGAAGCCTGGGTCGAACGCCGCAACCATCACATCGGCGCGGCTCGGCGCGAGCCGCTCGGCAAGAGTGCGCGCCGTCATCACGTTGCAGAGCTTGGAGGTCGCGTAGGCGCGTCGGCACGCCACGCCCAGATCGCTGTCGCGCTGCGGGTCCTTAGCCGGGAAAGCAAGACGGCGCGCGTCGGCGTGGCGCGGCGCCGGCATGCCCGTGCGCTCGGCCGGATCATGCGTGCCGCTGCTGGTGAACACGATACGACCCCCGGCGGCCATGGCCGACGCGAGCAGGCGAGCCAAGAGATAATGGGCGAGATGGTTGACGCCGAACGTCTCCTCGAACCCGTCTTGGGTGACGCGCGGATGCGTGGTCTGTCCGCCGGCGTTCAGAAGCAGGATATCGGGCGCGCCACGCGCCCGCACCGCTTCCGCGAAGCCGCGCACGCTCACCAGGGACGCCATATCCAGCGGCGCCAAGGCGATACGCGCCCGCGCGGCGGCGTTAAGTCCTCGAAGCGCGGCTTCCGCCCTCGCGGTGTCGCGCACGCCGAGAAGGAGACGGGCCGAACCGTCGCGCGCCAGATGATTGAGCGCTTCCCGACCGATTCCGGCCGTGAAGCCCGTGGCGACGATGAACGGCATGGACGATCTCCTTGGTTGGTTGACCAACCAAAACGGAGTTGCGGGCGCGCCGTCAAGAGGATGGATCGAGCATCCGCGCCGTCATCGCCACGGCGTCTTGGAGCGGGAAGCTCGGATCGATCAGCAGATTGAGCATCACGCCGTCGAACAGCGCCTTCAGCATGCGGGCGCGGGCGTGGTCGTCAGATGATGGAGTCGCCGCGCCCCGCGCCGCCGCCAAGAGGCGCGCGAGTTCCGCCGCGGCGTCTTGCGTGAGCGCGCGCATGAGCGCGGCGAGGGGAGGATCGGACATCGCGCGCGCGCAAAAGGACAGCCGCATGCGAAAATAATCGCGCTCCTGGTCCGCCGCGCCGCGCGCGTCGGTCAGCAGGGCGCCGATCAATCGGTCAGGCGGCGTCGTCTCTCTCAGATGGACCAGGCGCGCGACATATGCCTCTAGCGCCTGGCGCAACGCGGCTTCGAACACGGCGTCCTTGCTGGGAAAGTGGTAATGGACGAGGCCCGCCTTCACGCCGGCCTCTTCGGCGATGGTTTTCACGCTCGCCGCTTCAAGCCCGTCGCGGGCGACGACGTGAAACGCCGCCTCGATCAGCCGCGCCCGCGCGCCGCCGGCGGCGGGCTTGGCGGGGGCCATCACGCCAGGGATTTATGCAGCGACGCGGCGGCCAGCGTTTCGGCCAGCAGCGCGAAATCGGCGCGCACGCGCTCGAAGCCGCTGGTCCGCTCCAGTGTCGATTCGTCGAGATAGAGGCTGCGGCTGACCTCGATTTGCAGGGCGTGCATCCGTTCGCGCGGGCGGCCAAAGGCCTGCGTGGTGTAGCCGCCGGCGAAGGGGGCGTTGCGCGCCACGCGATAGCCGCGCCGGCGCAACGTCGCTTCAACCAGCGCTGTGACGGAGGGATGGCACGCCGCGCCGAAGCGGTCGCCGAGCACGATATCGGGCGCCAGCGCGCCCCGGGCGCAGGATGGCATGGAATGGCAATCGAGCAGCACCGCGCAGCCGAATTCGGCGCGCGCTTCCGCCACCAGGCTGGTGAGGGCGCCGTGATAGGGCCGGTGCACCGCGTTGAGCCGCGCTTCCGCCTCCGCGAGCATGAGCTTGCGGCGATAGATCGGCTGTCCGTCG
Source organism: uncultured Caulobacteraceae bacterium (assembly GCA_964563395.1). Taxonomy (GTDB): domain Bacteria; phylum Pseudomonadota; class Alphaproteobacteria; order Caulobacterales; family Aquidulcibacteraceae; genus JBEVOS01. Next base: position 25,553 of record CAZLWK010000032.1, read on the forward strand.
CCGGTGATGCGCGGGATCGCGCCAAGTCCGGCCTGCACGCGCGGCGAGGCGCCCGCCGGCAGATCGGGCACGTGTTCGGCATACATGTCGGGGTCGAGTTCGGCCGGATCGCGGTTGAGATCGACATAGGCGCGCGCGATCGTGGCGGAAATCAGCGTCGCCCCATGTCCGGCCGCGCCAGCGATCAGCTCGTCGACATACGGGTCCTCCGAGCGGCGCAGGGCGGCGAGCCCGGTGCGCGCATGGGCCAGAAGATCGGCGGGGTAGCGGCGCCCGCTATGCGGGGAGGAGAAGATGAGCGGCGCGGTCCGGCGCAGCGGCTCGATCAGCACGAACGGCGTCTCGCGCAGGCAGGGCTCGCCCTCCTGCCGCGCCTCGGGCGCAGAAGCGCGCGCGCGGGCCGTCAAATCGCTTGTCACATCCACAACGCATTGATCGCCCTGGTACGCATGGGCGTCAATAAGCGCGCGAAGGCTTCGCAAACCATGCGCAGCGCGCGCCGCAAGGCGGCCTTTACCTCTCCCGGCCTATTCGGGTAGCGATTAATGGCCGGAAGCGGAGTCGGGCGGCGCATGGCGCGGATCCTGTTGGCGGAAGATGACGACTCCTTAAGGGCGTTCCTTACGTCGAGCCTCGCGCGCGCCGGTCACGAGGTAGAATCTTTCCCCGATGGCGATAGCGCCTGGGAAGCCCTGCAGCAGGGCGTTTTCGATTTGCTTTTAACCGACATCGTGATGCCCGGGCTCGACGGGATTGAGTTGGCCAGGCGCGGCGCGGAAGCCGATCCGCGCATGAAGATCGTGTTCATCACGGGCTTCGCGGCGGTGGCGCTCTCCGCCCAGAGCAAAGCCCCAAAGGACGCCAAGGTGTTGTCCAAGCCGTTCCATTTGAAGGACCTCGTCACCGAGGTGGAGCGCGTGATCGCGGCGTGAGGCCGCCTCTGGAGCGGGCGAGGGGAATCGAACCCCTGACATTCAGCTTGGGAAGCTGACGTTCTACCTCTGAACTACGCCCGCGTTTCGCTTGTTTTCTATGGCTTTTCGCTTTGCGCGCAAGAGAACGAAACGTGTCGGTTTACAGCGCGGTTTACAGCAGATTTGACTGAAAAAGAACAGCGCGCGAACAAAGTCGCGTGCGCGATCTCCTCTCTCCTGCGCCGAAACGCATCGCCGAACTCGCCGACCGCGGCCTCATGTTCGCGTGTCGCGGCTGCGCCAGACGTCGCGCGATCGGTCCCGACGAATGCGCGACGCGGTGGGGTCAGGAGACGCGCATCGATGCGCTGGCGCGTCGCTTCCGGTGCTTGAATTGCGGTCGTCGCGGCGCCGACGTTCGTGCCGTTTCTCCGCGCGTGTTCGAGCACAAGCCGATGGTGACGCGCGACGACGCCGAGCTCGTGGCGCTCGTCGCGGCGATCGACGCGATCAAGCCGCGGGGACTTATCTCTTAATCTGCGCATCGCGCTGCGCACGATTTTAACCGGCGCGGCGCCGCCAAAACAAAGGGCCCGATGCGCATCGCTGCGCACCGGGCCCGATCGCCATCTTTATGAATCTGAGCGGCGTGTTTACGCGGCGCGCGCCTCCAGATGGCGCAGCGACGCCAGCAGCGACGCGCACCTTTTCTTCAACGCCGCGCGGGCGTCGTCGTCGAGCGTGGCGAGCTGCGCGGCCTCGACGCCGAGACCAGGCGCGGCGGCCGGATTGAAGCGCCGCCGCGTCGTCAGCCAACGCAGCGCGCCTTTCAAGATCTCCAGCACGATCGCCGGCGCCCAGAGCTCCCACCACGGCCGGCCCGTCGGCGCGTGGGCGAGCGCCTGGTCGGCGACGGCGTCCGCGGCGCGGGCCGTCGCGACAGCCTCGGCGAGCGGGCGGCGCTGTTCCATCCGCGCTTGGGCGGCCGTGCTTTGGGCGCGGCCGGCTGAGGTGACGTAGCCGGCGGCCATCGCGCCGGCGGCGGCGCCCGCCAGCCTGTCGGCTTCCTTCTCCGCGGCGACGTCGAACGCGGCGAGCGCTTCCTGCGCTGTGACGAGCGCGGCTTCGGTGCGCAGCGCTTCGGCCTGCAGCGGTGCGCGCAGATCGTTCAAACCGGCGCGCTCGATCTCGGTGGCGCCGAGGTGGCCGGCGAAGAGGTTCCAGGCCGTGAAGGCGGCGAAGGCGCCGCCGGCGAGCAGGGCCTTCAGAACGCCGGCGACGTCGCGCTCGCGGGCGTGCTCCTCGATCGAGGCCGGCATTTCGGCCGCCGCGATTTCGGTGAGCACCGTGACGCCGACCAGGAAGAGCGTGCCGGCCTTGGCGAGGGGGCTGCCCCAGCCGATGAGACCGACGACGCCGACGCAGGCGAGCCCGATCGAGAGGCCGATCGCGGCGTTGGAGACGGTGTTGATGAGCGTGTTGCGCCGGTTCGGCGCGCTCCCGAGCGGGGATAGGCGCGCCTTGCCGCCGGCGTCGGCTTCGTTCACGGTTTTCATCTCAGCAGTTCCTGTGCTGAGCGGCTTCGCAAGATGCTGGCGGTCGGGCGTTGGCGCGCCCGGCCGCGAAGCCGCGGTTCGGCGACTTTGCGCCGCACGTGGTGAACAAAGTCTGTCGGGAGGGGGAGATGGGGGCCGCGCTCGCGCTCTTATTCGCGCTGCAGGTCGCGGCGGCGGACGTCCGCGTCGTCGACGGCGACACGATCGACGTCGGCCCAAGAGGCGGGGACGTTGTGCGTTACAGGGTGCTCGGCGTCGACGCGCCGGAGCTGAGCGGGCGCTGTCTCGCGGAGCGTCG
>CAZLWK010000033.1:0-27584 GCA_964563395.1 uncultured Caulobacteraceae bacterium
AAGAGGTCGCCGAAATGGTCGGCTGGTCCACCGAGGACGTCGATCGCATCGCCCGGCGCTACGCCGACGCCGAGCGCGTCGCGCTGGCCTGGCTGGAGCGTTTGAACCGGGCCCAAGCCTAGCTGGCGACGCCGGCGTCCACGCCCCAAAACCCATCCTGAAATCAATCGCCGCGCGCGTCGCCGAGCCGGCGCCGAGCGCTGTGCGCGGCCGTGATTCTGGCGCTTGAGCCAGACCCGGCTTCTACGCTAAAATGGTTTACATCCCCCAAGAATTGTCGTTTGGAATCAATGGCCGTCGCGAAAGAGGTTTGCGGCGTAAGCTATTGATTCAGGATCGTTCAGCAATTCTTGGGAAGCTGACGTTCTACCTCTGAACTACGCCCGCGCGCGCAGCGTTTTTGGAGCTTTTCTGGCGCCGCCTCAAGGGTTTGAGCGCGGCAGGCCGATTTTGATATACGTGCAGGCGGAGGTGGGGCGCCGATGGCGCAGGGCGACGCGCAAGATCAAGAGGAGCCGGTTCCGCCGGGCGCGCCGCCGCGCGCAGCCCCGCCATTGCATGCGGGCGATCCCGCGCCCTGGTTTCATGCCCGGACCGACGCCAATCCGCGTTTCCAATTCGCGTCGCTCGGCGGGCGGAACATCGTTCTCGCTTTCCTCCCCTCGTTCCAGCTTGGGCCCGGCGCGCGCGTGTTCGCCGATTTTCATTCCGGCGCGCATCGCTTCGCCGCAACGACGACGGCGCTGCTTTTGGTGAGCGCCGATCCGGGCGATTGCGGCCTCGCCGTGCCGGAGGGCGTGCATGGCGTGCGCTATTTCTTCGATGCCGATGGCGCGCTCGCGAGGCTCTATGGGCCGGGCGATGGGCCGACGACATTCCTCATCAATGAGCGGCTGCAGATCGCGGCGATCGTCAGCAGTGCGGCTGAGCGGCATGTCGCGGAGGCGTTCGATCTTTTCGATCGGATGATCCCGATCGGCGCACCCACGCCGGCGCAGCGCCAGGCCCCGGTGCTGATCGTGCCGGCCGTGTTCGAACGCGCGCTGTGCCGCGCCTTGATCGAGGGCTATGAAAAGGCGGGCGGCGTCGAAAGCGGCTTCATGGTCGAGCGTGACGGGATGACGGTCGCCGTCAACGATTACGCGCACAAACGGCGCAGCGATTGGAACATGGCGGATGAGGCGCTGATCAACGCTTGCCATCGCCGCATTCGGCGCCGGCTTGTGCCGGAAATCGCGCGCGCCTTTCAATTCGAGGTCACGCGCATCGAGCGCAACACGGTCGCCTGCTACGATTCAGAAACCGGCGGCCATTTCGCGCCGCATCGCGACAACACCACGCGCGGCACGGCGCATCGCCGCTTTGCTGTGTCGATCAATCTCAACGCCGAGGAGCATGAGGGTGGCGATCTGGTGTTTCCAGAGTTCGGCCGTGCCTTGTTTCGCCCGCCAACCGGCGGGGCGTGCGTGTTTTCGTGTTCGCTGCTGCATCAGGCAACGCGCGTCACGCAAGGGCGACGCTTCGTCTATGTGCCGTTCCTCTACGACGAGGCGGGCGCGGCCGTGCGCGCCGCGAACCGGCGCTATCTGCAGGCCGGCTGATCAATAGCCGTTGAGGCTGGCGAAGCGATCGCGATGGAACGCGGCGCCGCCATAAAGACCCTCCTGCACGCGCGCGCGCTTCAGATAGAGGCCGCTATCGTGCGCATCGGTCATGCCGATGCCGCCATGCATCTGCACCATCTCGTTGGAGACGGTGTGCAGCGTGTCGCTCGCGCGCGCCTTGGCGACGCTGGCGAGTTCGGCGATGTCGTTGCGGTTCTCGTCGAGCGCGTCGAGCGCCGCGATCACGCAGGAGCGTGTTAGCTCAATGTCCGTGAACATCTTCGCGGCGCGATGCTGTAGGGCCTGGAAGGCGCCGATCGGCTGGCCGAATTGCACGCGCGTCTTGAGATAGTCATTGGTGATCTCGAAGCTCTGGCCGGCCTGGCCGAGCATTTCCGCGGCAAGCCCGATGCGTGCGCGGTCGAGGACTTGATCGAGCAAGCCCGCGCCCGCATCGACGCCGCCAAGAACCGCATCGGCGCCGACCGTGACGTCCTTGAAGGCGATGTCGGCCGCGCCCCGGCTATCGACCGTCTTGAGCATTGTGCGCGTCACGCCCGGCGCATCCGCCGGCACGAGGAAAAGCGTGATGCCTTGCGCTTCGCCGGCCTTGCCGCCGGTGCGCGCGGCGACGATCAGCGTCGTCGCCAAATGGCCGTCGGCGACGTAAGTCTTTTTGCCGTTGAGTTTGAACCCCGCGCCAGCTTTTTCGGCCTTGAGCGCGATCTTGTGCGGCGCGTGATGCGGGCCTTCATCCACGGCGAGCGCGAAGATCGCCGAGCCGTCGACGACTTTGGGCAGATGCGTCTGCTTTTGCGCATCGGCGCCGCCCAGCATCAGAGCGCTCGCGCCGATCAGCGCGGTCGACAGAAGCGGGGACGCCGCCAACGTGCGCCCGGTCTCTTCAAGCACCACGCCAAGACCGAGATAGCCAAGGCCCGAACCGCCATATTCCTCGGGCACGAGCACGCCGGTCCAGCCCATCTCGACCATTTGCCGCCAAAGGTCGGCGTCCCAGCCGTTCTTGCCTTCGTCGCGCATCTTGCGGAATCGCGTCACCGGCGCCTGTTCCTGGATGAAGCTCTTGGCGGCGTCCTTCAGCAATTGCTGCTCTTCGTTGAGCGTGAACACGTGCAAACTCCCTATGAATTTATTTAGCTGAGCAATCTTTTCGCGACGCCGGCGAAATCGCGCAGCGCCGCCGCGCCATCGCCGCGATAGGCGGCGCCATGCATGGCGGCGAGCGTGGCGGGATTCAAGGCCGCAAGCCTTTGCAGCGCCGCGTCGGTCCGCGCGGTGTAGGGCATGTCGTGCGCGAAGGGGCCTTGAAGGTTCGCCGCCATGGTCGCTTCGACGGGGCCGATAATGTCGCCTTCGATCAGCGCATCCGTCTCGCCGGGTTGCAGGAACAGGTCCGAGCAAAACAGCGTGCGGTCCTTCGTTTCAAACAGGAAGCTTGCATCCCAACCATGCGGCAGATGCGGCGTGGACAGAAATTGAAACGCCCGCGCGCCGGTCTCCAGCACTTCGTTGTCTTCAAAAACGCGGGCGGGGCGGTCGGCGAAATCGAACAGCATTGCATTGGCGCCGACGAAACTCGCCACCGGAGTGGCGTGCGGCGCGACAGCGAGCCATTCGTTCAGCGCGCCGCATTCGTCCGGCTCGAAATGCGAAAAGCCGATCCAGCGTAGGCGCGCCGGATCGATCACGGTGGCGGCCGCCGCGAGCGTATCGGCGAACAGGTGACGAAAGCCGGTATGGTAGAGCAGCGGCTCCTCGTCGCGCACCAGATATTGATTGAACGTAATGCCCATCGCCGGAAGGAAATGGGCGATGCGGAAAGTGTCCGGCGCGATTTCCGTGATCGACGCCGTCATCACTTCAGATCCGGCAGGCCGAGCACGCGCTTGGCCACGACATTGGTGTTCACCTCCGTCGTGCCGCCTTCGATCGAATTGCCTTTCGAGCGCAGCCAGCCGCGCGTGACGCCCAGTTCGGCCGCGTCGAACCCATCGCCTTCCCAGCCGAAAGCACGCGAGCCGAGGCTCTCCACCATCAGCTCGCAGCGATCGATATTGAGCGTTGCGCCGGCCATTTTGAACATGGACGCCATGTGGCTCACATTCTGGCCCGCCTTGGCTTCTTCCTGCGCGCGCTGAACAGTCAACGCATAGGCGCGTTCGCGCATTTTCAGTTCCGACAGGCGCGCGCGCAGATCGGCGTCGGCGAGCTTTCCGTCTTCCAGTCCGACATACTTCTTTGCGTAATCCTGCACGCCGAGCGTCGCGCCGGAGCCAAAGCCGGAAATGTTGGTGCGTTCATATTGCAAGAGGCGCTTGGCGATCTCCCAGCCGCCATTAAGCCGGCCGACCATGTTTCCCTTCGGAATCTTCACGTCGGTGAAGAAGGTTTCGCAGAACGGCGAAGCGCCAGAAATCAGCTTGATTGGGCGCGTTTCAACGCCCGGCGTGGACATGTCGATCAGCACGAAGGAAATGCCTTCGTGCTTCTTGGATGTGTCGGTGCGCACGAGGCAGAAGCACCAATCGGCGTGATTGGCGTAGCTGGTCCAGATTTTCTGGCCGTTGATCAGCCAATGATCGCCCTTGTCTTCGCACTTGGTTTGCAGACCCGCGAGGTCGGAGCCCGCGCCCGGTTCCGAATAGCCTTGGCACCAGCGGATTTCCCCGCGCACGATCTTCGGCAGATGCTCCTGCTTCTGGTCTTCATTGGCGTATTCGAGCAGCACCGGGCCGAGCATCCAGATGCCGAAACTGGAGAGGGCGGGGCGCGCCTTGATGCGGCGCAGCTCTGCCTGAAGGATGGCGTTCTCGGCCGCGCTGAGGCCGCCGCCGCCATATTGTTTCGGCCAAGTCGGCGCGGTCCAACCCTTCGCACCCATGCGCTCAAGCCAGAGCTTGGCTTCGGGGTTCTTGAACGTCGCTTTGCGTCCGCCCCAGACGAAATCCTCTTCGCTTTCGCCGGGCGTGCGCATGGAGGGCGGGCAATTCGCCTCCAGCCAGGTGCGAACCTCCTTGCGGAAATCTTCCAGAGCGCCGGCGCCGTCGGCCATTTGGTCCTCCAAACTTATTTGGCGGCGACCCTAATCAAGCGCCGCACGCGGCTCAACCTATGACGCGTCGGCGGGCAGCGCCCGCGCGATGAGGTAGATCAGCGCAATCAGGCCAGCGGCGCCGAACAGCACTGAAAGCGTGCGCCAGGGAAATAGTCGCGGACGCGCTGGATCGGGCGCCAGCGCCGCTTTCCAGGACGCGTAGGCGAAGGCCGCCGCGAGCACGGCGAACGCGCCGAACGGCGCGACCAGGTGCGATAGGGTCATACCCTAAACTGACGTGTTCGCCGCCGCGCCGATAGGCCGCCTCTGCGAAAGGCCATGCTGGGTCTTCGCCCAAAAATGCGGGCGGAGCATCAGATCGCGCAGCGCTTCAAAGGCGGCCAAGGTGGCGAGCGGCCAATAGAAGGGCATTGTGGCGGCCGCGCGCACCATGCCAGGCGCGCCGTGCTTGGCCGCCGCCACCAGCCCGCCATAGAGCGTGGCCGCATAGCCATAGAGGCCCAGCGCCACGTCTTGCGGGCCCATGAGCTCAAGCGGCGTCAGCAACGTCAGAAGGACGAGCGCCGCGATCGGTCCGTGCAGAAAGGCGGCGACCACGCCCCCGCCCAGCACCAGATGCATCGAGGCGAAGGCGCCAAGGCCCATTTCCCGCGCGGTGCGGATCGGATTGCGCATGAGCACGAGCCAGGTCTGCATGTGGCCTTTGAGCCAGCGCGTGCGCTGACGCATCCATGCGCGGGCGGATACGGGCGCTTCCTCCCAGGTCGGCGGGTCGATCAGGCCGATGCGCCACCCCTTGCGGGCGAGCCGATAGCCGAGATCGGCGTCTTCGGTGACGTTCCAGCTGTCCCAGCCGCGCGCTTCGCGCAAAGCCGAAACGCGAAAATGATTGCTGGTGCCGCCCAGCGGCGCGGGCAAGCCAAAACGCGTGAGCAGGGGCAGAATTTCACCGAATTGAATGGCGTATTCGGTGGCGAATTGTTCGGCGATCCAGCTGTCGCGGGCATTGTCCACGAACAAGGGCGCCTGCACGCAGGCAAGCTGCGGCCCGCCGCGCGCGAACGCCGCGATCGCGGCGTTGAGCTGCTCAGGGTGAGGGCGATCCTCCGCGTCATAGACGGTGAGGAATTCGCCGCGCGCCGTGGCGAGGGCGATGTTCAGCGCCTTGGGCTTGGTGCGGGGGCCTTCCTCCGCCACCATCACCACTTCGTACGGGCTTAGCGCCGGCAGATGCTCCAAAGCCGCGCGCGTTTCCACATCGTCCATCTCGACGACGAATTTTATGTCCAGCCGCTCGCGCGGATAAGTGATGCGCGACAGCGCCGCCGCCAAATCGGCGACCACCGTGGCTTCGCGATAGAGCGGCACGAGGATGGTATAGAGCGGGGCTTCAGTAGGCGCGGGCGGCGGCGGCGTGGGCGGCGGGGTGGCGAGGCTCGCTGCCGCCGCAACGAGGCGGAGCGAAATCGCGGCGAAAAAGCCGGCGAACACCAGCGCGTAAAGCGTGGCGAACGCCGCGTCGGCGTGACGCCAGAACGCCCATGCGAGGCCCGCCGCCAGCAGGACCAGAAACAGGCGTTGTATCCAGGTCAAAACCCGGCGCGCGCTTCGGTCCGGCCGCTCAGCCTCGAGCAGCCGCCATACCGGCATCGCATCTGCCGCCGCGCTTGCGGCGCCGTCCCCCATGCAATCCAGCATGGAGGTGACGCAGGGACTGCAACCACCATCCAGAGGTTGAGGCCAACCTCTTTAGCGCTAGTCCGCGATCAATTCGCCTTGAAGCGCGCGCCGCATCAGGGCCGCCGTCTCGCGCACGCCGAAGATCGCCGCGAACGAGCCGAAGCGGGGGCCCTGCTCCTGGCCGAGCAGCACTTCGTAGAGCGCCTTGAACCAGTCGCGCAGCGGTTCGAACGCATGCGCTTTGCCGATCTCGAACACTTCGTTCTGAATGAGCGTCGCATCGGCGCAATCGGCCGGCAGCGCGTCGAGCTTGGCGATCAGCGCTTCGAAGGCGGCGCGTTCCTTGTCGGTCGCCGCGCGGAAGCGCTTCGCCGGCTTCACGAAATCCTCATAATAGCGCAGCGCATAGCCGCACAGCGTGTCGAGGCGCGGATGCGTTTGCGGCGAGGCGCCGGGCGCGTACTTGCCGATGAATTTCCAAAGATGATCCTTGGATTCGGCGTTGGCCGCCGAAACGAGATTGAGCAGCAGCGCGAACGAGATCGCCGCCGCCGCGCGCTCATTCGTCGCCGGCGCGAAGCGGGCTGTTTCCTCCGGCGGAGGGGGCGCGCCATTGTGTATGTGCCAGACTGGATTCTCGATCTGCTCGGCCAGGTCCTGACCGGGATAGGAGTCCAGGAAGCTCAGATATTCATCGACGGCCTTGGGGATCACATCGAAATAGAGCCGCTTGGCGGTCTTGGGCTTTTGAAACTGGTAGAGGGAAAGGCTTTCCGGCGGCGCGTAGCGGAGCCATTCCTCCACCGCGAGTCCATTGCCCTTGGTCTTTGAAATCTTCTGGCCCTGTTCGTCGAGAAACAGCTCGTAATTGAAGCCTTCCGGCGGCGTCCCGCCGAGCGCGGCGCAGATTTGAGAGGACACTTTCACGCTGTCGATCAGATCCTTGCCGGCCATTTCGTAATCGACGCCGAGCGCGGTCCAGCGCAGCGCCCAATCCGGCTTCCATTGAATCTTGACGCGCCCGCCGGTGACGGGCGTTTCGATCTTCTCGCCGTCCTCGTCCTGAAAAACGATCGTGCCCTTTGAGAAATTGCGCGCCAGCGTGGGGACTTCGAGCACGCGCCCGGTCTTGGGGCTGATCGGCAGGAACGGCGAATAGGTGGCGCGCCGATCGGGCCCAAGCGTGGGCAGCATGATCGCCATGATGGCGTCATAGCGATCGAGCATCTTCAACAGCGTCTCGTCGAAGCGCCCCGCGCGATATTGCTCGGTCGATGACATGAATTCGTATTCGAAACCGAACCCGTCCAGAAAAGCGCGCAGGCGCGCATTGTTGTGATGGGCGAAACTTTGATGCGTGCCGAACGGATCAGGCACATCCGTCAGCGGCTTGCCCATGTGCGGGCGCAGAAGCTCATGGTTCGGCACGGTCGGCGGAATTTTGCGCATGCCGTCCATATCGTCGGAGAAGGCGATGAGCCGCGTGGGAATCTTGTCGTCCGTCAGCACACGGAAGGCGTGGCGCACCATGGAGGTGCGCGCCACCTCGCCGAACGTGCCGATGTGCGGCAGGCCGGAGGGGCCATAGCCGGTTTCGAAGGTGACGACCTCCTTGGGGCGCTTTTTCAGTCGCTCCACCACGGCGCGCGCTTGCTCGAAGGGCCAGGCCTTGGCGGCGGCGGCGAGGGCGGACAAGTTCGACATGCTCATGCTCGGACGGTTGATTCGCGCGTCAGGCGTAGAGGTGCATTAGCCCTAGGCGCAAGGCGGCGCAAAGCCGGGCTTGGAAGACGCCTCGGTTCCAGTCCACAAAGACGGGATGAAGACCCTGATCCTCCTGCGTCACGCCAAGGCGGTGCGCGACCATGAAGCGCCCTCCGATCGCGCGCGCGTTCTGACGAGCCGGGGCAGGCGCGACGCCGCCGCCGCCGGCGCGGCATTGAGCGCGGCGGGCCTCAAGCCGGATTTTGCGCTGATCTCGCCGGCCGCGCGGACGCGGGAGACAGCCCATATCGCGCTTGGCGACGTCGCCCCGCTCGATACGCGCGTGGACGAAGAGCTCTATCTTTGCGAACCGGAAACGATCTGGGCGGCGGCGCGGGGCATCGCCGCCGATGTCGTCATCGTCGTCGGCCATAATCCGGGCCTGCACGCGCTCGCCGCGCATCTCGTGGCGCAAAGTCATGACAATTCGCGCACCGCCCGCGCGCTGCGCGAAGACTTCCCCACCAGCGCCTTCGCCGCCTTCTCCATCGACGGCGACAGCATCGAAGCGCCGGGCGCGCGCCTCATCGCCTCGTGGCGGCCGGAGCGCCCCGAGGATTAGTTCAGCGATTGCGGAAATTCGCCGTCCGAGATCGTGCGGTCGTTTACGTATGTGCGTCCATCCCAGCGCAGGACAGGGAATTCGAAACCTGGGCCGCCGATCGCGATATCCTTCACGCCTTCATGTGCTGTGGGCATGATCGCGAGGTGGCCCGCGCCCTGGAAGATCGGTGTGTACGCATCGCCCTGCGCCCGCAGGAGCGTGATCGCCATGCCGGTCATGCCATAGCAGGTGAGCATGTTCGGCCCGCCGCCGATCACGACAAGCCACGCCGTGCCGACTTCGCCGCCGAGCGGCGCGCGATGCACGCTTGGTGTGACCTTCTCGCCGCAATCATTGACGATCTGTCCCTGCGCATCCATCGGCATGCCCATGGCTTCGAGGAGCGCCTCCGCGGGCGCTTGCGCAGAATCGCTGGCTTGCGCGGCGGCTTCGTGAGGCGCGGTAGGAGCGGCGCCGCACGCGGCGAGAAGGAGGAGCGCCGCAAACGCGGTTTTTAGGTTCATCTTCAGCCCTCCGATCCCAGCCGCGCGACCCTGCGCGCAATTGGGCGGCGCGTCAAAGGCGCCGTTTGCGATCTGCGCGGCGTGAGCGCCGCGCCCGTGGCGATGAGCCAAGTTAGAAGGCAGGCTCGGCTGCGTCGCGCGCATTGCGGCGGAACTTGCTTGGAGACACGCCCGTCGCCGCGCGGAACGCGCTTGAGAAGCGGCTTGGGCTGTCATAGCCGAGCGCGGCCGCGATATCGGTGATGGAGCGGTCCTGGTCCGCCAACAGCTTTTGCGCCACGGTCATGCGACGCAGCTTGATCCAGGCTGCGGGCGTTGCGCCCATGGATCGCTTAAACGCGCGCACGAAATGGAACGGCGATAGATCGACCAGCCGCGCCAGATCCGTATTGCGCAGCGCCTCGCCAAGGCGGGATTCCACATGGTCGCGCAAAATCGCTAATTGCCGGGCGGTCAGGCCGCCTTGGGCCGTGTCCACGCCCGGCCCGTCCGCAAGCGCGCTGAGCGACAGGAGCAGCGTTTCGATCAAGCTCGCCGACAAGCGCGCCTGCGCGGCCTCCTTCATGCCGGCCAATTGTTCAACCAGCCCGCTGATAAAGGCGTTGGCGTAAACTCTCCCATGCAAACGCTTGAGCGCTCCCGCCTGGATCTGAGACGCCTCGACATGGCCCGGCGCGATTTCGAGCCGCAATAATGTCTGAGCATTGTGCGCGGCCAACGTCGTCGTCGAGCCGGGCGCCACGACGACGAAATAGTCCGGGGCCAGGCATTGCTTGAGATGGGTGCGATCAATGGTCGTGGACCGGGCCATTAAATTGATCCGCACGACAAGCGTGAGACCGTCCTTGCCGTGCACGGGGACCGAACCGCTCGGCCGGTTCAATCGAAAAAGGCGTGCGCCCCCGCCCATTGCAGCAAATTCCGTCTCTGTCCAAGCAAGATCGAGCGCGCCAGTTCGGGGCGTCTTCGGCACGCCTGCGGTCGCCGCGCCTGAGGCGCTGAAGGAGTAGGACGATGCGCTCATTTCTCTTGTTAGCCGCCTTTCTAGGATTGCTCGCCGCGCCGAGTTTCGCGCACGCGCACCGCGCCGATGCGATCGCGAGCCGCCACGTCCCCGCCATCGAGGACACCGTTCTCATCTATGTGGATTACGTGACGGGCCTCGACAACCTCATCACAACAATCCCGGTCCCCCAGTTCCGAAACAACGTCACGGCCTTCGCCAAATTCAATCCGCTGTTCAAGGTCCCGACGATCGTCCTAGGCGAGGAGAATGATTATTATGGGACGTTTTTGCCCGAGATCACGCAACACGTGACGCATGATGCGCACAGATTCAACAGAACGAGCGTCTCGGGGTTCACGCCGCAAGTGCGCGCTTGGCTTGAGCGGACGGGACGTCGCACGATCGTGATCGGCGGCATTTCGATCGATAATTGCACCTTGCACACGACGCTCGACTTGCTGCGCGCCGGCTACAAGGTCTTCGTCATCACCGACGTGTCGGGTTCGAACAGCGCCATGGCCGAGGCCGACGCCTTGGCGCGTTTGCGGGAGGCGGGGGCGGTCACCGGCGGGTGGCTCTCAATTCTCACCGATCTCGGCCGCGACTTCGCCAATCCCACCTATGGCCAGGGCATGATGGGGATCATTCAGGCGCATTGGCCGGCCTCGACGACGGGCGCGGTTCTCGACACCACGCCCGATGGTCATGGGCTGCAGCCAGTGCAGCGCTGAACGATCCGATGGCTTTAGTCGGCGGCTGCGTTGCGCGCGGCCGCCGACGCCTCAGAGCAGCCGTTCGGCGATCTGCACCGCGTTGAGCGCGGCGCCTTTCAGCAATTGGTCGCCGCTGATGAACATGGCCAGCGTGCGCCCGGTGGGATCGCTCAGATCGGTGCGCAGCCGGCCCACAAGAACGTCATCCTGGCCGCTGGCTTCGATCGGCATCGGGAAATGGTTCTTGGCGCGATCATCCACGATGCGCACGCCCGGCGCGGCGGAAAGAAGCGCGCGCGCATCGTCGGCGGAGATCGGGTGCGCGAAGGTCACTGAAAGCGCTTCGGCGTGGGCGCGTAGCACAGGCACGCGCACGCAGGTCACGCTGATGGCGATGTCGGGCGCGCCCATGATCTTGCGCACCTCCTTCATCACCTTGGTTTCTTCATCATTGTATCCGGTTTCGGGATCGATTGCGGTGTTGTGGCTGAAGAGATTGAAGGCGTAGGGGTGGGGCAACACTTTCTGTTCAAACGGTCGTCCTTCCAGGAAGGCGCGAGTGGATTCCTGCAATTCCTCCATCGCCGCGGCGCCCGCGCCGGACGCGGCCTGATAGGTCGCGCCATTGATGCGCACGATCTTGTTCACCTGATGCAACGGCCAGAGCGCCATCACCATGATCGCCGCCGTGCAGTTTGGATTTGCGATCACACCCTTGTGGGCGGCGAGCGCGGCGGGATTCACCTCCGGCACGACGAGCGGGGTGTCGGTCTCCATGCGGAACGCGCTCGAATTGTCGACCATCACGCCGCCGGCCTTCAATACGGCTTCGCGGTATTGGCGCGAGACCGAAGCGCCCGCCGCGAACAGCGCGAAATCGACGCCCTCGAACGCGGCATCCGAAAGCGCTTCCACGCGCACCGGCGCGCCCTTGAAGGTCACGCTCTTGCCCGCCGAACGCGGCGAAGCCAGCGGCACAAGACGCGAAACCGGGAACGCGCGCTCTTCAAGGCACTTGATCATCTCGGCGCCGACGGCGCCTGTGGCGCCGACGACGGCGACGCTGCGGGGACGGGAAGCGGACATTTCAAGGCGTCTCCATGAACCGGGAGACGGACGGCCAAGCCGCGCCCCGTCTTATCCGGCGGGGCTTCGTGGCGCTGGGCTTAAGCCGCGTGCGCGCGCACGATAACCCGTTCCGCCCGCTTGGGGCGAATGAGCGTAATCGTGCGTTTGATCGCGGTGCGGCGCATCGCGGCGGGACATAGAGGCGCGCGCCCCGAAACGCAAGCGGGCCGCTAGGTCAGCGCGGCGGTGGCGTGCTGGCTGGGGTTGGCCACGTAGAAGGACAGCGCCTCGAGCAGAACCGCCCACGCGGCCTCCGTTTCGGCGTCCCAGGGCGCATCGTCCGCGGCGCGCACCGCTTCGGCCAGCACCGCGAAGAAGAGGCCGAAATCCTCGGGCGGCACGTCATAGCCGGCATGGGTGACGACTTCGCATTGGATCAAATGCGCGGCGTAGGCGCGCGGGCCGATGAAATCGAGGATAGCCTCAATCACGTGCGCCAGCATCGCGCCGCGCACGCCGCCGTCGCGATCAAGCGCGAAATGCGCTTCAAGATCGGGCCGCTGGGCGAAGAGCCGCGCATAGACGTCGGGCGTGATGTCGCCGGCTTTCGCGGCGGCGCGCTCAAGGCTTGCGAGGATCAGCGCGCTATTCACTGGCTGGCCCAGACGATGCGCGCCACCCAATCGACGTCGTCCGCCGCCAAGGCGCGTGGGGGATAGGCGGGGTTGAGCGAGATCAGCTCAATCATCTCTTCCGTGCGCCTGCCCAGAATCTTCGCCATCACCTCGCCGGCCTTGGTGCGGGCGACGACGCGGTCGCCCTTGCGCACGCGCGCGCTTGGCTCGACCACGACAATATCGCCGTCGCGATACATCGGCTCCATGGAATCGCCGCTGATTTCGAGCGCATAGACGCGCCCATCGCCGAGCCCTGGAAAGCGCAGCGTCTCCTCCGCGCCGATCGGAAAGCCGTTTTCGTCGAAGAAGCCGTCCGCGCCCGCCTTGGCCATGCCGACGATCGGAATGGCGCGCCCCGCCCCGCCGGGACGGCCAGCGAGCAAGGCGGCGAATTCATCGAACGAGGCGCCGACGGCCTCCAGCGCGCGCGCCACGCTCTCGGTCGATGGCCAGCGCGGCTTGCCGTCCGGGCCTTGGCGCTTGGAGCGGTTGAACGTCGTGGCGTCGAGACCGGCCACGCGGGCGAGCCCGGAGGGAGTGAGCCCATGGCTTGAGGCGAGCGCATCGATGGCGCGCCAGATTTGGGCGTGCTGCAAGGGCGCCTCCGTGGACCGGACCCGGACCGATTTCTATGCTAATCCTAATCGGGAATCAACCGTATCTAGGTAAATTTTCCTAGTTGATGGACAATATGCAGCACGAGCACATCTACCGCATCGCCACCCGGGCGGCCTGGGAGGCGGCGCAGCGGGCTGGCTTCTATGAGGGGGCGGATGTCGATGCGCGCGACGGCTACCTGCATTTTTCCACCGCCGCGCAGGTCGGCGACACGCTGCGCCTCCATTACGCCGACGCCCGGGATCTCGTGCTGCTGACCGTGGCGACGAAGGGCCTTGATATTGTCTGGGAGCCTTCGCGGGGCGGGGATTTGTTTCCGTATCTTTACGCGGCGCTGCCGGTGTCCGCCGTGGCGCGCGCGGCGTCGATCATCGAGCGCGACGGGGCGCATATTCTGCCGCCGCTTTCGCCATGAGCTTTCTGTTCGATATTGGCGCGGCCGCATTGCGCCTCGCCGATCCCGAGACGGGCCATGAACTTGCGATCGGCGCCATGCGACGGGGCCTTGGGCCGCGCGCTCGCGCCGACGCGCACCCGATCTTGCGCACGACGCTGGCGGGACTGGATTTGCCGAACCCGATCGGTCTTGCCGCAGGGTTCGACAAGAACGGAGTCGCCGCCGATGCGCTGCTGCGTTCGGGTTTTGGGTTCGTCGAATGCGGCACCGTCACGCCGCGCGCGCAGCCGGGCAATCCGCGCCCACGCTTGTTTCGCTTGAGCGCCGATCGCGCGGTCATCAATCGCATGGGCTTCAACAATCGCGGGCTGGACGCCTTTATCGCGTCCCTATCGGCCCGGCGTGCGCCGGGAATCGTCGGCGCGAATGTAGGCGCCAACAAGGATAGCGCGGATCGGCCCGCCGATTACGCGCTGGCGCTCACACGCGTCTGGCCGTTCTGCGATTATGTGACGGCTAATATCTCATCGCCCAACACGCCGGGTTTGCGCGGCTTGCAGGAGCGCGGCGCGCTGGAGGATTTATTGGGTCGTTTGCGCGAGGCGCGCGGCGCCGCGACGGCCGCGCACGGGCCGCGCCCGCTTTTTCTCAAGGTGGCGCCCGATCTCGACGATGCGGCCATCGCCGACATCGTGGACTTGGGCATTCGCTTCGAGCTCGACGCGCTGATCGTCTCCAACACCACGATCGCGCGTCCGCCCTCGCTGCAAAGCGCGCACCGGGGCGAACAAGGCGGGCTTTCTGGGCGCCCGCTATTCGCGCCGTCCACGGCGATCCTCAAGGAGTGCGCGCGCGCGGCGGGAGGCCGCATCGCTCTGATCGGCGCGGGCGGCGTGGAGGACGGCGCGGGCGCCTTGGCCAAGATCAAGGCGGGCGCGCGCGCGGTGCAGCTCTATTCGGCGCTGGTTTATCATGGGCCGGGTCTCGTGGCCCGCATCCTGGACGATCTTGCCGAGCGGCTCGCGGCCGAGGGCTTTGAATCGCTCGCTCAGGCGGTAGGCGCGGATCTTCTCCGCCCCACCTGAACGCCTTGAGGGGAGAAAAAGGCGGCGCGTTTGCGTCTTGCATGGCTGAGTGCCGCGCGGAGTGAGGCATGCCGTTGAAGATCATCGAGGAACGCGCTGACGCCGACGCCGCTTATGGCGCCTTGGAGGCTTCGCTGACGGCCTGGGCCGGTCCTGGGCGGCAGACTTGGCACGCGCGCGATGCGCTGGAGCCGGCCGCAGACGGCGCCACCTATGCGCGGCGGGACGATCTGCACCTCTATCTTGAACGCACCAGCGTCGCTTTCTCACTCGGTGTCGCCCTGACCGAAGCGGACCGCGATCTTCTGCGCATCGACGTGCCGCGCGATCGGCCGGGCCGTCGCCGCCGCGAGGCGGCGTTCGCGCGCGACGATGCGGGCGGCTTCTTCGCGATTCTCGGCGTTGAATTCCTGCGCGAACTCGATGTGCGGATGCCGTTTCAGCGCCTTGCCGGAACCCCGCTCGTAAAGCGCGCGGAACTCGCGGGGCGGGATTATCTGCTGATCGGGCCGCTTCAAGACCCGCGCATCGCGGAGGCCCTGTGCGCGATCGCAAGCCTCACGGGCGCGTTCGAGAAGCACGTTTCAAAGCTGGGCGCTTTCCTGGAGGATGAAGACGAACGGCTGCAATCGCAGCTCTATCAGGTGTCGTCCGGCGTACGTCGCGCCCGGCGCGTGCAGCGCCTCGTGATCGTGTCCTTGCACGGCGCGCTCGCGCCGCATGGCTTTGCGCTGGACGAGGTGGAGCAAGGCGGTGTGCACGCCGATTTCGCCTTGAGCCGCGGCGCCGAAACGCTCGTATTTGAAATTCGCGCGGACGCTTCGCGCGCCGACCTCGTGCGGGGCCTGGGCCAATTAGCGATCGCCGCGCCGCGCGGCGCGCATCTGACGCGCTTTCTGGTCCTGCCGGCGCCGCACGGGCCTCGCGATGCGCTCGCGGCGTTCGATCCCGCGTTCGAGGAGCTGAGCGTCAATGTCCTTTTTTATGACATTGAGAATGGCGCGGCCGTATTTCGCTTTGACCGCGCCGATCCCGCGCTCACTCTAACCACGCGCCGACTTTTCGCGTGATCTTACGTGCGCGCGCGGATGCGCTGGCGCAACGTGGCCGTGGTTTGCCGCACGTTCTGCATCAGCGCGCGCACATCGCCATTGTTGCGGTCGAGTTGGGCGAGGAAATCACGCTGCTGCTGCTGCGCCAGCCAGATTTCATTGCCGTCGAGCACGAGCGACACATCGACGACCTTCCAGGTTTCGCCGACCTTGAGCATCCGCCATTGCACCGGCAGTGGTCGTCCGCCATCGGCCGGATTCATCAGGCTGCGCACGATCACGTCGCGGCCAGGAACGCGTTCGATCGAATCCGTCACGCGGATTTCGCCGCGATAGCGATCAAGCTGATCCTCATAGACGGCGATGCAATAATCCTGGAACACGGACAGCCATTCGTTGCGCAGCGCCACGTCTGCGCGCAGCGGCGTGGCGTAGCGGCCGAGCACGTAAGTCGCGATGCGCGGCATGTCCGCGAAGCGCTGCATCAATTGGGCGAACTGGCGCTGGCGCGCGTCCGCGCCTTGCGCGCGATTGGAGAGCGAAGCCAGCGCGGCGGTGGCCTGCGTCTGGACATAAGTCTCGGCCGGCTGATTGCGCGCGGCGTGCGCGGCCGGCGCCAAGGCTGTCAGCGCCAATCCGGCGAGCGCGGCGAGCGCGCCTGAACGCGTGAACGTGGTGGTCATTGCGGCACCCCCTGTGCGCCCTCCGCGGCAGCCCCTGGCTCGGGGACTGTCGCCATCGGCGCGGCCGTCCCTGGCGCCTCTAGAGGCGCGGAAACGTCCGGCGAGTCATAGGTCTCATTAAAATCTGGCAAGTCTTGGACATCCTGGAGACCGTTTCGGATCGCGCTCTCCCGCGTGATCGAATAGGTGCTGCGGACCGTCACATAGGGATCGGTCGAGGTTGCGCGAAGGTCGTCGATGGTTTCGATCAACTCTTCCCGCGTCGAAAGGGCGCCGAAAACGATGCGCGTGGCGGTAAATTCTTCTTCATTGTCGAATTCCGCCCAGGTGAGGGGATTGAACGCGGTGTCCACGACCCGGCCGAAGCCATCGCGCAAATTGGTCGGTCCCATCAGCGGCAGGTAAAAATAAGGGCCAGGCCCCACGCCCCAGACGCCGAGAGTCTGCCCGAAATCTTCGTCATGGCGTTCCAGGCCCATCGCGCCGGCCACATCGAACAGCCCGACCACGCCAAGGGTGGAGTTAATGACGAACCGGGTCGCGGTCGTGCCGGCGCGGGTGGGCTCCACCTGCAAGACGTCGTTCACGAAAATGACCGGCCCGCGTAGATTCCGCAGGAAATTGCGCACCCCGGCGCGCGCGAACGAGGGCGTGACGGCGCGATAGCCCTTGGCCGCCGGCTCCAAAATGGCGCGATCCAGTGCGTCGTTGACGCCATACATGGCGCGGTTGAAGCCCTCGGCGGGGTCGGAAACCGGCGCCTGATCCTGCGCGAGGGCGGGGGTCGCGAAGGCGGCGGCGGCCGTCGCAAGCGTCAGTACGGCCAAGCGTCGCATGAATATCCCCAAGAGCTTCGTTCAGATACGAGCGCCTAAGTGATGAATCAATGATTTGCGGTTCGCATTCCAGCCGAGAGTGTCGGCGCTTGCGTCGCCGTGTCGGACGTGCCACATAAAGATATGCTTATATCTGCTAACGATACGGAGGCGTGCCCGCCCGGCGAGGCGCTGGTGGCGGCGTTGCGGGCCGCGGGAGAACCGACCCGGCTGCGTGTGATCGCGCTCTTGGCGCAGGGCGAATTGTCGGTCGGGGAGCTCGCCCAGGCGTTGGGGCAGAGCCAGCCGCGGGTCAGCCGTCATCTCAAATTGCTGATCGATGCCGGCTTGATCGAGCGTCAGCCGGAGGGGGCGCTTGTTTTTCATCGGCTCAGCCGTTCGAGCGGCTTTGGCAGAGGGTTCGCGGCGTTGCTTTCCTCCTTGTGCGCGCCGGACGACCCGATGTTCGCTTCGGATCGGCGGCGGCTCGCGGAAATCCGGGCCGTGCGAGAGGCTCAGGCGGCGGCGTATTTCGAAGCCAATGCGGGGGATTGGGATCGCATCCGCGCGCTGCATTTGCCCGAAGCCGATATCGATGCGGCGCTGTTGGAAGCCGCGGGACCGGGGCCGTTCGGCTTAATGGTGGACGCCGGCGTTGGCGCGGGCAGGCTTCTGCACCTCTTCGCCGACCGCGTGGAGCGCGCCGAGGGCTTCGACACCAGCCGCCAGATGCTCGCGCTCGCGCGCGCTTCGCTCGATGCGCTGACGCCCGCGAAGGCGTTCGTTCGCCACGGCGACATTTACGATCCGCCCCTCGCGCGTGGCCAGGCGGATCTCGTCACCATCCATCACGTGCTGCATTTCCTGTCCGACCCACGCCGCGCCATCATCGAGGCGGGACGGCTGCTGCGCGGCGGGGGACGTATGGTGATCGTCGATTTCGCCGCGCACGATCTGGAATTTCTGCGCGAACGGCACGCGCACCGCCGCCTTGGATTTTCCGACGAGGAGATATTCGGCTGGTGCGCCGAAGCGGGCCTCAGAAACATGCGCGTGACGACGCTCGCGCCGCGCCCCGAGCAGGCGGAACGCGGCGCGCAACTGACGGTGAAGATTTGGGCCGGCGATCGGAGCGGCGCGCAACGCGTCGCCGGCCTGGAAGCGGAGAAAGCCGCATGAACGAGGCCGGCCCCATCGCGCGCGCGCAGTCGCGTGGAGAATCCCTGCGCCTGTCGTTCGAGTTTTTTCCGCCGAAGACGCCGGCGCTCGAAGAAAAGCTCTGGCTCGCCATTCGCAGATTGGAGGCGCTAGAGCCGTCCTTCGTTTCCGTGACTTATGGCGCGGGCGGCTCAACGCGTGACCGAACGCACCGCACAGTCGCGCGTCTCGTCGAAGAAACGCGCCTGAGGCCGGCCGCGCACCTCACTTGCGTCGGCGCGAGCCGCGAAGAGGTGAACGAGGTTTTGCGGGCGTATTGGGATGCGGGCGTGCGTCACATCGTTGCCTTGCGCGGCGATCCGCCTCAAGGCGCGGGCGCGCTCTATGAGCCGCATCCGCAAGGCTATGCGTACGCCGCCGATCTCGTCGCCGGCGCACGGGGCATCGCCGATTTCGAGGTTTCGGTGGCGGTCTATCCCGAGCGTCATCCGGACAGCGCCGATTGGCGCGCCGAGATCGACAATTTCAAGCGCAAGCTCGACGCTGGCGCGACGCGGGGCGTCACTCAATTCTTTTATGAAGCCGAGACGTTCTTGCGTTTTCGCGATCTGCTCGCGGCGGAGGGCGTCGAGGCGCCGATCGTGCCAGGAATCATGCCGGTGACGAATTTCGCCGGTGTAAAGAAGATGGCGGCGCAATGCGGCGCCAGCGTTCCCGCCTGGCTAGCGCGTTTGTTCGATGGCCTCGATCAGGATCCTGAAACACGCCAGCTCGTCGCCGCCGCGACGGCGGCAGAATTGTGCGCACGGCTCAGCGCGGAGGGCGTGCGCGATTTTCACTTTTACACGCTCAATCGCGCGGAGCTCGTGATCGCGATCTGCCGGATGCTTGGCGTCAAGACGCCGGCCCCGGCCGCCGCCATTTGAACAGGAGAACACGATGAACCGAGCAGAACGGCTCGCTGTCGCAAACGCCGCGCTCCAGGAGAGAATTCTTGTTCTTGACGGCTCTTGGGGCGTGTTCCTGCAGGGACGCAATCTCACCGAAGCCGATTTTCGCGGCGCGCGCTTCGCCGGTCACAATCGGCCCTTGAAGGGCGATTTCGACCTGTTGTGCCTCACGCGGCCCGACATCGTGCGGGAGGTGCATGATTCCTATCTCGACACGGGGTGCGATATCACTTCCACCAACACGTTCAACGCAACCGCGATCAGCCAGGCCGATTACGGCATGGAGCGCGAGGCGCGCGCCCTGAACGAAGCGGGCGCACGTATCGCCCGAGAGGCGTGCGACGCGCGCTTCGCCGCTGACGGGCGCGTGCGCCTCGTCGCCGGCGCCATCGGGCCGACGAACAAGACCTTGTCGCTCTCTCCGGATGTCGGCGATCCCGGCCGGCGTGATGCGCGCTTCGAGGACATGGCGAAAGCCTATGAGGAGCAATGCCTCGGCCTCATCGACGGCGGCGCGGATTTTCTGTTGATCGAAACGATCTTCGACACGCTCAACGCCAAGGCCGCGCTTTGGGGCGCTTGGGAGGCGTTCGACAAGCGTGGCGAGGAATTGCCGCTTTGGCTTTCGGGCACCATCACGGATCGCTCCGGGCGCACATTGTCTGGACAGACGACGGAAGCCTTCTGGAACTCCATTCGCCACGCGCGGCCGTGGGCGGTGGGGCTCAATTGCGCGCTAGGTCCCGCCGAAATGCGTGCATTCCTGGCTGAATTGTCGCGCGTGGCCGATTGCGCCGTGTCCGCGCATCCGAATGCGGGCCTTCCCAACGCCATGGGCGGCTATGACGAGACGCCCCATTCCATGGAAGAGCATTTCGCCGAATGGGCGCGCGCGGGACTTGTCAATATCCTCGGCGGATGCTGCGGCACGACGCCGGACCATATCGCGCATCTGAAGCATGCTGTGGCGGGCGTGAAGCCGCGCGCGACACCGGAGCATCAAAAGATGCTGCGGCTCGCGGGGCTTGAACCCTTCAACGCGGCGGCCTGACGCATGAGCCAAGCCAATCCCTTCGCTAATTTCATCATTGTCGGCGAACGCACGAACGTCGCCGGCAGCGCGCGCTTTCGTAAACTGATCGAGAAGGAGGATTGGGCCGCCGCCGCTCAGATCGCGCGCCAACAGGTGGAGAGCGGCGCGAACGTGCTTGACGTGAACATGGACGCCGATCTGATCGATGGCGTCGCCGCGATGCGCCAATTCCTCAATTATATCGCCGGCGAACCCGATATCGCCCGCGTGCCGCTCATGGTCGATTCTTCCAAATGGGAGGTGATCGAGGCAGGTCTGCGCTGCGTGCAAGGCAAGGCGATCGTCAATTCCATCTCGTTGAAGGAAGGCGAGGCGGCGTTCCTGGAGCAGGCCCGGAAGGTGCGCCGCTACGGCGCGGCCTGCGTGGTGATGGCGTTCGACGAGAAGGGTCAGGCCGATACAGCCGCGCGCAAGATCGAAATCTGCACCCGCGCCTATCATCTTCTCACGGAGAAGGCGCGTTTCGATCCGGAAGACATCATCTTCGATCCGAACATTTTCGCTGTCGCCACCGGCATTGACGAGCATGCGGATTACGCCCTCGCCTTCATCGAGGCGACGCGCCGTATTCGGGAGAGCCTGCCGCACGCGCACGTATCGGGCGGCGTCTCCAACGTATCCTTCGCGTTTCGTGGCAATGAGCCTGTTCGCGAGGCGATGCACGCCGTGTTCCTCTATCATGCCATCCGCGCCGGCATGGACATGGGCATCGTCAATGCCGGCTCCCTGACGCTATATGATGACGTGGAGCCGGAACTACGCGAGCGCGTGGAGGACGTGTTGCTCAATCGTCGCGCCGACGCGACCGAGCGCCTTCTGGAAATCGCTCAGCGCGTGAAAGGCGGAGAACGCAAGAAGGATCCCGCCGCGGCGCTGGAATGGCGGGCCCTCCCGGTCGACAAGCGGCTTGAGCATGCGCTCGTTCATGGCGTTACGGACTTTATCGTCGCGGACACGGAGGAGGCGCGCCTCGCCGCGCAGCGGCCCCTGCACGTGATCGAAGGCCCGCTGATGTCTGGAATGAGCGTCGTCGGAGACCTTTTCGGCGCCGGCAAGATGTTCCTGCCGCAAGTGGTGAAATCCGCGCGTGTCATGAAGCAAGCGGTGGCGCATCTCATTCCCTTCATGGAGGAGGAGAAGCGCCTTTCCGGCCTGGAGCATCAATCCGCCGGCAAGATCGTCATGGCCACCGTTAAGGGCGACGTGCACGACATCGGCAAGAACATTGTCGGCGTTGTGCTTCAGTGCAACGGTTATGAGGTGATCGATCTGGGCGTGATGATACCGTGCGAGACGATCCTCGACGCCGCCCGCAGGGAAGGTGCGCACGCGATCGGCCTTTCGGGCCTGATTACGCCAAGCCTGGACGAAATGAGTTTCGTCGCCAGCGAGATGGAGCGGCAGGGGTTCACAATTCCCCTGCTCATTGGCGGCGCGACGACCAGCCGAACGCACACGGCGGTGAAGATCGCGCCAAATTATTCCGGACCAACGCTTTATGTCACGGACGCTTCGCGCGCCGTGCCGACAATGCAGAAGCTGCTTTCTCCGCAGGATAGCGCGGCCTATGTCGCCGAGGCGAAGGCCGATCAGCAGGCGGCGCGCACGGCTTATCTGGCGGGACAGGACAAGCGACCGCGTCTTTCCTTGGCGCAAGCGCGCGCGCGCGCGCCGAAGCTCGATTACGCGCCAATTCGGCCGAGTTTTCTTGGCGTGCGCACAATTGATATGAGCCTTGAAGCGCTGCGCCCTTTCATCGACTGGACGCCCTTCTTCGCCTCATGGGATCTGGTGGGCAAATATCCTGCTATCCTCGAGGACGGGATTGTCGGCGAAGCGGCGCGTGGATTGTTCAAGGACGCGCAAGCGATGCTCGATCGCATGATCGAGGAGCGCTGGATCGAGGCCAAGGGCGTGCTTGGGTTCTGGCGCGCCAATCGCGACGGCGACGATATCGTTCTTTATGAGGGCGAAGACGGCGCGCGGGAGAACGCGCGCTTGTTCACGTTGCGCCAGCAGATGGATAAGGGCGAGGGCCGGGCGAATTTCGCCTTGGCGGATTTTGTCGCGCCCGTGGGCATGGAGGATTATGTCGGCGCGTTCGCCGTAACCGCGGGGTTGGGCGAAGAGGCCGCGGCCGAACGCTTCAAGCGTGCGAATGACGATTATTCCTCCATTCTCGTGAAAGCGCTGGCCGATCGTTTCGCCGAGGCGTTCGCGGAGGCGCTGCATCTGGAGGTGCGCCGCGAGCATTGGGGCTATGCGCGGCATGAATCGCTCGGCGTCGATGACCTTCTCTCCGAAAAGTATCGTGGAATTCGGCCAGCGCCGGGCTATCCCGCGCAGCCCGATCATACGGAGAAGCATACGCTCTTTCGCCTCTTGGACGCGCCCACGCGCACTGGCATGAATTTGACGGAGAGCCTCGCGATGACGCCGCCGGCTTCCGTCAGCGGGCTCTATTTCGCGCATGAGCAAGCCGAGTATTTCGGAGTCGGTCGCATCGATCGCGACCAGGTCGCCGATTATGCGCGGCGCAAGGGATGGTCCCTCGCGGAAGCGGAGAAGTGGCTCTCGCCGATCTTGGCGTACGATCCTGCGCTCAAGGCGGCGGCCGCCTGATTAGAGCGCGCGGCCGCATGCCGCGCCGCTTGCCCAGGCCCATTGAAAATTGTAGCCGCCGAGCCAGCCCGTCACATCGACCGCCTCGCCGATGAAAAAGAGGCCTGGCGCCGCGCGCACGCGCATGGATCCTTGATCGAGCGCGTTCGTATCGACGCCGCCGACCGTCACTTCCGCCTTTGCATAGCCTTCCGTGCCGCTGGGCGTCAGCTGTCGGTTCTTTAAATCGCGCACGATGTCGATCAAGGCTTGATCCTTGAGATCGCCGAGCATCGTCATGGGAAGACCTTGCGCGAAATGTTGGGCGAGCCGCGTCGGCAAGAGCGCGCCGAGCGCGGTCGCTACCTGCGCTTTCGGACGCGCGCGTTTCGCGGCGATGAGCGCATCGTCGGCCGCCTCCGGCAGCCAATCGAGCGATATTGCGCCTCCGCCCCGCCAATAAGACGAAGCTTGAAGGATCGCGGGGCCTGAAAGGCCGCGATGCGTAAAGAGCGCAGCTTCTCGAAACGAGGCGCCGTCGCAGCGCGCGATCACGGGCGCGGCCACGCCGCTCAATGGCCGCATCCAGCTGAGCGCTTCGTCGCTGAACGTGAGCGGCACAAGACCAGGCCGCTGCGCGATGATCGGCGCGCCGAATTGCGTGGCCGCGCGCGCGGCGAAATCCGTAGCGCCAAGTTTCGGAATTGAAAGGCCGCCCGTGGCGATCACCAGCTGCGGCGCGGTGAATGCGCCATCCGAGGTGGCGACCTCGAAGGCGCCATGGTGGCGAATGCCTGAAACGGATGCGCCGCACCGCAGCTCAACGGCGCCAGCCGCGCATTCATCCAGCAGCATGCGCACGATGCGCCGCGCCGAGCCCGCGCCCTCGCAAAAGAGTTGACCGAGAGTCTTTTCGTAAAAGGGTATGCGGTGCTTCTCCACGAGCGCGATGAAATCGGCCGGCGTGAAGCGGGCCAGCGCCGACCGGGCGAAGTGCGGATTGGCGGAAAGAAAGCGCTCCGGCCTTGTCTCGCGATTGGTGAAGTTACAGCGTCCGCCGCCGGAGATCAGGATTTTCGCCCCCGGCTCATGATTGTGCTCAAGCAGCAGCACCTTTCGGCCGCGTTGACCGGCGGTCAGCGCGCAAAATAGTCCGGCGGCGCCGGCGCCGACGATGATCGCGTCATAAAGCGAACGCCGGCGCGGCGCCGGCGCGCCAGCGTTCATCGCGGCAGATCGCTCTTGCCCATCAAGAATTCATCGACCGCGCGCGCGCATTGGCGTCCCTCGCGGATCGCCCACACAACGAGCGATTGGCCGCGCCGCATGTCGCCGCAGGCGAAGATGCGCGGCGCCGACGTGCGATAATCGTCCGTATTGGCCGCCACGTTGGAACGCGAATCGCGTTCCACACCGGATTGCGCGATGGCGTCGCCGTCGACCGGGCCCAAGAACCCCATGGCCAGCAGCACCAAATCGGCCTTGAGCGTGAAGGTCGAGCCCTCGATCTCGCGCATCTCCTGGCGGCCAGTGTCGGCTTTTACCCATTCCACCCGCACGCATTCGAGCGCCGTGATCTTGCCATCCTCTCCGATGGCGCGCTTTGTCAGCACGGCGAAATCGCGTTCGGCGCCTTCTTCCTGCGACGAGGAGGTGCGGAATTTGAGCGGCCAATCCGGCCACACCAGGGGCTTGTTCTCGCGCAATGGCGGCGCGGGCATGATTTCAAGCTGCGTCACTGAGGCCGCGCCTTGGCGGATTGACGTGCCGATGCAATCGGAGCCTGTGTCCCCGCCGCCAATGACGATCACGTGCTTGTCTTTTGCGGAGATCGCGCCCGCGGGCGCGGCGATGCTTTCCACGTCGCCGGCCACGCGCTTGTTTTGCTGGGTGAGAAAATCCATCGCGAAACGGATGCCGTCGAGCTCACGGCCGGGAATCGCGAGATCGCGGGGAACCTCCGCGCCGCCGGCGAGCACGAGGACGTCATAATCGTCCAAGAGGCGCTGCACCGACAAATCCTTGCCAATGTGCGCGTTGGTTCGGAAGATGACGCCCTCGCTTTCCATCTGCTTGATGCGCCGATCGATGAGGTGCTTCTCCATCTTGAAATCGGGAATGCCGTAGCGGAGGAGCCCTCCGATCCGGTCATTCTTCTCGAATACCGTGGGATTGTGGCCGACGCGCGCAAGCTGCTGCGCGCACGCGAGCCCGGCGGGGCCCGAGCCGACGATGGCGATGCGCTTATGCGTGCCGTGCGGCGCCATTTGCGGGACGATCCAGCCTTCCTCCCAGCCACGGTCGACGATTTCGCATTCGATCGTTTTGATGGTGACGGGGTTGTCGTCAATATTGAGCACGCAGGACGCCTCGCAAGGCGCGGGGCAGATGCGACCGGTGAATTCCGGGAAATTATTGGTGGAATGCAGCGTTTCGAGCGCGGCGCGCCATTGATC
Source organism: uncultured Caulobacteraceae bacterium (assembly GCA_964563395.1). GTDB lineage: Bacteria > Pseudomonadota > Alphaproteobacteria > Caulobacterales > Aquidulcibacteraceae > JBEVOS01. Next base: position 25,565 of record CAZLWK010000033.1, read on the forward strand.
GCGATAGACGAGATTGTTCCAGTCCGGGATCAGATTATTGACCGGGCATCCATTGTGGCAGAACGGAATCCCGCAATCCATGCAGCGCGCGGCCTGCGCGCCGACTTCCGGCGCGGGCATGCGGTGGACGAATTCCTTCCACGTTTTCGTGCGCGCGTTCGGCTTTTCATAGCCGCGATCCTTGCGCTCGATTTCGAGAAAGCCTGTCGGCTTGCCCATGTTCTGCTCCGCTATCGATGGATTACTCGGCCGCCACGGCCGCTGATTTCGCCGCCGCCTTCAATTCGAGAAGCGCGCGCCGATAATCGTTCGGCATCACTTTCACGAATTTCGTCAGCGTTGTTTCCCAATCCTCAAGGAGGAGGCGGGCGCGCGCGCTTCCCGTGTGCAAAAGGTGGCGCTCTATGAGAATCCGCAGACGCTCAGCGTCGAAGCCGAGCATGTCGCCCATGCCGCTATTCTCCGCGGAGGGCGCGCGTTGCACGGGTCGGCCGGATTCCTCGTCAGCTTCCGTCGTGGCGGCGATGGCTTCGATCGACACCATCGCCATATTGCACAGATCGCGAAATCTGCTCTCGGGATCGTACACATAGGCGACGCCGCCCGACATGCCGGCCGCGAAATTGCGTCCGGTCCTCCCAAGCACGGCGATCACGCCGCCCGTCATGTATTCGCAGCCGTGGTCGCCCACGCCTTCGACGACCGCCACGGCCCCCGAATTGCGCACGGCGAAGCGCTCGCCCGCCACGCCTTGGAAATAGGCTTCGCCGGCGATGGCGCCATAGAGCACGGTGTTGCCGACGATGATGTTGTCGGTCGGATCGCGCGCTACGTTCGGCGGCTGGCGCACCACGATGCGTCCGCCTGAAAGGCCCTTGCCGACATAATCGTTGCCATCGCCGGTGAGTTCGAGGGTCACGCCCCGCGCCAGGAACGCGCCGAAGCTTTGTCCCGCGGTTCCCAAGAGCTTGATGTTGATCGTGTCCTCCGGCAAGCCGGCATGACCGTGTCGACGCGCCACCTCGCCCGAGAGCATCGCGCCCACCGTGCGGTTCACATTGGAGACGGTCGCTTCGATCACGACGGGCTTCTTCTTCGCGAGCGCGGGTTTGGCCTCCGCGATCAGGTGATGATCAAGCGCCTTGTCGAGCCCGTGATTTTGGCTTTCCGCCAACTTGATCGCGACGCCGGGTTTCACAGGCGCCCGATAGAGCAGTTTGGACAGATCAACGCCCTTGGCCTTCCAATGGTCGATGGCGCTCCGCATATCCAGGCGATCAACGCGGCCGATCATTTCTTCGACCTTGCGGAAGCCAAGCTGCGCCATGATCGCGCGCAATTCCTCGGCGACGAAGAAGAAATAATTGATCACATGTTCGGGTGTGCCTGTGAATCGCTTGCGCAAAATGGGGTCCTGCGTGGCGACTCCCACCGGGCATGTGTTCAGATGGCATTTGCGCATCATGATGCAGCCTGCCGCGATCAAGGGCGCGGTGGAGAATCCGAATTCATCGGCGCCGAGCAGCGCGCCAATGGCGACGTCGCGCCCCGTGCGCAACCCGCCATCGACCTGCACCGCGATGCGCCCGCGCAATTCGTTCAGCACAAGCGTCTGCTGCGTTTCGGCGAGGCCGATCTCCCACGGGCTGCCCGCATGGGTGAGCGAGGTCAGCGGGGAGGCGCCCGTGCCGCCTTCGAATCCCGAGATCGTTACGTGATCGGCGCGCGCCTTGGAGACGCCGGCCGCGACCGTACCGACGCCGACTTCGGAAACCAGCTTCACGCTGATCCGCGCGGCGGGATTAACGTTCTTCAGATCGTGGATGAGCTGCGCCAAATCCTCGATGGAATAGATGTCGTGGTGCGGGGGCGGCGATATCAGGCCCACGCCCGGCGTCGAATGGCGCACCTTGGCGATGTTCGCATCCACCTTGTGGCCCGGCAATTGACCGCCTTCGCCGGGCTTTGCGCCCTGCGCCATCTTGATCTGGATGTCGTCGGCGTTGACCAGATATTCCGT
>CAZLWK010000034.1:0-26563 GCA_964563395.1 uncultured Caulobacteraceae bacterium
CCGCAGAACGGCACCGTGAAGTTCTTCAACGCGGCGCGCGGCTTCGGCTTCGTGACGCCCGACAATGGCGGCGCGGACGTGTTCGTCCATGTCAGCGCCGTGGAGCGCGCGGGCCTGCCCCCGCTCGTGGAAGGCCAGCGCGTGAATTTCCAAACGCTGCCCGACACCAAGGGCAAAGGCCCCAAGGCCGTGAATTTGAAGCTCGTCGAATAGAGGCGGCTTCATCCGACTGAAAATGAACCGCCGGCCCAAGGGCCGGCGGTTTTGTTTACGCCTTGGCCGAGAACACCACGGCTGCGCCGGCGGCGATCAGCGCGAAACCGAGACCGTGGCGCCAGGTCAGCGCTTCGCCCAGATAGAGCACCGAAAAGCCCGCGAACACGACGAGCGTGACGACCTCCTGAATCGTCTTGAGCTCGGCGGCGCTATAGGTCCCGTGGCCCATGCGATTGGCCGGCACGGCGAAGCAATATTCGATCAGGGCGATCCCCCAGGAGATCGCGATCGCAAGGACGATCGGCGTCGTCTTGAACTTCAAATGACCGTACCAGGCGAAGGTCATGAAGATGTTGGAAACGATGAGAAGCGCGATGGGCGCGGCGTAGCGCATCAAGGTCTGATCAAGCATCGGCCCTTTTAGACGCGCGATGGCCGGCGATTAAACCGCGATCAGAGCGGGAAATAGATCGCGATGCGCGTCGTGTCCGGATTGGCCGTCTCCGGCGGGTCGAGCACGATCTCCCAGGGCAGACCGCCATCGCGCAAGGCGATGCGGTGCGCCTGCATATAGGCGTGCGCCTTGGCGTAGGTTTCCTGCACGCCGGCGCGCGACCCCACATGCAGCACGCGCAACGCCTGGCCGCTCGGCGTTTCGCCCACCTGCACGCCCACCACGGTGAGCGGGGCCGGGCCTTCGAACGGATAGCCGACGCGGAAGCCCATGCGCTGCTCGGCGGCGTCCCATTTGGTGGTGGCGCGCACCAGCGGCCCGGCCGGCGTCAGGCTTGAATCGCCCATGAAGCGGCGCACCTGATCGATGCCCATGGAGAGCGCGCGGTCGACCTCCACCGGATCGCGCGCGGAGGTGGAGGCCTCCACGAACACGAAGCTCTGCGGATCGACGAGCACGATTTCGGGCTGCAGCCCCTCGAAATCGATATCGGGCAATTGTTCGGCCAGCGTCTTCAGGCGCGACAGGCCCTCGTCGAGATCCTTCTCGATGGCGCTGCGCAGAACGAGGTTCATGTAGCGGCACGGAATGTTCACCGCGCCCTCCTCGCAGGTGGCCGAAACCGCCCAGCCTACGCTCGCGCGGCCATTTTCCGTGCGCTCGATGGACAGGAGCGAGTTCAGCATCGCCCGGTCCGCGAATTGGAGGATGGATTCCACCTCCCGATTGGGGGCGGAGCGCACGATCGTCATGCGGCCCTCGCCGACTTGGCGCAGCTCGCTGCGCCAGATCATGGACTGGCCCTCGCCCGGCGCGTCGCGGGTGAAGCTGTAATCGGCGTTCGGATCGAGCGCGTAATAAGGCGACCATTCCTTCACGATCTTGAGATCGTTGGCCATGGCGAAGACCGCCGCGCGCGGCCGCTCGATCACCTCCCGGCGCGAGACCTCAAGATCGTTGGGCAAGAGGAAATAGCCCACGCCATAGAGGCCGCCCGCCAATGCGGCGAGCACGAACACCACCCAGAACAACACCCTCATGCGTCCACGCCCTCAGCCCTGGCGACCGCATAAGCACCTAACATTGCGGGATTTTTTCCGCCATGCGGGGCAAGAACCAGACGCATCCGCGCGCGGATGCTCGCGCCGCGCGCGAAGCGCGATGCCTTCTCCGTGAATCTTGCGCCCATGCTTCGCCCGAAGCAGCCCCTCAGCGCTCCCGCGTTCACCATAATCGGCCCTCGCCCAGGCGTCACGCCTTCGCATGCAGCGCGTCGAAGACGACGTGCTCATGCGCGATCGAGGCTTCGATCATCGCGGTCCAGACCGCTTCGGCGATCGACGGGGAAAGCCCCACGGCGACCGCCTCGGCCTTCACCTTGGCCAGGACCTCGGCGATGCGCGCCTCGTCGCGGACCGCGGCCTTGGCCGTTTTCACCCGCGCGGCGGCCTCGATATAGAGCTGGCGACGCGCGATCAGCGCCACGATCTGGCGATCGAGCGCATCGATGCCCGCCCGCACCTCGGGCATGGTCCGGCACTCTTCGGGCTCTTTGGGGATGGTCATGGCGCGGCGACCTTGGGGCGCCCGCCGGCCGGAATCCAGCGCGCGCGGCGCCGCATCTATTTGCGGAACACGCGCCCGCCCACATAGCAGGGCTCGTGCTCGCACGCGGCGAGCCAGATGCGGGCGTGATAGGCGCCGTCGCGCGCGGGCGTCACCTCCACATAGGGCGTGTCGTTCACCGCCACGTCGCGCCCGACATAATCGCCAGCCGGATCGAAGAGTTCGAGATCGACATCGGAGCAATCATTGTCGCACACGACGAAGACGCGGTAGGTCACGCCCGCGCGGAGCGGCACGCTCCACAAATGCCCGCCTTCCAGACGCAGGCCGCGCACGAGATCGGGCACGGAATTATCGGCGCGGAACCCGTCGGCGGCGTGCTTGGCCGATTGATCGGTGAGATAGGTGCGCACCTGGGCGCGATAATCGCCGGGGCTCGCGCGATCCTGCGCGCCCGCCGCGCCCACCGCCATCAGCAGCGCGCAGGCGCCTATCCATGCTTTCATCGGCCGCTTCCCCTTCGGATGAAACGGCATTCGACGGCTTTCACGCCGATTGCGCAAGCCCCTGGCGCGACGCCTCGATGGCGCGCGGCGTCTCGATCCGGGCATAGCGCAACACGGCGGCGGCGAAACTTTCGCGTGTCACCGGCTTGACCATCTGATCGCACGCGCCGAGGCGCAGCGCGCGGGCGCGGTCGTCATCGATGGTGACGACGAGCACAGGCGCCGCGCTGAGCGTCGGATCGGCTTTCAATTCGGCGAGCACATCCCAGCCGGAACGATCCGGCAGGTGAATGTCGAGCACGATGAGGGCGGGTTTTTCGGCGCGCGCGCGCGTCAAGCCTTCTAGTGCTGTGGCCGCCTCGCAAACGCGCACCGGCAGGCGCGACAGCGTGCGGCGCATCAGATCGCGCGCGGAGGCTTCATCGTCGATCATCAGCACCAGGGGCCCTTCGCCGTCGACGGCGGCTGGCTCGGCGTGCGCCTCCACGCGCACCGTGAAGGTCGAGCCCTTGCCCACTTCGCTCTCGAAACGCACATCGCCGCCCAAAAGGGTCGCCAGACGCTGCGTGATGACAAGGCCGAGACCGGTGCCGCCGCGCTTGCGCGTCAGCGTGGAATCCACCTGCACGAAGGGCTGGAACAGGCGCGGCCGATCTTCCTCGCGCACGCCGCAGCCCGTATCGATCACGTCCACGCGCAGCATCGCGCGATCATGATCCTCCTCCATCCGGGCGCGGAACACGATCTCGCCGCCTTCGGTGAATTTCGCGGCATTGGACGCGAGGTTGAACAAACATTGCTTAAGCCGCTGCGGATCGGTGACGATGCGGCGCGCGGCGGGCTCGATCTCGACATGAACATGGGTGCGATTTTCCGCGGCGGCGGGCGCGATCGTCTCGGCCACTTCGTGCAGCAGCGCGCCCACATCGCATTCCTTGAATTCGATATCGACGCGGCCCGCTTCGATCTTGGAGAAATCGAGAATTTCGTTGATCAGCGTGAGCAATTCGCGCGCGGACCGGCGGATGCGCGCGGCGTCGTCCGCCTTGATGTCGTCCTTCTCCTCGCGCAGCTCCTCTTCAAGGATTTCCGCGTAACCGATGACGGCGTTGAGGGGCGTGCGCAATTCGTGGCTCATGGTGGCGAGGAATTGCGACTTGGCGAGGCTCGCGTCGCGTTCGGTCTTGGCTTCGGTGCGCAGCTTCCAGATGCGCTCCATGATGCCGTTGCGATGGGTGCGTCCGAGCCAGCCCGTCAGCATCACCTGGCCGATCGTGAACAGCGAAAACGCCAGAAGGCCCGTTCCCTGATGCGCGAGCACCGCGCCGATCAGACAGAAGAAGGTCGGCGGGCCGACACAGGCGATATACGCTTCCCAGCGCGTGCTGAGATAGATGATGGCGTGCGTGACCATGCCCGCGTAAAGAACGCCGACCGCGAAGCCGGCCTCGGCGCCGCCCATCGCCCAGGCCGCGCACAGGCCCACGCCATAAATCAGGCTCGCGCCGAACACGATCGCGGTGCCGCCCAAGCGCGCGAGCCGCTCATCGCCGCGCCGCCCGGCCGGCTGGATGATTTTTCCCCAGATCAGCGCGACCGCCACGATCTCGAAGACGCTCGAGGCGGCCAGCCAGACCAGCGACCACACGCCCAGCCAGGGCGCGAGCGTCAGCGCGCACAACGCATTGTAAAGAATGCGCAGCAGCGACGGCTTCAGCCCGGCATAATGCGTTTTCTCAGCGCCCACGCCGACATTGAAGCCGGCGCGGTCGCCCTCTCTGGGGCTGCTTGCGCGCATGGCGGCCATTTCCTACCCAAACATGAATACACGCCAAGCTTAGAGGATCAGGGTAAAGGAACTCGGAAGGCGGCTGCCTTAACGGCGCGTTGATAAAGCACCCGCCCCGCCCTTAAATCTTGCCAATGTCATCCGCCGATAAGCCGGTCCTGCCTGATTTAAGCGCTCTCCCGAACGAGGCCGAGCCGGCAGCGGCGGCGCGCGCGCTTGGCGTCGAGGTGATCAAGGACGAGCTGACCCGCCTGCCGGCCAAGCCCGGCGTCTATCGCATGATCGGCGCGGATGGGGCGGTGCTTTATGTGGGCAAGGCGCGCAATCTCAAGGCGCGTGTGGCGCAATATGCGCAAGGGCGCGCGCACGCCAATCAGATTTATCGCATGGTTCAGCTCACGGCGACGATGGAATTCATCGTCACCAAGACAGAGACCGAAGCGCTGCTGCTCGAAACCAATCTCATCAAACGCTTGAAGCCGCGCTTCAACGTGCTGATGCGGGACGACAAGAGCTTTCCCTATATCGCCATCCGCACGGACCATGCCGCGCCCGCGCTGCAAAAGCATCGCGGCGCCAAGAGCTTCAAGGGCAAATTCTTCGGACCGTTCGCCTCCGCGAACGCCGTCAATCACACGCTCAACACGCTGCAGAAAGTGTTCCTTCTGCGCTCCTGCTCCGACAGCGTCTATTCCGCGCGCACGCGGCCTTGCATGCTCTACCAGATCAAGAGATGCAGCGCGCCGTGCACGGGGCTGATCGGCGCGGAGGAATATGCGGGGCTGGTGAAGGAAGCGACGGACTTTCTGGAAGGGCGCTCGCGCGATCTGCAAGAGCGCCTCGCCGATGAGATGCGCGCCGCCGCCGAAGCGCTGGCGTTCGAGCAGGCGGCCCGCCTGCGCAACCGCATCCGCGCGCTCGCGGCGGTGCGCGCCACGCAAGGGATCAATCCTCTCACGTTCGAGGAGGCGGACGTGTTCGCCATCCATCAGGAGGGCGGCCAATCCTGCGTTCAAGTGTTCTTTTTCCGCGCAGGGCAGAATTGGGGCAACCGCGCCTATTTCCCGCGTCATGAGATCGCGCTCGACGCCAGCGAGGTCTTGGAATCCTTCATCGCGCAATTCTATGACGACAAGGAGCCGCCGAGCCTTGTTATGACCAACGCGGATTTGCCGAACGCGGCGCTGCTGGAAGAGGCTTTATGCCTGCGCGCGGCCTGCAAGGTTGAAATCCGCAAGCCGCAGCGCGGCGAGAAGAAGGATATCGTCGACGCCGCCGCGCTCAATGCGCGCGAGGCCTTGGGCCGGCGCCTGGCTGAGACGCAGAGCGTGGCGCGCCTTCTGGACGGCGTGGCGGAGGTGTTCGCCCTCGCGGAACGCCCGGAGCGCATCGAGGTCTATGACAATTCCCACATTCAAGGCACGAACGCCGTGGGCGCCATGATCGTGGCGGGCCCCGAAGGCTTCATCAAGAATCAGTATCGCAAGTTCAACATCAAGAGCGACGATCTCACGCCCGGCGACGATTACGCCATGATGCGCGAGGTTCTGCGCCGCCGCTTCGCGCGCATGCTGAAGGAAGAAACCGCGCCGACTGAAACACGCGCCGAGGAAGCGGGCGCGCTGGAAGATGGCGGCGTCGATTTTTCACGCGCGGAGAATGCGGAGAAGGCCGGAAAATTCGTGCAGCGCCCTGACCTCGTGCTCATCGATGGCGGCGAAGGTCAGCTCAAGGCGGCGCGCGAGGCGCTCAAGGATTTAGGCCTTGAGGATCAGATCGTGCTCGTCGGCGTCGCGAAGGGCGTCGACCGCGACGCCGGGCGCGAGCGCTTCTTCATGCCCGGGCGCGCGCCATTCCGGCTCGATGAAAAGAGCCCGGTTCTTTATTATCTTCAGCGGCTGCGCGACGAAGCGCATCGCTTCGCCATCGGCGCGCACCGGCAAAAGCGCAAAGCCGACTTGACGCGCAATCCGCTCGACGACATCGAAGGCGTGGGCCCGGTGCGCAAGCGCGCGCTCTTGGAGCGTTTCGGCTCGGCCCGCGGCGTGGCGAACGCGGCGCTCGCGGATCTGGCGGATGTAGAGGGCGTCAATCGCGAATTGGCGCAGAGGATTTATGACCGTTTCCACGAACGACGCTGACGCGATCGAGGTGCGCCTGCTCACCGAGGCGGATTTTGACCTTGTGATGCGCTGCGACCCCGACACGTTCGACGACCCGCCGAACGCGGCCGCCACCGCCGCCTATCTCGCCGCCCCACAGCACGCGATCGTGGGCGCGATCAGCGGCGGCGTGCTGATCGGCTTCGTCTCGATGGGGATTTACCACCACCCCGACAAGGACGCGCCGGTGCTTTATCTCGACGAAGCCGGCGTTTCGGAAAAATTCCATCGGCGCGGCGTAGGCGCGCGCTTGATGGCGGCGGCGCTAGCCTATGGGAAAGAAAAAGGCTGCTCCAGCGCCTGGGTGCTGACCGAAACCGACAATGACGCCGCGCGCGCGCTTTATGAGCGCGCCGGCGGCGAAAGTCGCACAGTGGAGTATTTCGAGTTCGATCTGGAAGGCGGCGCATGAGCACCACCACGATGAAGCGCACGGCGCGCCTGCCCATGGCGCTGACGCTCGCGCGCCTCCTTGCGGGGCCTTTAATCGCCTGGATCATTGTTGAAGCGCATGCGCGCACGCATCTCGCGGAGGGCGTGCCGGGCGCGCGTCTGTGGCTGATCGCGGCTCTGATCTTCATTCTCGCCGCGCTGACCGATTGGCTCGACGGGGCGCTGGCGCGGCGCATGAAGGCCGTCACGCCGCTGGGCGCGGCGCTCGATCATGTCGCCGACAAGGCGCTGATCGCGGCCGTGCTGATCGCGCTCGCCTACACCGCTCTGCCGGCGGATCTCGTCGCCGCCGCGATCATCCTCATCGTGCGCGACCTCGTCGTGGCGGGATTGCGCGAACACTTCGGCGCGCAGATGCGCGTCGATCGCCTCGGAAAACTCAAAGCCGCCTTGGCGATGAGCGGGGTCGCTCTCTTCCTCGTGTTTCAGGCTTGGGCGCTGATCAGCTACGGCGATGTGGCCTCGCTCGCCTTGTTCTGGGCCGCGCGCGTCACGCTGTGGGCGAGCGCGATCCTGTCACTTGTCAGCGCGATGTCTTACGTGCGCGCCATTCCGCGCAGCTGAGGAAGCGCACCCGCTCGCGGCGGCCAGATCGTGGCGAGCGGCGCGCCGATGGCGCCCCGCACGAGCGCGGACAGAAGCAGCGGCGCGGGCCAGATTTGCGAGAGCGGGCCGGCCAGACGATCGCGCAGCCAAGGCGCGAACGCGCCATCGCTCTGATAGACCGGCGTGAACAAATAGGACGCGGCCTGATAGAGCGTGACATGCAAGGCGCGCCTGCGCGCATATTCGCTGAGCGCCAGATCGAGATCGTCCTGCGCCTCCAGCGCGGCCGCGAGCGCGGCGGCGTCGAGCAGCGCCATGTTCGCGCCCTGCCCCAATTGCGGGCTCGTGCAATGGTATGAATCCCCGACATGGACGAGGCCAGCCTCCACGGGCGAGGCGAGCGTGCGATGCGCGTAGTGCGCGAACACCAGATCGTCATGCGATGTGATTTCGTCGAGCAGATCGGCGTTCTCCGGCCAGAGCGCGCGCGCCTCGTGCTTCCACGCATCGAGCGGGGCTGCGCGCCATGCGGCATGAGCGTCCGCGCGCAGGCTCCAAAAATAGGCGCCCTTGCCTTCACCGATCGGCATCACGCCGGCCATCTTGCGCGCGCGCTCATAGCGCTGCTCCAGCGCATCGGGGATGTAGCGCTCGCGCCAAGCGATATTGGTCCAGAGCGCGCCATAAGGCAGCGGCGCGCCGAGACGTGAGAGCACGGAGCGCACGCCGAGCGCGTCGATCACCAGATCGAAGGGCCCGGCGTCCGCGCCGTGTTCGAACGCAAGCGTGCGCCGCGCGCCGCTTGCACGCGGCGCTTCGCGGACGTTTCTGCCGCTCACGACGTCAACGCCGGCGGCGCGCGCGGCGGCAAACAGAATGTCGAACAGCGCCGCGCGATGCACGCCCAAGCCATGCGCGGTGTCTTGCGCATCGTAGCGCACATCGAGCACGACCCTCTCTTGCGACAGGCCGAACAGGCGGCGAATGGGCGCGCCGCGCGCCACCAATTGCGTGCGCTGGCCGAGCGCCTCAAGCACCGCCAGGCCAACGGGTTGGATGATCAGCCCCGAGCCAACCGGCGCGGGCGCCTCCAAGCGATCAAACACGACGACGTCATGGCCCGCGCGCGCGAGAAAGGCCGCCGATGCGAGCCCCGCCACGCCGCAGCCCGCGACCGCGATATGAAGCCGCCTCACGATGCGCGCACCAGACGCGCTATGAAGAATCCGTCCGTCCCCGTAAGCCGTGGCGTCATTTGCAGCGCGTCCCCTCGCCGATAGGCGCTCGCGGCGAGCGCGGCGGGCGCATCGAGCGGCGCGAGCTCAAATTCCGTATGCGCCGCGCGGAAAGCGGCGACCGCATCCTCATTTTCCTCGGGAAACACCGAGCACGTCACGTAATGCAAAATCCCGCCCGGTTTCACGAGGGGCGCGGCGCGCGCCAGCGCGTCCTGCTGTTCGCGCCGACGCGTCTCCAGCGATGTTGGCCGCACGCGCCATTTGGCGTCCGGATTGCGCCGCCACGTGCCCGAGCCTGTGCACGGCGCATCGACGACAACGAGATCGATCTTACCTTCAAGGTCGGCAAGCACATCACGCGCCCGCACAGGCGCGCGGATTTGCACGTTGCGCACGCCGGCGCGATCCAAGCGCTGCGTCAGCGGCGCGAGGCGGCGCTCGTCGAAATCGAAGGCGTAGATCTGACCTTTGTTCTCCATCTGCGCGGCGAGCGCGAGCGTCTTGCCGCCCGCACCGGCGCACAGATCGACCACCTGCATGCCCGCGCGCGCGCCGCTGAGCAGCGCGGCGAGCTGGCTGCCTTCGTCCTGCACCTCGAACCAACCCTTGGCGAAGCTGAGATCGAGCGCCCATTGCACGTTGCGGCCGAACCGCCACGGAACGCGCACCCCGTTCGGCGCATAGGGCGTGGCGGTCGGCGGCTCTGCGAGACGCGGATGTTCGCTCAACGCCGCGAGCAGCTTCTCGCGCATCGTGCGCAAAGTGTTGGCGCGCAGATCGATCGGCGCGGGCGCGGCCATCGCCGCGCCTTCGCCCCCCGCGTCACCGCCGAAGGCGCGCGCGAACATGGGCGCGCACCATTCTGGATAATCGCCGGCCACGTCTGAGGGCGCGCGCGCAAGATCGCCGTGCGTCAGCGCGCGCACCTCATCTTCGCAGAGCGGCGCCGGCGCGTGCGCATCGCCGATCAGCAGCGCAGCCAGCGCGTCCGGCGCATGCCCAAGCCCCCAGCGCATCGCGCCGAAGACATGCGCGCGCGGCGTGTCCGCGCCCATGCGCCACGCGCTCGATCGCTTCCAGCGCAGCGCGCAGAACACCAGATCGCCGATGGCCGCGCGATCCTTGGAGCCGGCGAAGCGATGCGTGAGCATCCAATCCTTCACCGCGTCCGCCGCGGGACGGCGGCGGACCTCCAGATCGGTGAGAATCTCGATCGCCGCGGCGATGCGCGCGCCGTCACGCATGAAACGAGCGCGGCCTCATCCGCCGAGCGGATAGTTCGGCGCCTCGCGCGTGATCGCCACGTCATGCACATGGCTTTCGCGCAAGCCCGCCGAGGAGATGCGCACGAAGCGCGCCTTGGCGCGGAACTCGCTCATGTCCTTGGCGCCGACATAGCCCATGGCCGCGCGCAGGCCTCCGACCAGCTGATGCAGGATGTTCGCCACCGGCCCCTTAAACGGCACGCGCCCTTCAATGCCTTCTGGCACCAGCTTCATCTGATCAGTGACTTCCTTCTGGAAATAGCGATCGGCCGAACCGCGCGCCATCGCGCCCAGCGAGCCCATGCCGCGATAGCTCTTATAGGAGCGCCCCTGATAGAGGATCACTTCGCCCGGCGCCTCTTCGCTGCCGGCGAGGAGCGAGCCGATCATCGCCGTCTCCGCGCCGGCGGCGAGCGCCTTAGCGAGATCGCCGGAAAATTTGACGCCGCCATCGGCGATCACCGGCACATTGGCTTTGCGCGCGGCGTCCGCCGCATCGAGGATCGCGGTGAGCTGGGGCACGCCCACGCCCGCGACGATGCGCGTGGTGCAGATCGAGCCCGGACCGATGCCGACCTTCACCGCGTCGGCGCCAGCATCGATCAGCGCGAGCGCGCCGTCGCGCGTGGCGACATTGCCGGCGATGAGCTGCACTCGATTGGTGTGGCGCTTAATGCGCGCGACCGCGTCGAGCACGCCCTGCGAATGGCCGTGCGCGGTGTCGATCACGAGCGCATCCACGCCCGCATCGATCAAGGCGAGCGAGCGCTCATAGCCCGCGTCGCCGATGGTGGAAGCGGCGGCGACGCGCAGACGGCCCTGCTCGTCCTTGGCGGCGTTCGGGAAGGCTTGCGCCTTCTCGAAATCCTTCACTGTGATCAGGCCGACGCAGCGATAATCCTCGTCGACCACGATCACGCGCTCGATGCGATGCCTGTGCAAAAGCCGGCGCGCCTCGTCCTCGCTCACGCCCTTGCGCACCGTGACGAGATTTTCGCGCGTCATCAGATCGCGCACGCGTTCATTCGGCTCCGCGAAGCGCATGTCGCGATTGGTGAGGATGCCGACCAGCTTCTTCGCGCCCGGTTCGACCACGGGAAAGCCGGAAACCTTGAGCTGCTTCTTCAACTCGAGAACTTCGGCGATGGTTTGATCGGGATGGATGGTGATCGGATCGATCACCATGCCGCTCTCGAATTTCTTCACGGCGCGCACCTCGGCGGCCTGCAGCGGAATGTCGAGATTGCGGTGAATGACGCCGATGCCGCCGGCCTGGGCCATGGCGATGGCGAGGGGCGCCTCCGTCACCGTATCCATGGCGGCCGAAATCAGCGGAATGTTGAGCGACAGCGTGCGCGTCAGGCGGGTGCGGGTGTCGGCCGCCGCGGGCAAAACCTCGGACGCGCCCGGCTCAAGCAGCACGTCGTCAAAGGTCAAAGCATCACGGATTTCCATTGACGGGGGATAGAGATTCGAGGCCGGCCGCGCAAGGGGGAGCCCCTGGCGGGGGCGCTAGGCGTCCGCCGCGCGCCGCCGCCCCGTCGCGACAAGGTAAATCTCCACGCTTTCGGCGCGGCTGGCTTTGGGCTTGGCGTGACGCACTTTTTCAAAGCCGCGCTTGAGCTCGGCCAGCAGCGCCGCGTCGAGCCCGCCTTGAAACGCTTTCGTGACGAACGCGCCGCCAGGCGCCAAATGATCGAGCGCGAAACGCGCGGCTGCTTCGGCGAGCGCGCCGGTGCGGATCTGATCGGTTTTGGCGTGACCTGTCGTGTTGGCGGCCATGTCGGAGAGAACGACATCCGGCTTGCCGCCCAAAGCGGCGAGCGCGGCCTCCGCGATCGCGGGATCGGTGATGTCGCCCTGCAAGATGACGGCGCCGGTCAGCGGCTCGATCGGCAAGACATCGACGCCGACTAGCGCGCCCACGCCGCGCCGTAACGCGGCCTGCATCCACCCGCCAGGCGCCGCGCCCAGATCGATCACGCGCGCGCCGCGTTTCAAAATGTGAAATTCATCGTCGAGTTCGATGAGCTTATAGGCCGCGCGCGCGCGATACCCTTCGGCCTGCGCGCGCTTCACATAAGGATCGTTGAGTTGGCGCTCGAGCCACAGGCGCGAGGATTGCTTGAGCTTGTTCTTGCCGCGCGGACGCACGCGCTCGGCGAGGCTGCGCCCCTCGCCGGCGGCGCCTGCGCTTTTCGCGGGGCCGCGCCAACGCCGCTTTTCATCCTCGCTCATGGCGCTCACGCCGCCTTCTGATGCTGCGCGATCAACGTCATCAAAACGCCTTCGCGCAGACCGCGATCGGCGACGCGCAAACGCTCCACGGGCCAAAGGTCGAGCACCGCTTCAAGAATGGCGCAGCCGGGCACGACAAGATCGGCGCGGTCCGGCCCGATGCAGGGATGGCGCGCGCGCTCCCCCGGCGCCATGCGCCGCAAGCGCTCGCTCGCGGTCGCCACCTCCGCGCGGCTCAGCCAGAGGCCGTCCACCTTGCTGCGCTGATAGCGCGGCAGGCCCAGATGCACGCCGGCGAGGCTGGTGATGGTGCCCGAGGTGCCGACAATATGGGCGCGCCCGTCCTGAAAGGCGGCGGCGAGATCGCCCGGGCTGTCGAGCGCGGCGATCTGATCGCGGATCGCGGCGACGAGGCCGCGATACCAATCCTCCGCCCCATTCCGCTCCGGATGCGCCTCCGCCAGGGTGACGACGCCGAGCGGGGCCGAGGCCCAGCCCAACAGCGGCGGGGCGAGATCAGCCTCCGCGACGGCGCGCGGCTCGACCCAGGAAAGCTCGGTGGAGCCCCCGCCAATATCCACCACCAGGGCCGCGTCCATCGCCTCGTCCAAGAGTCCCGCGCAGCCGAGCACCGCCAGGCGCGCCTCGTCGGCCGTGCTGATCACGGAGAAGCGCAGGCCCAGCTCGGCCTCCACCCGGGCCAGGAAATCGGGGCCATTGGCCGCCGCGCGGCAGGCCTGGGTTGCGATGCAGCCGACATCAATTGGTTGATGACGCTCGAGTTTTTCAACGCATTGCGCGAGCGCGCCCATGGTGCGCGCCATCGCCGCCGCGGACAGGCGCCCGGACGTGGAGAGTCCCTCCCCCAGACGCACGATCTGGGAGAAGCCGTCGATCACCTTGAAGCCGGCGCCGCCGGGCGCGGGCTCGGCGATCAGCAACCGGCAATTGTTCGTCCCGAGATCCAGCGCGGCGAACGTGGTGCGCGCGCGCGACGCCGGTCGGGACGGCGCGGCCCGCTGCGCGCGCCCGGCCCTGTTCATACGTCCCATCGAACCCTCGCCCGCCCGGGCCGGCGACGCCGGCCCCAGCGTGCTTAACCGGGCCGACGGCGCCGGCCCAGCGTGCTTAACTGCCTTCGCTTTGAGCCTAGCAGGGCCGGCCCCAAGGGTGAACAGCGCGTTAGCTTGTCAGGCGGCGGCGGTCTCCCTACCTTTGGTTCGGAAAGGTCCCGCAAGGATAGAGGAGACAAGGAGGAGAGGATGCGCGAAGCAAAATTCTCCATCGGCGAAGTTGTTCGGCACCGCTTTCTGCCGTTTCGCGGCGTGATTTTCGATGTCGATCCCGAATTCAACAATACAGAAGAATGGTGGACGTCGATTCCGGAGCAAATCCGGCCCAGCAAGGACCAGCCATTCTATCATTTGCTGGCCGAAAACTCGGACAGCCATTACGTCGCCTATGTGTCCGAGCAGAATCTGCTGCGCGACGAGGCCGGCGGCCCGGTGGAGCATCCGCAGGTCGACGCCCTTTTCGGCGAGCTGGCCAAGGGCCGCTATCAGATCCGCGCGCACACCGTGAACTAGGCGGGGCGCGCGCCTCGATCCTTCGGGGCGCGCGTCACCCGCGCTGGAACGGATAGAAATCGCTTCCCAACGGCAAAATCCGCGTCAGCGCGTCGAGCGCGGCGCGCGTCTCGTCGATCAGGGCGGGATCGCGCACGTCGGCGGGCGCGAGCTCCTCGCGATAATGCGCGCGAACCCATTCCTCCAGCCGATCCGCCAAAGCCGCGTCGAGGAAAAAGCCTGGCGCGGCGGCGGCGCGCTCGGCCGCGTTCATGGCGATGCGCAGGCGCAGGCACGCCGGGCCGCCGCCATTGCGCATGCTTTCACGCACCTCGACATATTCGACCGCGCCGATCGGGCTGTCGGCGCGCGCGATGAGGTCCGCCACATAGGCGCCGGCATGGTTGGATTCGCGGGTTTCGGTGGGCGCGATCAGCGTCTGCTTGGCCGCGCCCGGCGCGCGCACGATCTGCGCGTTGAAGAGATAGGAGCTGACCGCTTCGGCCAGCGGCACGGCGCTCTCCGGCACGACGACGAAACGCGGCTCGAAGAGACCGCGCGCGGCGGCGCGGATCGCGTCATGGACGGCGTCCGTATCCTCGAACGCGTGTTCGTGATGAAACAAAGTTGTCTCGTGCGAGACGGCGACGACGTCGTTGTGAAAGGCGCCAGCCTCGATGGCGCGCTGCGCCTGCAGCACGTGGATTGTGCGCGCTTCGTCGAGCTTGTGGCCCCGCGCGATGGCTTCGCACGCCTCCAAGGTTTGGCGCGCGGGAAAGCGCGTGCGCGCCTCGCCCGCCGCGCGGCCATACACGAACACCTCCACGCCCGGCGCATCGTGCGCGGCGGCGAGACGCATGTGATTGGCGGCCCCTTCGTCTGCGAACGCGGCATGCGCCGGCAGCGCATCGTGCACGGCGAAGCGGGATTCATCCGGCATGAGACGACGCAGCGCGCGCGCGGTGCTTTCCCATTCCTGCGCGCGATGCAGCATGGTGAGGAGATTGGCGGGCGTCAGATGCAAGCGCGCGTCGGCGCAATCGGCGCTGGGCGAGACCGTGGCGGCGTTCGCGGCCCACATCGCCGAGGCGGACACGGAGGCGCGCGCGATCTCCGGCGCGGTGCGCCAGGCCGCTTCGTACACGGCGCGATCCGAGCCCGAAAAACCGAGCCTTCGCAGGAACGGAATATTCGGCCGCTCCTGCGGCGGCAGGACGGCTTGCGTCAGTCCCATGGCCATCAGGCGGCGCATCTTGGCGATGCCTTGCAACGCCGCCGCGCGCGGGCGCGAGACGAGATCGCGATTGCGCGTGGCCGCTAGATTGCCTTCCGATAAGCCGGCATAATTGTGTGTGGGGCCGACAAGGCCGTCGAAATTTATTTCCGCGCCGCTCATGTGGGCAGGCCCGCGGCGGGAATTTTCTGCGCCTTCGGGGCGATCTGTTCCGCCACAGGATAGGCGGCGTAATCGGCGGCGTAATAGGCGCTGGGGCGCAGCGAGCCGGAAAGACCCGGGCCGCCGAAAGGCGCCGCGCCTGAAGCGCCCGTGGTCGGCCTATTCCAATTCAGCACGCCGGCGCGCAACTCCGCCTCCACCCGCGCCCACACCGCTGGATCGTCGCAGATTAGCCCGCCCGCGAGACCGAAGCGCGTGGCGTTCGCGCGCGCGAGCGCTTCATCGAGATCGCGCACGCGGATGATTTGAAGCAGCGGGCCAAAACATTCCTCGTCCGGCGCATCGACGCCCGTGACGTCGATCAGGGATGGATGCGCGAACGCGCCCTCGATTTTCGGCGCCACAATCGCCTTTGCGCCGCGCCGGACGAGATCGTCCGCGAACGCCGCGACGGACGCCGCCGCGCGCTCATGCGCAAGCGGCCCCATGAACACGTCCTCGCGCGGCGGGCCCACCCGCACCGAGGCGACCAGGGATTTAAGCGCGGCGAGAATTGAGTCTCCGGCCGCGCCTTCGGGCAAAATGAGACGGCGCGCGCACGAACAGCGCTGGCCGCTCGACACGAACGCCGAGTGCACGATCAAATTGGCGGCGGCGTCCGCGTCCACCGGCGGCCACACGATCAGCGGATTGTTCCCGCCCATCTCCAACGCCAAAAGCACGTCCGGCCGGCCGGCGAAATGGCGATGGATGAGCGCGCCGACCTGCGCCGAACCCGTGAAGAGAACGCCGTTCAAGCCTTCCGCGTCGATGAGCGCCGCGCCCGTCTCGCGCGCGCCTTGCACGAGATTGAGAACGCCAGCCGGCAGGCCCGCCTCCGCCCAGGCTTCGACCATCATCGCCCCGACGCCCGGCGTGATTTCGCTCGGCTTGAAGATCAGCGTATTGCCGGCGATGAGCGCGGGCACGATGTGACCGTTCGGCAAATGGCCGGGAAAATTGAACGGGCCGAACACGGCGAGCACGCCGTGGGGCCGATGGTGCAAAGCGAGTTTGCCGAAGGGCGCGGCCTCTTCGCGCGCGCCCGCGCGCTCGGCCTGCGCGCGCACGGAGAGCGCCACCTTGCCGACCATGGAGGCGACCTCGCCGCGCGCATCCCAGGCGGCCTTGCCCATTTCACGCACGATCATGTCGGCGAAATCGGAAGCGCGCTGCTCGACCAGAGCGGCGAATTTCTGCGCGATCGCGACGCGCGCCTCGCGCGGGGTGCGCGCCCAGGCGGGAAAGGCCGCGCGCGCGGCGCGATTGGCCTCGGCGACATCGGCCGCGTTCGCGGCGCGGCCGCGCCACACTTCATGGCCGCTGACGGGATCGCGCGAGGCGAATTCCGCGCCGGCGCCTTCGCGCCATATCCCGTCTATGAAAAGCTCATGCCGCATCGTCGATCCATACGAGCGCCTCCGCGCCCTCCTCCATGCGCAATGCGTCGAGCGTTTCCGCGCTCACCAAGACATGATCGCCGTGGATCCGCGCGTGCGTGGGCGCGCAACGGAAATCCTTGACCTGCGGCGTGGCGACGAGCGCGCGCGGCGCCCCCTCAGC
This sequence comes from uncultured Caulobacteraceae bacterium, assembly GCA_964563395.1. Lineage (GTDB taxonomy): Bacteria > Pseudomonadota > Alphaproteobacteria > Caulobacterales > Aquidulcibacteraceae > JBEVOS01. The sequence goes on from CAZLWK010000034.1 coordinate 16,997, forward strand.
GTGCGTGGCCACCTTCAAGCGTTTCCGCTGCGTTTCGCGCACCGTGCGGATGGCGTCGCGCGACACCGAAAGCAGCGGGCCGGCGTCGAAAATGTCGACCACGTTGTCGAAGTGAAAGCCTTCCCATTCCAGGAGACGGCGCGCGCCGCGGCCGTCCTCGTGCGTCCGGCCGATTGCGTCGCGCGCCTCGTCGGGAAGAAGATCGGCGTAGATCGGATATTTCGGCATCAGATCGAGAATGAATTGGCTGTCGCCGCTAGCGCTGCGCTGATCGGCTTCGCGGAAGCTCATCTTGAAGAAATGCGCGCCGAGATGATCCCAGAAGGGCGAGCGGCCCTCGGCGGAAACCACGCCGCGCAATTCTGAAACGACACGCTCGCAGAAGCGATGCGGCTCGGCGGCCATCAGCATGTAGCGCGCCTGGGCGAGGCTGCGGCCAAGCCCGCCGGCGCGGTGCTCGGGACGCAGAAAAAGCGAGCCGACCTCGGAGCAATTCGCGAATTCATTGACGAGGATGAGCACGTCCATGTCGAAGCGGCGGTCGACTGACGCGGAGGCTTGCGCGATCTTCAGAACGCGAAAATTGAAGAAGGGCGGCATGTCGCCCACCTTGGCCTTGAGACCGACCGAGCCGGCGACGGCGCGCCCGCCAATCTCTTCCAGCGCCAGCAAATAGCGCTCATCGTTCGGCGCGGCCGGATTGGCGGCGAAGCTGCTCTCCGCGTGCGCGAGGCGCGCTTCGAGCGCGGAATCATCGACCATGAAGCTGGTGAAGCCGGGCCCCGCGAGCGCGCGCAATTCCTTGAAGCCGTCAAGATCGCCGCGATGGGCGGCGCGGATCACGTAAGGATTCATCGCTTACGCACGCAGACCGCGCGCGTCGAACACGCCGCTTTCAAAGCCGGCGAGCAAGATCAGCGACAGCTTGGCGCGCTCGGTGAAGCTGTCCATCAGCGCGTATTCGCGATCGGAATGCAGTTCGCCCCCGCACGGGCCCAGCGTATCGATGTTCGGGCAGCCCGCCGCGGCGAGATTATTGCCCTCGCACACGCCGCCGGTCGGGGCGAAACCGAGATCGAGCCCGATCGCGGCGCCGGCGGCCTTCGTCCACCCGATCAGGCGCTGAAGTTCCGGCGTCAATTCCTTGGGCCCGCGCGTCATCGCGCCATGCAGATGCGCGCTGATTCCATCCCGTGCATCGATTTGCGCGACGACGCGGGCGATCTCGGTTTCCGCCCAAGCGCGCGCTGCATCATCCGGCGCGCGGACATTGAAACGCAGCACGGCATTGTCCGGCACTTGATTGACCGGCCCGCCGCCATCGAGCGCGCCGACATTGAACGTCACGCCCTCGCGCGCGCCATTGAGCGCGTGCAGCGCCACGATCGCGTGCGCGCCGGCCTCGACGGCGCTGCGCCCGGCTTCGAAGGCGCGCCCCACATGAGCGGCCCTTCCCTTGATGATTAGCGCGAAATTCCCCGAGCCCTTGCGCGCGCTGACGAGCCCGCCCTGCGGCAGCGCGGGCTCATACGTCATGCCGACATGGGCGTGTGCGCCGAGCGCGGCCAGAAGCGGCGCGCTCGCGGGCGAGCCGATCTCCTCATCGGGCGATAGAAGCACTGTATAGCCGAGGCGCTTTTCGCCGGGCAGCGTTTCGAACGCGCGGAGCGCCTCCAGCATCACGGAAAGCCCGCCCTTCATGTCGGCGCAGCCGGGTCCATGCAGCACGCCGTCGGCGCGGCGCACCGGTTTTTGGAAGGGCGATGAGGCGGGAAACACGGTGTCGTAATGGCCGGTGAGCGCCAGCTGGATCGGCGCATCGGGGCGGACGCGAATACGCAGCGCGGGCGGATGGGAGATCTCCTCAATCGCGCCGTCAGCGCGAACGCGCGAGGACGGCGCCAAAGGCGCCTCCTCCAAGTCACCCGGCAGGGCTGAGAATTCTTCCTTGAGCGCCGCGCGCATCCGATCGAGCCCGGCGATCTCACGCGAGCCCGAATTGATGGCCGACCAAGTTTCCGTGCGCGCGATCATCCGCTCGCCGCTGGCGTCCAAACGCGCCATGGCGTCGGCGAGCGCGCCGCGCGGCGAAGCGAGCGCGGTTTCGGTTCCTGTCAGCCATTCAGCCATGGCCCTTTGTGCTACCGCAGGGGAATTAAGTCCACCCACGGCCGGAAAGCCTAAGGGCCAAAAGGAAACGGGCCCGGCTAACCCCGGGCCCGCCCTTAACCAGTTCGATTTGTGCGGCTTAGTTGAAGCTGATGGTCACCGCGGTGCGGCGGTTCAGCGGCTCACGCACGCCGTCATTGGTGGCGCGCGCCAGCTCGGTTTCGCCGCGCGCCGACGTCGCGATCCCGCCGGCCGGTAGGCCGCGCGCCACGAGCGCGTCGCGGACCACGGAGGCGCGGCGCTCGGACAGGCCGATATTGTAATCGGCCGAGCCGGACGTGTCGGTGTGGCCGGTGACGGTGACCGCGCCCAGATTGCAGTTCCGCGCCCGCTCCACGGCGGCGTCGATGGTCTCCAGGGCGGCCTGATTGAGGTCCGCGCGGTCCCACTCGAAATAGACGGTGAAATCGGCGGCCGGGCAGACCACGGGCGGGGGCGGCGGCGGCACGGAGACCGGCGGCGGCGCGGGCGGCGGCGGCGGGGGAGGCGGCGCGGCGAATTGCCAGCGCAGACCGATCACGGCGGCGTGGTGGTCATAATCGGCGTCATAAGCGAGAGGCGTCGCTTCATACTCGCCTTCCGGCGCGGCGAAATAGCGATAGCCCAGATCGAGCACGAGGCGTTCGCTGAGCGCGAAGCCCACGCCGGCCATGGCCTGATAGGCGAGCACGGTGTCTTCTTCGTCGATCGCGCCGCTGTCGATGGAGACGCGCGCCACGCCCACGCCCGCGCCGACATAAGGCTGGATCGTGCCTTCGCGATTGAAATCATAGATCAGGTTAAGCAAAGCGCCCCAGGCGGTCGCTTCGCCGTCGGCGGCGTCTTCAAGATCGTTGCCGCGATAGGACAATTCGCCTTCGAGGCGGAAGCCATTGTCGAAGGCGTGGCCGAGCGCGCCCGAGGCCATCCAATCGTCGTCGAGGTCGGATTCGGAAGCGATTCCGCCGATATCGCCATCAACGGAACCATCGAAGCTGTAGCCGATATTGCCTTGGCCGTACCAGCCTTCGGTCGCGTGAGCCGGCGCCGCTGCGCCGAGCACGGCGGCCAAGGCCGTCGCGCCATAGAGAAGCTTGTTCATGCCGTGTCCCTTTACGGCCGCGTGCGGAGGCTGCGCGGCAGGCCGGACGCGGATGCGCCAGCCGACTGCCCCGTCCTTGCGTAACTTCCCCTAATGAAATGCTAACGAGCGATGCGGCGCGCTCTTCGTGTGAGACGACGTGTTCCAGACGACACAAATGCAAGGACAAAAGAGGCGTGCGCGAAACGATGCGGCGCGGCGGGAGGCGAGCACGCAAAGAAGTGAAACTGCGCCGCCTCCAAGCGGCGCAGTTTCATTCCCCCTTCGACGCCCCCTGTGTGCCGCACGGCTCGCGCAAGAGCCGCGAAACACGCCCTCACGCGCGCGGCTCATCTGTGAATAAGTCTAGGCCCCGCGATCGCGCGGCGGAAGCGTTTTGGCGCCAAAAGGTCTTGGTGTGACGAACGCGCAACAAGGGCGCGCGCGACTAGGCGGCGGCGCGGCGCGCTGCGTCCTTCAGATCCAAAACGAACGCCGCAAAACCCGCCGCGCGCGCGGTCTCGTCCGGCAAGCGCAACAAAGCTGACGGGTGCGTCGTGATGAAGCCCTCGCGCGCGCCGAAGCGGATCGGACCGCGATGGGCGCCGACCGATAAAGGCTTGCCGACCATGGCCAGCGCGGCTGTGGCACCGAGCGCGACGACGAGGCGCGGGCGCGCGAAATCCAATTCAAGATCGAGCCACCAGCGATAATGCTTCACCTCGCTTTGCGTGGGTGTCTTGTGCAGACGGCGCTTGCCGCGCTGCTCGAATTTGAAATGTTTCACCGCATTGGTGAGGTAGATATCCTCGCGCGCGAGGCCCGCCGCCGCGAGCGCACGCATCAACACTTGGCCGGCGGGCCCAATGAAGGGCCGCCCGGCGCTTTCTTCCTGATCGCCGGGCTGTTCGCCCACCAAGGCGAGCGGCGCGCCGATGGGCCCCTCACCCAGCACGGCGCGCGGCGCGAACCCTGGCGGCGGCGGCGCGGCGGCGATCAAGGCGTTGAGCGCATCGAGCGACGCCGGCGCTTGATCGCTCATGCGTTCGACCGCCTTCACCGGGTCGCGCTTGCGCGCGGGCGCGGGCGTTTGCGCCACCATCGCGGCGAGCCGATCGGGCGCCTCGTCGATGAGCCGCTGAATGCTTTGCGCCTCGGGCAGATTGCGCCAATAGCGTTTGGGCATCTCCTTCACCATGAGCGGAATGTTTGTACGCGCGGGATTGAACGTGCTTTCGTAATAAGCGCGCCAACCCGCCTCGAACGCATCTTGTTCCGGCGCGTCCGCGCGCAAGGCGGGCGGGCCTTTGGTGAGCGTCGCGCCATCCCAATGCAGCGCCCCGATGGGCGTGAGGATCGACCATTTCATCGCGCGGAATCGATTGATGAAAAACGGCGCGGCGGCGTCGAGAATGAAATGATCCGGCTCGAACCAGGCAATGTAGCGCGCCTCGCCGCGCCTCTCGTCGAGGCGAAAACGAACGAAGGCGTGCATCTTGTGCAGATCGCGCCGCACGGCTTTTTCCAGGAGCGAGAGCCGGTGCATCAGCGGATCGTGATGCATCTGCAAGAGCGCGCGCTCGCCATGCAGCAAACGCCACACCACTTCATAAAGCAGCGCGTGGCGCGCGGGATCGCGGTGCATCAATACTAGATCGATCAACTCGACCGCGCGGCGCGGCAGCGAAACCGGCTGCGCCGGCGCGGCGACCTCGCTGGCGAACAAATCCTCATGCGCCGCGCAGCGCCAAAGCACGTCCCGCGGCGGCGCCTGGGCGGCCAAGAGCGCGCCGATGGCGCGGCGAAACCCGTCCCGGTCGCATCCCGGCGCGAGCGCGACGGCGCGCATCACAGGAGCCGCATCTGCTCCGGTGCGGGCGCGAGCGCGCCGCGCAGGGCCGCGCTGTCGAGCACGCGCGCCGGCGTGTGATCGGCGGTGACGATGAAGGGCCGTGCGCGCTTCAGGCCGCGCGTCAGCCGCGCCACGTCGTCCAGGCGCAACGCAGCGTGCCTGCGCGCGACGACGATCTTATCGACCGCGCGCTTGCCGAGCCCCGGCACGCGCAGCAGCATCTCATAGGCGCCCTTGTTCACGTCCACGGGAAAGAGCGCGCGGTTCTTCAGCGCCCATGCGAGCTTGGGATCGATCGTCAGATCGAGCATGCCATCCTCTCCCCCCTCCGCGATCTCGAGCGGCGTGAATCCATAAAAGCGCAGCAGCCAATCGGCCTGATAGAGCCGGTTCTCGCGCAGCAAGGGCGGCGGCTTAGGCGGCAGGATCGCGCTGGCTTCGGGAATGGGGCTATAGGCGGAATAATAGACGCGCCGCAGCGCATGGCGGCGATACAGATCGTTGCTGCGGACGAGCACGTCCGCATCGGACGCTGAATCGGCGCCGATGATCATTTGCGTGCTCTGCCCGGCGGGCGCGTAGGCGCGGCGTTCGGCTTTCGCCTCCACCATTCGCTCATGCATCTGGCCCATGGCGCGCTCGATCGAGGCGCCGCTCTTTTCCGGCGCGAGCCGCTTGAGGCTTTCCCCCGTGGGCAATTCGAGATTGATCGACAAGCGATCCGCCCAAAGCCCCGCCTGCTCGATCAGCCAGGGGCTCGCTTCGGGAATGGTCTTGAGATGAATGTAGCCGGCGAAGGCGTGCGTCTCGCGCAGTGTTCGCGCCACGCGGATCAAATCCTCCATCGTCTCATCGGGCGAACGGATGATCCCGGAAGAGAGGAACAGACCTTCAATGTAATTGCGCCGATAGAAGGCGAGCGTGAGCGCGACCACTTCCTCCACGCTGAAGCGCGCGCGCTTCACGTTCGAGGAACGCCGATTGATGCAATAGGCGCAATCGAACAGGCAATAATTCGTCAGCAAGATCTTGAGCAGCGACACACAGCGTCCGTCCGGCGTGTAGGCATGGCAAATGCCCGCGCCCGTGGTGGAGCCGAGCCCGCCCGCGCGCGCGGCCCGTTTGGGCGCCCCGGACGAGGCGCAGGAGACATCGTACTTGGCGGCGTCGGCCAGGATGCGAAGCTTGCCTTGCAGTCGGTCGTCCATGTTTGTTCTATAAATGTTCTTGTCGGCGTCGCGCAAGTCCTGGGATCAGCGGGGCGTTAGGGCTTTCGCAACACAACTCAGGGTAGAAATTTGCCCGACAGAAAATGGGTGGAGGTTCTTCCATGGGTTTCAAACGTGTTTCGATGGCGCCGCTGGGCGCGCTTCTTGTCGCGGCGCTGGCGCTATCGGCCTGCTCGCACGGGCGCAGCGTGTCGGTGGCGCGCAGCCCAGCGCCCGAGACGCCGGGCGGTGAAAATCCCGGCGGCGAGACTCCGGGCGGAGAAAATCCCGGCGGTCCCGCCCAGACGCCGGGAACGCTGGCCGCGACCGCCGACCGCGCCACGGACCTCGGCGGCGGCTTGATCGCGGCGAGCGGCAATGTGCTGCTGGGCCTTTCGGACAAAACCAATCTGTCCCTGATCGGCGCGCTCGGCGCGACAACGCAGGCGCTCGGTGAAAACCTCGCCGATGACGGGCTCGCCGCGACGCCGATCCTTGGCGGCGCCTTGAGCGGCCTTGTTGCAACGGGCGATAGCGCGCTCGGTCAGACGGCAGCGCTCAATGTGGCGGGGCTGCCCGCGCTGCACGGCCCGAGCGGGGCGACGCCCGCCGTCTCCGTCAGCGCGCTCGCGCCCAACGCGGATCAATTGGCGAGCGTCTCGATCGGCGGCGCGCAAGTGCTTGGCCAGAGCGGCGCGGCGGCGATCGGCGTGCATGTGGCGCCGCAAGCGGGCGGCGGACTCCTTGGCGGGGCCACGCAAGGCGCGGGCGCGCTCACCGGCGTAACGCAAACAATCGGCGGCGTTCTCAACCAGACGCAGACAAGTCCGATCGGCGGCCCAGTCGGCGGCCCAGTCGGCGGCCTCGTCGGCGGCCTCTTGGGCGGTCATTGAGGATGCGGCGCGGCGTCGTCGCGGCGAGCCTCTTCGCCGCTTCCGCCGCCGCGCCCGCACTCGCGCAATCCTCGCCCCTGCTGATCGAGCGCGGCCGCATCGATCAGGCGCCCGCCGCGCCCGACGCACAGGCGCAAGCCATGGACTTGCGCGGCCGCATCAGCATCGAGAGCGATGAGACCGCGCCCGCGCCGTTCGCTGGCGTCGCCGTGGCCGGCGCTTCCATCGACCTGACGGCCTTTCAAGCGGCGGCGGCGCGGCGCCTCGGCGCGCCGCTCGATCGCGCGCTTGTCGGCGCACTCGCGAACGACTTGAATCGCGCCTATCAAGCGAGCGACGTGGCCTTGTTCACGATTCTCGCGCCCGCGCAGGATTTGAGCGACGGCGAACTCGATCTCGTCGCGATCGAAGGCCATGTGAGCGCGATCGACACGGAGCGGCTGGACGCCTCCGCACGCGATATCGCCAGGCTTTCAGAGCTCAATGCGCCGCTGCGCGAGAGCCGCCCGCTCTCGCGCAGCGCGCTTGAACGAGCCCTGTTGAACGCACAGGCGATTCCAGGGCTCGATCTTGAAGCGCGTTTCGCGCCGGCGCCCGACATGGGCGGCGCGCGCCTCGTTCTCGCCGGGCGCCAGGAGCGCTTCGAGGGCGGCTTCGGAATCAGCAATCGCGGCACGCCGCGCCTGGGCGATACGCAAATCTCCTTTGACAGCGCGCTTTTCGGCCTTGCGCGCAGCGGCGATTCCACGCGCCTGACCTTGATAGCACCGGCGGAGGACGATCTCTTCAACTATGTGCGGCTCGATCATGCGACGCCGCTTGGCGCGCGCGGCGCGCAACTGGCGCTGAGCGCGAGCCGCCTTGAAACGCGGCCGGCCGCGGGCGTAAGCGGCGCGGCCGATACGCGCGCGGCGACGTTTAGCTATCCCTTGATGCGCGGTTTCGCGCGTACGCTCGATATCTCGCTGGGGATCGACGCGCTCGACAGCAAGAACGCGATCATCGGACTTGGGAGCGAGAGCGAGAAAACACGCGTGATACGCACGGGGCTAAGCTTTCGCGCCAATGCGCCCTCTCAGGTTCTTGGCGCGGCCGGCGCGCTTTCCTTCGGGCTCGACACGTGGGGCGCGGATGTCGATCCGCTGCGCGCGGAGGCGGCGTTCACGAAGCTCACGCTGCAGGCGAGCTTCAACCGCGTCTGGCGCGAGCGCTACGTGCTACGCTTGTCTGGCGCGGCGCAATTCGCAGACGGAGCCCTGCCGGCGTCCGAGCAATTCGCGCTGGGCGGGGATCAGTTCGGGCGCGGCTATCGCGGCGGCGTCGCGCTGGGAGATTCCGGCGCGGCCTTGTCCGCCGAGGCCGCGCATCTTGTTCAAACGTCCGCGCCTTTCGTGAGGAGCGCGGAAATCTATGCGTTCTGGGATGGCGGCGTGACGCGCGCCGAGCCGCGCGCTCTTTATTCCGGCTATGACCTCGATTTCGCCTCCGCCGGCCTGGGCGCGCGCGCCGCGCTGGGACGACGCACGCGCGTCGGCCTCGAAGCAAGCTACGGGCTCGACGCGCCCTATCCGGCCGCGACGGAGGATTGGCGCGTCGTCTATACGCTCTCCACCCGCACCGATTGAGCGGAACGCGCGCTTTTCTTGATGTTTGTGGGAAACGCACGCGGGCGCGGCGCGTTAACGAATTGGGCGGGACCATGGGAGGCGAATATGGCCGCGCGCCCATCCTGGCAGGGACATTTAAGGCTCTCGCTCGTCACCTGCCCGGTGGCGATGTTCAACGCCGTGAGCCCACGGGGCGACGTGCGTTTCAATCTCATCAATCCGGAAACCGGCAATCGCATCCGGATGGTGACGATCGACGCCGGCACCGAAGAGCCGGTCGAGCGCGGCCGACTGGTCAAGGGCTATGAGATCGCCAAGGGCGAATACGTGACCATGACGCAGGAGGAGATCGACGCCGTGCGCCTGGAGAGCACGCGCGTGATCGACATCGACAGCTTCGCGCCCGCCGACGAGATCGACCGCCTCTATTGGGACAATCCCTATTACGTGATCCCGGACGGCAAGATGGCGGCCGAGCCCTTCGCCGTGATCAAGACGGCGATGGAGAAAGCCGGCATGATCGCGCTGGGTCGCGTGGTGATGTCGCAGAGAGAACGGCTGATCGCACTCGAGCCGCGCGGCGACGGGCTCGTGGCGACGACGCTGCGCATGCGCGACGAGGTGCGCAATCCGGCGGCCTATTTCAGCGATGCGCCGAGCGCCAAACCCGACGCGGACATGGTGGCGATCGCGGAGAAAATCATCGCGCAAAAGGAAGCGCCGTTCGACCCCGACACGTTCGAGGCCCACAACACGACGCGCTCGCCGCTCAACCCTC
>CAZLWK010000035.1:0-25883 GCA_964563395.1 uncultured Caulobacteraceae bacterium
GGCATCGTCTCGCGCGGCGGCTCGATCATGGCCAAGTGGTGCCTCGCGCATCACAAGGAGAGCTTCCTCTACGAGCGCTTCGAGGAAATTTGCGAGATCATGAAGGCGTATGACGTCTCGTTCTCGCTGGGCGACGGGTTGCGTCCGGGCTCAATCGCCGATGCAAATGACGCGGCGCAATTCGCCGAGCTGCGCACGCTGGGCGAGCTCACCAAGATCGCCTGGAAGCACGACGTGCAGGTGATGATCGAAGGCCCCGGCCATGTGCCGATGCACAAGATCAAGGCCAATATGGACGAGCAGTTGAAGCATTGCCACGAGGCGCCCTTCTATACGCTCGGCCCGCTGACGACCGACATCGCGCCCGGCTATGATCACATCACGAGCGCGATCGGCGCGGCCATGATCGGCTGGTTCGGCACGGCGATGCTCTGCTACGTGACGCCCAAGGAGCATCTCGGCCTGCCCGATAAGAAGGACGTGAAGGACGGCGTCATCGCCTACAAGATCGCCGCGCACGCGGCGGATTTGGCGAAGGGCCATCCGGCCGCGCGCCTGCACGACGACGCCGTCTCACGCGCGCGCTTCGAATTCCGCTGGGAGGATCAATTCAATCTCGGGCTCGACCCCGAAACCGCGCGCGCCTTCCATGACGAAACGCTGCCCAAGGAAGCGCACAAGACGGCGCATTTCTGCTCCATGTGCGGACCGAAATTCTGCTCGATGAAGATCACGCAGGAGATTCGCGAGAGCGCGCGGTCTGCGGAGCAGATCGATCGATCCGGGGGATCGATCGAAGCGGCGCTCGATGCGAATCTGCGGGAAGCGGCGCGGGGGCAGAACGACACGCAAGCGCCGGGCGCCAGCACGGCGCGCGAAGAAACCAATGCCGCGCTCAGCGAAGCGGAGCGCGGGATGGCGGAGATGGCGAAGAAGTTTCGCGACGGCGGCGGCGAGATTGAGGTGCCGGTCAGCCGTTAAGGCGTACGCCGTCAATCTCTTGCGTGGAAATGTCCGCGCAGTTCGTCGCCAAGCGACCTCAGTCTCGCCCGAGCAACCGCGTCTTCCAACTTGCCCGCCTCCTCAGCCTTCTTCAAGAAGCCTCGGAGCACATCTCTGGGGACTCGATCTGTAATTCGCATGCCGAAGTTTGTCGGGAAAAACGGCTTGAAGTCCTCGTTGAGATCGCGAAGTGCTGGAGACGCCACGGCGAAATTCAGCAGAAACTGCGGGTGCATCGCGAAACGAGACGGAATGTTCAGCGATCTCGCTGCCTGGATGACCTGGAACTCCTCCATCAACCACCACGTGCTATAGCCATAAACACTAGCGTTGACGACCTCGCCGTGCACCTGCCGGTACCTATTGATGTAGAGCGCGTGCTTGGCGTCATTCTCGGCCAACTTCTCCCGCCCGTCTGTCGAGCGATGCTGGACGATGCGGTCCCTAAGTTGTGCGACGGCTATGGGTGACACTCCTTCACCCAGCTCCTTCTCCAAAATGAACGAGCAGCCGAATTTGTTCATCAAGAACGATGCGAAGTACTCTTGTCCCGCGCGGTCCTTAAACCACTCGTGCGACCCGAGAAGGTCGAGAAAATTCTCCCAACTCCGAGCGTGAACGTGATGGCGCTCCGGCTCCTTGTTCGAGTAGAAGAAGGCGCGAATGAGAATGCGATCGCATTCCTTCAATTCATCTATCGATGCGTATTGATACCAGGAACGGTAGTTGCCTTCGAATTCGCGGCCCTCCGCAATGATGTGCGTGTGAAGTTCGCGCAGAACGACCTCGCTCAAAAAAAGTTGTGCACCGCCTTTGCTTAGGTACTTCAGCGCGTTTTGCGTCGATTGACTCTCCGGGCGCATGCACGACTCAGAGAGGGCGCGCAGTAGGATGTCCGTACCAACGACCAGCCGCAGACTCTTGATGGAATTCCGAAAGTACGTGGCAACGCGGTCGTCCCCGCGCATCACAAACTCGACGCTGTATAGCTTGAACAATTGGAACAGATACGACCGTTCCGTCGCGCTTCCGGAATAGACCACGGCGCGCAGAACCTTAGTCGTGACATCCACTAAGACCGTTCGGCGTTGGTTGTCAGAGCGATTTGCAGCTATCGCCTCTTGAACGAATTGATAGGTCTTCACCTCCTGAAATGTCTGATTGTCCTGGAATGACGCCGCCAGGTTCATCCCCTGATGTTCAAATGTCTGTGCCAACGCTCGCAGAGAGGCGCCCGCCACGTCCTCGATCTCACCCTGCGAAAGCGCCGGCTCGATGGCTCGCGCTCGACTCCTCAAGGACTCGATGAACTCGAACTCAAGTTGCCGTACCGCGGCATTTTCCTCGCTCAGTTCATTGCGCACGTCGTACGGAAGGCAGTATTTGTCCTCGCTGTGATAGCGACGAATCCTCGGCTTGCTTTCTCTTAAGCTGAGCCGCTCCAGCCGCTCGCTGATTTTGATGCCAGGACGCTTCTTGATCGCTGGAAACGAGGCCTCGACCGTCGCAATTATTTCAGCGGACGTCTTGAAGACATCCTGATCCGGATCTGTTCCTTCAAGCGCCTTGTAAATCGCCGCATCGACCGCGAGCGCTAGCATGTCCGCATCGCTTGATGCGTTCCTCGCGTGAGCGTCCATGTAAACCAGGACACTCATGCGCTCAGAGTGTGAGTATGCTTGTACTGCGCTGCTTACAATTCTCTCGGCGGCGCGAAGGCCGTCGGAAGCGCGCTCACGAAATATCTGGCGCAGGCCTGCGCTGCGGGTAAGCTGAACCGCGATCCAACTACGGTCATGAATGCGGAGCTGGACGCCGGTGTCCTTCTCGATCTCGGTTTCAAAGAGCTCACGCGTCGGAAAATTCTCGCTTGTGAGGAAGGTGAGTGAGTCCACCTCCCTGCCAGACTCCTTAAGCCGCTCCAGGGTCCGCCGAACCTTCCCGCGAACATCCTTCTCTTTGGATATTTGAATGTACTGGCGAGGCTTGCCCGATTTGGCGCGTAAGAAGCCATCCTGGCCGCCATCCGCTACGCCGCCGGTTGGCTCAAAGCTGGAGCCCAGCGCTTCGGCAAGCACGTCGTGCCCGAAGACCTCGAACATCGCCGGAGCCATGGCGTCGATAGCGATTCCGTAGATTGCGGGATCGATGTCATCCATTCCGTTGTGCTCCACTGCGAACTCAAGGCCTCTTCGGGTGCATTTCCGTTCCGGCACCATCATACGGCTGTTCGCGTGTCCGGAGTATTGCCAATCCTTGCCAATCCTGCCATCTTCCCCCATGCCCACGCGCAACATCAACCTCACCCCCGCGCTCGACGCCTTCGTGGCCGAGCAGTTGGCGTCCGGCTCGTACCAGAACGCCAGCGAGGTGATCCGCGCCGCCCTGCGGCTGATGCAGGAGCGCGCCCCTGACGGCGCTCAGGCCCGCGCGGCGATCGCGGCGCTGATCGCGGAATCAGACGCTAGCGCCGACGATTTTGAGGACGTGGCCGATATCGGCGCCTGGCTGGATGGCGTGGAGGCCGATGCGGCCGCGCTCGCCCGCGCCGGCAAACGGTGAGCCGCTATACGCTGCGGATTCGAAAGAGCGCCCGCCGGGATCTGATCGACATCTACGCACACACCCTGCAGCGCTTCGGCGACTCAGGACGCCGACGCTATCGGGCGTTGATCGAGGCGGCGCTTGATGATTTGCGCACCGACCCCGCCCGGAACGGCGTACGCCGCTTCGATGAGCGCTGTGCGCTCTATCCGATCCGCTTTAGCCGCCGCCGCGTCGAAGGCGCCGCCAAGGTCTCAAATGCGCGCCACCTCCTTGCCTTCAGAGTAGAGGGCGATGTGTTGATCGTGCTCCGCGTCCTCCACGACGCGATGGACCTCGACGCCCGCCTCGACGACCTCGAAACCTAACGCGCCCCCCGCATCCAACCCCGCCCTCAACAGCATCTTCCGTTCATGCCATACTCAGCGCCGTGGCGCGCGCAGGGGATGGCGTGGCCGGCCGTCACGGCCCGGGATGAGGGAGACACATCGATGCGGCTCGCCGCCCTATGCGCCGCCTTGGCGCTGATCGCCGCGCCTCAGGCGCGGGCCGTTGAAACACAGAGCGGCGACACCGTCGCTTATGCCGCCCCGGCGGACGACATGGTGTTCCTCGCCGGCGGAGAGCTCTCGATCACCGCGCCGGTGGGCGATGATGTGATCGCCGCCGGCGGCGAGCTCAGCATCGCGGGCGCGAGCGCGGATCATCTGATCGTCGCGGGCGGCGAGGTCTCGGTGCAGCCGGGCCAGATCAAGGATGTGATTGGTTTTGCCGGCGATTTCACGCTTTCGGGCGGCGCGCTGACGGACGATCTCATCCTCGCGGCCGGGCGGATCGATCTGAAGCCCGACGCCAGCATCGGCGGCTCGGCCGTGATCACGGGCGGCGAAATCGACATAGCGAGCCCCATCGGCGGCGATCTCCTGGCGGCGGGCGGCGTCATCGTTCTCAATGGAAGCGTTGGCGGGGAAGCGCGGCTCTCCGGCGGGCGCATCGAAATCGGGCCCAACGCCCGCATCGCCGGCGATCTCTATCTGCACGCCGACGAGGTGGAGATATCCCCGCAGGCGGTGATCACCGGGCGCACGATCCGCGGCGAGGGCCCGCGCGCGCGCGAAGCCGCCGAAGCGGCGGCAATTGGATTCGCCGTGTTCGGCGCGCTCTTCGCGCTCGGCATGGTGTTGATGCTGGCGCTGATCAATCTCGCCTTGCCGGGCTACGCCAATGGCGCGGCCGAGCGCATCCGCGCGCGCATCGGCACGACGCTGGGCATCGGCGCGCTGGTGCTGCTTGTCGGCCCCGTCGCGCTGGGCCTCCTGTTCGCCACGCTGATCGGCGCGCCCTTCGCGATCGCGCTCATCTTCGCCTATCTCGCCTTGCTGGCGCCGGCGTTCGCGGCGGTCGCCTATTGGCTAGGCCTCCTTCTGCGCGGCTGGCTGGCGCGTAAGCCGGCGACGGAACTGCCGCGCGCGGGCGGGCGCTTCGGCTGGACGCTGCTCGGCGCGCTGCTCATCGTGCTCCTGACCGCGCTGCCGCTGATCGGCGCCTTGATCTGGCTCCTGGCGCTGATCGCCGGCGTCGGCGCGGCCGTCGGCCATACGCTGCGCGTGATGGCGAAGGGCGGATGAAGCGCGCGATCGCGCTGCGCCACGATGAGTATGGCGGGCTCGATCTCGTCGGCGACTGGCTCGCCGCGCGCGGGATCGACGCGCTGACGATCGATCCGCCGAAGGGCGATCTTTCGCGCCACGCGGACGCCGCGCGGGAGGCCGATCTCCTGATCGTGCTTGGCGGCTCGATGGGCGTCTATGAGCGCGCGGCCCATCCCTGGATCGACGACGAGATCGCGCTCGTGGCCGCCCGGCTCAACGCAAAGGGCCCCACGCTCGGCCTCTGCTTCGGCGCGCAGCTTATGGCCGCCGCGCTCGGCGCGCGTGTCTATCAAGGCCCCGCGCCGGAAATCGGCTGGCCCGCGCTCAAGCTGACCGAGGCCGGGCGCGCCTCCCCGCTCGCGCCGCTCGATGGCGTGGGGGTGATGCAATGGCATGGCGACACCTTCGATCTGCCCGCCGGCGCCACGCATCTCGCCCAAAGCGCGGCCTATGCGCATCAGGCGTTCAGCGCCGGTCCGCATGCGCTGGCGCTGCAATTCCATCTGGAGCTGACCGAGAAGGGTTTCGAAGGCTGGATGGCCCACCCCGAGGACGAGGGCGGCATGCTGGCGCGGTCGGGCTGCAGCGAGGCGGCGCTGCGGGCCGAGACTGCTCGCGCCGCGCCGAAAGCACGCGCGCCGGCGTTCGCGGCCCTCGACGCTTGGCGCGCGCGACTTTGAAACCGGCCTGCACTATCATGCGCGCGGAGGCGGGTGATGGGGCGGACTTATCTGTTTCGTGCGGTGAAGCGCGCGCTTGGCGGCGCCGTGGGCGGCTCCAGCGCGCTTTCGCGCCGTCATTTCCTGATCACCGCCGCCGCGGCCGCCGCCTGCCGCCCGGTTGAGCGCGCGCCCGCGCTGGGCGCGACGGCGATCGTCGGCGCGGGCGCGGCCGGCCTCACCATCGCCTATCGCCTCAACGCCGCCGGCCAGCCGGCGACGCTCTACGAAGCGGGCGAGCGCCTGGGCGGGCGCATGTTCACGCGCCGCGATTTCACCGAGGAAGGCTTGTTCTGCGAGCTCGGCGGCGAATTCGTCGACACCAATCATACGGCCTTGATCAGCCTGGCGCGGGAATTGGGCGTGGGGATCGAGCGCCTTTCGCCGCCCGGCGCGGCGGACGGCGATTATTATCATTTCGGCGATTGGCTTTACAGCGCGCACGACATGGTCCGCGGCGATGGCGTGGGCGGCTTCACCCGCATCGCCGAGATCATCGCCGCCGATCAGGACGCGCTGCTCGACGCGGAGGAGAATTGGACCGAGCGCGCGCGCGCGCTCGATCAGATGAGCCTCAAGGCCTATCTCGACGGCCTGCGCGCGCGCGCGCCGCGCTGGGCGATCGACCTCCTGGACACCGCCTATCTTGGCGAGTTCGGCATCCCGACGGATCAACAATCCGCGCTCAATCTCGTCGATTTCATCAGCGCCGATGTGAGCGATGGCTTCAAGATTTTCGGCGAAAGCGACGAGGCCTGGCGCATCGCCGGCGGCTCCTCGACGCTGATCGAGGCGCTGGCCGCGCGGCTGGGCGACGGCGCCGCGCTCAAGACACGCTTCGTCCTGCGCGGCGCGGCGCGCACGGAGACGGGCGTGAAGCTCTCCTTCGACACGCCGCAGGGCCTCGTTGAAAGCGAACATCCGCGCGTCGTGTTCGCCCTTCCCTTCACCAAACTGCGCGCGATCGAGGGCATCGATACGCTGGGCCTCGGCGCGGACACGCTGCGCGCCATCCGCGAGCTCGGCTATGGCGACAACGCCAAGCTCATGGTGGCCACCAACGCCCGCCCCTGGCGGGACGCAGCGGGCCTGCCGCGCGGACCGGCCAGCGCCTTCTACTCGGACCGCTTTCAAGTCGCCTGGGATTCCAGCCGCGCCCAGCCGGGCGTGGGCGGCGTGCTGACGAATTTTCTCTCGGGCCAAGACAATCGCGAAGCGGCGCTGTCGGCGCTGACTGACGGCATGCAGCGCATTTCCCCCGCCATCGCCGCCGCGCTCGATCCCACGCGCGCCGCCTGGATGGCCTGGCGCACGCAGCCCTTCGCGCTCGGCTCCTATGCCGGCGCGCTGGTCGGCCAATACACAACGCTGTTGGAAGCGACCGCCGCGCCGAGCGAGGACGGACGCATCCATCTCGCCGGCGAGCACACGAGCGCCGACTTCATCGGCTTCATGAACGGCGCGGTGGAAAGCGGTGAGCGCTGCGCCGCCGCGCTGCTCATGGCGTAGTCGTGTTTTGCGCTGAGAGGCGGCCCTGTCTAATCTGAACGAAATCAATCGCCTTGGGGAGCGCGCAGCATGGGTGTTTTGGAGCGGGTTCGAAACGACATCGCCCTCATAGACGGGCTTCGACGCACGCTCGCCGCCTATTCCAAATTGAGCGCGACGGGCGATGAAACCGTCGCCGACGATCTCGAAGCCTCGATGGACAAGCACGCCGGCAATCTGGCGTTCCGCTTCGAGGGCGCGAGCATGACGTACGCCGCGCTCGAGGCGCGCGCCAATCGCTACGCGCATTGGGCGCTCGCCCAGGGCCTCAAGCCGCGCGACACGGTCGCGCTGTTCATGGCCAACAAGCCCGATTACGTCGCCTGCTGGTTCGGGCTTTCCAAGGTCGGCGTCGTCACCGCACTGATCAACACCAATCTCACGGGCGCGCCGCTGGCGCATTGCCTCAACATCTCGAACGCACGGCACATCATCGCCTCCGCCGAACTTGCGGATGCGTTGGAGCATGTGCGGCCCAATCTCACGCACACGCCGACATTTTGGATCGAGGGCGCTCCCCTGGAAGCCGCGCTTGCGGCGGTTTCCGATGCGCGACCGGACAAAAGCGCGCGCGCCGAGATCAAATCCGCCGACGCGGTCTTGCTTGTCTATACAAGCGGCACGACCGGCGCGCCCAAGGCCGCGAAGATGACCCATGTGCGCGTCATGGGCATGCTGCGCGCCTTCATCGGCGGCGGACACGCCAAGGCCAGCGACCGTGTCTATGTCACGCTGCCGCTCTATCACGCCACGGGCGGGCTTACGGGCATCGGCTTTGCATTGGAGACCGGCGCTTGCGTGATCCTGCGGCGAAAATTCTCCGCCTCGCACTTTTGGGAGGAAGCGCACGCCGAAGGCGCCACCGTCTTCTTCTATATCGGCGAATTGTGCCGCTATCTGCTGAACGCGCCGCCGCATCCGCTTGAACGCAAGCACCGCTTGCGGCTTGGCGTCGGCAATGGATTGCGCCCCGAAGTGTGGGGACGGTTTCAAGAGCGATTCAAGATTCCACGCATCTTGGAATTCTACGGCTCGACCGAAGGCAATGTGTCACTGCTCAATTTCGAGGGCAAGGTCGGCTCCATAGGACGCATCCCGAAATGGCTCCAAGGCCAGCTGAACATTCGCGTCGTCAAGTTCGACGTGGAGACGGACGCGCCCGTGCGCGGGCCGGACGGCCTGTGCGTGGAGGCCGACCCCGACGAGCCGGGCGAAGCGCTGGGCGAAATTCGCGCGGACGAACCACGCTTCAAATTCGAGGGCTATTCCGGCGATCCCAAGCAGACGGAAAAGAAGATCTTGCGCGACGTGTTCGCCAAGGGCGACATGTGGTTTCGCACCGGCGATCTCCTGCGCAAGGACAAGGACGGCTATTTCTATTTCGTCGACCGCATCGGCGACACATTCCGCTGGAAGGCGGAGAACGTCTCCACCAACGAAGTCGGCGACGTCATCGCCAGCGCGCCCGGCGTGGCGGAAGCCAATGTCTATGGGGTGAAGATCGCCGATCTGGATGGACGCGCGGGCATGGCCGCGATCACGCCGGAGGACGCCTTCGACATCGGCAAGCTGCGCGCCCATATCGAGGCGGAATTGCCGCCCTATGCACGTCCGCTGTTCATCCGCGTGCAGCCAGCCATCGAGACCACCGGCACGTTTAAGTATCGCAAGGTCGATCTCGTGCGTGACGGCTTCGATCCACGCGCGGTATCCGACCCGCTCTATTTCTACGACGAAGCGCAGCACGCTTATGTGCCGATGACGACGGAGCTTTACGAGGACATCCAATCGGGACGACGCCGCCTGTGAGCATTACGATTCGCGCCGCGCTGGCGCAGGACGTCGGCGCGTTGCAGGCGATTGAACGCGCGGCGGCGCGCCTGTTCGACGGGCTGAGCCTTGTGCCGGACGCCGCCGGGGTGGCCGATGAAGCGCAGCATGAAGCGGCGCGCCAAGCGGGCCTCGCCTTCGTCGCCGAGGCGCAAGAGGAACGCGCGGGATTCGTCATCGGATGGCGGCATGAGGACGAGGCATATCTCGCCGAACTCAGCGTTGCGCCATCGCATGCGCGACGCGGGATCGGCGCACGCCTGCTCGAACATTTCAGCACGGCGGCCGCAGAAGGCGGCGCGGCCAGTATCGTGCTCTCCACGTTTCGCGATCCGCCGTGGAATGCGCCTTTCTATGCGCGCCATGGCTTTCAAGAGGCGCCGCGCGATACCTATCGCGATTGGATGCGCGCGTATGAGGCCAATCAGGTCGCGGCGGGCCTCGACGTGACCAAGCGCCTCTTCATGCGCAGGGCGCTCAGATAAAGATGGCTCCAGCGCCTTCGCCCGCGCGCACGATGCGGCCGGCGCGCCCATAGGCCGCTTGAAGATTTTCCTCCGTAAGCGCCGCGTCGGGCGCGCCGCGCGCGATGATCGCGCCCTCCCGCATCAGCAAGACCTCGCTGGCCACGCGCGCCGCGAGCGACACGTCATGCGTCGAAAACAGAGCGCCGCCGCCCTTCTCCGCGTGGGCGCGCAAAATATCCGCGATCGCGATGCTCTGCGCGGGATCGAGCCCGGCCGTGGGCTCATCCAGAACGATCAGCGGCGCGCCTTGCGCCAAGACGCGCGCCAGGTGCGCGCGCACACGCTCGCCTCCCGAGAGCGTATCGATGGGACGGTCGCGCAGCGCCGTCAGATCGCAAGCATCGAGCGCGAATTCGACCGCCGCCTTGTCTTCGCCAATGAGCGCGCGGCCAGGCGCGCCGTACGGAAATCTGCCGAGCGTTACGAGCGCCTCCACGCGCAGCGGCCACGCCGCCTGCGGCTGCTGCGGCAAATAGGCGGCGCGGCGCGCGCGCAGATCCGGCGCCATGGCGCGCGAATCGGCGCCGAATAGGCGCGCGCCGCCGTGCTGCATCGGCAAGAGGCCAAGCCCCGCGCGCAGCAGCGAAGATTTCCCCGCGCCGTTCGGCCCAAGCAGCGCCACAAGCGCGCAGCGCGCGACCCGCACGCTTGCGTCGCGCACGACGATGCGACCGCCCAGCGCAACGGACGCATCCGCGATCTCGATCAGCATCGTCATGGCGCGCCCGCGCGTCGAACGAGGCGCGCGGCGATGAGCGCGAAGATCGGTCCGCCGATCAGGGAGGCGGCGACGCCCAGCTTCAACTCGGTCGTCGTCGGCAGAAGGCGCACGGCGAGATCGGCCGCGACCAGGAGCGCCCCGCCGACAAGCGCGCTGGGGACGAGGATGTTCGCCGGATCGTGTTCCGCGCGCGCGCGCACCAAATGCGGCGCCGCGACGCCGACAAAGCCGATGACCCCGACAAAGGCCGTCGCCGCGCCGACACTCGCCGCGCAGCCGAGGATGACAAGCGCGCGCGTGCGCGCCACATGCGCGCCAAGGGCCGCGGCGGCTTCCTCGCCGAGCGTGAGCGCGCGCAGGCCTGGCGCGGCGGCGAAGATCAGAACGGCGCCGGCAAGCGCGAACGGGGCGGCGACCGCCGCATCGGCCAAGCTGCGTCCTTCGACCGATCCCAGCGTCCAATTCACCAGATCCGCCAAGGCGGCCGGATTGGGCGCGAGATTGAGCGCGAGCGCGATCAGAGCGCCGGCGAAACTTGAAAGCCCAATTCCGATCAGCGCGAGCGTGGCCGGATTGCGCGTGGCCGCCGCGAGCGCGGTGACGAACACCGCCGCGAGGAGCGCAAAGCCAAGCGCGAGCGCGGGCGCCGCGTAAGGAAAGGCCGCCGCCCATCCCGCAATGAAGGCGATCACCGCGCCGAGCGCGGCGAAGCCTGATAGGCCAAGCACGCCGGCGTCAGCCAGCGGGTTGCGCAACAATCCCTGGAGCGCCGCGCCCGCGAGCCCAAGACACGCGCCGACGAGCCACGCCATCAATGCGCGCGGCAGGCGCACCTCGCGCACGATCAATTGCGTTTCCAATGGTCCCGAGCCGATGAGTGCCGCGGCCACATCGCCGGGCGGCGTCGCGGCCGGCCCGACGGCGAGGCTCGCCGCGAGAACGAAAAGCGCGAGCGCCGCCATCGCGCAATTGAAGGCGAGAAGCCTCATGCGCCGGCGATCGCGGCGGCGAGACGTTCGGCGGCGTCGATCGCGAACCAGCCTTCGCAGGATATCGCGCCCGCCGGCAGCGAAACGGTGCGCGCTTGTGCGAGCACGCGGCGCAAGGCTGGATGGCGCGCATACGTCCAGGCGTTTTGCTGCGTCTGTCCCGTATCGAAGAAGCCGAGCGCGACGATTTCGGGCGGCCGCGCCAAAAGCGATTCAAGCGGCAAGACCGACCAGCCGGCGTCGGCGCGCGCATTGACCCCGCCCGCCGCGCGAATGAGCGCGTCCATCAGCACGCCCGAACCGGCGGCGGCGCCGCCCGCCGTGAGATAGAGCACGCGCGGCGGACGCGCCGAATGGCGCTCGCTCAATCGCGAAAGCCGAGCATCGAGATCGCGCGCCAAGGCAGCGCCGCGCTCTTCTTGGCCGAAGGCGCGGGCGGCGTTGAGCATGTCGCCTCGCGCGGCGCCGAAATCCGTCGACGAACCGACTTGCAGCACCGGCACGCCCAAACGCGCATAAGCGGCGCGCGCGCCCGCGCCGCCGCCCCAATTGCGGACGATAAGATCCGGCCGCTGCGCGAGCACGTCCTCCAAGCCGCCGCGCACGCGCGGCAGCCCCGCAGCGCGATCGCGAAAATAGGAATCGTCGCGCCGCGCGCCGATGCTCACGGCGGCGATTTGCGCGCGATCGGCTAGTCCGAGCACGAATTGATCGGCGCAATAATCGAGCGAAACGATCCGCCGCGGCGCCGCGTCGGCCAAACTCGCGCCGCACACAGCCAAAAGCGCCAGCGCGCCCGCCCGCCACGGCCATTGGACAGAGTGCGGCCCGCTCTTCATGCTGGCGGCTCTTAATCGTGGCCGCGGCCAGCCGCAACCGCGCACCCCGGAGGGACAATGGCGATCCAAGCGACTCCTTTCCTGATGTTTCAGGGCGAAGGCCGGGCGGCGTTCGATTTTTATGCGTCCACGCTGCCAGGCGCGGAGATCGTGGAGCGCACCCTTTTCGAGGAGGGCGGCCCGGGGCCCGTCGGGGGCCTTGCGCGCGGCGTGCTGCGCGTCGGCGCGCTGACGCTGTTCATGAACGATTCGCCCATGCCCCACGCCTTCTCGTTCACGCCGTCGTTCTCGCTTTTCGTGACCTGTTCGACGGAGGAGGAGTTGCGCGCGCTCGCCGCGGCGTTCCAGGACGGCGGCGCGGCCCTGATGCCCGTGGGCGCCTATGGGTTCAGCCGCTTGTTCGCCTGGGTGCAGGATCGCTTCGGCGTGAGCTGGCAATTCAATCTGGACTGAGGCGCTTTCGCTTCCGCGCGGGCGCCGCTAGATCGTCGCGCGATGGATCGGCCTCCTTCTCAAGCCGTGCGATGGGCGCGCCGCTTCGCGCCGCTGGCGCTGATCGGGCTCGCCATCGTGCTGTTCTTCGCGCTTGGCTTGCACCGCGCCTTCACGCTGGAGGCGTTCGCGGCGCGGCGCGCGGCGCTCGACGCCTTCGTGGCGGCGCAATTTCCGATCGCCTTGGCGCTGTTCATGGTCGGCTTCGCGCTGTGCGTTTTGTGCGCGCTGCCGGTCGGCATCGTGTTCACGATCGGCGGCGGCTATCTGTTCGGCGCGTGGATCGCCGCCCCGGCCAGCGTTATCGCGGCCACTCTCGGTGCGGCCGCGCTGTTTATGGTGGCGCGCTCAAGCGTCGGCGCGGCGATCCAGGCGCGCGCGGGTTCGGCGCTGGATCGGTTCGAGCAGGGTTTCCGCGCCGACGGCTTCAATTACATCTTGGCGCTGCGCCTGTTTCCGGGCGCGGTGTTCTCGGTGACGACGTTGGCCGCGGCGGCGTTCGAGCTGCGCCTGCGTCCCTTCGTGCTCGCGACGTTCATCGGCGTGACGCCCATCACGATCATCCTGTCGCTGATCGGCGCCGGCATGCGCAGCGCGCTCGACGCCGGCGAGGCGGCCGACCCGGCCATGGCGGCGCGCCAGATGCTCACCTCGCCTGAAATCATCGGCGCGCTTGGCGCGCTCGCGCTCGCCGCGCTTGCGCCGATCCTCATCAAGCGGCTGCGCAAAAGCGCCTAATCCTTGGCGCGCTCCACATAAGACCCATCGTCGGTGGAGACGACGACGCGCGTGCCGGTCTCGATATGGGGCGGCACCATGGTGCGCACGCCATTGGAGAGCTTGGCGGGCTTATAGGACGACGACGCCGTCTGGCCTTTCACCACCGGCTCGGTCTCGACAATCTCAAGCGTCACGCGCGCCGGCAATTCGATCGACAGCGCCTGACCGTCGAACATGGTCAGATAGACCTGCATTTCCGGCTCAAGATAGAGGGCGCTGTCGCCGACCATGTCCTTGAGCACGGTCACCTGCTCGTAATTGTCGGGATTCATGAACACGAAGCCGGTGTCGGAATCCTCATAGAGATAGGTGTGCTTCACCTCCTCCACGAACGCCTTCTCCATGCCTTCCGTGGTTTTGACGGTGACCGTCGTCTTCACCCCATCCGTGATGCGGCGCATGACGATGGTGGTGGTCGGCGTGCCCTTGCCGGGGCGGAAATTCTCCGCCGAAAGAACGACGTAAAGTTTGCCGTCCTCGTGCTCGAGCACATTGCCCTTGCGCACTTCGCTCGCGATGACCTTGACCACGTTCAGCCTTTCCCGGGCCCGCCCGGCTTGAAAATGAGCGCGCGCTATAGCTTGCGCCGGGCCGCCGGCCAAGCTTAGGCCTTGCCGATGACCACCCCGCCCGCTTGGCCCGGCGCCGCCGCGCATGCCGACAAGCGCCCTTTTCTCCTGGCGCGCGCAAAAATTCTCGCGGCGATACGCACCTGGTTCGCGGCCGAGGGCTTTATCGAGACGGATGTCGGCGCACTCGCCGACACGCCAGGCGCGGAGACGCATATCGCCGCATTCGCGGCCGAGGGCCGCTATCTCCATACGTCCCCCGAATTCGCCATGAAGGGGCTGTTGGCGGCGGGAGAGACCAAGATTTACCGGCTCGGGCACGTCTATCGGCGCGGCGATTTCGGCCCGCTGCACGCGCCGGAATTCACCCTGCTGGAATGGTATCGCGCCGGCGCGCCTTACGAGGCGATCATGGACGATTGCGTGGCGATCGCCCGCGCGGCCGCACGGGCGGCGGAGACGCCGCTGCTGCGCTGGCGTGGACGCGAGGCCGATCCGTTCGCGCCGGCACGGCGCCAGCGTGTGGCCGACGCCTTCCAGAGCGCGGCCGGCATTGATGTGTTCGAGGAAAGCGGGGCGAGCTTCGCCGCCGCCGGCTTCGCGGCCGGGCCCGACGAGACCTGGTCGGATTTGTTCGCGCGGGCCTTGGTGGAGCGGGTCGAGCCGCAGCTGGGCGCCGGGGCGTTGGACCTCCTCTTCGAATATCCCCTCGCCGAGGCGGCCCTGGCCCGGCCCTGCCCGCATGAGCCCCGAGCGGCGGAACGCTTCGAGCTCTATGCCTGCGGCGTGGAGCTCGCCAACGGCTATGGCGAACTGACCGACCCCGCCGAGCAAAGACGCCGCTTCCTTGAAGCCATGGACGAAAAAGCGCGACGCTATGACGAACGCTGGCCCGTCCCGGAGCGGTTTTTGGCTAATCTCGCCCACATGCCGCCCGCCAGCGGATGCGCCCTGGGCGTGGATCGGCTTGTCATGCTATGCGCCGGCGCCCGCCGCATCGAGGACGTGCTTTGGACCCCGCCGTGATCATCCGCCCCGCCGCGCCAGAGGATTTTCCCGCCGTGCGCGCCGTGCATGTCGATGCGTTCGGCCGCCAGGAAGAGGCCGACATCCTCGCCCAATTGCGCAAGGACGGCGATGCGCTGGTGGAGCTCGTCGCCGTGAAGGACGATGAAATCCTCGCGCACATCATGTTCAGCCGCATGCGCAGCGATGGCGGTTTCTTCGCCGCGCTCGGGCCGCTGGCCGTGCGCAGCGCGCATCAGGGCCAAGGCTATGGCGACGTGTTGTGCCGCGCGGGCATAGAGGCGTGCCGCGCCGCCGGCGTGCGCGCGCTCGTCGTGCTCGGCCATCCCGATTATTATCCGCGTTTCGGCTTCTCCCACGCGGCGACGAAGCGCTTCGCGGGCGAGTATGACCGCCTCGCCTACATGGCGATGGAATTGCAGCCAGGCGGCCTCGATGAAGGCGGGCGCGTGCGCTACGCGCCGGCGTTCGACGTCTGACGATGGCGGACAACGGTCATCGCGACACCTTGCGGGAAGTGGCCGCGCGCTACGCGGTCGCCATCACGCCGGCGATGGAAGCGTTGATCGACGAGGCCGATCCCGCCGATCCGATCGCGGCGCAATTCCGTCCCTCTGCCGATGAGCTTGATATCGCACCCGGCGAGAACGGCGATCCCATCGGCGATGGCGCGCATGCGCCCTTACCTGGTGTGGTCCACCGCTATGCCGACCGCGCGCTTTTGAAGCTCACGCATGTGTGCGCGGTCTATTGCCGGTTCTGTTTTCGGCGCGACATGGTCGGGCCCGGAAAGGCCGAGGCGCTGACGCCCGCGCAGCTCGATCGCGCGCTCGCCTACATCGCCGCGCATCCTTCGATCTGGGAAGTGATCTTGACGGGCGGCGACCCGTTCGTCGCCTCCGCGCGCCGCGTCCGCGAGGTGGGCGCACGTCTCGCCGCGATCGATCATGTGAAGGTGATCCGCTGGCACACGCGTATGCCGGTGGTGGCGCCCGAGCGCGTGACCGCCGCCTATGCGCGCGCCTTGCGCGCCGAGGGCGCGGCGACCTGGGTGGCGCTGCACGCCAACCATCCGCGCGAACTCACGCCGGAGGCGCGCGCCGCGATCGGGCGCCTCGTCGATGCGGGCGTGCCGGTGGTCAGCCAGAGCGTGCTCTTGAAGGGCGTCAATGACGATCCCGCGACACTCGAAGCGCTGATGCGCGCCTTCGTCGAAGCCCGCGTGAAGCCCTATTATCTGCACCAGCTCGATCAGGCCCCCGGCGTCGGACATTTCCGCGTGCCGATCGCGCGGGGACAGGAGCTGATGCGCGTGCTGCACGATCGCGCCAGCGGGCTCTGCCAGCCGACCTATGTGCTCGATATTCCCGGCGGCCACGGCAAGGCGCCGCTTGAACCGCCGAGCCTGCGGCGCGCCGCCGATGGCGGCTATGAGGCGCGCGACAAGGACGGCGTTTGGCGGCGCTACGAGGAGGACGTGCGCTAGCTAGCAATCCGCATTCGTTCGCGGTTCCAGTCGGTCCTGTTAGGTATGCCAACTCGCCGGAAAAATGGTCGCCGTCGCTGTCAACGCTAATTGAATAGCAAGACCGACGGCTTCGGGGGCGCGGCACTCCCGGCGAATCGAATTACTTATCCACAGAGCGGTGTAGCCAAGAAAGCTAGAGGTGGGGCAGCCGCGATCCAGGAGGACCTCATGAAACGCGTACCTCTCCGCCATCGCCTATCCGACAAACAGCGGCTCTGCCTGATTATGATCGGCAACCACCAGCGTGTGGGAACATACACGGAGTTTTCAAAACCTCAGACCCGCCGAACTGTACACTCGCTCTACAAAAAGAAGCTCGTTCAGTGGCTCGACAGCCGCTGGGTTCTCACAAAAGACGGTTACAGAGAGTGGCTTTGGTTGGTTGTTGAAGAGTCAACTAAGGCAACAGCTTAACCTTCAAATTGTCGGCTAGGCCCGCCCGACCGACAAGCCGTCCATCGTCTCGCTGGCGCGCCATTCCTCAAGCACTTTGACGAAGGCGATGGGACCTGCGCCATACGACCCGTTTTGCGCGGCGAGCACCTGCGGGTTGCCTTCGTTATTGTAATAGCCGGGCGTGCATTCCTCGAGGAATTTCTGGCGCAGGATGGCGAGCGATTTGATGGTCTCGACCCATTTTTCCTCCGCTTCCGGAGTCGCCTCGATCAAATTGGCCTGGGCGTTCGACGCCTTGCGGAGCAAATAGGAAAGATGGCGCGCCTGCTCATCGAGCATGTGCGGGAAATTCACCGCGAAGCCCGATTGCGTCACTGACACCACGAACAGATTGGGAAAGCCGTTCACGTGAAAGCCGTGGAACGTGCGCACGCCATTTGACCATTTCTCGCTGAGCGATTGGCCGCCGCGCCCATAGACCTCGTAGCCCGCGCGCCGCGCATAGGACGTGCCGACCTCGAAGCCCGTCGCATAGATGAGGCAATCGATCTTGTATTCCTTGCCCTCCACGACGACGCCCGTCTCGGTGATGCGCTCCACGCCGCGCCCCTTGGTGTCGACCAAGGTGACGTTCGGGCGATTGAATGTCGGGAGGTAATCCTCGTGAAAGCAGGGGCGCTTGCAGAATTGATTGTAATACGGCTTGAGCGCCTCGGCCGTCGCCTTGTCCTTGACGATGGAATCCACGCGCGCGCGGATCGCCTCCATCTTCTGGAAATCGGCGAGCTGCATGAGCTCCATCGGGTTGCCCGAGGGCGCGCCTTCGCCGCCCCGCCGTGCAAGCAGGAGAATGTTGCGGATGATATCGGTCCAGCCGTCGGCGACGAGATCCTCGTCGGCGAAGCCGCCGGAGACGAGCGTGTTGAAATTGTCCATCCGCCGCTTCTGCCAGCCGGGCTCGAGCGATTTCACCCAGTCCGGATCGGTTGGGCGATTGTCACGCACATCGATGGAGGATGGCGTGCGTTGAAAGACGTAAAGGTGCTTTGAATCGCGGCCCAGATGAGGAACGCATTGCACGGCGGTGGCGCCGGTGCCGATGATGCCTACGACCTTATCGTTCAGACCCGTGAGATTTCCGGTCGAATCTCCGCCCGTATAATCATAGTCCCAACGGCTGGTGTGGAAGGAATGGCCCTTGAAGCTTTCCACGCCCGGAATGCCGGGCAGCTTCGGACGGTGCAGCGGACCATTCGCCATGATCACGAAGCGCGCGCGCATCGCATCGTCGCGATTGGTGCGGATGATCCAGCGCGCGGCCGCCTCATCCCAGCGCATGTCGGTGATTTCGGTTTGGAAGCACGCATTGCGATAGAGATCGAACTTTTCGCCGATTGCCTTGCAATGGGCGAGAATTTCCGGCGCCGGCGTGTATTTTGATTTCGGCATGTAGCCGACTTCTTCAAGCAGCGGCAGATAAATGTAGGATTCCACGTCGCACGCCGCGCCGGGATAGCGATTCCAATACCAGGTGCCGCCGAAATCGCCGCCCTTCTCGATGATGCGGATATCCTCGAAGCCCGCTTCGCGCAGACGCGCGCCGGTGAGCAAGCCGCCAAAGCCGCCGCCCACCACGACAATCTCAACCTCGTCCGTGAGCGGCGCGCGCGTGAACCCGGGCTCGACATAAGGGTCTTCAAGGTAATGGGCGAATTTGCCGGCGATTTCCTGATATTGCTCATTGCCGTCGCTGCGCAGGCGCTTATCGCGCTCGGCGCGGTACTTGGCGCGCAATTCCTCGGGATTGAATCCAAGCGTGGCCGTATCCGCCATGAGCTTTCTCCCCATCGCCGCGCCTAAGCCGCCGCGGTCATTGACGCCGCTCTCCTCCGAACGGCGTACCGATGCTTCGAAAATGCCGGGCGCGCGCGCGAAGATCAAGACTGGCGTTACGGCGCCTGGATCATTCCGCTCCGTGCGGGCAAGGTGGCCCGATAACGGAGGAAAGCGCGATGGATGCGTCCAAGCTGATGTTCAAAGACGGCCTGATGAAGGGCGAGCGGATCCTGGTGACCGGCGGGGGCACCGGGCTTGGCAAGGAAATGGCCGAGGCGTTCGTGAAGCTGGGCGCGGAGGTCTATATCTGCGGGCGGCGCGGCGACGTGCTCAAGGACGCCGCCGATGAATTGATGGGCAAGCATGGCGGCCAAGTCTGGCCGATCCCCTGCGACATCCGCAGCGCCGAAGCCATCAAGGAGATGGTCGACCATATCTGGACGCAAGGCGCGCTCACCGGCCTCGTCAACAACGCCGCCGGCAATTTCATCTCCCGCACGGAGGACCTCTCCCCGCGCGGGTTCGAGGCGATCTCCAACATCGTCTTCAAGGGCTCGTTCTTCGTCACGCTCGATATCGGCAAACGCTGGATCGAGGAGAAGAAGAAGGGGAACGTCATCTCCATTTTGACCACCTGGGTCTGGCATGGCGGACCGTTCACGGTGCCTTCGGCCATGTCCAAAGCCGGCCTCAACGTGATGACGCAATCGCTGGCGGTGGAATGGGGCCGGTATGGGCTGCGTTTCAACGCCATCGCGCCGGGCCCCTTCCCCACCAAGGGCGCGTGGGAGCGGCTCTCGCCCGGTCAGGCCACGGACGGCTCAAGTTCCAGCGGCGGCCCGATGGGGCGCGTGGGCGAAATGCACGAATTGTGTAATTTGGCCGTGCTGCTGATGGCGCCGGGCTGCGAATACATCAACGGCCAGACCATCGCGATCGACGGCGGCGCCTATCTGCAATCGGGCGGCGGCTTCTCCATGCTCTCGCAATGGAGCGATGCGCAATGGGAAGCCGCGCGCAACATGATCAAGACGGCGAACGAGAAGGATCGCGCGCAGCGGACAACATAAGCGCCAGTATGAGCGCAAGACAGGTGAGCGCCGCGCCCAAGGCATAGGGCGCGGCGTGACCGCCCCATTGAAAAAGCGCGCCCGCGACCAGGGGACCGATGACGCGCCCAAGCGCCGAGGCGGATTGATTGAGTCCCATCACCGCGCCCAATTCGTCCGCGCCGGCCTGCCCCGCCACCGCGCTTTGCAGCGCCGGCGTGGAGACGCCCACCGCCAGCGTGATGGCCGCGAGCCCAGCGAACAGCATCGCCTCGCCCTGCGCGAAGGCCAAAAGCACATAGCCCAGCGCCATGATCGCGAGACCGGCGATCAGCACGCGCATCTCGCCGAAGCGCCGCGCGCCAAAACCCGCCCCGCCGCCTTGCAGCACGGCGCCGGCGAAGCCCATGGCCGCGAGCGTCCAGCCGACCTCGTGCGGCCCCCAATCGAACGCCAGATGCGCCCAAAGGCCGAAAGTGGATTCCAAGAGCGCCTGCACCGCGATCGAAGTGAGCGTGATCGACAAGGCGATGGCGAGCGCGGGCCGGCGGGCGATGAGCGTCCAGGAGCGTGGGCGCAGCACAGGCGCTCCCGGCGCGCGGCTTTCGCGAAACAGAAGCATCGTCACCAGCGCGGCGCCGGCCGCGAGCGCGGCTGATACAAGACAGATCCGACGGAAATCGTCGGCGTCCGCGCCGGGCCCGGCCAGCCAGGCGCCCAGCGCGGGGCCGGCGATGAAACCGAAGCCCACGGCCGCGCCGAGCAGCCCCATATTGCGCGCGCGCGACCGCGCATCGGCCAGATCGGCCGCGGCGGCGAAGGCCGCGCCCACGTTGCCCGCCATCAGGCCGCCGGCAAGGCGCGCCGCGCCCATCGCCTCGATCGATTGGGCGTAAGACAGCGCCACGTAAGAGGCCGCCGTGCCCAGAAGGCCGACGATCAGCACCGGCTTGCGCCCGATCCGGTCGCTGAGCCGTCCCCAGGCCGGCGCGGCGATGAATTGCCCCAGCGAATAGGCGCCCAGCGCCCAGGTGATCGCGGCGGCGGAAGCGCCCGTGGACAAGCCGAGAAAGGGAAAGATCGGCAGAAAGACGCCAAAGCCCGTCATCGCCACGAGATTGATCGCGGCCAGCGCCAGCATCGGACCGATCGGCGTGGAAGAACGGGAGGCCTCGGCCATCGCCACGCGGCTTAGCGGAAGCCGCCTTGCGCCGTGAGCGTGACAAATGGCGCGCCAAACCGTTTTGTGTTTCTGAGCGGTTTCGGTCCGACAACCGCCTCACGCTTTTGCGCCAGGAGCAGCCATGACCCGCCCCGCCAAGATCGGCGCCGCCGCCGCCCTCGCCGACCTGCCGCACTGGCGCGCCGCCGAGGGGCGCGACGCGATCCGCCGCGACTTCCGCTTCAAGGATTTCAATGCCGCCTTCGCCTTCATGACGCGCGCGGCGCTCAAGGCCGAGCAACTCGATCACCATCCCGAATGGTTCAACGTCTATAATCGCGTCGACGTCACGCTCGCCACGCACGACGCGGACGGGGTCACCGCGCTCGATGTGACGTTGGCGAAATTCATGGACGACATCGCCGCCGCTTGAGCGGCGTCAAAGCGCAACCGAGAACATCAAGAGAGGAAACAGCATGAGCGGACGGGTCGCGGGCAAGAAGGCGTTCATCACCGGCGCGGCGCAGGGCTTGGGTGCGGCCGCGGCGCGGCGCCTCGCGGAAGAAGGCGCGAAGGTGTCGCTCGCCGACATCAACCTCGACGGCGTCAAGGGCGTGGCGGACGAGATCAACGCCGCGCATGGCGCGGGAACGGCGTTCGCCTTCGAACTCGACGTGACCAATGAGGAGCAGTGGATCAAGGCGCTCGACGCCGCCGCCAAGGCGATGGGCGGCCTCAGCGTGCTGGTGAACAATGCCGGCATTTCGCGCGGCGGCAATATCGAGGAATTGCCGTTCGAGACGTGGAAACTCGTGATGAGCGTCAATGTCGATTCCGTCTTCCTGGGAACCAAGCACGCGCTGAAGCACATGCGCCAGCACCAGCCAGGCTCGATCATCAACCTTTCCTCGATCGCCGGCCTCATCGCCGCCCACAATTCGCCCAGCTATAATGCTTCCAAGGCCGCCGTATGGCTGCTCAGCAAAGGCATCGCGCTGCATTGCGCGAAACAGAAGCTCGATATTCGGTCGAACTCGATCCACCCGACCTTCATCGACACGCCGATCCTCGATCCGATCCGCCAGACGTTCGGCAAGGACGAGGCCGAAGCGAAGCTGGCGCGGCAGATTCCGCTCGGCCGCATCGGCGAACCGATCGATATCGCGAACGCGGTCCTTTATCTGGCGTCCGACGAAAGCCGCTTCATGACCGGCGCCGAGCTCAAGCTCGATGGCGGCATATCGGCGATGTGAGGTGTTCATGCGCTCCATTCTGATCGCGCTTTGCGCGCTCTCGCTCGTCGCCTGCAGCGACGAGCCCGTTTTTGGCGACGCAGGCAAAGCCCCCGTCCCCGCCGCGCTCCCGGCAAGTTGCGAGGATCCCGCCGCCGAGGTGCGCCTCGGCAGCACGCAGACCCAGCCGGATTGGCTGTTGTTCGCGCGCCAAGCCGGCGGCGGCGACATTCAATTCAACCAGCGCAGCATTCGCCGCTGCGGCGACAATGAAGCCGAAATCCTGGTGCGCGTGCGTTTCGCCGAGCCGCAGCTCTATGGCACCGAAGACGCGACCTACGAGACGACGATCCGCTACAATGTGGAGACGGTGCGCTATCGCTTCCGCTGCACGAGCGAGGAATTCTCCGTGATCGAGCGCCAGATCATCGGGGAGAATGATCGCGTCGTGGCCACCATTCCAGGACGGCCGGACCTCTGGCGCCCCGTGAACGACACCGGCACCGCGCGCTACATCATGCCCACGGCGTGCATTGGGCGTTGAAGCTCAGCCGCCGGGCCGGCTCTGATAGATGAGATTGACGAGCAGCAGGCGCGCGCCGCTCGCGCCCAGCGTCCGATCGACCGCGCCTTGCATGATGCGCGCGAGCGTCGCCGGATCGGGCGCGGCGCCGGCGCGATAATAGGCGGTGGAATAGGTGGAAAGAGCGGTGCGCAGCGCATCGCGCAGACGCGGCTGCATTGAGTTGACGCGCGCGCGCAGCGACGCGTCCGGAACGTCGACGCCGACATCGACGACGAGCGTGCCGCGCACCCGCCCGTGCGAGACCACGCCGTTCGAGAATGTCGGCAAGGGCAGATAGGAATCCGCCGAGGTGAGCCGCTGCTGCTCGCGCGAGGCGTCTCCCCCCGAGGACGAGCCACCGCCTGCCGCCAAGGCGGGCGCGGCGCCAAGAACAAGGCTCGCGCCGAGCGCGGCGAAAAAGACGCGACGTTTCATGGCCGCGACTTTCGTTCACGAAGCCTAAGGAGCGGTTAAGCCGGCCGCGCCGGGCCGCGTTCGCCCTCGAACATGGCGCGCAGATCGACGCTCGAGTGCGCGCCGAGGGCGTCGAAATTGCGCTTCAGCCAGCGCCCGCACGCGCCGCGCCCGATCCGGCGCAAATCCTCGAAAAACTGCATGTCCGTATTCAGATCGGATCGCGCGCCATAACGGTTGAGCGCCTTGTCGTCCTGGATGACGTGCATGAGCATGGCCTTGTAACGCCCCTCTGGCACGCGCTGATCCGCGATCAAACGCTGCACGAACTCAATCGCGCGCAATTCCCGCAGCAGACTGGCGTTGAAGGTGATCTCATTGACGCGGGCGAGAATGTCGCTGGACGTGCGCGGCACGCCGGGACGCACCAGCGGATTGATCTGCACGATGACGATGTCGCGCGTGGCCGGGCTGTCGAACAAGGGAAACAGCGCCGGATTGCCCATATAGCCGCCGTCCCAATAATGCGCGCCGTCGATCTCGACCGCCTGGAACAGCATCGGCAGGCAGGCGGACGCCATGACATGATCAGGCGTCAGCTCGTGCTTGACGAAAACGCGAATGCGTCCCGTCTCCACATTGGTCGCGGAAATGAAGAGGTCCGGGCCGCCGCCCGAACGCACGCGCTCGAAATCCACCAACTCGCCCAGCAATTCCATGAGCGGATTGATGTTCAGTGGATTGAAATCATAGGGAGAGGCCGCGCGCAGGAAGGCGTCGGTCCAGGCCGCCCAGCTCGCCCAGGCCGGCTGCAGCGCGCCCAGGAATGTGCGCAGCGGAGTCTGCCGATAAGGGCTGTGCGCGCCGGCTTGCGCGATCGCCTCCCAGAAGCGGCGCAGGTGCGCGCGCGCGCCAGCGCGGCCGCCCATGCACAGGCCTTCGGCCAGCACCACGGCGTTCATCGCCCCAGCGGACGCGCCAGAGGCCGCCGCGATCTCGATGCGCTCATCCTCCAACAGGCGATCGAGCACGCCCCACGTATAGGCGCCCAGCGCGCCGCCGCCCTGCAAGGCGAGATTGATGCGCTTCGGCGCCGTCACGTCGCCGTCCAGCCGCCATCCATGCTGAGCGCGGCCCCGTTGAAGTTCGCGCCATTCTCCGCACAGAGGAACACGGCGAAAGCGGCGATATCCTCCACGCGCACGAATTCCTTCGTCGGCTGCGCGGCCAGCAGGACGTCATTGATCACCTGTTCGCGCGTGAGGCCGCGCGCCTTCATCGTGTCCGGGATCTGGCTTTCCACCAGCGGCGTCAGCACATAGCCGGGCGATATGGCGTTGCAACGGACATTAAAGGTCGCGCCTTCAAGCGCGACCGTCTTGGTCAAGCCGACAATGCCGTGCTTGGCGGCGACATAGGCGCTCTTAAACGGCGAGGCGACGTGCCCGTGCGCGGAGGCGATATTGACGATGCGGCCAAACTTGCGCGCCTTCATGCCGGCCATGGCCGCGCGGATCGTGTAGAACGCCGCGTTCAGATTGAGCGCGATGATCTGCTCGTATTTTTCGATCGGGAAATCCTCGATCGGACTGACATATTGCATGCCGGCATTGTTGACGAGCACGTCGACCTTGCCGAAGGCGGCTTCGGCCGCGGCGACGAGCGCGGCGCAGCCTTCGGGCTTCATCAGATCGGCGCCTTCATAGCGCACGCGCACGCCGGTTTCGCCTTCCAGCGCGGCGCGCTTGCGTTCGATGTCGGCGGGATCGCCGAACCCGTTGAGCAACACGTCCATGCCCGCTTTCGCGAACGCCGTCGCGATGCCGAGGCCGATGCCGCTGGTCGAGCCGGTCACGATGGCGGCTTTGCGTTCACTCATGCTCCACTCCTCTGTGCACGACAGCGCCGCCGCCGCGCCAGCTTGCGCGGGCCCCTGGGAGGCGCTAGGCCGCACCCCGCGCGAATGCGAGGGATGCGGCGATTATGGACTTCTCCCCGGTGACGGCCTTCGTGGCCGGCTTTCCTGATTTCATCCTGCAAGCCGGCTCCGCTCTCGGCCTCTTCATCGTCTCACTCATCATTTACGTGCTGATGACGCCGCACAAGGAGCTGGCGCTGATCCGCGCCGGAAATCCATCAGCCGCGCTCGCCTTCGCGGGCGTCGTCGTCGGCCTCGCCATTCCCTTGGGCGCCTGCCTCAGCCATGCCTTCGGCCTCCTTGACCTGCTGATCTGGGGCGTGGTGACGCTACTGCTTCAATTGATTGCGTTTCGGCTCACGGACGTGTTCCTTCGGGGCCTGCCGCGCCGCATCGCCGAGGGCGATGTGGCGGCGGCGATCTTTTTGATGAGCATGAAAATCGGCATCGCCATCATTCTCGCCGGCGCCGTCGCCGATCCGTCCTTGAGCCTCTTCCGCGCGGCCTGAGGCGATGCGCTTCATTCCAGACTGGCTGATCTACAC
>CAZLWK010000036.1:0-24286 GCA_964563395.1 uncultured Caulobacteraceae bacterium
CTTCCTGCATCGCGGCATCGCCGAGCGCAGCTTCGAGCGCCGCTTTGGCCTTGCCGATTATGTGCGCGTGGTGAATGCGCGCCTTGAGAACGGCCTCCTCACCATCGATCTCGTGCGCGAGCTTCCCGAAACGCTGAAGCCGCGCAAGATCGAGATCGGCCGCGCCGCGCCGCGCACCGCGCGCGCCGTGGAGCCGCATCCGGCGGTGAACGACGCCGCCTAAGCCTTCTTTCCTGACGACCCTCCGAAACGAACTTGCGGCGCGCCTTCAAAGGCGCGCCGCTTTTCGTTCGCGCTTCTAGACCGTGATCGTTTTTGGTTGCATCAGCCAAAAACGTGAATCACGGTCTAAGTATTGAATTTAGATCACGTTTTCCGTTTCAGATTGATTCAATCTGAAACGGACGTGCTCTAGGATTGCTCGTCCTCGCCTTCGTCATCTCCGTCATCGCCGTCCTCGTCCAAGGCGGCGGGAGCGCTCGCGGCGGCGAAGAGCGCGGCGCAGCCGGTCTCCTCCAGCAAGGCTTGCAGCGCCTCGCTCTCCACGGCGGCGCGCTTGGCGCGGATCGCGGCGAGCGCCTTGGCGGCGTAGCGCTGCGGCGCCTGCGTGAAGGCGCGCCCGTCGACCTCCAGCGAAACGGCGTTGGCGTCCGCGGCCACGGCGGCGGCGTTCGCCAGGATCCACGGCGCATAGGTCGCCGCCACCTCGTCGCGCAACAGCGCGGCAAGGCCCGCGCGCAGCGACGCGAAATCCTCGAACGCGCCTTCCGCGCGCGGCGTCTCCATGCGCTCAAGCCAGCCGGAAACGCGGCGACGCGATGCGATGAGTGCGGCCGGCGTGGGATCGGAGGCGAGCTGCGCCAATTGCGCGGCGAGGCCAAAGTCAGCCAGGCACGGGCGCGCGCCGAACAGATAGAGCCGCCCCGCCAGATGCGCATCGAGCGTGTCGAGCAGCCGCGCGAGCGCGCCCTCGATCACCGGCGCGGTCTCCGCGTTCGAGCCGACATGGCGCAAACGCCCGACCATGCGCTCGCGCACCACGGCCTCGAAGGCTTCTCGATTGGGCGCGTCCTCGCCCTCGAACATGCCGTCCACGATGCGGCGCGCGGCGCTTTCCTGATCGGCCGGATAGGTCCAGCGATAATGGAACATCGCCTTGTTCAGCCATTCGTCGGCATAATCCTCGATGAGGGCGGCGAGAAACGCGAGCGCGGGATCGCCCGGCGCCAGGGCCGGTTCGGGATGGGCCGCCTCCAGCGCCTCGATGATCAGCGTGGAATCCTGCAGCGCGGTCTCATCGGAATCGACCAGAACCGGGATGAGCGGCAGCTTGGCGTATTTCTGGAATTCCTCGCCGCGCGCCTGCGTGCGCGCGAGCCAGGTGAAGGGAACGCCCTTGAAGGCGAGATAGGCGCGCACCTTCATCGAATAGGGTGAGAGCGCGGCGCCGTAGAGCCGATACGGTGGGTTCATTGTGCAACTCCGGGCAAGATCGCGGCGCGACCTGCTCAATCAGCCGGAGGCTTAGGGGGCCTCGCCGCGCGGCGCAACCAAGGCTCTTGCCTTGCCGTTCGGGAGCACGAGAGAATGGCGCATTCGAGACGCGGCCGCTCAAGCGCCGCCCGGCGGGGAGGATCAGATGCGGTTCGGCGTCTTCTACGAGCACCAATTGCCCAAGCCCTGGCATGAGGGCGACGAAGCCCGCCTAGTGCGCGAGGCGCTCGATCAGGTCGTGCTGGCCGATCGGCTCGGCTATGATTACGCCTGGGAGGTGGAGCATCATTTCCTGGAGGAATATTCCCATTCCTCCGCGCCCGAAGTGTTCCTCGCCGCCTGCGCCGCGCTGACGAAGAACATCCGCGTCGGCCATGGCATCCGCCAGGTGATCCCGAACTATAATCATCCCGCGCGCGTGGCCGAGGCGCTCGCCACGCTCGACATCGTCTCGAACGGGCGGCTCGATTTCGGCATCGGCGAAGGCGCCACGCGTCTCGAACTCGGCGGCTTCAAGATTCCCGCCAAGCAGAAGCGCGCGCTCGCGCTCGAGGCGGCGCGGGAAATCGCCAACATGATGGTGATGAGCCCCTATCCCGGCTATGAGGGCGAAGGATTCTCTTTCCCGTGCCGCAACGTGCTGCCCAAGCCCGTGCAAAAGCCGCATCCGCCGATGTGGATGGCCTGCACCAATCGCGACACGATCAAGGTGGCGGCCTCCATCGGCGTGGGCGCGCTCGCCTTCTCCTTCGTCGATCCCGAGGAGGCGCGCTCCTGGGCCGATATCTATTACGGCATCATCAAATCGGATCAGTGCGTGCCGATCGGCCACAGCGTGAACGCCACCATCGCCATGGTGTCGAATTTCTCCGTGCATCACGATCGCGACGAAGCCATCCGGCGCGGCCAGGAAGGCTTTGAATTCTTCAGCTACGCCGTCAACGCACTGGTGGCGCACGACGTCTATCCGGGGCGCTCCACGCTGTTCGAGGATTTCCTGAAGGCGCGCAAGGAAAGCGATGAGGAAATCATCGCCGCGCGCCGCGCCGCCGCGCGCAACGCCAATGGCATCGGCACGCCGGACGATATTCGCGAACACATCCGCGCCTTCGAAGCCGCCGGCATCGATCAGGTGATCTTCCTGCAGCAGGCCGGGCGCAACAAGCACGCCCACATCTGTGAATCGCTGGAATTGTTCGCCGCCGAGGTGATGCCGGAATTCAAGGCGCGCGTCGCCGAGCGCGAAGCGCGCAAGGCCGCGGCGCTCGCGCCTTTCATCGAAGCCGCGCTCGCCCGCAAGCAGCACATGAAGCCGCTGGCGGACGATGAAATCCCCGTCGTGCCCGCCTCCCGCCCGCGTGCGGAGATCAATCAGGGACGCGCAAGCGCCTGACGGAATTTTGATTTCCCGGCCCGCGGCGCGACTGGCGCTGTGGATAAGTTGCGTCTAAACCGCCCTTGGGTGACGACTAAGGGACGCACGTATGGCGAATGTGACAATTCGTCAAAGCCTCAACATGGATGCTTTGACCCCAGGAAATTTCTTCGACGACTACACTTTATTTGGTGCGAGTTCGACATTCTACATATTGCGAAACGCCGCCTTCACGAATTACGTGGGTTTTTTGGGATCTGGTTTTGTCGTCAACAGCAGCGGCGTAGCAACCGCCGGAAACGCGACCACATTCGAAATGGGTCGCAACGGTAGTGTCTGGTGGGACGTCGTCGGCACCTTTTTCAGCCTCACCAGCTTTTATCAGCACATCGCCAATAATGACGTGGCTTCCGCGCTCGCGCTCATGCTGCGTGGCAACGACAGCATAGTGGGTTCCGATGGAGCAGACCTTTTAAGGGGGTTTGCGGGCGACGATTACATGATCGGATTGAATGGAAACGATCAATTGTTCGGCGGTCCCGGAAACGACTACTATTTCGCGCAAGACGAGAACGACTCCTTCACCGAATACGCCAATGAGGGCGTCGACACGGTGGAGACCAACGTATCTTGGACGTTGGGCGACAATTTCGAAAACTTGATCCTCACCGACTTCGGCGGCGTGAACGGAACTGGCAATGCGCTGAACAACACCATCGAGGGCAACATCGTCGGCAACCGCCTGGAAGGGCGGGGCGGAAACGATATTCTCAGAGGCTACGGCGGCAATGATGTTTACGTCATCGACGACGTCGGCGATATCGCAAGCGAGTCTAGCGCGTCGGATGGCATAGACCTCGTCCAGACCCCCTTCTCC
Organism: uncultured Caulobacteraceae bacterium; assembly: GCA_964563395.1. Classification (GTDB taxonomy): domain Bacteria; phylum Pseudomonadota; class Alphaproteobacteria; order Caulobacterales; family Aquidulcibacteraceae; genus JBEVOS01. Next base: position 3,747 of record CAZLWK010000036.1, read on the forward strand.
TGGCGGCTTGGACTTTATCTGGAAAATCTTACGCTGACGGGCGTTAACGCCATCAACGGGACTGGCAACGGCTACAGCAACATCATCAGGGGCAACGGCGCCGCCAACGTCATCGACGGACGGCTGGGCGCGGACCGCATGATCGGCGGCGGCGGCAACGACACTTATTATGTCGACAACCTGCTCGACGTGATTGTGGAGCCCGTCGGCGGCGGCCTCGATCGTGTATTCAGCAGCGTCACGCACACGCTGTCGGCGCGTGTGGAAACTCTGACGCTCACCGGCGCCAACGCAATCAATGGCGCAATACGGGCGCCAACCGCCTCGATGGCGGGCTCGGCGCGGATTTGATGCGCGGCGGACGCGGAAACGATGTTTACGTGGTGGACAATGTCGGCGACCAGGTGATCGACGTCGCCTATGGCGGACGCGACCTTGTCGAAAGCGCCATCAATTTCATTCTGCCTAACCTGATCGAAGACCTTGTTTTGACGGGCGCCGCAACGCGCGGAACCGGCAACGCAGCCGCCAACACCATCACCGGCACGAGCAGCGCCAACACGCTGAACGGCGCCGCCGGCGCCGACATTCTGATCGGCGGCGATGGTGATGACGTCTACGTCGTCGACAACGCGAACGACCAAATCATTGAGGCGGCGGGCGAAGGCGACGATCTCGTTTTCTCGCTGATTTCCTACACCCTAAGCGACAACCTTGAAGCCGCCGTGCTTGCCGGCGCGGCCGCGAACGGGCTCACCGGAAACGCTCTCGCCAACACACTCACCGGGAATGCCGGCGCGAACACCTTGAATGGAATGGGCGGCGCCGACATCCTAACGGGCGGCGCCGGCGCGGACCTGTTCGTGTTCGGTGAAGCGCCAGGCGTCGACATCGACACGGTCTCGGATTTTTTCGTGGGGGTTGACCAATTGCATCTCAGTGCGGCCGCGTTCGCGGGATTGAGCGCGGGGCCGCTTGATCCGCTCGCGTTCACGATCGGCGCCGCGGCCAGCGATCCCGCGCATCGGCTTGTCTATGACAGCGCCGTCGGCGCTCTCTTCTGGGACGATGACGGCGACGGCGCTAACGCCGCGGTGCAATTCGCCGCGCTCGGCGCCGGTCTGGCATTGACCAGCGCGGATTTCTTGATCGTCTAGCCCGCGCCGAGATCGAACCAGGCGCCCCCGCTGATGACGCCGAGGCGCCCGTCGCGCTCCTGCGCCCAATCGACGAGCTCATAGAAGGGCGCGCGCAGGATCCGCGCCTCCAGGCGCCCGCGCACATGCGCGTAAGGACGGGGCGCGCCGTCAGCGCCGAACTCAACGCGCAAGGGATGATCGGGGCCGAGCGGCACGACATCGCCGACATTCGTGGTCATGACGATCTGGGCGTCCTCGCCCGCGCCCGTCCGGTCGAGCCGCACGCCGAGAAACGGCGCGTCCTCCACCTCCACGAGGATTTTTTCACCAGGCGTGACAAGGTAGGTCGCCCCGTCCGCGTCCTTGCGCAGGATGGTGGAAAAGAGGCGCACCATGGCCTCGCGCGTGATGCGCACGCCCTCATGCAGCCATGTGCCGTCGCTGAGGATACGGAAGCCGCCAACGCCGCAATAGGCCGGGTTCCATTGCTCCACGGGGGGCAGGCGCCGCCCCTCCGCGCCCGCTTCCCGGCGCAGAAAGGCTAAAAGGTCTTCCATGGGGGCCGATGCGGTGCTCAAGGTGGGCTCAACGTCATATTTCCGCCCCTAAAAATAAGTGGTTCGGGCCCATGAGCAATGTCGATCCAACGGTCCTGGTGGCCGAAGCCGAGGCCGCGGGCGCGAGCCTCGCGGAGGTCCGCGCCGAGATCGGCAAGGCGGTGTTCGGCCAGGAGCGCGTGGTCGAATTGGTGCTGGCGGCGGTGCTGGCCGGCGGCCACGCCCTCCTTGTCGGCGCGCCGGGCCTCGCCAAGACGCGCCTCGTCTCGGCCATGGCCACGGTGCTGGGGCTCGATTGGGCGCGCGTGCAATTCACGCCCGACCTCATGCCCGCCGACATTCTGGGCTCTGAGGTGCTCGATCAGGACGAAGCGGGCAAACGCCATTTCCGCTTCGTGCGCGGCCCGATCTTCACCAGCCTCCTGATGGCCGACGAAATCAATCGCGCGAGCCCGCGCACGCAATCGGCGCTTCTGCAGGCCATGCAGGAGCAGCACGTGACCGTGGCCGGAATCTCGCACGACCTGCCCGCGCCGTTCCACGTGCTCGCCACGCAGAACCCAATCGAACATGAGGGCGCCTATCCGCTGCCCGAAGCGCAGCTCGATCGGTTCCTTTTGCAGATCGACGTGCCCTATCCCGACAGCGAGACCGAGCGGCGCATCCTCATCGAAACGACTGGCCTTGGCGAAGCCGCGCCCCGCGCCATTCTCGATGCGCAGCGCCTGATCCGCCTGCAACAACTGGTGCGGCGCATGCCCGTGGGCGAAAAAGTTCTCGCCGCGATCCTCGCCCTGGTGCGCAGCGCGCGGCCAGGCGCATCGAGCGATCCGCGCGTTAATGCGCACGTGGCCTGGGGCCCAGGCCCCCGCGCTGGGCAAGCGCTGATGCTGGCGGTGCGCGCGCGCGCGTTGCTGCGCGGGCGCCTTGCGCCATCGCTCGACGATGTGAGCGCGCTCGCGCGGCCCGCGCTCGTGCACCGCATGGCGCTTTCCTTCGGCGCGCGCGCCGAAGGGCTCGACGTGGAGAGCCTGGTCGACGATCTCGCGGCGAAAGCGGCGTGAGCGCGCACGCCGACGCAATCGCCCTCGCTGGCGATCTGCCGGGCCTCTTGCTCGACGCGCGCCGGCTCGCCGCCAATGCGCCGGGCATGCATGGGCGCCGCCGCGCCGGCCAGGGCGAAGCCTTCTGGCAATATCGCGATCATCGCCCGGAGGACGGCGCCCGGCTCGTCGATTGGCGCCGCTCGGCGCGCGGCGAGCGGCTTTATGTGCGCGAGCGCGAACGCGAAGCGGCGCAGACGGCGTGGTTCTGGCTCGATCCCGATCCGGGCTTCGCCTGGCGCGGCGGAACCGACCGCCCCTTCAAGCGCGACCGCGCGCTGGTGCTCGCCACCGCGCTCGCCATCCTGCTCGCGCGCGGGGGCGAACGCATCGGCGCGCTTGGCGGTCAGCCGCGCGCCGGCGCGCGCGCGCCGGAACGTTTGGCGCTTGAACTCGCGCACATGCGCGGCGAGCCGGCCCCGCCCGGCGCACGCGCTTGCGCGATCTATGCGAGCGATTTTTACGCGCCGCTGGAACTTTGGCGCGCGCGTCTCGCCGCCAGCGCCGCCGTCGGCGCGAGCGGCGCGCTCCTCATGGTGTGCGATCCGGCGGAAGAGGATTTTCCATTTCGCGGCCGTGTGCTTCTGGAGACGCCCGGCGCCAAGCAGAAGGCGCTGATCGGGCGCGCCGAAGCGGCGGTGGCGGAATATGGCGCACGCCTCGCGCATCATCGCGCGGCGTTGCGTGAGATGGCGGCCGGGCTCGGTTTCACGCTCATCGCGCATCGCACGGACAAAAGCGCCGCGCCCGTGCTGGCCGCGCTCTGCGCGCTCATCGGCGATCGCTTCGCGTGACCATCGGCCCGATCGTCTTCGCCGCGCCCTGGGCGCTTCTCGCGCTCGCGGCGCTGCCGGCGCTCTGGTGGCTTTTGCGCGCGACGCCGCCGCCGCCACAGCGCGCCCTGTTTCCACCAGCGCGCCTGCTGATCGGCCTTAAGACGGAGGAACAAGCGCACGAACGCGCCCCGCCTTGGCTTTTGCTGCTGCGCGCCTTGGCCGCCGCCTTGGTGATCATTGGATTCGCACGTCCCAGCCTTGCGCCGGAAGCAGGCGCCGTCGCAGCGAGCGGCCGCACGCTGATCGTGATCGATGACGGCTGGCCTTCGGCGCCGATCTGGTCGGAGATGCGCAACGCCGCGCTCGCGGGCGTCTCCGACGCCGAGCGCGCCGGCGCCGAGATTTTCCTCTTGCGCACGGCCCCTTCCCAGCGCCCGCAAGGCATGCTCGAGGCGTTGACCGGCGCGGACGCGCGTTCGCGCCTCACGCGGATGGAGCCGCAGGCGTGGCGGCCCGATCGCGCGGGCGCGGCGCGCCAGCTTGAGGATGTCGCCGGACGCTTCGCGCGCATCGTCTGGGTGAGCGACGGCTTGAACGATGCGGGCGCGCGCGCCTTCGCCGATGCACTCGCCGCGCGCGGCCCGGTGAGCGTGCGTCTACCCGATCGCGGCGTGCGCATCCTCACTGGCGTTTCGGTGAATGCGGGCGGCGTCGCCGTTGAGGCGCGGCGCAGCGGCGGCCTGCGCGGCGACGGCGCGGTCTCCGTTGAAACGCTCGCCGGCCGCTCGCTCGGCTCGGCGCCGCTGCGCTTCGAGGGCGACGAAGGGCGCGCGACGATCGAATTGCCGCCGGAGATCGCGCAGCGCGCCGCGCGGGTGCGCATCGTCGGCGAAACCAGCGCCGGGGCGGTGCGCCTCATCGCGGACGGCGCAACGCGCCCGATCGTCGGCCTTGTCGATCCGGGCGGCGAAGGCCAGCCGCTCTTGTCCGAACTCTATTACGTGGAGCGCGCGCTCGCGCCTTACGCCACGCTGCAGCGCGGAAGCGCGCGCGCGCTGATCGATGCGCGCGTGCAGGCGCTCATCCTCCCCGACGCCAGCCGCGCCTCGCCGGGAGATCGCGCCGCCATCGAGCGCTGGATCGAGCGCGGCGGTTTGCTCGTGCGCTTCGCGGGACCGCGCCTCGCCAACGATTCCGACGATCTTCTGCCCGTGCGCTTGCGGCCTGGCGCGCGCGAAATCGGCGGCGCTTTGACATGGGAGCGCCCGCAACGCATCGACGCGTTCGATCTGGACAGCCCATTCAACGGCCTTGAGCCGCCCGCCGATGTGGCGGTGCGTCGCCAAGTGCTGGCCGAGCCAAGTTCAGCCGCCGCCGCGCGCGTGTGGGCGCGCCTCGCGGACGGCTCGCCGCTCGTCACCGCCAATCCGCGCGGCCAAGGCTTGATCGTGCTCTATCATGTCGGCGCGGGGCCGGCTTGGAGCGATCTGCCGCTGTCGGGGCTCTTCGTGGAGATGCTGCGCCGCACGCTCGCCTTCGCGGGCCGCGCCGACAGCGCCGGCGCCGACGCGGACGCCGCGGGGCCGTATGTGCCGCAACGTCTGATCGACGGCTATGGCGCGCTTTCGCCCGCGCCGCCGGAAGCGCAGCCGATCTTGGCCGACGCGTTTCGCCGCGCGCGCGCCAGCGCGCAGACGCCGCCCGGACTTTATGAGCGCGGCGGCCTCGCCGCGGCGATCGACGCGGCCGCGCCGGATGAAAACCTCGCGCCGATCGATCTGCCGACCTCCATCGCGCGCAGCGGCCTTGGCGCGCGCATCGAACGCCCGCTCGCCGGCTGGTTCCTGGGCGCGGCGGCGGCGCTGCTCATCGCCGATTTGTTCGTCGCGCTCCTGCTCGCGGGGCGCTTGCCGCGCCTGCCGCGCATGGCGGCGATGCTGGCGCTCGCGCTTCTCATCGCCCCCGACATCGCGCATGCGCAGAGCGGCGATCCCACGCGGGCGCTGCGCCTCGCTTATGTGCGCACCGGCGATGCGCGGCTCGATTCAAATTCACGCGCGGGCCTGTCCGCGCTCAGCGACACGCTGCGCGCGCGCACGGCGGTGGAGCCCGACGCGCCCGTCGCGGTCGATCTCGCGCGCGACGATCTTTCCCCCTATCCGTTTCTCTATTGGCCAGCGCCATCCGCGCCCGCGCCTTTGAGCGATGCGGCGCTCGCCAATCTCGATCGATACATGCGCCTTGGCGGTCTCGTGCTGCTAGACACGCGCGACGCGGGCCTCGCCGCGCAGGGCGCGCGCCCGGCGGCGACGCTGCTGCAAGGCCTCGACGCGCCCCCGCTCGAACCGGTGACGAACGAACATGTCGTGGCGCGCGCTTTCTATCTGATGCGCGCCTTTCCCGGCCGCAACGCCTCGACGCGCCTGTGGGCCGAATCGAGCGGCGCGGCGCAGGCGCGCGACGGCGTGGCCTCCCTCTTCGTCGGCGACGGCGATTGGGCGAGCGCGTGGGCGTCCGATGCGGGATTGGCCAACGGAATACGCCAGCGTGAACTCGCGCTGCGTTTCGGAATCAATCTCGTCATGGTCGCGCTCACCGGCAATTACAAAGCCGACCAAGTGCATGTGCCGGCCCTGCTTGAACGCATGGGCGAAGAATGATCGGCGCGTTCCGCATCGGTTGGGACCCGGCTCTGCCATGGCCGTGGATCGCCGCGCTGGCGCTCGCGGCGCTGATCGCGCTCGGGCTCTATGTGTGGCGCGGCGGCGGCGCGCCGGTGTCGCGCGCCTTGGGCTTTGCGCTCATCCTCGTGGGCCTCGCGCAGCCGCAATGGGTGCGCGAGCGACGCGAGCCGGCGAGCGATGTCGCGCTCATCCTCGTCGACCAGAGCGAAAGCCTCGCGCTCGCGGGCCGCCTTGAAACCGCGCGCCGCGCGGGCGAGCGCCTCAGCGCGCAATTGGCGAACGAGCCAGGGCTCGATGTGCGTGTGCGCGCGGTGCGCGGCGAGGCGGACGGCACGATGCTGATCAATGCGCTCGAGGACGCGCGCGCGGACCTGCCGCGCGAGCGCATCGCCGGCGCCATCCTCATCACCGAAGGCCAGATCGCCGACGCCCCCGACGAGCCGCGCCGCATCGCGGGCGCGGGCCCGGTGCATGCGCTTATCGTCGGCGATCCCAACCGCGGCGACCGCCGCCTTGAACTGCTTTCCGCGCCCACGTTCGGCATCATCGACGAGCCCATGCGCGTGCGCGCGCGCGTCGACGATCCGGCGCGCAACGCGCTGATCAATCTCACCGTCAGCATCGATGGGCGCGAGGTGCGCCGCATCCGCGCGCCGGCCAACGAAGAATTCGAAATCGAAGTGACGACGCCCAAGCGCGGCCCGAACATGGTGGTGATCGAGGCTGAGCGCGGCCCGCGCGAAATTTCGCTGTCCAACAATCGCGCGGCCTTCTCCGCCGTCGGCGTGCGCGACCGGCTGCGCGTGCTCCTGGTGACGGGCGAGCCCTATCCGGGCGCGCGCGTGTGGCGTAATCTCCTGAAATCCGATCCCGCCGTCGACCTCGTGCATTTCACCATTCTGCGCCCGCCGGAAAAGCAGGATTTCACCCCGCTCGAAGAGCTCGCGCTCATTCCGTTCCCGACGCAGGAATTGTTCGTCGACCGGCTCGACGAATTCGATCTCATCATCTTCGACCGCTATCGCCGGCGCGACGTTTTGATGCCGCTCTATTTCGACAATATCGCTCGGCGCGTTGAGGATGGCGGCGCGCTCCTCATCATGGCGGGACCTTACGATGCGAGCGCGGACAGCGTCTTTCGCACGCCGCTCGCCGCGATCCTCCCCTCGCAGCCGACCGGCGGCATGACGGAGCAGCGCTTTCGCCCGCAACCCACCGCGCTCGGCGCGCGCCATCCCGTCGTGCGCGGCCTGCCCGATCCCGCGCGCTGGGGGCAATGGACGCGGCTGATCGATGCGCGCGCGAGCGGAGGCCAGACGCTTCTCTCCGGCGCGGGCGGACGGCCCCTCCTCGTGCTCGACCGCGCCGGGCGCGGGCGCGTCGCGCAGATCTGGAGCGATCAAGCCTGGCTCTGGGCGCGCGGCTATGATGGCGGGGGCCCGCACGGCGAATTGCTGCGCCGCCTCGCGCATTGGCTGATGCAGGAGCCGGAATTGGAGGACGACCGCTTGACGCTCGAAGCGACGAGCGAGGGCGTGCGCGTGGAGCGGGCGACGCTCGCCGCGAGCGCCGGCGATGTGACGATCGCCGCGCCGTCCGGCGAGACGCGCACGCTTGCGCTAAGCGAGACAGCGCCGGGCGTGTTCACCGGCGCGGTCGCCAGCGATGAGCAAGGTTTGTTCGAGGCGCGCAGCGGCGATCTGCGGGCCTATGCCGCGCGCGGGCCGCTCAATCCGCGCGAAGCGGCCGCGCTCGAAGCGACGGATGAGCTTATCCGCCCGGCGATCAATGCGAGCGGCGGCGGAATCGTCTTCGTGGGCGAGGACGGCGCAAATCTGCCCGCGATCCGCCGCGTGGAACAGAATGCGCGCGCGAGCGGCGGCGATTGGATCGGCCTGAGGCGCAACGGCGCGTATGTCGTGCGCGCGGCGGCGTCCGAGCCGCTCGGACCAGGCTGGGCCTGGGCGCTGGCGGGGTTGTTGCTGCTGATGTTCGGGTGGCGAAGGGAGACGGCGTGATCACGCCGTAGCGACAGAGAGGCGAAGGCCCATGGCGCGCAACACGCCGAGAAGCGTCGCGAGGCGTGGATTACCCGCCTCACTGAGCGTGCGATACAGCGTTTCGCGTGAGAGCCCGCTCTCCTCCGCGATCGTGGCCATGCCTTGGGAGTGCGCGACAAGGCCGATGACTTCGGCGATTTCACTGGCGTCGCCGTCCGAGAGCACGGCGTCAAGATAATGCGCCGCATCCTCCGGTGTCTTGATGTGGTCGGCCGCGTCGAAGGGCGAGAATTTGGCTTTTGTCATCGGTTCTGCTCCTTCCATGCGCGCCACAGCTTTTTGGCGGCCTATATGTCGTGCTCTCGCCCGAACATGTGCCGCCGCGCTACAATTTGCCTTGAATGCGTGTGGGCACCAGGTTAGTTGGCTAGCTTAGTCAGCATCAAAATTTTCTCCGAACTTCTCCATGACCACAATGTATCGTTCAGCCTCTTTTTTGAGGCGAGCGCCGGTGTCATCGTTTCCAAATAAGTCGTTGGCGGTGCTACAAGCACAAAGTGCAAAGCAACAACCGTGTAGGATAGTGCTATCCATCTGTCCCTTCGCTAAATCCGGCCCCCAAAGCAGCCTCCGAACGCCGTTTTTTACCTCTTCGTTGTAGTAGCGCTCTAGCGCTTCAATGTTTGGATGCGCGGCTTCCGCCGAAAGCGCGCGATAAATAATGTACAATTTTGATAGACCGCCTTGCCTCGCCATTTCTTCGATACCGAACTCTCTTTGGCCTTCATTCCCGGCATCGGTGAGATAGGCTTCGACTGCTGCCAATTGATCTTCACCTAGGTGCTCTGCGAAGCTACCGGATAGCATTGCATTGACACGCTTTTTCTTGCCCTTGATTGTACTCTCGACCATCAAATCGACTGCAGTGTCTCCATGCCGCGCGACAGCAGCCAAGCAAGCCGCAGTCTCAAAGCAGCTTCGCGCAAGCGTTCGAGCCTCCACGATTAAGCCGCGCTCGCATAGTATCAATGAACCCTGGAAATTTGAGAGAGCGCGCACGAAAAGCATCGCGGCGGCAAGCTTCGCTCTATCCACCTCACCCTCGACAGTTTCAACTCTTATGTTGGCGAGGATCGCTTGCCCAATTTTGCTTATTTCTTCAGCTAGCGAAAAGGTCTCGTCGTGCTCTGCACGATGCTTCGCAATGTAGCCGATGATATCCGACGACAAAAATCCTTTGGCGTTAATGGACACAGCATCCCTCTACAGTGACTTTGCTCTCCGAAAGGTGAATGAGCTGCCACAAACCTTCGAATTCCTGAAACTCGCTGCTCGCGCCCCCAACCTAGACTCCCGCCTTCGCCTCAGCCACCATCCCCATTGCACTAGCAAACAAGAACACGCCAAGACCACCGCCTGGGGAGGCTCCATGATCCGCAAATCTTTGGCCGCGACGCTCGCCGCGCTCGCACTCACCGCCTGCACCAGCACGCCCCCGCCGGAGCCAGCGCCCGTGGCGGACGCCGCCACCAGCCGCACGATCCAGAACGGCGCGCTCATCGGCTATGCGGAAGGCGGCGCGCATGTGTGGCGCGCGATTCCGTTCGCGGCGCCGCCGCAAGGAGACTTACGCTGGCGCGCGCCGCGTCCGCCCGCTTCCTGGGAGGGCGTGCGCGAGGCGCTCACTTCCGCCGCGCCGTGCCCGCAGCGCATCACGTTCCTGCATCAGATGCCGGACCGCATGGGCGAGCTCTTGGGTGAGGAGGATTGTCTCTATCTCGATGTCTATGCGCCGGCGATGAGCGCGGAGGCCGCCGCGCAAACGCGCCTGCCGGTGATGATGTGGATTCATGGCGGCTCCAACATGTGGGGCTCGGCCGCCGCCTATAATGGCGCGACGCTCGCGGCGCGGCGCAATGTCATCGTCGTCGTCGTGCAATATCGCTTGGGGCCGCTCGGCTGGATGGCGCATCCGGCGCTGCGCGCCGATCCGGAATTTCCGGAGGACGCCTCCGCCAATTTCGGCAATCTCGACACTATTCGCGCGCTCGAATGGATCCGCGACAATGTGAGCGTGTTCGGCGGCGATCCGGGCCGCGTGACGATCTTCGGCGAAAGCGCAGGCGGGCACGACGTGGCGGCGCTGATCGCCTCCCCGCGCGCGGCGGGCCTCTTTCATCGCGCCATCGTGCAATCGGGCTCGTTCGACACCGTGCCGCTCGCGGAGGCGGAAAACGGGAGCGAGGATTTCGCGTTCTTCGGGCGGAGCATCGCGCAATCCATCGCGCCGGGAGAAGCCAGCGCCGAAGCGCTGCGCGCGGCGCCGCTGCAAGCCGTGTTCGACGCGATCAAGAGCGACGATCCCAATGCGGAGATTCCGCGCGTGATCGCGGACGGCGTTATCCTGCCACCGGACGGCATCCGCGCCGCGCTCGCCGATCCCGCGCGCTACAACGCCGTGCCGATCATGACAGGCACGAACCGCGACGAGACGCGCCTCTTCAACGCCTTCACGCCGGAGCTTTCCTATCGCCTCTTCGGTCTCTTCCCGCGCGCGAAGGACGAAACGCTCTATGAGCGCGTGTCCACCTATCAGAGCCGGATGTGGCGCGCCGACGCCGTCGATGCGCCCGCGCAGGCGATGACGGCGGGCGGCCACCCGAACGTCTACGCCTATCGCTTCGATTGGGACGAACAGGGCCGCATCCTGTTTTCCGATCTCAGCCTCCTCTTGGGCGCGGCGCACGCGATCGAGATTCCGTTCGTGTTCGGCCATTTCGAATTGCTCGGCCAATTCGACCGCTACGCCTTCACCGAAAAGAACGCGCCGGGTCGCCTCGCTCTGTCCGAGGCGATGATGGGCTATTGGGCCAATTTTGCCGCCACCGGCGATCCGGGGCGCGGGCCGGACGGGTCGCTGCCGCAATGGAACGCGTGGACGAATGCGGGCGCGCCCAATCTCATGGTGTTCGACACCGAGGCCGGCGGCGGCGTGCGCATGATCGCGGACCTGGAGAGCCCCGCACGCGTCGCCGCCGATCTCTTCGCCGACCAAGCGCTGGAGAACGACGCCATCAAGTGCCGTGTGTTCGCGGCGACCGCGTTCTGGAACGATGAATTGGATGGCGCCGACGCGGGCCGCTGTCCCGGCGGGTGACGCTCAAGGCGGGCCGATCATGCCGCCCAGCCCGCTGACGCCGGGCGGGTTGAGCGCGGCCCACAAGAAGCGGTCCGGATTGACCGGGCCGGGCAGCGTCAAGACGCCGTGCGGGATGATCGAAAAGCCGAGCGGCTCGAAAAACGCCGCCGCGCCCACGCACGCGATGGCCCGCGCGCCGTCCGCCCGCGCCGCCTCCAGACACGCATGCACGAGCGCCGCGCCGAGGCCCTTGTGCTGATCGCCCGGATCGACCGCCAGCGGCCCCAGAAACAGCAAGGGCGCGCCCGCGCGCGCCTCATAGAGCCGGCACACGCCGATCACGCGCGCATCGAGCGCGGCCACGCGGCTCAGATCGCGCCGATGGCGCGCGCCCCGCTCGCGCACGCGCTCGCTGGTCTTGGCGAAGCGGCCCGGCCCGAAGGCGCGGTCGAGCACGCGCTCGATCTCGCCCGCATGGTCGGGCCGTTCGGGGATAAGGATGGCCGGCATCGGGCGCGCGGCTAAAGCACGCCGCGCGCGACGTCAAACATGATCGCGCAATCGGGCGCTCTAGCTTTTTGTCTGACGCGCATGCGACAAGCCGCGTCCCGTGACCGACGCCCCCGCCCCGACCTCCGCCTTCGCGCTGTTGCGCGAGCGCAATTACATGCTGTTCTGGGGCTCGCGCTGGACCGGCACGATGGGCGGCCTGGTGCAGAGCGTGACGCTGGGCTGGCAAGTCTATGAGGTGTCGCGCCAGACGATGAGTGTGGCCGAGGCGAGCTTCATGCTCGGCCTGGTCGGCCTCGTCTCGTTCCTGCCGGTGCTGCTGCTCACGCTGCCCGCGGGCGAAACCGCGGACCGCTACGATCGGCGCACGGTGCTCATCACATGCCTGAGCGCCGAGGCGGCGATCGTCGGCGTGCTCGTTTGGCTGAGCGCCACCGAACAAGCGAGCGTGCCGCTGCTGCTCGTGCTCGCCGCCCTGTTCGGCTGCGCGCGCGTCTTCTTCGCCCCGGCGAACACAGCGCTTGGGCCGATGCTGGTGCCGCGCACGCTGTTGCCGCGCGCGATCGCGTGGAATTCGCTCGCCTGGCAGACATCGGCGATCATCGGCCCGGCGCTCGCGGGCCTCCTCGTCGCGCGCTCGCCCACGCTCGCCTTCTCCGTGGCGCTCGGTCTTTACCTGACATCGGCGCTGTTCGTTCTGTCGATCCGCGCCGACACCGCGCCCGCGCCGCCCACCGCCACGCGCTGGACGCTGATGAAGGAGGGCCTCTCCTACGTTTGGACGAACAAGATCGTGTTCGGCGCGATCTCGCTCGATCTCTTCGCCGTGCTGTTGGGCGGAGCGACCGCGCTCTTGCCGGCCTTCGCGCGCGACGTCTTGCAGGTGGGGCCGGAGGGCTTTGGCCTGTTGCGCGCCGCGCCCGCGATCGGCGCGACTTTCGTGGCGATCCTACTCGCGGCCAATCCGATCCGCGCCCATGCGGGGCGGATCATGTTCGCGGGCGTGGCGGTGTTCGCGCTGGCCACGATCGTGTTCGGCCTCTCCAAGCTCTTGTGGCTTTCCATCGCCGCGCTCGCCGTTCTCGGCGCGGCCGACATGCTCTCGGTCTATGTGCGCCAGACCTTGGTGCAGCTCGTCACCCCCGATCCGATGCGCGGGCGCGTGGCGGCGGTGTCGACGCTGTTCATCGGCGCCTCCAACGAACTCGGCGAATTCGAGAGCGGCGTGGTCGCGCGCTTCCTCGGCCCGGTGGGCGCGGCGGTGTTCGGCGGGGTCGGCGCGCTTGCCGTGACGGGACTTTGGATCAAGCTCTTCCCCGCGCTCTGGAAGGCCGATCGCCTGGAATGAGCGCCCCGCTCGACTTCTGAAAAAGCCCGTCCTAGCTTCCGCGCCAAATTTCCAAGGAGACGGACATGGGCGTGCTGGACGGGAAAGTCGTGCTGGTCACCGGCGGGGGCAACGGCATCGGCAAGGAGACCGCCCTCCTCGCCGCCAAGCACGGCGCCAAGGTGCTGGTGAACGATCTCGGCGGCAGCGTTTCGGGCAAGGACGATGCGGGCTCGGCCGGGCCGGCCGAGGCGGTCGCGGCGGAAATCCGCGCCGGCGGCGGCAAGGCGATCTCCAATTCCGACAGCGTCACCAATCTCGCCGCGTGCGAGGACATGCGCGAGCAGGCGCTCAAGGAATTCGGCGCCCTCCACGCCGTGATCAATCCGGCCGGCATCCTGCGCGATGCGATGTTCCACAAGATGACGCCCGACGATTGGCGCGCCGTGATCGACGTGCACCTGCATGGCAGCTTCAACGTCACGCGCGCCACGATCGAGCTCTTCCGCGAACAGCAGGAAGGCTCCTACGTCCTGTTCACCTCCACCTCAGGCCTCATCGGCAATATCGGCCAGGCCAATTACGCCGCCGCCAAGCTCGGCATCATGGGCCTGTCGCGCATCATCGCGATGGAGGGCGCAACGAAAAACGTGCGCTCCAACATCATCGCGCCCTTCGCCATGACGCGCATGATCGACACCATCCCGATCAAGGATGAAGCCAGCGCCCAGCGCGTGGAGCGGATGCGCCGCGCCATGCGCGCCGATCAGGTGGCGCAACTCGCCGTCGCGCTCGCCGCGCCAAACGCGAAGGAGACGAGCGGACAAATCTTCGGTGTGCGCGGCAATGAAGTGATCCTGTTCGATCAGCCGCGCCCGGTGAAGCAGATCGCGAAGATCGAGGGCTGGGATCCCGATACGCTCCTCGCGCAATGCCTGCCGGCGATGAAGCCGAACTATCTCGATCTCGGCGCCACCGCGTCCGTGTTTCCCTATGAGCCGATCTGAGGAGGCGTTTTTATGCGCGCGCTTCTCGCCGCCATCGGATTTGGCGCGGCGCTCTTCATGAGCGCGTGCGCCACCAATCCGCCCGATCCCATCGCCGGCGCGGAATGGACGCTAGAGCGCCTGGAGGGCGCGCCGGAAGGCCTCGCCCGCCAGCCTACGCTTTCGTTCGAGGACGGGCGCGCCGCGGGCTTCGCCGGCTGCAATCGCTATTTCGCGACCGCGACGCGCGCGGGCGGCGATGCGCTCACTTTCTCCGAAGCGGGCGCCACGCGCATGTATTGCGAGGGCGCGCCGATGCAGATGGAGACGCTGTTCCTCGCCATGCTCGGGCGCGTGAAAACCGCGCGCGTGGAGGACGGCGTGCTGACGCTGTTCGACGCGAGCGGCGCGGAACTGGCGCGGTTGCGGCGGTAGCGCTTCGCGCGGCGCACCACGTTCCCCGGAAACACGCGCAGCGCGTTGTCCGGGGTTTAGGGGCAAACGCCGTTCCTATCGCTCTGGACCCCGGCTCTCCGCGTTCCGCGTCGGCCGGGGCGCGTGATCGCATGCGACGCATGGGCTAGGGAATGCGCTGTACGCGGCGATGCGCCTGCGCGCGATTAACGATCGAATTGTCACGCACCGCGCTTAGTGTCGATGGAAGGTTCGCGCCCATTAGCGTCCGGCATGGCGGCGAGCGCGGAGATCATGACGGGCAAAAGGCGGATCATCGAGTTTCTGCTCTCGCCGCTTGCGAGGCGTGTGGGTGAAGCGGGGAGGGAGCGATAGTACGTGGTGAAAAGACAAAGCGGATCGTCGCTTCTCATGCACTTTTGCAATGCGTTACGCGGATATGTTGATTGAGTTGTTTGCAGGTAACGTGTGAGATTTTAGGCAAAGGCATCGCAAATGTCCCTCTCTCATCCAGAAAGGATCTATGTGGTGGCCCCACATATAATTGAAGCACCTGATGCATATCCAGAGTGGATTAATACGCCTCCCGGCCCCCGAGCGCCAGGGCCGCATCCGATACCTGAGCCAAATCGGCTTCAGATAGGCAGTGGATTTCCGAAGGACCTGCCTGCGCCGGTTCTGCGCTTCACCAAAAAGTTGCCGAAAGGCACGCAATTTATGGATGCATATTATGGAGGCTTTTTTTGGTACGTATCCGTAGCATTGCGAGATGCGTTGTTTGGGCTAGATCCCGAGGGTTTTGATGCAGTCAAAGCGCAGTTGCAGCATCGGTCGGGCGACGCGATTGATCGCGAGTATTGGGTTATAGATTTAGTTCGTTTTTCTGAATCTCTTGATCTTGAGGCGTCTATTCTGGCGGGCGCACGGCATGACCAAGACCGAAGAGTGTTTGATCTCGAACGAAACGCTCCCGACAAGTGCATTTTTCGCAAATCAGCATTGAGCGGCTTGTCTATATTTCGACTCCCTCGATCGCTCAGCTGGATATGCACTGATCGCGCCAAACATGAGTTGGAAATACAGGGACTCACCAATTTGAGATTTCGTCCGATTGGATGGGCAAGATAAGTGGAGCGTAACCGTGGCTGGATTTCATTCGCACCATGGTACAAAAAAGGTGACACACACCTTTTCCGATGCGCGCCCTCTCGCCCTAACCCTCTCCCCCGATCGGGGGAGAGGGAATGCCTAATCCGACCGGGCTTGAACCGCGCTTAGTCTGGCGCGCATGAGATTGCCGCCGCCCGATCCTGATTTTCTTGAGTCCGACAAGGGCTGGCCCGCTCTGCGCGCGGGGCTCGCGCTTCTCATCGATTTTCACGGCGACCCGCGCGACCTCGCGCTCGCCGCGCCGCTCGAAGGACGTTTGCGTCGCGCGCTTTCCTTCGCGTTGCGGATGCTCGAAGAATTGGTGCGCCGGCTCTTGCTGATCGAGGCCGAGCTTATGGCGCCGCTGATCGCCGTGCCGGAGGCCGCCTATGGCGCGCCCTATCGTCCGCGAACAGGCCCGCTTCCGCCGCGCAAGCGCTGGTCGGAAAATCCCGCCAGCTGGTCCTGCGCGCCGCCGCTGGCGACGCCGCTCGCGTTCGCGAAAGACGCGCGCGGCGACGCGCACGCCATGCCCAAGACGCTGCGCTTCACGGGCAATCGCACGCTCGCCTATCGGCTCGAAGCGCTGCGCCGCGTGGCGGACAATCCCGCGCTCTATGCGCGCCGGCTCGCCGCGCGCATTCGCGCCTGCCGCATCATGCCCGAGCGCCTGGTGTTCTGGCCGCTGAAAGCGCTCAAGCACGAGGGCTACAGAATCGAGGCGGCGCAGATCCAGGCCTATCGCGTCTGGACCGCGCTGCGCCGGCGCATGACGGGCAAGGATGACGATTCCAGCTGAGCGCGGCTGGCGCTTCGATGAAACGACATGCAACGCCGCGCGCCCCAAACGCGCGGGCGCCGGCGCGAGCAAATTTGAAACGCGCACTACATATTCATGCCAAAAGCTTGCGCTCTACTGCCGGCGGCGGCGCCATTACTGATCAAAGCATCGCCGGCGCCGGCGATTTAACACTTCGTTAGCCGCTCTGCTTCTTCTTCAAGGCGCGTCCGGCGCGCCGGATCAGAAGGAAGGCATGGACCATTTCGGCGCACTCCAGGTCCTGGTTGTCGATGACAGCCAGCAGATGCGCTTTCTCGTGCGCTCGGTGCTGCGCGCGGCCGGCCTGACGCGCGTCGCCGAGGCGCAATCCGCGCAGGACGCGATCAATTTTCTGAACCGTTTCTCGGTCGATCTGATCATTCTCGATTGGCACATGCGGCCCATGGACGGATTGGAGCTGACGCGTCAGATCCGCACCGGGGGCGTCGCGCCCAATCCGGAAGCGCCCATCGTGATGCTCACCGCGCATACGGAGCGCTCGCGCGTCGCCGCCGCGCGCGACGCCGGCGTCAATGGCCTGGTGCGCAAACCGATCAGCACGCAAATGCTGCTGGACCGCTGCGCCGCCGCCCTGAACGACACCCGCCCCTTCATTCGCGCGCCCGGCTTCTACGGGCCGGATCGGCGGCGCGGCGCGGCCTATGATTATCTGGGCCCCTTCCGCCGCTTCTCCGATGGCGTCCAAAGTCAGATCGAGCTCGACTGACCCAAAATGTGATTGGCGCCGGCGCGCCCGCGCCCCCATCTTTGGGGCGTAAGGAGAGCATCATGCGACGCCTGATCCTCGCCGCCGCGCTGGCGGCCCTTGTCTCAAGCCCCGCCTTCGCCGCGCCTGTGGCGTTGGCGCCGGCGCAATTCTCGACCGAATTCCAGGAAAAGCTCACCGAGGAGCTGGGCGAGCGCGAAGCCGCCACGCTGCGCGAGATGGTGGCGAGCGCGCTGACGCGCGAATTGGCCGGCGCCGGAGGCGAGATCGCCCCCGCGGCGGACGTGACGATCGAAACCCTGATCGTGGATGCGCGCGCCAACCGGCCCACCTTCCAACAGCTGAACGACCGCACCAGCCTCAGCTACGCCGACTCCATCGGCACGGGCGGGGCTGAACTCGAAGCCGTGCTGCGCGCGTCGGACGGGCGCGAGCTGAGCCGCGTGTCGCATCGCTATTACGAGACCAATCTGCGCTTCGCCTCGCTCGACCAGTGGGGCGATGCGCGCCGCGCCATGCGCCAATTCGCGCGCAAGGTGGCGGCGGCGTATCGCGCGGCCGACCAATAAGGCGCTGGAGCACGTCCGTTTCAGATTGAATCAATCTGAAACGGAAAACGTGCTCCAAATCTAGAATTTAGACCGTGATTCACGTTTTTGGCTGATGCAACCAAAAACGATCACGGTCTAGATCAGGGAATCCCGATCAGCTTGTGCGTCTGCAGGCTGAGCCGCCAGCGCGGATGGCTCATGCAATAGCGCACGGCCGCGTCCGTGGCCTCGTTCAGATGCGGCCCGTCCATCGGCTGCAGGAAGAAGTGCTTGAAGGCGAGCCCTTCGAAATGTTCGGGGCGGGCGTCCGTCTGCGGGAAGACGAGCTTCAATTCATCGCCCGCGCGCTGGGCGATGGGCGCGGTGGATTTAGGGCTGACGCAAATCCAGTCGAGCCCCTTCGGCGCGGCGATCGTCCCATTCGTCTCCACCGCGATCTCGAAGCCGCGCGCGTGCAGCGCCGCGATCAGGGCTTCGTCCACCTGCAAGAGCGGCTCGCCCCCGGTGCAGACCACGTAGGGCGCTGCGCCGCCCGGCCAATGCGCGGCGACCGCCTCGGCCAAAGCCTCGGCGCTTTCAAAACGCCCCCCGCCCGGACCGTCCATGCCGACGAAATCGGTGTCGCAGAACCGGCAGACCGCGCTCGCGCGGTCGGCCTCGCGCCCGCTCCAAAGATTGCAGCCCGCGAAACGCAGGAACACCGCCGCCCGGCCAGCCCGCGCGCCTTCGCCCTGCAATGTGTAAAACACTTCCTTGACCGCGTAGCTCATGCCGCCCGCGCCCACTCCATCCATCCCCTGGCGCGCAGATCGCAGGCGGGGCAGGCGCCGCAGCCATAGCCCCAGACATGTCGCGCTGAACGCACGCCCTCATAGCAAGTATGCGTGTGTTCCTGAATAGCCGCCACGAGATCCGCCCCGCCAAGGGAGTCCGCCAGCGCCCAGGTCTCAGCCTTGGTCAGCGCCATGAGCGGCGTCTCGATCCGCACGCCCTGATCGAGCCCCCGCGTGAGCGCTGTCTCCATCGCGTCCAATGTGCCGCGCCGACAATCAGGATAGCCGGAGAAGTCCGTCTCGCACATGCCGCCGATCAAGACCGGCAGGCCGCGCCGATAGGCGTGCGCGGCGGCGACGGCGAGGAAAACGAGATTGCGGCCCGGCACGAAAGTCGATGGCAGGCCGTTGGCCGCCATCTCGATGGCGCGGTCAGCGGTGAGCGCGCTTTCCGCGATCGCGCCATAGCCCTTGAGATCGACCACCAGATCATCCCCCAGCCGCGCGCCCCAGGCCGGCCGGATCGCTGCGATGGCCGCCCGCGCGATCGGCCGCTGGGCGAGCTCGACGGCGTGACGCTGACCGTAATCGAAGCCGATCGTCTCAACGCGCGGGAAACGCTCGAGCGCCCAGGCGAGGCAGGTGGCCGAATCCTGGCCGGCGGAAAAAAGGAGGAGCGCGCCGCTCATGGCGCCTCAATAGAAAATCGCGCCGCCGCTGGCGAGGCCCTAGCCGAACAGGTGGCGCGGCTCGGCTTCGTGGGAGGCGACCTCCTCGTCCCCGTCCATTTCCACCAGCGTGACCTCATAGCCCCACAGATTGGCGAGATGCTGGAGCACGCGCTTGGTCTCGTCGGCCTCGAGGACGACGCCGTCCTGCACGCGATGATGCAGAATGAGCCGGCGATCGCCGGCAAGATCCACATCGACGATCTGAATATCCGGATCGCGCCACGCCACATCGTAATAGCGCGACAGGGCGCGCCGGATCTTGAGATAGCCGCGCTCGTCATGAATGGCGGCGACTTGCAACGCCTCGTCGCTCTCATCGTCGACGACGCGGAACAAGCCGAAATCGCGGATCACTTTCGGCGTCAGGAATTGCGAGACGAAACTCTCGTCGCGATAATTGGCCCACACGTCGCGCAAGACGCCATAGACGTCGCCCTTGCCGGCGATGTCCGGCAGCCATTGGCGATCCTCATCGGTGGGTTCGGTGCAGACGCGCTCGATATCGCTCATCATCGCGAAGCCGAGCGCGTAGGGATTGATGCCGCTGAATCGGCGATCGTCGAAGTCAGGCTGCATCACCACGCTCGAATGCGAATGCAGAAACTCCAAAAACGCCCCGTCGCTGATTTGGCCGCGTTCATGCAGGCGCGTCATGATGCGATGATGGGTGTAGGTGGCGCAGCCTTCGTTCATCATCTTGGTCTGGCGCTGCGGATAGAAATATTGCGAGATCTGCCGAATGATGCGCAGCACCTCGCGGTGCCAGGGCTGCAGGCGCGGCGCGGTTTTCTCAAGGAAATAGAGAAGATTTTCTTCCGGCAGGCCCAGAAGGGCGCGCCGCTGCTCCTGCCCCAAATCGACCTGCGCCCCGCCCTTCTTGGTCGGCACGGTGCGCCATAGATCATTGAACAATTGCTCTCCATGCGCGCGCCGCTCCTGCTGGCGGCGCTCCTCCGAACGCAAATCCGGCATGCGCCGGCGCGGATAGCGGTGGATGCCGTGGCTCTGCAGCGCATGCGCCGCATCGATCACACGCTCAACCTCGGAGAGACCGTAACGCTCCTCGCATTTGGCGAGATAGGACCGCGCGAAATCGAGATAATCGAGGATCCCGTCCGCGTCGGTCCATTGCTTGAAGACGTAATTGTTCTTGA
>CAZLWK010000037.1:0-23045 GCA_964563395.1 uncultured Caulobacteraceae bacterium
GGCATGGGCTCGCCCGCAGCATTGCGCGCAAAGCGCGTCAGCACGTCTTCGGTGGAGAACCAGCGCTCCAAAACTTGGGAGGGGAATTCCACGTAATCGCGCGGGACCGCCGTGCCCGAAAGCGTCTGATACGTCACGTCCGACAGAAGGCCGTGCAGCGCATGGCCGAATTCGTGGAAGATCGTTTCGGCGTCGTCCCATGAGAGCAGCGCCGGCTCTCCAGGCGCTGGGCGGTTATAATTCCAATTATTCGTGACAATGGGCGTGCGCCGCCCGCCGAGCTTCACTTGCGGCTGGATGGCGTTCATCCAGGCGCCGCTTTGTTTTGTCGGCCGGGCGTACGGATCGGCGAGATAAAGTCCGACGAGCCGGCCGCGCCCGTCGCGAACCTCAAAGGTGCGCACATCGGGATGATAGCTCGGAAAATTCTGTATCTCGGTGAAGCGCAGATCGAACAAGCGCTCGGCGGCGTAGAACGCCCCCTGCAAGATCTGGTCGAACTGCAGATAGGGACGGAAAGCCTCTTCGCTCACATCATATTGCGCGACGCGCGCCCGCTCGGCGTAGTAGCGCCAATCCCAAGCTTCGATCGGGTGATTCGCCCCGTCCTGCGCCGCGAGCGTCTGCAACGCCGCGCGATCTTCCAACGCGCGCGCCCGCGCCGGCGCCCACACCTGCATCAGCAGGGCATTGGCGGCCTCGGGCGTACGCGCGACGCGATCTTCGATCACGTAGTGTGCAAAACTGGGATAGCCGAGGAGGCGCGCTTTCTCCGCGCGCAGCTGCATCATCTCGCGGATGATGGCGCGATTGTCGTATTCATTTCCGTTTTGACCGCGCGCGCTCCAAGCGCGCCAGGCGCGCTCGCGCAAATCGCGGCGCGCCGAAAACGTCAGGAACGGCTCCACGCTCGAGCGTTGCAGCGTGATGACGTGCTTGCCCTCAAGACCGCGCGCGCGTCCCGCCTCCAAGGCTTGCGCGCGTTGGTTGGGAGAAAGGCCGGCGAGGTCCGCCTCGGTCTCGAGCACCATCGTCCAGGCGGCGGTGTCCGCCAGGAGGTTCTGCCCAAATTGCGTCGACAGGCGCGAGAGCCGTTCGTCGATGTCGGCCAGCCGCGCGCGCCCGGATTCATCCAGGTTTGCGCCGGCGCGGACGAAATTCTGGTGATAGCGCCAAAGCAGACGCTGCTGCTCGGCGTTCAGGCGAAGGCGCTCACGCCGCTCATACAGGTCGCGCACGCGCGCCCACAGGCCCTGATTGAGATAGACGCTCGTTTGATGCCGCGCGAGCAGGGGATCGGCGTCGCGCTCCACCGCCTGCAAATCCTCCGTGTTGTGCGCGCTGGTGAGCATGCCGTAATAGCGCGCGCTTTGTGAGAGCGTCGCGCCGGCGCGCTCCATGGCCTCGATCGTGTTGCGAAAGGTGGGGCGTGCGCGCTGGCTTGCGATGCGCGCCAGTTCCTGATTGTGCGCTTCGATGCCAGCTTCCAGCGCGGGCATGATGTGGGCCACGGCGATGCGCTCGAAAGGGGGCGCGCCGTAGGGATTGCGAGACCAGTCTTCCAGGAACGGATTGCCAGGCTCCGCATGCGCCGCGCCCTGCAAAGCCGCCATCACCATCGCCGCCAACCCCATCAGAAACCGCATGCGGACCCTCCTGATGCCGCATCATGCGCAGACGGCGCGGCGAGGCAAGCGGGCCGCGCATCCGCGCGAAGACCCTCTCGCCTTCGCGGCGCCGATCGGCTTAAACCAGCGCCGCGGGCGGTTAGCTCAGCGGTAGAGCGTCTCGTTTACACCGAGAGGGTCGGCGGTTCGAAACCGTCACCGCCCACCAGCCTCAGCGCGTTTCAAGCGCCTGCTCAGGCGCGCGATCCGCCGGCGTGAATTCCGGCGCGGGCGTGGGCGGAGGGGGCAGAGGCTTGTCCAGCAAGCCCGCAACCACGCCTGCGGCCCAGCTCAACTCAAAGCGACGCCGCAGCGGTGAGCGAAACGGCGCGCCCGCCGCCGCGCGCACCGCCGCCAGCGCCAATTTTGAACGCATCGCGGCGCCGCCCTCGACAAGGCGCAATTGGGCGTGGCCGCGTCCGTGGCGGCGCGCGCGCGCAACCGCCCATTCCGGATCGAGCTGCTGGGGCCGGACGATGTGGCGCACGTGCGCGCGCTCCACGAAATAGGCGCGCGCGCCATGGCGGGCGAGCCGGTTTAGAAATTCCGACTCCGATCCCATCGCATAGCTCGCCGCGCCGTCCGGCCCGATCGCTTCGTTGAACCGCAGACCCCGCGCGAACACGCCGCCGCGCACGGCCATGTTCGGCCCGAACACGTCGGTCGGCGCGCAGAATCCTTCGCGCGCGTCCGTCGCTGCGAACAGGAGCGTGCCCCGATCGGCGAAATGCTTGAGCCATGCCGGCTGGGAGCCCGGGAAGGCCGGCGTCACGGCGCCGCCAAAAATTTCCGCCTGCGGCGTCTGACGCGCGGCGTGCTGCAAGGCGCGCAGCCAATCTGGGTCGGGCAGAACATCATCGTCGGTGAAAACGACGAGTTCGGCGCCGCGCACGGCGGGGCCGAGCAAGTTCAGCGCCCGATTCAGCGCGCGATTTTTGCCCCGGCGTGTCTCCCTGATGATCGTGAGCGGTAAGCGATGACTAAAGCGGCGCAATGTCTCCGCGCTTGAGGCGTCGCCGTCATTGTCGATAACGATCAATCGCCAGCCGCCCGCGGGAGGAAGAATTTGCGTCATCGCGCTCAGCGTATCGGCCAGCGTGGCCGCGCCCTTGTGCGTCGAAAGGAGAACCAAAAGCGCGCTCATGCGAGTCCTCGCAGCGCGGCGCGCGCACGGGGGCGGTCTCGCGTCAAAACCGATTGCGCAAGCTCCAAGCCCATACGGGCCAGCTTTGGCGCAAGCAGAGCAAGCGCGATGACGTAGACGATGGCGCCCAGCAGGATCGCGAGCGCGAGACGCACGGCGTCAAGCGCGAGGAGGTGCGAGAACGGCAAAAAGAGCATCAGCGCGGCGGCCATGATGAGGCTCGCGGCGAGCGCTTCCGCGCCGACAGTGAATTGATCGCGCAGCGGATAAGCAATCAGCCGCTTGATCGCGAGCGCGCTCATCGGCCAGGTCAAGAGGCTGCGCGCCAGCAAAACGAACGCCGCCGCCGCCAATCCATAGGGCGCGGCGAGCGGCATGAGCAAAGCCACGAACGCGGTCCCGCTCGCCACCATCCAGAAATGCCAGTCGGCGCGCCCATAGGCGCGAATGATTCCGCCATTGAAGGCCGTCACCGCGCTGCGCAGGCCCACGAGCGCCACGATCTGCATCACAAGCGCGCTCTGGCTCCACGCCTCGCCGAAAGCGAGCGGGGCCAGGATCGGCGCGGTGAGTGCAAGTCCGATGAAGGCGGGATAGGCCGCAATGCTGGTCAGGCGCGTGCCCGCATTGAGAAGCGCGCGCACGCTTTGCGGGTCCTCCCGTCCGCGCGCGGCGGTTGGTGTGGCCACGGCGCCGATCGGGCCGACCAATAAACCGTTAAGCCGTTCGACAAGCCGCGTGGCGATGGTGAAATAGCCAAGCGCGGCTTGGCCGAGAAATGCGCTGACCGCGATGCGTGCGATCACGTCCTCCGCGTTCGCCATGAGACGCGCGCCGATGGCGAAGGCGTTGAAGGCCGCGATGTCCTTCACATGTCGGGCGCGGGCATGGAAGCCCGGGCGCCATTCCGCGGCGGCGGCGACCCACAGGCATCGTGTGAACACACGCGCGAACTCGGCGGCGATGAAACTCCACACGCCAAAGCCGGTGAGCGCCGCAATGATTCCTGTGACGCTGCCGAGGATCGAAGTCGCGCCCTCAATCAGCGCCAATTTCTTCAATTGCATGCGCCGCTGCATCAAGGCCACAGGCGCGCCCGCCGCGGCGGCGCCCAAGAGAAGACATGCCGCCGCCGGCAGAAGCTGCGCGATTTGCGGCGCTTGCAGCACATCCGCGATCGGCGCGCGCGCCGCCGTCAATACAAGAACGAAGCAGATAGCCGCGCCGAATCCCGCCCAGAAAATCGCATCCACATGGCCGGGTTCCGCCTCGCGCATTTGCACGAGGCTCTCGCCAAGCGGTCCTTCAACGAACACATAGGCCAAGGCGATCGGCGCCATGACCAGCGCGAACAGACCCAGCGCTTCAGGCCCCAACAGGCGCGCCATCACAACGAGGCTGACGAGCGCGATGAGCCCCGCGCCCCATTGGGATATGCCGTTCCAGAAGGCTCCGGCGGCGCCCTGGCGGATCAAGGTATTCATGCGCGACGCGT
The DNA here is from genome assembly GCA_964563395.1 of uncultured Caulobacteraceae bacterium. Lineage (GTDB taxonomy): Bacteria > Pseudomonadota > Alphaproteobacteria > Caulobacterales > Aquidulcibacteraceae > JBEVOS01. The sequence continues at coordinate 4,307 of CAZLWK010000037.1, forward strand.
GCGCGGCTGATCGAGTCGTCGTCGAAAATCGGCGTGCGCGGTCATCACGCCAGTCACGGCGGCGACGGCTTCCCGCGCGGCGCGTCCGGCCGCGCGATGCGCGAACGATTTCTCCTTCAGGAAGGGCACGCGCCGCAGGCTCGGGCGCACCACGCCCTCATAATGACGCCAGCTCAATCGCCCGCTGCGCTCAGCCACATAGCCTTCTTGCGCGAGCCCCCACTTGCGCTGCAGGCGCTTGATGCTGCGCCTCTGCCATTGCGGCGACCAGCGGACCAGGAAATACGGCCAATCGGCCAATGTCAGCGGCTGATTGCGGTTTGGAAACAGATAGGTGACCACGGAGGCGGGCTCGAACATCACTTTGCCGCCGCGCTCCAGGACCGAGATGCACAAATCGATGTGTTCCTTGGTGGCCAGCATGTGCGGATCGAGGCCGCCGATCGCTTCAAGCGTCGAGCGCCGCACGAGGACGCAATGAAATTCGCAGCATTGAGTTTCACCGCGCACGAAGACGTGATCGCTGACGCGCGTGCCTTGCAGCGGCATCTCATCGATCATCCGCCGCTCGCCCCGGGGCGTGGCGAAGAAGCTCGCAAGGTCTTCCGTGAAGCGTCCGCCGGCCTGATGCACGATCTGATGCACCGGCTCGCCCTGGCATGTCAGCGGCGTGACAATGTCGGCATGCGTTTCGTCCGCGCACGCGATCAACGCCTCAAGCCAACCCTCCGCGCAAATCACGTCATTGTCGATGAAAACGATGTAATCCGTTCTCGCCGCGGCCGCGCCGAGATTGCGCGCATCGTTCGGCGTGATGGCGTGCGGCTTGGCGATGTGGCGAAAGCCGCGCCGGGCCGCCTCTGCGTCGATCAGCGCGCGCAATCCGCGCGGCGCCGCGCTCGAAACATAGATCAGGTCGAACGGCGCTTGGGTCGAGTCATAGATGCTTTGGAGCGCGCGCGCGGCGACGCCAAAGCGTTCGCGTGGCGTCACCACGATGGTGACCCGCGGCGTCGTTCGGGGTGCGTTCATGCTGCGATCCTTGGGGCGGCGCGCGCCGATTCATACGCCTCGCGCAAGGCTTGGTGCGCGGCGGCCATGGAAAAGCGCTGTTCTACAAGCGTACGCGCGGCGCGCGTGAGGCGCGGCCAGTCCTGCGGTGCGGCCAGAAGCGCACGCACGGCCTTGGCCAAGGCGTCGGCGTCGCGTTCCGGCGCGAGCAGGCCGGTCACGTCATGCGTAACCAGTTCGGGCACGCCGCCATGCCGCGTGGCGATGACGGGCAATCCCGCGCACATCGCTTCCTTGATGGTGTTTATGGGCGCGTCCTCGGCCCCGTCGGCGCCAGTCACGCAGGGCGCGATGAATATATCGGCGCCTTCCAATTCGGCGGCGATGGTCGCTTCGCCGCGCGCGCCGAGAAGCGCGACACGGCCTTCAAGGCCGTGGGCGGCGATCTCACGCGCAAGAGCAATTCCTTCCGGACCGTCTCCGATCAGGCGCAGCTCGGCGTCGATGCCGCTGGCGACGAGTTGGGCGAGCGCGCGCACGGCGTAGACAAAGCCTTTCTTTTCCACCAGGCGACCCACGCCCAGAAGGCGCACGCGTCGCCGCGCCGGCCCCGCGCGCAAGCGGAATGCGAAGCGCGAGGGCTCAACGCCCGTATAGACAACGCTCAAACGGGCCGGGTCGGCGCCGAGCGCTTCGGCTTTGCCCGCGAAATAGCGGCAATTGGCGATAAACCAGTCCGCGCCGCTCATGGTTTCAGCATGCAGCTGCGGCCCGTGGCGGCGAACGCTGTCGGTGATGTCGTAGCCGCGAAAATGCGCGACCACGCGGCCGCTTAGCGCTCCAGCGCGCCGATGGCGCAGCACGCGAGGCGTCAGCGTGGAAAATTGGCAATGAAGGATGTCGTAGCGCCCGCCATGCCGGAACGCGGCCGCTTCATAAAGCGGATGCAAGCCGATTGCGCGCGCGCCATGCGCCTCCAGATGAAACGCGCTTAAGGCGCGCCAGCCGAGTGCGCCGGCCGCCCGTCCCAGGGCATGCGGCGCACGCGCCACGCGCGCGCCCGGTTGCGTGGGGCGCTCCACCGCGCTGACCCGCCGCTCAAGCCCATGGCTCGCAATTACGGGATGGGTCTCCGCGCTCGGCGCGGCGCGGCCCTCGAGCGCGTAAATGTCCACCTCGGCGCCGTCATCCAGAAGCGCAGCGGCGCTGTTCAGAATGAACGCTTCCGACAGGATCGGAAACTGGTTGACGAAAAACGCGACACGCAGTGCCGACACGTTGCATCTCCTGGCGGGGCACGGTGTGGCGCTCTACACGCAAGAACGGCGCCCGGCATGGCCGGTTCATGCAAATAAAGACGCGCGACAGGAGAAAAGCGGGTCCGGCGCTCGCGCGGCGGTCAAACCTGCGGTGGTGCTGTGAAAAATGGCTCCCCGGGTAGGATTCGAACCTACGACCAGCCGGTTAACAGCCGGCTGCTCTACCGCTGAGCTACCGAGGATCAGCGCGAACGCGCCGCTTCCTATCAAGTTCGGTCCGGATGGGGAAGGGCGTCCGGCGCGCGCGGCGCAGGCGTCGGCGCAAAAGAAAGGAGGGGGCCGGTGAGGGCCCCCTCGAAGGCGTTGGGTATGGTGGGGTGTCTCCAAGGGAAGACGTGATGAATATTCCCCTAATAGGTTAAGACCCCCTTAAAGGCCGCGCTCTTCACGCGGCAGGGCGCCTCTGCTAAGCGCTGTAGCCCCTCGGTACGGCCTCGTGGCGGAGTGGTTACGCAGCGGACTGCAAATCCGTGCACCCCGGTTCGATTCCGGGCGAGGCCTCCAAACTTCAGCCCCCTTACGCCCGCAGCAGCTCCGCCGTCGCCGCGCTTGCCGCCGCCGCGCAAACGCCTTATCCGCGCGCCCATGGATTTCGCGCGCGCCCGCTCCGCCATGGTCGACAGCCAGGTCCGCACGGCGGACGTGACCGACCCAAGGCTCGTCCAGGCCATGCGCACGCTCCCGCGCGAGCGTTTCGCGCCGGCGCATCTGCGTGCGGTGGCCTACGCGGATCTGGAATTGGAGGTCGCGCCCGGCCGCTTCCTCATGCGTCCGCGCGATCTGGCCAAGCTGCTTCAAGCCCTTCAACCGAAGCCGCACGAGCGGGCGCTGGAGATCGCCGGGGGCACGGCCTATGGCGCGGCGGTGCTGGCGGCCTGCGTGGAGGAGGTGGTTTCGCTTGAGCCTGATTCCACGCTCTCGTTCGCGGCCCGCGCCGCGCTCGATGGGGCGGGCGTCACCAATGTGAAAACCGTCTCCACCAGTCTCGATCAGGGCTGGCCGGACGCCGCCCCCTACGATCTCATCTTTCTGAACGGCGGGGCCGAAATTCTGCCGGAGGCCTGGTTCGCGCAGCTCGCGCCGGGAGGGCGTCTCGGCGTCATTTTCCGCGACAAGGCGGCCGGTTCGGCGCGGATTTATACCAAGGCCAAGGACGTCTCGGCCTTTCATGTCGCTTTCGACGCCGCGCCGCCGATCGCGCCCGGGCTGCGCAAGCCGCCCGCCTTCGTCTTCTAGAGGCCCGTTAACGTCTCTTTATGGCTTGGCCGCCAAGCATCGCGGCCTGGTGATAGGACGAGTCGCCGCCCGTGCGTCTTTGGCGCGCTTCGGCAGCGAATCGTCGCACAAAGAGGGCGCGCGGTGTGAGCCGGCGCGGCGACGGGGCGAGTGATGGCGGCCAAGGAAGCTCATGCTGAACCCTCGATGGAGGAAATCCTTGCATCGATCCGGCGGATCATCTCCGAGGAGGAGGAGGTTCCCACCAGTGCGGCCGCCGAGCCTGTTCTCGATCTGACGGAAGCCGCCCCCGCCGACGACGATCTGATGGTGTTTGACGACGAGCCGGCTCCAGCGCCCGCGCCCGCGCCGATTCCAACCGCCCCGCCGCCACGCCCGGCGCGGATGACGACGGCGCCGGAGCCTGAATTGGAGCCGATCGTCTCGGAACCGGCGGCGAGCGCCGCCGCTGGCGCGCTCGTGCGGCTTGCCGGCTCCCTGCGTATCGCCGAACAGCAGGGGCAAACCCTTGAAGGCGTGGTGCGCGAGCTGCTGAAGCCGATGCTGAAGGATTGGCTGGACCGCAATCTGCCGGCGATCGTGGAAAGCCGCGTGGAGGCCGAACTGGAGCGGATCGCCCGCCTGTCGCGCTGAGCGCGCGGCGAAGGCGGCGTGACGCGCGCGCCGTCTGCGCTATAGAGAGCGTTTCCCGGCGCCCCACGGCGTTGTCCGAGACGTTCCATCCTCGATGATTGAAACCACGTTCGATCCCAAAAGCGTTGAGCCGCGCTGGAGCGCGGCCTGGGAGAAGTCCGGCGCATTTTCTCCGCGCGCGGAGGCGGCGGACGTCTTCTGCGTGATGATCCCGCCGCCGAACGTCACCGGCTCGCTGCATATCGGCCACGCGCTCAACAATACGCTGCAGGACATTCTGGTGCGCTTCGAGCGGCTGCGCGGTAAGGCGGTGCTGTGGCAGCCTGGGCTCGATCATGCCGGCATCGCCACCCAATTGGTCGTCGAGCGTCAGCTGGCGGCGGAAGGCAATATCGGCCGTCGCGACATGGGCAGGGCCGCGTTCGTTGAACGCGTGTGGGCTTGGAAGGCCGAAAGCGGCGGGCGCATCCTCACGCAACTGCGCCGCCTCGGCTGCTCGGCCGATTGGTCGCGCGAACGCTTCACGATGGACGAAGGGCTCTCGCGCGCGGTGCGCAAGGTTTTTGTTCGGCTCTACAAGGAAGGATTGATCTACAAGGACAAGCGCCTTGTGAATTGGGATCCCCGCCTTGAGACGGCGGTGAGCGATCTCGAAGTGGAATCGATCGAGATCAAGGGCCACCTCTGGCGCATTCGCTATCCGTTGGTCGATCAGCCCGATGGCGGCATCGTGGTCGCAACGACGCGTCCGGAGACCATGCTCGGCGATGTCGCCGTGGCGGTGAACGCGGACGATCCGCGCTACGCGCATCTGATCGGCAAGATGGTGCGCTTGCCGCTGACCGACCGCGTCGTTCCCATCATTGCCGACGAACACACCGATCCGGAAAAAGGCACCGGCGCGGTGAAGATCACGCCCGCCCACGATTTCAACGATTTCGAAGTGGGCAAGCGCCACAATCTGCCGCTGATCGACATTTTCGACGAGAAGGCGCGGCTCAACGCCAACGCGCCGGCGAAGTATCGGGGTCTCGATCGCTTCGAGGCGCGCAAGCGTATCCTCGCCGATCTGGAAGAGGCTGGCCTTTTGGAAGGCGCCGAGGCGATCACGCACGCCGTGCCGCACGATGAAAAATCCAAGAGCGTCATTCTTGAGCCGCGCCTGTCCGAGCAATGGTATTGCAATGTGAAGCCGCTGGCCGACGCGGCGATGGCGGCTGTGCGGGACAATCGCGCCCGCTTCACCAGCGAGACGTGGGAGCGCGTGTTTTTCCGCTGGCTCGAAAACATTCAGCCCTGGTGCGTCTCGCGCCAGCTCTGGTGGGGGCATCAGATACCGGCTTGGTACGATGCGGCCGGCAATGTCTATGTGGAGGAAAGCGAAGAGGCCGCCTACGCCGCCGCGCGCGCCAAGGTCGGCGCCGATGTCGTTCTCACACGTGATGAAGATGTGCTCGACACCTGGTTCTCGTCCGCATTGTGGCCGTTCTCGACGCTCGGTTGGCCAGACGACACCGCCGAACTGAAGCGCTTCTATCCGACTTCGGTGCTCGTCACGGCGAATGACATCATCTTCTTCTGGGTCGCCCGCATGATGATGATGGGCGTGCATTTCATCGGCGAGGTCCCCTTCCGAGAAATCTTCATCCACACGCTCGTGCGCGATGCGCAAGGGCAGAAAATGTCGAAGACCAAGGGCAACGTGCTCGATCCCATTGATCTGGTGGACACCTATGGCGCGGACGCCGTGCGCATGACGATGGCGATGATTTCGGGGCAGACAAGCATCAAGCTCTCGGAGAAATCGATCGAGGGCTATCGCAATTTCGGCACCAAGCTCTGGAACGCCTCGCGCTTCGCGCAAATGAACGAATGTGCGGTGTGGGAGGCGTTCGATCCGGCGAGTCCGCGCGAGCCGGTCAATCGCTGGATCATCGGCGAGACGGTAAAAACCGCGCACGCGGTCACCGCGGAGCTTGAGGCGCGTCGCATCGATGAGGCGGGGCGCATCCTGTATCGCTTCGTCTGGAACGTTCTCTGCGATTGGTATCTGGAGCTGATCAAGCCGCTGCTCGCTGGCGAGAACGAAGACGCCAAGACCGAGACGCGCCGCACCACGGCCTGGGTGATCGATCATGCCCTGAAGCTGCTCAATCCGTTCATGCCGTTCATCACCGAGGAATTATGGGCGCGCCTGGCGGAGTTCGGCGCGAGCCGCGCGCGCATGCTGATTGAGGAGAGCTGGCCCGCGCTCGATTCCGCGCTCATCGATCCGGGCGCGGCGTTGGAGATCGATTGGGTGATCCGGCTCATCACCGAAACGCGCTCCACGCGGGCCGAGTTGAACGTGCCGCCGGCGGCGCGCATTCCGTTGCTGCTCATCGGCGCCGACACGGCGACTGCGGACCGGCTTGAGCGCTATCAGGACCTGATCGATCGGCTCGCGCGGCTCGATTATTCAACCACCGCCGAAGCGCCGCCCCCAGGCGCGGTGACCTTTGTGCTCGACGGCGCGACCGTGGCGCTGCCCTTGGAAGGCGTCGTCGATTTCGCGGCGGAAGCCGAACGGCTCAAGAAAGAGATCGGCAAGCTTATTGCGGAGATCGCTAAGATTGACGCCAAGCTCGGCAACGCCGATTTCGTGCGCAAGGCGCCAGAAGAAGTCGTTGAGGAAAACCGCGAACGCCGCGCCGACGCCGCCGCCGATCTAGCGAAACTCGAAGCAGCGCGCGCGCGTCTACAAGCGATGAGCGCCTAGACCCGTTCCCGAAAAGCGTGACGCGGTTTTCGGGCGAGAACGGGTCTAAATCTAGTGCGCGCTTTCGCGAGGCCTAGGACGCGCTTTCCAGATGGGCGAGCGCGACCTCCTTCATCTTCTTATAATCCATCTTGCCGTTCGGCGCGCGTCCGATCGTCTCCACCAGCACGAGCGCGCGAGGCGCCTTGTAATCGGCGAGTTCGCCGCGCACATGCGCTGATAGATCCGCGAGATTTGGCGTTCTGGCGCCGGGCTCGAGTTCAACGATCGCGCAAATACGCTCGCCGAAGCGCGCGTCCGGAACGCCGACTATCGCCGCGTCGCGCACCGAGGGGTGACGCTTCAGCGATTCCTCCACCTCTTCGGGAAACACCTTTTCGCCGCCGGTGTTGATGCATTGCGAGCCGCGCCCGAGCAGCGTCAGCGTGCCGTCTTCGTGCGGCTCGGCCCAATCGCCGGGCACCGACCAGCGCTGTCCTTCGAACATCTTGAACGTGCGGGCGGTCTTTTCCTCGTCCTTGTAATAGCCGAGCGGCAAATGTCCGGTGATCGCCACCATGCCGCGTTCACCGGAACCGGGCGGGACGCGCGTGCCATCTTCGCGGAACACGGCCGTGTTGGGGCCCATGAGGAAACGCGCGGTCTTCGCTTCATCGCCCGCCGTCGATACGGACGCGCCGAGGCCGACCGCCTCGGAGGAGCCGAAGGAATCGGTCAGTGTCGCTTGCGGCATGTGGCGCAGCAGCGCCTGCTTGTTTTCATGGCTCCACATCGCGCCGGACGAAACCATGCCCAAGACGCTCGACAAATCCCAACGCCCCGGTTCGGCTTCGAGCGCGTCCAGCATCGGCGCGCAGAAGGCGAGGCCCACAATGATGAGGCGCGTTGCCTTGGTGCGTTCCACCTCGGTCCAGAATTCGATGGGATCGAATTTTCGCGACGGCAGATAGACGCAAGACCCGCCCGCATTGAGGCCCGCGAGCGCGGAGAATTGTCCCGTGCCGTGCATGAGCGGGCAGGCGACGAGAAGGCGCGGGCGCGGCACATAGGCGAGCCGCTCCACTGCTTCCTCGGGCCGCGTCATCGGTTCAAGGCCCAAAAGTGGGTTGGCGCCCCAACCGCCGATGCCGAACAAATCCTCCTGGCGCCACATCACGCCCTTCGGCATGCCGGTGGTGCCGCCAGTATAGAGCAGCAATTGATCGTCGCCCGAAACGCCCCAGGCGCCGCGCGTCGGGCGCTGCTTGAGCGGGCGGGCGACGATGTCGGCGTATCTCGTCGCCCAATCCGGCGCCGTGAAGCCGGGCTCGTCGACGGCGATCCAGAGCTTCACCTTGGGCAGGCGCGCGCGGATCGCATCAAGCCGATCGGCGAAACCGGCGTGAAAGATCACGGCCTCGGCGTCGGCGTTGTCGAAGAGGTAAGCCAGCTCCTCGGGCCCGTAGCGGTAATTGGTGTTGACCGGCGCCACGCCCGTTTTGAACGCGGCGTAATAGGCGGTCATGTATTCGGGGCAGTTATAGAGATAGGCCGCCATCTTGGAATGACGCTGAAGCCCAGCGTCGAGAAACGCCGCGCCAAGCGCGTCGGCTTCCCGATCGAACTCCGCCCATGTCACGAGGCGCGAACCATGGAAGAAGGCGGGCTCGTGCGGCTGCGCCGCGGCGATCGGCTCCCAAAGGCTTACATGGCTCCAGATCGGCATACTTCCTCCCCGCACACGCGTGCTTGCGTCAGGCGCCGGATTCCGTAGGGTTCGCCCCCCGGACCTTCTTTGGACGCCGAACACGCATGACTACCCAAAAGTGGGACAAATCCAAGTTGCCCTCGCGCCATGTCACGGAAGGGCCGTCGCGCGCGCCGCACCGCTCCTACCTCTATGCGATGGGGCTCGGCACGCGTGAGATCGAGCAGCCGCTGATCGGCGTCGCGTCCTGCTGGAACGAGGCGGCGCCATGCAACACCGCCTTGATGCGTCAGGCGCACGCCGTGTCGCGCGGGGTGAAGGAGGGCGGGGCGACGCCGCGCGAATTCTGCACCATCACCGTCACGGACGGCATCGCCATGGGCCATGAGGGCATGCGCTCTTCCCTGGTGTCGCGCGAGGTGATCGCCGATTCCGTTGAACTCACCATGCGTGGTCATGCCTATGACGCGCTCGTCGGCGTCGCCGGCTGCGACAAGAGCCTGCCGGGCATGATGATGGCGATGCTGCGCCTCAACGTGCCGAGCGTATTCCTCTATGGCGGCTCGATTTTACCCGGCCTCTGGCGTGGGCGCGAAGTGAATGTGCGCGATCTCTTCGAGGGCGTGGGCGCGCATGCGGCTGGTCAGATGTCGCTTGAGGATTTGTGCGATCTGGAGAAGGTCGCCTGTCCGGGCGACGGCGCGTGCGGGGGCCAATACACGGCCAACACAATGGCTTGCGTCAGCGAGGCCATCGGCCTTGCGCTGCCGCTCTCGGCTGCGCTGCCCGCGCCCTATGAAAGCCGCGACGCTTATGCCGAGGCGAGCGGGCGCGCCGTGGTGGAGCTTCTGCGCAAGAACATCCGCCCGAGAGACATTTGCACGCGCGAAGCGTTCGAGAACGCGGCCGTCGTCGTCGCCGCCACCGGCGGGTCCACCAATGGCGGTCTCCATTTGCCGGCCATGGCGCATGAGGCGGGGATCAAGTTCACGCTGAAGGATGTCGCCGAGGCGTTCAAGAAAACGCCCTGGCTGGTCGATCTGCAGCCCGGCGGCAGATACGTCGCGCGCGACATGGGCGCTGCCGGCGGTATGCCCGCGCTGTTGCGCGTGCTGCTCGACGCCGGCCTCATCCATGGCGACGTGATGACGGTCACGGGCAGGACGCTACGCGAAAATCTCGAAGGTGTGAGCTTGCGCGCCGATCAGGACGTGATCCGTCCTATTGACAAGCCGCTCAACGCCGATGGCGGCGTCGTCGGCCTTTGGGGCTCGCTCGCGCCAGATGGTGCGATCGTGAAGATCGCCGGGCTCAAGGAAATCGCCTTTCGCGGTCCCGCGCGCGTGTTCGACGGCGAGGAAGCGTGCTTCGCCGCCGTGGAGCGGCGCGACTATAAGGAAGGCGAGGTGCTCGTCATCCGCTATGAGGGCCCGCGCGGCGGACCCGGCATGCGCGAAATGCTCTCCACCACGGCGGCGATTTACGGGCAGGGCATGGGCGACAAGGTCGCCCTCATCACGGACGGGCGCTTCTCCGGCGCCACGCGCGGCTTCTGCATTGGCCATGTGGGCCCCGAAGCCCAGCTTGGCGGACCGATCGCGCTGGTGCGCGACGGCGACATGATCTCCATCGACGCCGCCACGGGCCGCATCGATCTTGAGGTCGGAGAGGCCGAACTCGCCGAGCGCAAGAAGAGCTGGCGTCCGCGCAAGACGATGTACACCTCAGGCGCGCTATGGAAATTCGCGCAGGGCGTAGGGCCCGCCCATCTCGGCGCCGTCACCCATCCGGGCGCGTCCGAGGAAAGCCACATCTACGCGGACATCTAGGGGAGGCCGCCATGCCGGGGCGCGCTTATGACGTGATGGCTGAATTTTGGCGCCGGCAGGACAGCCGCGATTATACGCGCCTCGTCGATCTCTTCGCGGACGACGCCACAATCGTCGATCCGATCTATGGCGTGTTCGAAGGGAAAGCCGCCATCCAGCGTTTCATGGATATGATGGTCACGGAGATGAGCAAGGGCGGGATCGAATTCGATCTTGTCGAACTCGCCGGAGATGACGAAACCGCATGGGCGCAATGGATCGCGCGCACGCCGCGCGGCGAAACGCATGGATGCGGCCTCTATCGCGTCAAGAACGGCGCGATCGCCTATTATCGCGACTACATGAACGCGCGGCGCGAGAACGCTTGAGCGCGCCGCCCCCGTCTTGCGGCGATCAATAGCGCCGAACGAGCGCGACGAGCTTGCCCTGGATGCGGACCCGGTCCGGCCCGAAAATGCGCGTCTCATAGGCCGGATTGGCCGCCTCAAGCGCCACCGAATTGCCGCGCCGGCGAATGCGCTTCAGCGTGGCTTCTTCCTCGTCGATGAGCGCGACTACGATATCGCCATTGTCGGCGGCGTCGGCCTTGCGCAACACCACGACATCGCCGTCCAGGATGCCGGCCTGGATCATGCTGTCGCCCTTGACCTCGAGCGCGAACAGCGAGGCGGGGTCGCCCATGTCGGCGGTGACCGGCACCCGGCCGATTTCGTTCTGCAGCGCTTCGATCGGCACGCCGGCGGCGATGCGGCCCAGCACTGGAATGTTTGCGCCCATGGCGCGCGCGGCGACCTCCGGCGACACCACGCTCGGCCGGAACTGGCCGCGCCCGCGCGGGGGAGCCGACGGCGCTGCTGAGTCCGGCAGCTTCAGCACTTCGAGCGCGCGCGCCCTGTGCGGCAGGCGGCGCAGAAACCCGCGCTCCTCCAGCGCCGTGATGAGACGGTGGATGCCGGACTTGGACGCAAGGTCCAGCGCCTCCTTCATTTCATCGAAGGAAGGAGACACGCCCGTCTCCTTGATCCGCTGATGGATGAAGAGGAGCAATTCGCGCTGCTTGGATGTGAGCATGGCCCGGACCAAAAAGTGAACGATTTCGTTCTATGTCCGTTCCCGACTCGCGTCAACCCGTCGTTTCGGCCGGCCGGGCCAGCAGCGCGCGGGTCGCGGCGGCGACATCCCCCTGACGCATCAGCGATTCCCCGACCAGGAAAGCGTGCGCCCCCGCGGCTTCGAGGCGGGCGATGTCCGCCGGGCCGGCGATCCCCGATTCCGCCACGAGGAGGCGGTCCGGCGGCACGAAACGGGCAAGCGTCTCGGTCGTCTCCAGCTTGACCTCGAAGGTCCGCAGGTCGCGATTGTTCACGCCGATGAGCTCGACCGGCAGCGCCAGCGCGCGGTCGAGTTCGGGGCGGTCATGCACTTCCACCAGTGCGTCCATGCCATGCGCGGCGGCGGCGTCCACCAGCTCACGCGCGAGCGCATCGTCCACCGCCGCCATGATGACGAGGATTGCGTCCGCGCCGATGGCGCGGCTTTCGGCGATCTGCCAGGGATCGATCATGAAATCCTTGCGCAGCGCGGGCAGGGCCGCCGCCGCGCGCGCCGCGCGCAGGAACGCCTCATCGCCCTGGAAGCTCGGCGCATCGGTCAGCACGGAAAGGCACGCAGCGCCGCCCTCCGCATAGGCGCGCGCGAGCGCTGGCGGATCGAAATCGGCGCGGATGAGGCCCTTGGAGGGGCTCGCCTTCTTGATCTCGGCGATCAGCGCTGGACGCCCCTTCACGCTGCGCAGGGCGGACGCGAAGCCGCGCGGCTTCGTCTGCACGCGTGTTTCCGCCTCGAGCACAGACCAGGGCTTGGCGGCTTTGCGATGCGCCACTTCCTCGCGCTTATAGGCGAGGATTTTTTCCAACGTGTCGCTCATGGCGCGTCCCGCGTGAGATCGATGAGCGTTTCCAGCGCGGCGAGCGCCGCGCCAGATTGAAGGCTGTCGAACGCTAGGCGCGCGCCTTGCGCAAGATCCTGCGCGCGCCCCGCCACGATGAAGGCCGCGGCGGCGTTCAGCTGCACCATTTCGTCATACGGACCGCCCGCGCTTTCGCGCATGAGCAGCGCGCGCAACGCAGCCGCATTGGCGTGCGCGTCGCCGCCGGCGATCGCGCTGTTTGGCGCCGCTGAGAGATGCGCGTCCGCGGCGCTGACATGGCGGGTTCCGACAATTCCGCTCTTCAATTCCGCGATCAGGTTTTCGCCTTCGCAGGACAATTCGTCGAGTCCGCCCGCGCCATGCGCCGTCCATGCCGCGTCCGCGCCGAGACGAAGAAGAGCTTGCGCCACTGGCGCGACGAAATCGGGCGAAAAGACGCCGACCAATTGCCGCTTCACGCCGGCGGGATTGGACAGCGGGCCAAGCAGATTGAAGATCGTGCGATGGCCCAGGGCGCGGCGCGCCGGCGCGACATGGCGCATCGCCGGATGATGATTCTGTGCGAACAGGAAGGCGATGTTCGCTTTGCCCAGGCAGCGTTCAAGGATCGCGCGCTCGCCGGTGAGCCGCACGCCAAGCGCCTCAAGCACATCGGCCGCGCCGCTTTTCGAGGACATGGCGCGATTGCCGTGCTTGGCGACCGGCACGCCCGCGCCCGCCAGCACGAATGCGACGGCGGTCGAAACATTCAGCGTATGCGCCCCGTCGCCGCCCGTGCCGCACACATCGATCGCCCCGGGCGGCGCTTCGATGCGCGTCATCCGCGCGCGCAAGGCCGCCGCGCCCGCGGCCAATGCGTCCGGATCGCCCATGAGGTCGACGGAGCGCACCAGAAACGCCTTGATCTCGTCCTCGCCCGCTTCGCCATCGAGAATGGCGGCGAATTCCTTATCGAGCGCGCTCATCCGCGTTCGCCCGCCGCATCGAGAAACGCCTGAATCAGCGCGTGGCCATGCTCGGAGGCGATCGATTCAGGATGGAATTGCAGGCCGAAGATGGGCCGCGTCTTGTGATGCACGGCCATTATCTCGCCGTCTTCGGTCTGCGCATCGATTGCAAGGCAGGCGGGCGCGGTCTCCGGCCTGATGGCGAGGCTGTGATAGCGCGTGGCCGTGAAAGGCGACGGCAGACCGCGAAAAAGTCCCTCGCCGGTATGACGCACGGCGCTCACCTTGCCGTGCATGATGTTCCTGGCCGAAACCACCTCGCCGCCGAACGCCTGCCCGATCGCCTGATGCCCGAGGCACACGCCAAGAATTGGCAAATCGTCCGGCGCGGCGCGCAGGAATTCAAGGCATACGCCCGCTTCGTTCGGCGTGCACGGCCCCGGCGAGAGAATGACGCCCTTGGGCTTTTTCTTCAGTATGTCGCCCACGCCAATCGCGTCATTTCGATAGACCTCGGTGCGGGCGCCGAGATCCTCCACGTAATGCACGAGGTTGTAGGTGAAGCTGTCGAAATTATCGATGACGAGGATCATGGGCGCGGCTCCTGGCTGAGACATGGTGAAACGGTCAAGTCAGCCGTATCGCCACGCCTCCGCCGCGGCGCGGAACAGCGCGCGCGCCTTGTGCTGGGTCTCTTCGAATTCAAGCTGGGGATCGCTGTCGAGCACGACGCCGCCGCCGGCCTGCACGTAAAGACGCCCGTCCTTGACGACGCCGGTGCGCAGCGCGATGCACGTGTCCATCTCGCCGCCGGCGGAAAAATAACCGACGCCGCCGCCATAGATGCCGCGCTTGTGCGGTTCGAGTTCGTTGATGATCTCCATCGCGCGCACCTTGGGCGCGCCGGACACCGTGCCTGCTGGAAAGCCGGCGAACAGCGCCTCCACCGCATCGAGCCCGTCCGCGATCTCGCCTTCGACGTTCGACACGATATGCATCACGTGGCTGTAGCGCTCGATGCCGAAGCTCGATGTCACGCGCACATTGGGGCGCCCCGCCTCCGCGCCCACTGCGTTCGCGCCTTTCGGTCGTCCGCGCCGCGCCACGCGGCCCACATCGTTGCGCCCCAGATCGAGCAGCATGAGATGTTCGGCGCGCTCCTTGGGATCGTCGAGCAATTCAGCCTCGAGCGCGGCGTCTTCTTGCGGTGTTTTTCCACGCGGCCGCGTGCCCGCGATCGGACGGATCGTCACGATCCCGTCGCGCAGGCGAACGAGGATTTCCGGGCTCGATCCAACGATCGCGAAACCGTTGAAGTTCAAATAGAACAGGAATGGCGACGGATTGAGCCGGCGCAGCGCGCGATAGAGCGCGAAGGGCGGCTCCTTGAGCGGTGCGGAAAAGCGCTGGCTCGGCACCACCTGAAACACATCGCCCGCGCGCGCGTAATCCTTGCAGCGACGCACCGCCGCCCGATAGGCGTCCGGCGCGAAATTGGAGTGCGGCTCCTCCGCAGCGCCGCTCGGGGGCGGCGCGGGTGTGCGTTTGGCGAGCGGGCGATCGATTAGGCGCAGCACGCGCGCAAGCCTCTTGCGCGCGGCCTCATAGGCGGCCGCGGCGCCTTGACCGGCGCGCCGGCGCGCCGGCGTCACCAGCGTGATCTCGCTCGACACATTATCGAACACGGCGATCACGGTCGGACGCATCAAGACGGCGTCGGGCAGGCCGAGCGGATCGGGCGCGTTGTCCGGCAGCTTCTCCACCTCACGCACCATGTCATAGGCGAGATAGCCGAACAGGCCGGCCGCGGGCGGAGGCAGATGCGCGGGCAGGTCCAGCTTGGAGCGCGCGATCAATTTGCGTAGCGACGCCAAGGGCGCGAGCTTCTCGGGCTTGAACGCGGAATCCTCGAAGCGGCCATTGCTGATTTCGGCGCGGCCGTTGCGCACGCGCCAGATCAGATCGGGCCGCATGCCGATTATCGAATAACGCCCGCGCCAATCGCCGCCTTGGACGCTTTCAAGAAGAAATGCGCCCGGCTCGTCCGCGCCCAGCTTCAGGAGCGCCGACACCGGCGTTTCAAGATCGGAGAGCCGGCGCGTCCACACGATCGCGCCGCCATGCGCGAACGCGGCGGCGAAATCGTCGAGGGCGGGCTCAAGCGGGCTCATGGGGAATCTTGATCGGCCTGGTCGGTGGGAAAGAGCTGGTTGATCAGCGTTTCGTTGCGGCGCGGGCGCGCCGCGCGCACGGCGTCCGCTTCGATCGCTTCGATCAGGCTTTGCGTCAGCTGCTCTTGCGCCTGTTGACGGAGGTTTTCCGCGGCGGCGCGATTTTGCGCGAGATCGGCGCGCTCGATCGATTCGATATGCACAAGGAGCAGAGCCTGCGCGCCCTGGCGCAGACCCAGATTGACGTCGCCATTCTGGCCGCTGAACACGAGCTGCGCCAATTGCCGATCGGGAATGCGGCTTGCCGTTTGCCGATCGAGCGTTTGCGAGGCGGCGGCGACCGGCACGCGCGCGGCCGCTGCTGCGGCGGCGAAGCTCTGACCGCCGCGCACTGCGGCGACGATTTCATCGCCAATTTCGCGCATCAGCCGCCCGCGCTCGCGCGCCGTCCAGCCGGCGATCACTTGATCACGCACCTCGGCGAGCGGGCGAGTCGTCTCCGCGATCACGCGGTCGACTTGAACGAGCCCGTCCACGCCCTCGCCCAGCGGCATGAAATCGGTGGCTTCGCCTTCCTGCGTTTCGAACGCGGCTTCGATCAGAGCCGGCGCGGCGGCGGCCGCTTCAATCGGCGCGCCGTCGGGGCCGCGCCCCTCCGCGCTCACCGCGGGCACGATCAGCGCCGCCAGGCCCTGTGCGCGCGCCGCGTCGGCGAGCGAGCCGCCCGCGCCGCGCGCCTCGTCGAATGCTTCAATCGCCGTATCCATCAGCGCGGCGGCCTCATCGAGCGCGATTTCCTGGCGCAGCGTGTCGCGCAACTCCTCGAAGCGCGGCGTCTGGGCGGCGGTCACGCTTTCGAGACGGATCGCGGCGAACGGCGTCAGCGCGCCGCGCACGCTTTGCGGGGCCGCGCCCGGCGCGAGCGCGAACACGGCGTCGGCGACCGCGGAATCGGCCACCTCGTTCCGCGCCTTGTTCTCCTGTCGCAGCAGTGTAACGCCCAGCGCCCGCGCGATCGCCTCGGGGTCCTCGCCTGCGGCGAGACGCTGCGCTGCGGCGCGCGCCTTGGCTTCGTCAGGCGAGGAAAGCTGCACATAGGTGCGCCGTTCCGGCTGGGTCAGCGCGGCGCTGCGGCGATCGAATTCCTCGCGCAGGCGTTCATCCGGAACGCTCACGCGGGCGATGAAATCGGCGGGCCGTGCGAGCACGATGGTCAGCGCGCGAAACTCCGGCACTTTGAACGCTTCGGCATTGTCTTCGTAGAACGCTTGCACTTGCGGTTCGGTCGGCGCCGGAATTTGCCCCACGCGCGCTTGCGTCACCTCGGCGACGCTCACCGTGCGCCGTTCCGACTGAAACGCCAAGATCAGGGCGCCATAGCTTGAGGGCGCGCGCAGACCTCCAGTCGCGGCTTGCATCAATTGCCCGGCGGCGAGGTCCTCGCGCATCTCCGTTTCGAATTCGCCGGGCGTGTAGCCCACCTCGTTGAGGAAGGAAAAATAGGCCTCGCGGTTGAAGCGTCCGGTGATCGGGTCGGTGGCGGCGGGGATTTCGCGCAGCGCCTCGGCCACTTGCGCGTCGCTCACGGCCACGCCGGCCTCGCGCGCGAAATGGTGCATCGCACGCCGCTGGATCATGGAATCGAGCAGGCGCAGATGCAGGCCCGCCTCGATCGCATCCGGCCGCGCGATGGTTTGCCCCTGGCGCTGCTGGCCGCGCAGGAACAGGTCAAACTCGCGTTGGAACTGGCGCGGCGTGATGCTCTGTCCGCCCACGTCGGCCACGCCGCTTGGGTTGAAGAGGCCGGTGACGCCCCGCACGAAATCGCCCTGGAAGAGCGTGATCGCCATCGCCAGGGCGACCACGCCGAGCAGGATCCGCGCGATCCAGCCGCGAGTGAGAGCGCGCAATTGTGCAAGCATGAAAAAACCCGATAGGACGCGAAAGCGCGCGGACCATAGAGAGCGCCCCTCCGTGGGGCAATCTCCGCCCGCCAGGACCCGCAGAAGGAGAGACGATGACTGGCCGCACGCCGCTGATCGCCGGCAATTGGAAAATGTTCGGCCTCAAGGCCGATCTGGCCGAGCTCGACGCCCTGGCGGCGGCTTTGGCGGCGCACCCGCCCGGCGCGGTCGAGATCGTGGCGTGTCCCCCCGCCACCTTGATCTCCGAGGCGGCGCGGCGCGCGCGCGGGTTCGCGGTCGGCGCGCAGGATTGCCATGCCGAGACGGAAGGCGCCCATACCGGCGATCTCAGCGCCCGGATGCTGGCGGAGGCCGGCGCGTCCTATGTGATCGCCGGCCATTCGGAACGCCGCCGCGACCATGGCGAGACGGATTTCATGATCGCCGCGAAGGCCCGCGCGGCCGCCGCCGCCGGGCTCGTTCCGATCATTTGCGTCGGCGAGACCCTGGCCGAGCGCGAGGCGGGGCGCGCCAGCGAAGTGGTGGCGGACCAGCTCGCCGGCGCCGTGCCCGCCGAGGGCGGCGCCGATCTCGTCATAGCCTATGAGCCGGTTTGGGCGATCGGCACCGGGCTCACGCCGTCCGCCCAGGAGATCGCCGACATGCATGGCGACATGCGCCGGCGCCTCGCGGCGCGTCTGGGACCGCGCGGCGCGGGCGCGCGGCTTCTCTATGGCGGCTCGGTCAAGCCGGCCAATGCCGAAGAGATTCTGGCCGTGGCCGACGTGGACGGCGCGCTGGTCGGCGGCGCCAGCCTCAAAGCGCACGATTTCTTGGCCATTATCGCCGCACACCCCGCCGCTGGCGCTTGAGCGGTCTTTCGACTAAATAGAGAACATTCCCTCAGAGCCGAGCCGTCGGGCCAAGGAGAGAGCGCGCGTGTATCCGGTCGTACTGGTCGTCAACCTCCTGATTTGTGTGGCTTTGATCGGCCTCGTCCTGCTGCAGCGCTCGGAGGGCGGCGCGCTGGGCATGGGCGGGGGCGGGGGCGGCTCCTTGATGAGCGGGCGCGGGGCGGCCGACGCCCTGGCCAAGCTCACCGGCGTCGCCGGCGGCCTCTTTCTGCTGTGCTCGCTTTCGCTCACCTTGATGAACAGCCAGGGCCAGACGGCGTTCGAACGGTCCATTCTAGATTCCGCGCCGCGCTCGGCGCCGGCGGCGCCTGCCCCGGCGGCCCCCGCCGCGCCCGCGCCTTCGCCGAGCCAAGAAGGCGCCGCGGCGCCGCGCCTGCTCGCGCCTTCAAGCGCCTCCGCG
>CAZLWK010000038.1:0-22356 GCA_964563395.1 uncultured Caulobacteraceae bacterium
GCGGCGGGCGGCGCGGACGCCGGCGCGCTGGGCGGCCGCGCCGCCTCGGGGGGCGGTTCGGCGGGGCGCGCGGTGGCGGGCGGAGGGGCCGCGGCCGCGCCTTCCTCGGTCAGAACGGCGATGGGCGTATTGACCTTCACGCCCTCGGCGCCCTCGGCGACCAACAAGTGCGTAATCACGCCCTCATCGACCGCCTCGACTTCCATCGTGGCCTTATCGGTTTCGATCTCCGCGATGACTTGCCCGGCCTCAACCCGGTCGCCGACTTTCACGTGCCATTTGGCGAGATTGCCCTCCTCCATCGTAGGGGACAAAGCCGGCATGAGGATATCGATCGACATGATGATGAGAAACTCAGGATGAAGGGGTGGTGACGGCGATCGGAATGATTTCAGAGCGCCATTTGTGCAGGAACGTCAAATAGAAGAGCACCAGAACGACAAGCCCGCTGACGCCCCAGATGCCATAGCGCACGAGCGTATCGACGCTCATGCCCATGATCTCCGAACCGGCGGCGTTGGCGAGCGCGGCCCGTCCGGCCGCCGAGAGGCCGCTCTCGTCCTGAATTTCATAAAGCCGGGCGATCAGCCCGTCATGCATCAATTGGGCGCCCCACATCACCGCCGCGAGCATGGCGAGGACAACGCCGACGAAGGCGAAGGCGGCCAAGCGGGCGAGCATGCCCGCCTGACCGATGAAATAATTGAGCGCCGCCACGTAGGCCGAGATGACCGTGAAAAACACGCTGACCCCCGCGAGCAGGAGATTGGTGAATTGCACCAGCTGCTCAACGATCTCGGCCTCGCTCATCGCAGCCCCCCAAAGGGGCGGGAGCCCCCTAGCTCGACTTGCGGGGACGCCGACCCGGCTTGAGGGAGACGCCCACTTCGCTGAAATCGCTTTCGTGCACGAGGCCGGCGATGTCCAGCAATTCCGGTTCATAAAGGCCGGAGGCGATGTCGTCCGCCGCAAGCGGAATCACTTCCTCATAGGTCCCGTCCTCCCCGCCTTCGGCGCGCACCAGCGCGAACGAAACCACCGGCTGGAACGACATCTGTCCGCCCTCTTCCAACGCCACCCAGAAGCCGTTTCCGGGATTGATCTGCAGAATGGTGCGCTTCTCGGCCATTTATCTCTCCCGGTAAGTCACCGCGCGGACGGCGCGGGCGATGTCCTCCACGCTCGGCAGCGCCAGCGCCTCCAGATTGGCGGCGTAGGCGAGCGGCGCGTCCGCCTGATGTACGCGAGTCGGCGGCGCATCGAGATAATCGAACGCATCAAACATCACGCGCGCGCAAATTTCCGCGCCCACGCCCATCGGTCCCCAGCCTTCTTCAACCGTGACGAGCCGATTGGTCTTTTTCACGCTCGCGACGATCGTCTCGTGATCGAGGGGGCGCAGCGAGCGCAGATCGATCACCTCGGCCTCGACGCCCTCGCCCGCCAAGCTCTCGGCGGCCTTGAGCGCGAGGCCCACCATGCGCGAATGCGCGCAGATGGTGACATCGCCCCCCTCCCTGCGGACGCGCGCCTTGCCGATCGGCGCCACATGTTCGGGATCGGCGGGAACGTCCCCCTCCAAACCATAGAGCATTTCATGCTCCAGGAAGATCACGGGATTGGGCGAGCGGATCGCCGCCTTCAACAGCCCCTTGGCGTCGGCGGCGTCATAAGGCGCGAGCACGATGAGGCCCGGCACATGAGCATACCAGGACGAATAATCCTGGCTGTGCTGGGCGGCGACGCGCGCGGCCGCCCCGTTCGGGCCGCGGAACACGATACTGGACTTGAGCTGGCCGCCCGACATGTAGAGCGTTTTGGCGGCCGAATTGATGATCTGGTCGATGGCCTGCATCGCGAAGTTCCAGGTCATGAATTCGACGATGGGCTTTAAGCCGGCCATCGCCGCGCCGATGCCGAGCCCGGTGAAGCCGTGCTCCGTAATCGGCGTGTCGACCACGCGCTTGGGACCGAACTCCTCCAACAGTCCGCGCGAAACCTTGTAGGCGCCCTGATACTGGCCGACTTCCTCGCCCATCAGGAAAACGCGCCCGTCGCGGCGCATTTCCTCGGCCATGGCGTCCCGCAGCGCGTCGCGCACGCTCTGGCGGATCGTTGAGCCCGCGGCGTGGCTGGGCGGTTGCGGCGCCGGCGGGAGGCTTTCCGCTGCGGCGGGCGCGGTCGCCGGCGGCGCCGATTGGGCGGCCTGAGGGCGCGGCGCCTCGGCCGCCGCCTGCGCCGCCTTTGGCGTCAAGGGCGCGCCTTCCGTATCCAACGTAGCGATGGGCGTGTTGACCTTCACGCCCTCGGCGCCCTCGGCGACGAGCAATTCGGCGACCACCCCGTCATCGACGGCCTCCATCTCCATTGTCGCCTTATCGGTCTCGATCTCGGCGATCACCTGGCCCGCCTCGACCTTGTCGCCGGGTTTGATCATCCATTTGGAAAGATTGCCCTCCTCCATGGTGGGAGAGAGCGCGGGCATGAGGATCGCGGTGCGCATCGGCTTTAGAGAACGCCCAATAGCGTGAGGAAGATAAGGATCGGTCCGGAAAGCCCCACCAGCCAGAAGAGCGGGCGCACGAGCGGCAAGCCGAACACATAGGCGATGGCGTGCGCCACACGCGTATAGAAGAAAAGCTGCGCGCCGAGCACGGTGAGCGGGCTCGACACGCCCTCCAGGGCGGCGATGAGAACGAGTGGGGCGAACAGGATCAGTCCCTCGCGATGATTGTCGACCACGCGCTTGGTGCGCGCCTGGAATACGGACGGCTCATCGAGATCGTCACGCGGGCCCATCATGCGCATCAGACCCTGCGCCTGCACGCCGGCGCTCGCCTGAATGAGGATCAGCACGAACAAGAGCGCGACCGAATAGGCCAGCATCGTCAATTCAACGCTCATTGCCTGCCCCTCCCTTTCTTCGCTCAGCGTTGGCGCAGCACGAAGAAATTCAGAATGATCGCAACCCCAAGCGCACCCGCGCCCGCGGCCAGGACGCGCCGGCTTTCGAACAATTTGCGCGCCGCCTCCGGAGGAAGCCGCGCGCGGTCCAGATCGAGCTCGGTGGCGAAACGATGCTGGCGTTTGTCGAATTGACCGCCGATCGCGGCGCGCCACGCCTTCAAGGCGGCGCGGCGCAGGAAGATGGCGCGCACCATCGCCACGCCCGCGCCTGCGTAGATGAGCGCCACGATGAGGAGCTCGATTTCGACGATCACGCAGTTTCCTTCAAAAGCACGTCCGTCAAAAGCTCGCTCGGATCGGGCTCGGGGCTATCCTGCGCGAATTGGGCGGCGGCGGCGACGATCGCGCGCACATCGCGGTCGATCGCTTTCAGCGCCTCCTCGTCGACGTGGCCCGCCTCCAGCAGCAAGGACTTCACGTGGTCGATTGGGTCGTGTTGCGCGCGCATGGCGTCGACCTCCTCGCGGGTTCGGTATTTCGCGGGGTCGGACATGGAATGGCCGCGATAGCGATAGGTTTTGAGCTCCAGGAGCGTCGGCCCCTCGCCCGCCCGCGCCCGCGCGACCGCGCGTTGGCCCGCCTCGCGCACGGCCAGCACATCCATGCCGTCCACCTCCTCTCCAGGGATCAGGAAGCTCGCGCCGCGACGATGTAGATGGGTTTCGGACGAGGAACGATGGATCGCCGTGCCCATCGCGTACTGGTTGTTCTCCACCACATAGACGACCGGCAGCTTCCAGAGCGAAGCCATGTTGAAGCTCTCATAGACCTGGCCCTGATTGGCCGCGCCGTCGCCGAAATAGGTGAGGCAGACGTGATCGTTCTCGCGATAGCGGTTTGCGAAGGCGAGCCCGGTGCCGAGGGAGACTTGCGCGCCGACGATCCCGTGGCCGCCATAGAAATTCTTCTCCACGCTGAACATGTGCATGGAGCCGCCCTTGCCCTTTGAATAACCGCCCGCGCGCCCGGTGAGTTCGGCCATCACGCCATTGGGATCCATGCCGCACGCCAGCATGTGGCCGTGATCGCGATAGCCGGTGATGACCTGATCGCCGTCCTTCAGCGCGGCCTGCAGCCCCACCACGACCGCTTCCTGGCCGATATAGAGGTGACAGAAACCGCCGATGAGGCCCATTCCGTACAGTTGGCCCGCACGCTCCTCGAAGCGGCGGATGAGCAGCATCGTCCGATAATAGCCGAGCAATTCGTCCTTATCGGCGCCGGCGGAAAGGCTCATGCGGAGCTGGCCTCCAAGATCGATACGCGCGAGCCTAAGCAGCGCCGCGCCATGCGTCCACAGACGGGCTTAGGATTCAGCTCTGCGCAAAACGCATGACGGAAGCGCTAGGGATGCTCAGGGGGTAGATTCAGGTGAAAGCGCGAACAGCGCTTCACCAGGCGCGGCGGCGGCGAGCAGAATGCGGGCGCGCTCGTCGAGATAATCGAGATCGAGGCTTTCGGCGCGCATCCGTGCGGCGCGCGCCTCAGCGGCGTCACGTTCACTCAACAGCGCGTCGCGCTCGGCGATCAGGGCGCGCTCCTGCGCCTGGAGATCGACATAGGCGATGAGGCCCTGGCGGCCAGTGACGGCGTTGGCGGCGAGGTAGCAGATCACCGCACCAAGCAGCACGTCCCCCACGCTTAGACCCAGCTTCCGCAACATGTCGACGACCCCTGATTCGAGGACGTTGAGTCGCGTTAGTTAAGGAATCGTTTCGACTCTAAATGTTTCTGCTATGTTCCGCTTGCGTTTAAGCTACTGTTTTAATTGTAGTTTATTTCCCCTGAAATCATTTGTGATCGAGCAGCCGCAAGGGCTCGCCCGGCACAAAGAGCCAAGCCCCAAGATATGGTGGGCAAAAATTTTCTAGGAATTTTTTCGCTTGGCGCTCAGCGACGGCCTTTGATCGTTCGTGCGCGCGCAAACACGCCCTGATCGTCCAGCTCCTCGGCGATGCGGATGAGCTGATTGTATTTCGCGGTGCGATCCGAGCGCGCCAGAGAGCCCGTCTTGATCTGCCCGCAATTGGTGGCCACGGCGAGATCGGCGATGGTGGAATCCTCGGTTTCGCCAGAGCGATGGCTCATCACGGCGGAATAGCCGGCGCGATGCGCCATCTCCACAGCCTCCAGCGTCTCGGTGAGCGTGCCGATCTGGTTGACCTTCACCAAAATGGAATTGGCGAGGCCCTTTTCGATGCCCATCGCAAGGCGCGCCGGGTTCGTGACGAAGAGATCGTCGCCGACGAGCTGACACTTGCTTCCGACAAGGTCGGTCAGGGCTTTCCAGCCATCGAGATCGTCCTCGCTCATGCCGTCCTCGATAGAGACGATCGGATAGCGCGCGACGAGATCGGCCAGGAACTTGGCCATCTGATCGGGCGAGAGCGATTTGCCCTCGCCTTCCATCTCGTACTTGCCGTTCTTGAAGAATTCGGTGGAGGCGCAATCGAGGGCGAGAACCACGTCCTCGCCGGGCCGATAGCCGGCCTTTTCCGCCGCCTTCAGAATGAAGCCGATCGCCTCGTCGGCGCTTTTGAGATTGGGCGCGAAGCCGCCCTCATCGCCGACATTGGTGCTCATGCCGGCGTCTTTGAGGCCCTTCTTGAGGGTGTGAAAAATTTCCGCGCCCATCCGCACGGCGTCGGCGACGCTCTCGGCGCCGACGGGCATGATCATGAATTCCTGGATGTCGATCGGATTGTCGGCATGGGCGCCGCCATTGACGATGTTCATCATCGGCGTCGGCAAGAGCCGCGCCTGCACGCCGCCAACATAACGGTAGAGTGGCGCGCCCTGGCTTTCAGCGGCCGCCTTGGCGACGGCGAGCGAAACCCCGAGCACGGCGTTCGCCCCGAGACGCGCCTTGTTCGGCGTGCCGTCGAGTTCGATCATGATCCGGTCGATGCGGCGTTGATCGGACGCTTCAAGCCCCAGGATGGCGTTGGCGATCTCGCCATTCACCGCCTCAACGGCGTCGCGCACGCCCTTGCCGAGATAGCGGTCAGGCTCATTGTCCCGCTTTTCGTTAGCTTCATGCGCCCCAGTCGAGGCGCCGGACGGCACCGCCGCGCGGCCGCGCGCGCCGTCTTCAAGCACAACATCCACCTCAACGGTCGGGTTGCCGCGGCTGTCGAGGATTTCGCGGCCGATAATGTCGGCGATGCCGGTCATGAAGCGCCTCTCGGGATGAGGCGCCGCCATGGACCGTCGCCCAAAAAAACGCAAGCGCGCTGCGCCGGTCGATTGCGCCCCGCGACATTTTAGAGTACCGAACGGTTCGGTACGCAGGAGGTGCAGGATGCCAAAGCTCGTCGACGCCCGCCCGGACTGGCTCGCTCCGCTGGACGATCCCAAGAGCGAGGCCATCCTGCGCGCCGCCTTCGACGTCTTCGAGGAAAACGGCCTGCATTGCGCGACCATGCAGGAAGTCGCCAAGCGCGCCCGCGTCTCGAAGGAGACGCTCTATGCGCGCTTCGACAGCAAGGAGGGCCTCTTCTTCGCCCTCCTGGCGTGGGGGGCGCGGCAAGCCGAGATCGAGGAGGCGGCCAGCCCCGGCTTCGACCTCAGCGACCCGTTCGAGGCGCTCGCGCAGTTCGGCGCGATTTTCATCACGCGGTTCACGCGGCCGGAATCGATCGCCGTGTTCCGGATGGCGGCGGCGGAGGCCGCGCGCTCGCCGGAGATCGGCCGCGCGTTCCAGGAATTGCCGTGTCTGGGGGACCGCGAGGCGCTGCGGCCGATCCTGCACGCCCTCAGCACGGCAGGGATGGTGGAGGTGGCGGAAGAAAAGGAATTTCACGACGCCTATATCGGTCTGCTGCATGGGACGATGCTGATCGACCTCGTGGCTGGGGTGCGCGCCGCGCCGGACGCCGCCGAAGCCGAGGCGCGCGGGCGGCGGGCGGCCACGCTTCTAGTGCGGGCCTTCGCGCCCGAGCGCCGGGCGCACGCCATAGCGGCTGAATAATAGGCGCGGCTGAACGCCTCGTTTTCGCGCACGCCGGTATTTCCCCGGCGCATTCCTTTATGGTCGCCCCATGGATTTGTTCGCCTATCTTATTCCCCTTTCGCTCGGCGCGGTTTTTTTGGTGCTGTGCTTCGGCATTTACGCGCTCTTTCGCGGCGGCGATTTTGGACGCTCCTGGTCGAACAAGGCGATGCGCCTGCGGGTGGTGGCGCAATTCATGGCCATCATCATCCTGGTGGGGGCGATGTGGGCCAAGCAGCACTGGGGCTGAGCCATGGTGACGCTGAATTCGATCGTGACCAAGACGGGCGATGGCGGCACGACGCGCCTCGCCACCGGCGAGGAAGTGTCGAAGGCGTCCCCGCGCGTGGAGGCCTATGGCGCCGTCGATGAATTGAACGCGGCGATTGGAGTGGCGCGCCTGCACACGCGCAGCGATGCGCGGTTCGATCCGATCCTCGCGCGTGTGCAGAACGACCTTTTCGATCTCGGCGCCGATCTGGCGACGCCGGAGCGCGAGGCGCCGCTGCCGTTCACGCCGCTGCGCATCGCAGCGGCGCAGGCCGAGCGGATCGAACGCGAGATCGAGGCGCTCAACGCCGCGCTCTCGCCGCTGACATCGTTCATTCTGCCCGCCGGTGCGCCGGCCGCCGCGCATCTGCATCTGGCGCGCACAATCGCACGTCGAGCCGAGCGGTGCGTGGCGCGTCTCATGGACGCGTCCGGCGAGAAGGTCTCGCCGGACGCACTCATCTATCTCAACCGTTTGTCCGATCTTCTTTTCGTCATGGCGCGCGCCGCCAACAATGACGGGCGCGACGACGTGCTTTGGGTTCCCGGCGCCAATCGCTAGCGCGCGATCGGGCCATGGCCATGCTCTAAGGCCGCTTCTTGGCGGAGTCCTTGATGTCGCCCAAGGCCTCGCGCGCCTTGCCCTTGGCCTTCTGCGCTTTGCCTTTAGCTTGGAGAGAAGAATCCTTCAGCGCGCGGCCAGTCGCGTCCTTCACCGAACCGGCGGCGCGATCGCCCGCGCCCTTCACATGTTCCTTGTCCATGTCGTCCTCCTGATATGAGGACGAACATGGATCAAGCAGCCCTGGTTCCGTGATCTCAGCCGGCGATGTATTGCGCGCCGTTGATGGTCATGGTGGCGCCGGTGATGAAGGCGGCGTCCTCGCTGGCGAGATAGGCGACGATCTTGCCGATTTCGCCGGACTTGCCGAGGCGCCCTGCCGGAATGGTGGCGATCACCTTGGCGAGCGCGGCTTCCGGCATCGCCGACACCATCTCCGTGTCGATATAGCCGGGGCACACCACGTTCACGGTGATGCCCTTATTGGCGTTCTCTTGCGCCAGCGCCTTGGTGAAGCCGATGAGGCCAGCCTTGGCGGCGGAATAATTGGTTTGCCCAATCTGGCCCTTCTGACCGTTGATCGAGGAGATATTAATGATCCGGCCCCAGCCGCGCTCGCGCATGCCTTCAATGATCGGGCGCGTCATGTAGAAGGCGCTGTCGAGGTCGACGCGGATCACTTCGCGCCATTGGTCGACATTCATGCGGTGCAGAAAGCCGTCGCGCGTGATGCCGGCGTTGTTCACGAGAATATCGATCGGGCCGAGATCGGCTTCGACCCGGCGGATGCCGGCCTGGCAGGCCTCGTAATCGCCGACATCCCACTTATAGACCTTGATCTTCAGCGCCTTGGCGACCTCTTCGGCGGCCTTGTCATTGCCGGCATAATTGGCCGCGACCGTGTAGCCGGCCTTGACCAACTCTTCCGAGATCGCCTTGCCGATGCCGCGTGTTCCGCCGGTGACCAATGCTACGCGCGCCAATTCGCCCTCCCAGGTTTGCTCTTGGATGTGTTCTTGCCGCGCCGCAGCGGGTTTGAGAAGGCCCTACGGACGCGCCCGCATCAAACCAACGGGTCGTCCGCTTCCCCAAAAACCTGGGGCAGCCCCCAACGCAGGGTTTGATCAATCGGCGCGGCTGGCTCTTCGGAAGCCATCAAGTCAGCGGCGATAGCCCCCGCTTCCCGGTGCAGCGCTTCCAACTCGGCGCCGACCTTCGCACGAATTGTGGGGGTGAGCTTGCGCAGCGCATTGCCGCGAAACGTTCGGATTTCGGCGCGCCAATGACCGCGCGGTTCGACGCGTTGCGACCATGCGAGCTTATAGAGATGCACAATGATCTGAACCACGCTGCTTTCGACGGCGGATTGCTCGCTCTTGCCCAAGTCCTCCACCTCTTCAGCGACGCGGTCCCACTCAATCGCGTTCGAGCGTCCTCCAGCGCGGCCGGCCGCGCGCAGCGCATCTGCCTGGGCTTTTGTCCAGGCGACGAAGTCGTCCTCGTAAAGAGCGTCGTTCACGATCTAAGCGTAGCAAACTCGGCGGCACGGCGGAAGCAGCGCCTCGGCCGCGCCTACCGCTCCACGCAGAGCGCGATCCCCATGCCTCCGCCGATGCACAAGGTGGCGAGGCCCTTCTTGGCGTTGCGGCGACGCAGTTCGTAGAGGAGCGTCGTCAGGACACGCGCGCCGGACGCGCCGATCGGGTGGCCGATAGCGATGGCGCCGCCATTGACGTTCACCTTGTCGGGATCCCAGCCCATGTCCTTGTTCACGGCGAGGGCCTGGGCGGCGAACGCCTCGTTGGCCTCAACCAGATCGAGATCGGCGACCTTCCATCCGGCCTTCTCCAGCGCCTTTTTGGAGGCCGGGATCGGCCCCGTGCCCATCACCGAGGGATCGACGCCGCACGAGGCCCAGGAGGCGATGCGCGCGAGCGGCTCGATGCCGCGCTTCTTGGCTTCGGCTTCCGTCATCAGGACGAGCGCCGCCGCGCCGTCATTGATGCCCGAGGCGTTGGCGGCGGTGACGGAGCCGTCCTTCTTGAAGGCGGGCTTCAACTTGGCGGCCGCCTCCATCGTGGCGTCGTGACGGATGTATTCGTCGGCGTCGATCGTGGTGTCGCCCTTGCGGCCCTTCACCGTGACGCGGGCGATCTCATCGACGAACTTGCCCGCCTTCTGCGCCTTGCTGGCCTTTTGCTGGGAGGCGGTGGCGAAGGAATCCTGCTCCTCGCGGGTGATTTGCCATTTCTCGGCGACGTTCTCGGCGGTGACGCCCATGTGATAGCCGTAGAACACGTCCGTGAGGCCGTCGCGGATCATGCTGTCATTGAATTCGAGACCGCCCATCTTCTGGCCGGCGCGCAAATGCGCCACGTGCGGCGAGAGGCTCATGCTTTCCTGGCCGCCGGCGACGACGATCTTGGCGTCTCCCGCCTTGATCTGCTGATAGCCGACGACGACGGCGCGCAGGCCCGAGCCGCAGACCTGGTTAAGGCCCCAAGCCGGGGAATCGTCCGGCACCCCGGCGGCGCGGCTGGCTTGCCGGGCTGGGTTCATGCCCTGATTGGCGGTGAGCACCTGGCCAAGCACAACCTCGGAGACATCCTTGGCGTCCACCCCTGCCCGCTGCAGCGCTGCGGTGATGGCGGTGCGGCCAAGTTCATGGGCCGGCACGCTCGCAAAGGCGCCGTTGAAGGCCCCAACGGGGGTGCGGGCGGCCGAAGCGATGACGATGCCGGTCATAAGCGTTTCCCTTTGGTCGAATGTTTGACTGGTCGAGCTTTTGCATGTGCGAGCGCGGTTTTCCAGTCCGGCTGAAATGCGGGACGATAAAAGCGCCTGCTCTTCTTGCATTGCGGCGAAGGGCTCGCGATCATGCTGCACCCGCGTGAGGGCGGGGCGGGATGGAGCGCCTCGTGTCTGAAACGAAACAGCCTACGCCAGAAGGCGCCGCGGACATCCCCGAGGGGGTGGTGGTGATCAAGAAATACGCCAATCGGCGGCTCTACAACACCGCGACCTCCTCCTACGTGACGCTCGATCATCTGAGCGACATGGTTCGCAACGAGATCGATTTCGTCGTCCAGGACGCCAAAACCGGAGAGGACATCACCCGATCGGTTCTCGCCCAGATCATCTTCGAGCAGGAAAGCCGGGGCCAGAACCTTCTGCCCGTGTCGTTCCTGCGGCGGCTGATCCGGTTTTATGGCGACAGCATGCAGGGCTTCCTGCCGGCCTATCTCGACATGAGCATGGACACCTTCACCAAGAGCCAGGAGCAATTGCGCGAGCAATTCGCCCGAACATTCGGGGTAAGTCCGATAGCCGCGTTCGAGGAACAGGCCCGCCAGAACATGGCGATGTTTCAGCAGGCCCTGCGCATTTGGACCCCGTTCGCCGCGCAGCCCCCAGGCCGCCCCGCTCGCCCCGACGAGCCCGCGGCGCCCGCGCCCGCCGAGGACAGCAGCATCACCGATCTGAAAAAACAGATGGAGGCGATGCAGCGCCAGCTCGATCAGTTGAGCGGCGGACGCAAGCCGTAAGTTAACGCGCAAGCAAGCATGCTGGCCCGGCTCTTGCTGCTTCGGGCCCATGAGCACCGGACGGCGCGCCAGCGATTGGTTAAGCGACGGCTCGGCGTCCCGCCCTGGCGCGGCGCCCGGCGACCGCCGCCGCGTCGAACGCCGTCAAGGCGACCGCCGGGCCCCAAGGCGCGCGTTAGACACGCTCTTCGCGGCGACCCTGATCCGGCATGTCCTGGGCCCGGAACTCCTGCCCCCGGCCCGCTACACGCCGCCCGCGCCGCCGCCCGGGATCCTGCACGATGTCACGATTTAAGGCTTCGCCTGGAGCCGGGCCATGAGCGCCTCCAGCCGATCCAAGCGCGCCTCGATCGCGCTCAGCCGCCCGTCGAAATCCTCCTTGACGTGCGTGCGCGTGGACACCCCGCAGCGGCGGGCGATCTCCTCCGGCGGTTGGTTCAACAGCCCAGCCAGCGCCTGCACCTCGACCGGCTTCACCTCGCGCTGGTCCTTGAAGATGTCCGCCAATTCCTCCGCGCTCACGCCCAGCACGGCGGCCAGGGTGGCGCGATCGAGCGCCCGCTCCGCGAGCCTCTGGTCGAACCAAGCCGCATCAAAGAATAGCGCCACTGCGCTTGCTCCCAGGCGCGGGGCCAGGCCGCTCCTCAAGCCTGTGCCGCTTCATCGGCTGATCGATTTCACCCTCGCACTGATGCTTGGGCTCTGGTGCCTTTAGGGCGTCAATTGCCGCCTCCGCCAAACTCCACGTCGCGCCGCGCGGAGACGATGGTAACGACCACGCCGGCCAGAACATCCAGCAGCGACATGACCATGATCATGAAGAAGGTCGTCGTCGCAAAGCCAGGCCCCAGGAGGAATTCAACCAGGCAGATAATGAAGACCAGCATCGAGAGCGCGTGATTGAAGATCGCTGACGTGCCCGTGGAGGTGGACTTCAAGAGCTCGATGAACAGAAGCACGAGCGAGATGACGACCAGCACGTCCCCAGACGTGACGCTCCATTGCACCGTCTGCAGAACGCCGGCCACGCCCGGCTCCTGCGAGGCCATGGGCACTTGAAACCAGGGATTTTCCAGATTGGCGCGGACTTCCGCGTTGTTGCCGCCGGCGAAGGCGATGATGTTGTAGATCAGCACCGGAATGAGGATCAGCGGAAAGACGTTGAAGATCGCCGCCATCGAATTGGTCCCCTCTCTTGCGCGCCGCCCCCGCGACGCGTGGTTTAAGGCGGTCAATTCCGCCGCACTGACGCGCTTGCCCGCCATCAGACTTCGTCCGCACCGCCGGGATTACGCGCCCGGCTTCTAAGCCACATCACACCGAAGAGGTCGGTCGCCGTCGCCGCCAGCCGCCCCAGATTGGTGTATTTAGAGCGACCTGCCCCCCGCGGTCGATGGTTCACATCCAAAAACTCGACACGGTAGCCCTCGCGCAGCATCAGGGCGGCCATGTAGCGGTGCATGTGATCGAAATAGGGCAGGCGCAGAAAAGCCTCGCGCCAGAACACCTTGACGCCAGAGCCGCTGTCGTCGGCGCCGTCGTTCAAGAGCCGCTTGCGCACGCCATTGGCGATCCGGGAGCCATAGCGCTTGGCCCAGCTGTCCTGTCGCTTGGCCCGCTTGCCGCCCACCATGCCAAGATCGGCGGGCGCGTCGGCGCGGGTTAGCCGCGCCAAAAGCCGAGGCAGGTCAGCGGGATCGTTCTGTCCGTCTCCGTCGAGCGTGCCGATAATGGGCGCGCGGGCCGCTAGGACCCCGGTGCGCACGGCCCGGCTTTGACCGGCGTTGCGCCGATGGCCGACAACGCGCAGCGCCGGCAGCGCCGCCTTCGCGGCCGCGAGTTCGGCGCGCGTGTCGTCCCGGCTCGCATCGTCCACGAAGATCATTTCGTACGAGCGCCCGTCGAGCACGGCGGCGATCTCGCGCGCGAGCGCGGCGGCGTTGCCGGCCTCATTATGGACCGGCACGACGACGCTGAATTCTATTGCTTCGGGCAATGGGGGCTCTTGGGGCGGGGCGCTGCGGGCCCGGCTTCTTAGACGGGATTGCGTCGCGGTGGAAAGCGCTAGGCCGTCAACCCCCTCCCCTCCGAAGATCAGGGCGGCTATCAGAGCGCGTGACCCAGCCCGCCGCGCCTGACTTGCTCGACCGCCTTGCACACGGCTGGCGCGGTTTCGTCATCGCCGCCTTGATCGGCCTTCTCTCCGCCCTGCCTGGAATCGCCCGCCTGCCGGTGATGGACCGCGACGAGGCGCGTTACGTCCAGGCGACGACGCAAATGCTGGAGACCGGCGACTATGTGCGGATCTTCGTCCAGGACACGCCGCGCAATAAGAAGCCGATCGGCATTTATTGGCTTCAAGCCGCCTCCGTCGGCGCGCTGTCCGACGCCGAGGCGCGCGCCGTCTGGGCGTATCGTCTGCCTTCGGCGCTGGCGGCGGCGCTCGCCGCGATGGCGGCCTTCTGGATGGGTACGGCGCTTCTAAGCCGGCGCGCCGCCTTGATCGGGGCGGCGCTGTTCGGCGCGGGATTGCTGATCGGCTTCGAGGGCATGACCGCCAAGACCGATGCCGCGCTCTGCGCGACGATCACGCTCGCGCTCGCGGCGCTGGCGCATATGCGCGCCGGATCGGCCCGGCCAAAAGCGCTCGCGCTCATATTCTGGCTGGCGATCGGGGCGGGAATTCTGATCAAGGGCCCCGTCGCGCCGCTGGCGGCGGCGTTGGCGCTTGCGGCGCTCGGTCTTTGGGAGCGCCGCTGGGCCTGGATGCGCGCCGCGCCCTGGCCCCTGGCGATCGGCGCGGCGCTTCTACTCGTCGCGCCATGGATGATCGCCATCGGAATCGCGACCAACGGCGCCTTCTTCATTGAAGCGATCGGCGTCGATCTGGCGCCGAAGCTGGCGGGCCAGGCCGAAGGCCATTCCGGCCCGCTCGGCTATTATCTCCTGGCGCTGCCGCTGCTCGCGTTTCCGCTCACATTTCTTCTGCCGGCGGCCGGCCGCCTGATCTGGCGCGTGGCGCGAGCGGACCGCGCCGGCGACAATTATCAATCGCTGCGTTTCCTGATCGCGGCGTCGGTTCCGCTCTTCCTGGTGATGGAGGCGCTGCCGACAAAGCTCGCCCATTACACCCTGCCGACCTATCCGGCGTTGGCGCTGATCGCCGCCGCCGCCTGGGACATCGCCCGCGCTGAACGATGGACGCGCACCATGGCGGCGGGGCTTGCGCTCTTCGCGCTTTCCGCGATCGCGCTCGCAGCCTTCGTCGCCTACGCCGCCACCTACATGCCGGGCGATGCGATCGCGGATCAGCGCCGATTGCTTCAGGGGCTGGTGATCGGCGGCGCGGCGCTCGCGCCCGCGCTGGGCGCGATGCTTTTGCTGCGCGCGCCAAGCGCGCGCCTGGGCCTTGCCGTCCTTGTCGCGCTGACGATTTCATTCGCGCTGCGCGAGCGGATTTTGCCCGAAGCGCGGGAGCTGTTGGCGAGCAGCGAGGTCTCCCGCGCGCTCGACCGCGCCGAGCTGCATCCCCGTCTCGACGCGCCGGCGCCGCCGCTCATCATCGTCGGTTATGGCGAGACCAGCCTCGTGTTCGAAACCGACACCGACGTGCGCATCGCCAATCCCGAAGAGGCGGCCGCCCGGGCGGCGCCCGGCGCCACGATGATCGTTGAACGGCGCGCGGCCTCAGCGCTCGATGGCTTCCTCGCGCGGCGCAATCTGGCTCGAGAAGAGGCGACAGCGCCCGTCAGCGGTCTCAATTACGCCAATGGCGATGAAATCGTGCTGGAGATCAGCCGCGTCGCAGTCGCGCGGTGAAGCGCTATTTGCGCGGGCTCGGGCGTCCCCCGACCAGCGTGCGCAAGCCGAGCAGCAGCGAGAGCGCCGGGCGCGCGATCAAGGCGAACGCCCTTTGCCCGGGCGTGCGGGCCGATTTCGCGGCGAACCGTGCGAGCCCCTGCGCTTCACGCCGCCCGGGGCGGCGCCCGCCGGCGAATTGCACGCCCGCGGCCGCCGGCTGAAAGAGAACGACGCCGCCCGCATCGCCGGCGCGGCGGCAGAGGTCGAGGTCAGCCGCGTCGGTGGCGTAACCCTCGTCGAAACCGCCGAGATCATTGAAATCGGCGCGCGGCGCGAGCATCAGCGCCCCGCTCACGGCGGCGACCGCGAGGGGCTCACCCGCCGATTTGCGCGCGCGGCGGCGCTTGCGCGGCCCACGTCCCTGCATGTCGAGCGCCACGGCGAGCGCCGACCAGGCGGTGAGCGCGCCACGCCTTGCGCCGCGACGTTCCCGGCCTTCGGTATCCGTCAACCGGCCGCCGACGATCCAGGGCGAGCGCACGCCGCCGCCCGCGGCGACCATGCGCTCCGCCGCCCCGCGTTGCAGCACGACATGCGGATCGACGAACAGCAGCCAGCGCCCTCGCGCGCGGACAGCTCCAAGATTGAGCGCCTCAGCGAGGCCAAGCTCCTCGCGCGGTTGAACGACGCGCACGTCGCGCCGATCGGCTTGAAGCGCGCGCAGGGCCGAGCTGACCTGGGGCGAATTGCCGTTATCGACGATGATGAGTTCGTCCACCCAGGGCTCCGCGAGCGCGCTGCGCAGGCATAATTCAAGGGTTTGGCCGGTGTGGCGGGTGACGACGACGGCCGAAACGCGCGGCGCCGGCTCGGTCGCTGTCTGACGTTCGCGGGAGGGGTTCTGGTCCACGGACGGTCCTTAACGCGTCGGCGCATGCGAGTCGCGAGTGTGTCCCGCGCGGCGCGCCGCGTCCAGCAACGTGGGACCGCCTTGGGGAGAATTTTAGGCGCGACTGCATCCGGCGCCGCGCCGTCAGGCGCGGTCGCCGAAAATGATCATCCCGTAGGAGCCGATCCG
Organism: uncultured Caulobacteraceae bacterium; assembly: GCA_964563395.1. GTDB lineage: Bacteria > Pseudomonadota > Alphaproteobacteria > Caulobacterales > Aquidulcibacteraceae > JBEVOS01. Next base: position 16,215 of record CAZLWK010000038.1, read on the forward strand.
TTCAAAGCCGATCGATTCATAGGCGCGCCGCGCGGGCAGATTGCCCAGCTCCGTGAACAGCACGGCCCGGCGCGCGCCTTCCGCCCGCGCAATGGCGAGCTGACCTGCCACGGCCGCGCGCGCAAGGCCGCGACCGCGCGCTTCCGGCGGGGTCCACACCCCGCCGACCTGGACGACATCCTCATGCCTTGCGTTAAACGCGCAGAACGCCGTCGCCGCGCCCGACACGTCGAGCACGCAGGCCGAGCCTTCCGAAATCAGTCGAGCGATGTCTTCGGCCGCCGAAGCGTCGAGCGCCGCGCTCGGCTGCTCGCGAATCGCCTCGACGCGATACGCGCTGCGCCAGCGCGCCAAAAGGTTCGCCTCCTCGGCCTTGGCGCGGCGCACATGGGCCGCGCCCGTGGCGAGCAGAGGCGGCAGAACAAGCCGATCGAGCGGCAGCGCATAAAGCGCCTCCTCCGCATGCTTGCCGGCTTCGCCGGGCCCAAATCCGACCGCGTAGGCGGCGCTGACCTGCTCCCAGGGACCGACAAGTCCCGCCACGCTTCGCCGAGTGGCCGCACGCGCAGCTTCGGCAAGCTCTACCGCCAAGCCGCCCGCCTGAAACACCAGAACGTTGTTCCAATAATGCGCGACGACGCCGGTGAGCGCCTCACCTTCGAAGGCGCCCACATAGAGACCGCTATAGGGGGCGCCGTCATCGGCGAGCCCCGCGCTCGATAAATTTGAGAGTAGAATAAGCGAGCTGTCCGCCCGCGCCACGAGGAACGCCTTGAGGCCTTCTGCGTCGGCGGGCCCGAGAACCCGCACCGACGCCTCGGCCATGGGATCACTCGTCCTTGGGCTTCAGGATTTGCTTGCCGCGATACATGCCGGTCTTGAGATCGACGTGGTGCGGACGGCGCAGTTCGCCGGTGTCGGAATCCTCGACATAGGCGGCCGGCTTCAGCTTGTCGTGCGCGCGGCGCATGCCGCGGCGAGAAGGCGTGGTTTTGCGCTTGGGGACGGCCATGGCCGCGAAACTCCTGAATGAGGGGCGCTGATAGCGGCGCGCGCGGCAAAGGGCAAGCGCCCGGCCGGAACCAGAACCAGCCGTCCGCGCTAAACCTCCATGATCGCGAACCGCCCAGAACCGCCAGACCTCGCCCTGGGACGAGACGTGATCGCCCAGATCGTGCTGCTGGCGCGCGCCTACGACGCCCAGGTGGCCGAAACCGACCCGAACAGCGGCTCGAACGCAGCCGACGATCGCGGGGTGGACGCTTTGGAGAGCGGCGCGGGGGGCGTGCTCCGACAGGAGCTTGCGGACATGATGATCGGCCTCAACGACGACCAACGCGCCGAACTCGTCGCGCTCGTCTGGATCGGACGTGAGGATTTCGAGCGCGAAGAATGGACTGAAGCGCTCGCGCTGGCGCGCGCTCGGCGTGAAGGCTCGACCGTTCGCTATCTGTTGGGCATCCCGCTTCTCGGCGACCTCCTCTCAGAAGGCGCGGACGCATTGGGGCTTAGCCTGGGCGCGGAGGAAACCGCCGCTCTGTCCACGCCAACGCAGAGCTAGGCGCGGACTGCGCGGCTTGACAGCATCGCACGGCAAGACCCACACCCCTCCTCGCGGCGATGGGGCGAATTCGAGACATAGCGCGCTTGATGCGACGCGGGCCGACCCCGCCGGGCGAGGCTGGCGTCGGCCTCGGCGCGATGCTCGTGCTCTTGTCCGTGATCTTCATGAACCTTGTCGGATTCGGGATCATGGTGCCGCTCCTGCCCTTCTACGCGCAGAGCTTCGATGCGCCGGCCTGGCAAATCGCGCTTTTATTCTCCGCTTATTCGCTCGGCGCCTTTTTCGGCGAACCGTTCTGGGGACGCATGTCGGACCGGATCGGACGCAAACCCATTCTCATCAGCACCGTGACCGGCACGTGCCTCTGTTACGCGGCGATGGCGTTCGCGCCGAACATTTATATCGCCTTCCTTGTGCGTGTGCTCGGCGGGCTGGCGAGCGGCAATGCGAGCGTGATCCAAGCCTATATCGCCGATGTGACGCCCCCGGCCTATCGCTCCGGACGGATGGGCATGTTGGGCGCGGCCTTCAATGTAGGCTTCATCGTCGGCCCCGCGATCGGCGGGCTCCTGGCGCGGCCCGAAGCCGGCACGATCGGCTTTCAAATTCCGCTTCTGACCGCAAGCGCGCTTTGCGCCGGCTCGGCGATCGGGGTGCTGTTGTTCGTGCGCGAAAGCCGCGCGCGCGTGGAGACGAGCGGGGCGCAGCCGTCGCGGTGGGCGATGCTCGGATTCGCGGCGACGCATCCGGTGATTTCGCGGCTCATCCTCGTCACCTTCGCGTCCGGCTTCGCGTTCACGGGCATTGAGGCGACGTTCGGCCTTTGGTCGCAGGCGCGTTTCGATTGGGGGCCGCGAGAAATTGGTATCGTCTTCGGCGTGACGGCGGCGATATCCGCTCTGTGTCAAGCCACGCTCACCGGCCCGCTCTCGCGCGCGTTCGGCGAAGCGCCAATGTTGGCGGCGGGGATGGCGGTGACCGCGCTCGCGTCCTTCCTGCAAATCTTCTCCACCGGCATGGCGATGACGGTGGCGCTAATGGCGCTCAGCGCGGTGGCTTCCTCCGTCGCGTTTCCGAACGCCACCGCGCTCATTTCGCGCGCCATCGACCCCGAACATCAGGGCCAGATTTTCGGCCTCAACAACGCCGCCGGCGCAATCGCGCGCGTGGTCGGCCCGCTCTGCGCCAGCATCGGCTTCGCCGGCCTCTCCATCAATGCGCCCTTCGTGCTGGCCGCGCTCATCGTCATTCCCGCGATCTGGCTCTCGCTCGAGGCCGACAAGAAATTGAAGGCGCCGCCCCGATGAGTTTCGATCTGCGCCGCTGCGATGACGCCGACGCCGACGCGCTGGCGCTGATCGGGCGCGCGAGCTTTCTTGAAACCTATGCCGGCGAAATCGACGGACGCAACATCATCGCCTATTGCGCCGAAAAGCACGCGCCGGACTATTATCGCGCCTGGATGGGAGAGCCTGACGCCGCGCTTTGGCTCGCGACGCGCTTTCACGCACCGATCGGCTATGCCGGCCTGTCCGCGCCGGACCTGCCCGTCGAGATCCGTGACGGCGACGTGGAGCTGCGGCGGATTTATGTGCTCACGCCCTTTCATCGCGACGGTGTCGGTGCGGCTTTAATGCGCGCGGCCCTGGAAGAAGCGGGCGCGCGGGGCGCAAAGCGCGTGCTTCTCGGCGTCAAGAAAACCAATGCGCGCGCCTTGGCCTTCTATGGGCGTCAAGGTTTCGCGCAAATCGGCGAACGGCGCTTCCTCGTCGGCGCCGATGCTTACGAGGATTGGGTGCTGGCGCGCGCGCCATGAACCATAGGGCGCCGCGGCGCGTAGTGTTTTGCGCGCAAGGAGCGCTACGATGGATGTCTCCCAGCCGATGAAGCGAAAAGGTCTCGCCGCGCTCGGCGCCGCGCTGGCGGCCGCATGTACGCCGTCCCTCGGGACCTTCAATCGACTTGCGCCTAAAGACCGCGAGGGCGTGCGGCTGGCCGAAGGCGTGTCGTTCGGCCCGCTGGCGCGTCACAAGCTCGATGTCTATGGACCGCAAGGCGCGCGCGATCGCGCGCCGATCATGGTCTATCTCTATGGCGGGGGCTGGCACAGCGGCGAGCGCGCCGAGTACGCCTTTGTCGGCCGTGCCTTCGCCGCGCGCGGCTTCACCACGATCATTCCAGATTATCGCCTTGTGCACGAGGCGGTGTTTCCCGGCTTCATCGAGGATTGCGCGCGTGCCGTGCGCTGGGCGCAGGACGAAGCGCACGCCTTTGGCGGCGATGCGTCGCGCATCGTGCTCTGCGGCCATTCCGCCGGCGCCTATAATGCAATCATGCTCGCGCTCGATGGCGCCTATCTGAACGCGGCCGGCGCCGACATCGCCCGCATCAAGGGCTGCGCGGGACTATCAGGTCCCTATTCATTTTATCCGTTCGACATCGACGCCACGCGCAACGCCTTCGGCCAGGCGCCCGATCCCGCGCGTACGCAGCCGATCAATTTCGCCCGCGCCGATGCGCCGCCGATCTGGCTCGGCTGGGGCGAGCGCGACGATCTCGTCGGGCGCCGCAGCATCGTTCATTTCGAGCGCGCGCTGCGCGCGGTCGGCGCGCCGGTGGAAACGAAGCTCTATCCAAACCTTGGCCACGCCGACACGCTGCTCGCGCTCTCGCAGCCGCTGCGCGGGCGCGCGCCCGTGCTGGACGATGTGACAGCGTTTTTGGCGCGCGCGGCGTCCGCCTAGACCAATCGGCTCTGCTCCAGCGCCGCGCCGATGAAGCTGGCGAACAGCGGGTGCGGCTCGAACGGGCGGCTTTTCAGTTCGGGATGGAATTGCACGCCGACGAACCAGGGATGATCCCGCCTCTCGACGATTTCCGGAAGCACGCCGTCCGGGCTCATGCCGGAGAAGATGAGGCCGACGCTTTCGAGCTTATCCTTGTAGCGCGCGTTCACCTCGTAACGGTGGCGATGGCGCTCAGAAATGCTCACTGCGCCGCCATAGATTTCGCTGACGCGCGAGTCCGGCGCGAGCACGGCGTCATAGGCGCCGAGCCGCATCGTGCCGCCGAGATCGCCGGCGGCGGAGCGTTTCTCAAGCTCGTTGCCGCGCAGCCATTCGGTCATCAGGCCGACGATCGGGTGCTTGGGTTTGCCGAACTCAGATGAGCTCGCGCCATTGAGCCCGACTTGATGACGCGCGGCCTCGATGCAGGCCATCTGCATGCCAAAGCAGATGCCGAAGAACGGAATCTTGGTTTCGCGCGCGAAGCGCACCGCCTCGATCTTGCCTTCGGTGCCGCGCTCGCCGAACCCGCCGGGCACAAGCACGCCATGCACGCCATGCAAATCCTCGACCCAGCCTTGCCCGCGCGCCTCGAACGCTTCGCTTTCCACCCAGCGTATGTCGACGCGCACATTGTTGGCGACGCCGCCATGATGGAGCGCCTCGATCAGCGATTTATAGGCGTCCTTGAGCTCGGTGTATTTGCCGACGATGGCGATGGTGACCGCGCCGTCCGGCGATTTGATGCGCCCGAGAATGGTCTCCCATTTGGCGAGATCCGGCTGCGGGGCGACATTGACGCCGAAATGGCGCAAGAGCTCCGTGTCCAGCCCGGCGAGATGATAGGCGAGCGGCGCTTCATAGATCGTGGGCAGATCGCGCGCTTCGATCACCGAGCTCTCGCGCACATTGCAAAAGAGCGCGATCTTGCGCTTTTCCTCTTCCGGGATCGGGCGGTCGCAGCGGCACAAGATGATGTTCGGCTGAATGCCGATCGAGCGCAGCTCCTTGACGCTGTGCTGCGTCGGCTTGGTCTTCATCTCACCAGCGGAGGGAATGTAGGGCAACAGCGTCAGATGCACGAAGACGGCCTTGCCCGGCTCAAGCTCCTGACCCAATTGGCGGATGGCTTCGAAGAAGGGCAGGCCTTCGATATCGCCGACCGTGCCGCCGATTTCGCACAGCACGAAATCGGCGCCGCCATGATCGGCGAGGATGAAATCCTTGATCGCGTTGGTGACGTGCGGGATCACTTGAACCGTGGCGCCGAGATAATCGCCGCGCCGCTCCTTGGCGATGATCTCCTGATAGATGCGCCCGGTGGTGATGTTGTCGCTCTTGGCCGCGCTGACGCCGGTGAAGCGCTCATAATGGCCAAGATCGAGATCGGTCTCGGCGCCGTCGTCCGTCACGAACACCTCGCCGTGCTGATACGGGCTCATCGTGCCCGGATCGACATTGAGATAGGGATCGAGCTTGCGCAGACGAACCTTATAGCCGCGCGCCTGCAAAAGCGCGCCGAGGGCGGCGGAGGCGATGCCCTTCCCCAAGGAAGAAACCACCCCGCCGGTGATGAACACGTAACGCGCCATGAGCCTTTAAGTCCGCCGGTTCGGTCTGCGACCGGCGCGCGATTCTCGCACGCCCTATTGGTCGGGACCGGCCCGCGGCCGCAAAGCCGGCTCGGGCGGGGCAGTCTCTACCGATTCGGGCGCGGGTTGCGTAGCGGCGGCTTGGCGCGGGCGCGGCGCGGGCTGCTGCGCGGCGGGCGCCTGGGCCGCCGGACGGGGCG
>CAZLWK010000039.1:0-21436 GCA_964563395.1 uncultured Caulobacteraceae bacterium
CCTCCACGCGCAGCAGCGAAACCGTGAACTATGAAATCTCCCGCACAACGCGCACCGAGGTGAGCGAAGGCGGGCGCATGCGCCGGCTCTCCGTCGCGGTCGCGGTGGACGGCGTCACCGCCCCGGGAGAAAATGGCGCGCCGGGCGAATGGACGCCGCGCAGTGCAGAGGAGATCGAACAGATCACCGCGCTCGTGCGCTCGGCCGTCGGCTACAGCGAACAGCGCGGCGACATTGTGCAGGTCGTGAGCATGCGCTTCGCGCGCCCCGAGGCGCTCGGCACGGAAGCGGAAGCGCCCGGCTTTCTCAACATCGCCAATTTGGACGTGATGCGCCTCGTCGAGATCGGCGCCGCGTTCGTCGTCGCCTTGGTGCTCGTGCTGTTCGTGCTTGGGCCGCTGGTGGGCGGGCTCTTGCGCGGCGGAGCAAGCGCCGGCGCGGGCGCTGGCGGCGTGGCGGCGCTGGAAGGACCGCCCCTGGCGCCTGGATTGCCCGCGCCCGATGGCGCGATCGCCGTCGATCCGAATTTCGATGTCGCGCGCATCCAGGGCCGCGTGACGGCCTCGGCGTCCAAGCGCATCGCCGAAGTGATCGAGCAGCATCCCGATGAATCCGTGCAGATCATTCGCGGCTGGCTGAACAACGCAATCTGATGGCTCAAGCGCTCCCCAAACCCGACGCTGAAGCGGCCGAAGACAAGCGGGCCGACGATCGCAAGATCGATCTTTCGCGCTACACCGGCGCGGAAAAGGCCGCGATCGTGATGATGGCGCTCGGCGAGGACGCCAAGAAGCTCTGGCCGATGCTCGACGAGGAAGAGATCAAGGAGCTCTCGCAGGCCATGGCCTCGCTGGGCGTGGTGCCCTCCACCGTGGTCGAGGCGGTGATCGTCGAGTTCGTGCAGAAAATGTCGGGCTCGGGCGCCCTGCTCGGCTCGATCGAGCAGACGCAGCGCATGCTGGCGGGCTTCCTCCCGCCCGAGAAAGTCTCCTCCCTGATGGAAGAAATCCGCGGCCCGGCGGGACGCAACATTTGGGACAAGCTCGCCAACGTGAACGAAGCCGTTTTGGCAAGCTATTTGAAGAACGAATATCCTCAGACCGTGGCCGTCGTACTGGCGAAAGTTCGCCCCGAACACGCGGCCAAGGTGCTCGCGGAATTGCCGAGCGATTTCGCCGCCGAATGCGTGCAGCGCATGCTCAGCATGGAGCCCGTTCAGCGCGACATCCTGGAAAAGGTGGAGACCACGCTGCGGACGGAATTCATGTCCAATCTGGCGCGCACGTCGAAGCGCGACAGCCACGAATTGATGGCCGAGATCTTCAACAATTTCGACCGTCAGACCGAAACGCGCTTCCTCGGCGCGCTCGAGGAACGCTCGCGCGAAAGCGCCGACCGCATTCGCGCCTTGATGTTCGTGTTCGAGGATCTGGGCAAACTCGATCCTGGCGGCATTCAGACCTTGTTGCGCGTGGTGGACAAGGGCGATCTGGCGCTCGCGCTCAAGGGCGCGTCGGACACGTTGCGCAACCTCTTCCTGTCCAACATGTCCGAACGCGGCGGCAAAATCCTCAAGGACGACATGGCCGCGATGGGGCCGGTTCGCTTGAAGGATGTGGACGCCGCGCAAACGCGCATGGTGATGCTGGCGAAGGACCTCGCCGCGCGCGGCGAGATCGTGCTGAGCGACGGCAAATCCGAAGACGAGCTGATCTATTGACGATGCGCAAATTCGCCTTCGATGTCGAATTCGCCGCTGACGGCGAGGTGCTCAGCGCGGGCACGGCCCTTCCACGTCGCTTCACGGAAGCCGAACTGGAAGCGGCCAAGGCCGAAGCCTATGCGCGCGGCAAGGACGACGCCTACGCCGCCGCCGAGCGCGCGGCGGCCAAGGCTTTGCAGGATATCGGCGCGCACACGCGCAAGCTCATCGCAACGCTGGAGGACGAGCGGCGCGCCCTGCGCGCGGAAGCGGCGCGCGCGTCCTTCGCCGCGGCGGAAAAGATCGCGGGCGCGGCCCTCTCCGCCTTCGGGGAGGCGCGCGCCCTGCAGGCGATCGAAGCGGCTTTGGAAAATCTGCGGAGCGGGCCACGCCTGATCGTGCGCCTTTCGCCGGCGCTTGCGGACTCCCTCAAGCCGCGCATCGAAAAGATGCGCGCGGAGATCGGCTATGAAGGCGCGGTGCTCGTGCGCGCCGACGAGACGATGAGCGCCGCGGCGGTCTCGCTCGATTGGGCGGACGGGATGGTCAGCATCGATCCAACGGCCATATCGGCGCGCATCGGCGCGCTGGTTGAAGCGGCGCTCGCCAGCGCGGAAGCGGGAGACGAGGCATGAGCGACGACATGAAGCTCGATGAATTTTCCGAGGCCAATCTCGCGGCCGACACCGATGCGGGAGACAGCGCGCACAGCGCCTCCGATCTCGCCGCCGTCTATGACGTACCGGTGAACATCCAGGCCGTGCTCGGGCGCGCGCATCTTGAGGTGGCGACGCTTCTGCGGCTCTCGCGCGGCTCGGTGATCGAACTCGATCGCAAGGTGGGCGAAGCGATCGACATCTATGTGAACAACCGGCTCGTCGCGCGCGGCGAAGTCGTGGTGGTCGATGAGCGCCTGGGCGTGACCATGACCGAAATCATCAAGGACGGCGACGCCGCCTGAGCGCGGCGCGAAGGAGCATTGAGATGCGTCTCTTAATCGTCGGCGCTCTGGGCGGACAAATCGCGGCGGCCACGCGGATCGCGATGCAGCATGGCGCGAAGGTGAGCCATGTCGACACGATCGAGCAGGCCACCAATGCGCTTCGCGCGGGCCGGGGCGCGGATTTGTTGATGGTCGATGCGCGGCTCGACATCGCCGCCCTCATCACCGCGAACGAAGCCGAACGGATCGTTTGCCCCGTGGTCGCGGCCGGCGTGGGGATCGATCCGTCCCTGGCGGCGCGCGCGATCCGCGCCGGCGCGCGCGAATACATCTCCCTGCCCCCGGAGCCGGAATTGATCGCCGCGGTGCTTGCCGCGGTGTGCAATGACGAGCGCGCGATGATCGCGGTCGATCCGGCCATGCGCCAAGTGATCGCGCTGGCGGATCAGGTTTCCGGATCGGATGCGTCCATACTCATCACCGGCGAAAGCGGCGTCGGCAAGGAAGTGATGGCGCGCTACGTGCACCAAAAATCAAAGCGCGCCAACGCGCCGTTCATCGCCGTCAATTGCGCGGCGATCCCGGAAAATCTGCTCGAAAGCGAATTGTTCGGCCACGAGAAAGGCGCCTTCACCGGCGCGGTGGCGCGGCGCATCGGCAAATTCGAGGAAGCCGATGGCGGCACGCTGCTGCTCGATGAAATCTCCGAGATGGATTTGCGCCTGCAGGCGAAGCTCCTGCGCGCGCTCCAGGAACGGCTGATCGATCGCGTGGGCGGAGGCAAGCCGGTGCCGGTGAACATCCGCATCCTGGCGACGTCGAACCGCGATCTGGCGCAGGCCGTGCGCGAGGGCGAGTTCCGCGAGGACCTTCTTTATCGCCTGAATGTCGTCAATCTGCGCATCCCCGCGCTGCGCGAGCGCAAGGACGATCTCGCCGCGCTGGCGCAGCATTTCATTGACAAATACGCCCGCGCCAATGAACGCCCCGCGCGCCGCCTCTCGCCGGACGCGCTCGCGCAAGTGATGGCCTATGCCTGGCCCGGCAATGTGCGCGAGCTGGAAAACGCCATGCATCGCGCGACCTTGCTCGCGAACGCGGAAGAAATACCCGTTGAAGCCATCCGGCAGCCGGACGGCGCGCCCGTGGGCGCACGGCGCAACGATCCGGCCGGCCGCGCCGTTGAAGCCGCGCAAGCGGCGGCGCGTGTCATGGTGGGGCGCACGGTGGCGGAGGTGGAACAGGATCTCATCCTGGAGACGCTGACGCATTGCCTCGGCAATCGCACGCACGCCGCGCATATCCTCGGCATCTCCATCCGCACGCTGCGGAACAAGCTGAAGATTTATCTCGACGCGGGCGTGCAGGTGCCGCCTCCCCCCACTGGGCAGGCGGCCTAAATGGTCGACGCCACACAGCCGCAGCGGCCCGCGGGCGGCTTTGATCTTGGCGCCGTTCGCTCTGCGATCATGCGCGGCGATATCGCGCTCGCCGTGGGCGTGCTCGGCATCTTGTCGATCATGCTCGTGCCGCTGCCGCCCTTTCTTCTGGACGTGCTGCTGGCGATCTCGATCACGCTTTCGCTCCTGGTGCTGATGACGGCGCTCCTGATCAAGCGGCCGCTCGAATTCACATCCTTTCCAGCGGTTCTCTTGCTCGCCACGCTGTTCCGCCTGGCGCTGAACATCGCCACGACGCGCCTCATCCTCAGCCACGGTCAAGACGGGGAAGACGCGGCTGGCGCCGTGATCAAGGCGTTCGGCGATTTCGTGATGGGCGGCAATTTCGTCATCGGGGTGATTGTCTTCTTCATCCTGGTGATCGTGAATTTCATCGTCATCACGCGCGGCTCAACGCGCATCGCGGAGGTGGCGGCCCGCTTCACCTTGGACGCCATGCCGGGCAAGCAGATGGCGATCGACGCCGATCTCTCCGCCGGCTTGATCAACGAAAACGAAGCGCGCGCACGGCGAAAAGCGCTTGAGGATGAGAGCTCCTTCTTCGGCGCGATGGACGGCGCCTCCAAATTCGTGCGCGGGGACGCAATAGCCGGCCTCTTGATCGTGGCGATCAACATCATCGGCGGGATCGTCATCGGCGTCGTCTCGCACGGCATGGAGATCGGCGCCGCCGCCGAGACCTACACGAAGCTCACCGTGGGCGACGGCCTCGTCACGCAAATTCCAGCGCTGATCATCTCGGTGGCGGCGGGCCTCCTTGTTTCGAAGGCGGGGATCGACGGCTCGGCCGACAAGGCGCTGGCCAGCCAATTGGCGTCCTATCCTCAAGCACTCGGCGTGGTGTCGGCGTGCGCGCTCGGCGCCTGCTTTCTCCCCGGCATGCCGATCATCCCCTTCCTCGCGGTCGGGTCGCTGACGGGGCTTCTCGCATGGCGGCTCTATCGCCAGGCGCAAACGGCGAAAGCCGACGAGGCAGCGCCGAAGCCGGTCGCGCCGGTGGAGGAGACGCCGCAAGACGCGCTGGCGATGGACGATATCCGCATCGAACTCGGCTTCGGCCTGGTGCCGCTGATCAATGACGTGCAGGGCCGGCGCCTCACCGATCAGATCAAGGCGCTGCGCAAGACGCTCGCGCAGGAATTGGGCTTCGTCATGCCGAGCGTGCGCATTCTCGACAATGTGCAATTGCCGCCCGACAAATATCAGGTGCGCGTGCGCGAAATGGAGGCGGGCGACGGCAAGCTGAAGATGGGCCATTTGCTGGCGATGGACCCGAGCGGGCGCGGCGTCGCCATTCCCGGCGAAGCGGTGAAGGAGCCGGCCTTTGGCCTCGACGCCACCTGGATCGAGGATCGCGCCCGCGATGAGGCGAGCTTCCGCGGCTATACGGTGGTCGATCCCGCGACGGTGCTCTCCACGCATCTGACGGAGATCATCAAGGAGCACATGGCCGAGTTGCTCACATTCGCCGAGGTCAAGAAGCTGGTGAAGGAATTGCCGAAGGAGACCCAATCGCTCCTGGACGACGTTGCGCCCGCGCACATTTCCTGGTCCGGCGTGCAGCGCGTGCTGCAAAACCTGCTCAAGGAGCGCATCTCCATTCGCGATCTCACCACGATCGTTGAGGCGATCGCGGAATCGGCGCCGGCGCTGCACGATCTCACCGCGATCACGGAGCATGTGCGCGCCCGCCTCGCGCGCCAAATCTGCTGGCAGCATCGCAATCACGAAGGCGCGCTGCCGATCATCACGCTCTCCCCGGGCTGGGAGCAGACCTTCATGGAGGCGCTGGTGGGCGAGAAGGCCGAGCGCCGCCTCGCTCTCGCGCCGTCCAAACTGCACGAATTCGTCGCGGACGTACGCAACGCCTTCGAGAAGGCGGCCAAGGCGGGCGAGACGCCGATCCTTCTCACCTCCCCCACCATCCGGCCTTACGTGCGCTCGCTGATCGAGCGGTTCCGCCCGATGACGGCGGTGCTCAGCCAAAGCGAGGTGCACGCCAAGGTGCGCCTCAAGGCGATGGGCCAGGTTTGAGCGCCGCACTTTCCGCTTGAAAACGCGCCCGGCCGGCGTATGCATGTAGATACAATTTGTATATACATGGGAGGCTGGCATGAGCAGCGCGACGGCTTGGAAGCAGACCGCGTGCAATTTGTGCTACGCCAATTGCGGCGTCGAGGTGCAGCTGGGCGGGCCTGACGGGCGCAGCATGGCGCGCGTCAAGGGCGACAAGGCCCATCCCGCCTCCAAGGGCTATACCTGCAACAAGGCGCTGCAGCTCGATTATTACCAGAACGGCCGCGACCGTCTGAAAGCGCCGCTGCGCCGGCGCGCCGATGGAAGTTTCGAGGCCATCTCCTGGGATGTCGCGATCGCCGAAATCGCCGAGAAGCTCGCAGCCGTGCGCGACGCCCATGGCGGCGAGGCGATTTTTTATCTGGGCGGCGGCGGACAGGGAAATCATCTTGGCGGCTCGTATGCGGTGGCGACGCGCGCCGCGCTCGGGATCAAATACCGCACCAACGCGCTGGCGCAGGAAAAGACCGGCTTCGCCTGGATGATGGGGCGCATGATCGGCGCGAACGTGCATGGCGAATTGCACCACGCGCAGACAGTGCTGATCGTGGGCAAGAATCCTTGGCAATCGAATGGCTTTCAGCGCGCGCGGCTGTTTCTGCGGGAAATCCAGAAGGACCCCGAGCGCACGCTGATCGTGATGGACCCGCGCCGCACGGAAACGGCCGAGCACGCTGATATTCATTTGGCCGTGACGCCGGGACGCGACGCCTGGTGCCTTTCGGCGATGATCGCCGTGATCGTGCAGGAGAACCTTTTGCCGCTCGATTGGCTGGAAGAGCACGCCAACGGCCTCGACGCCGTGCGCGCGGTGTTCGAAGCGATCCCGGCGGACGCCTATGCGCGTTTTGCGGGCGTCGATCCGGCCGCCATGCGCGCGGCGGCCCGCGCCATCGCGACGGCGAAAAGCGCGGCCTATTATGAAGATCTCGGCGTGCAAATGGCGCCGCATTCCGCGCTTTGCTCATACCTCAATCACCTGCTGATGCTGATCACCGGCAATTTCGGCAAGCCGGACACGATGGGCGTGCTGGCGCAGTTGGCGCCATTCTTCAGCATGCGTGACATCGGCGAGCCGGACGAGAATCACATCGAGCGCGCCTTCAAGACGACGCCCGTGACGGGCGCGCGCATCGTCTCCGACCTCGTGCCCTGCAATGCGGTGCCGGAGGAAATCCTCACCGATCATCCCAAGCGCTTTCGCGCCATGATCATCGAGAGCTCCAACCCCGCCCATTCCATGGCCGAATCCGCCACTTGGCGCGCCGCGCTCCGCGCGCTCGATTGCGTGGTGGTGATCGATGTGGCGATGACCGAAACCGCGCGGCAAGCCGATTACGTTCTGCCCGCGCCTTCGCAATACGAGAAATGGGAAGCGACCTTCTTCAATTTCGAGTATCCGGCGAACGTCTTTCATCTGCGCGCTCCGCTCATGGCGCCGGTTGGCGACACGCTGGCCGAGCCTGAAATTCACGCACGCCTCGTCGAAGCGCTCGGCGCATTCGCGCCCGGCGATCTCGACGCGCTGAAGGACGCCGCCAAGAACGGCCTCTCGGCCTATGGGCAAGCCTTCTTCGCGGCGGCGGCGCAGGATCGGCGGATCATGAAGCTCGCGCCTTACGTGCTTTACCGCACGCTTGGGCCCAGCTTGCCGGACGGCGCGGCGGCGGCGGCCGGGCTGTGGGGCCTCGTGCAGCTCTATGCGCAGGCCAATCCCAAGGCCTTGGCGCGCGCGGGGTTCACCGGCGAGGGCTTCGAGCCGGGCAATGCGCTATTTGAAAAAATGCTCTCATCGCGCTCGGGCGTCGTGTTCGGCGTCGAAGCGATCGAAGAAAGCTTCGAGCGCATTCCCTTCCCCGACAAGAAGCTGCGTCTCGCCGTCGGTGAAATGCTGGCGGAAGTGGAGACGCTGTCGGCGATGGCGCCGCTCGCCGACACCAGCGCGGATTTCCCGCTTGTGCTCGCCGCCGGCGAACGCCGCTCCTACACCGCCAACACCGCCATTCGCGATCCGCGCTGGATGAAGAGCAACAACGCCGAGGCGCTCGCCATGCATCCGGACGACGCCGCGAAGATCGGCCTGTCCGAAGGCGCGCGGGCCCGGCTCGCCACGCAAGCAGGCGAGGCGATGGTCGTCGTCACGCTCGACGACCGCATGCGCCGAGGGGCCATTTCGCTGCCGAACGGGCTCGGCCTTCTCTATCCGGATGAGCAGGGCGTGGAGCGGGCCACGGGCGTCGCGCCGAACGATCTTACGTCCCTGGCCGCGCGCGACCGCTTCATGGGCACGCCCTGGCACAAATTCGTGCCGGCGCGGCTGGAGCCGGCCTAAGTCTTGATCGGGCGTTAACGCCTTTGCGCTAGAAGGGGCATTCTCCATCCGGAGTATGCTTCGTGAACAAGCCCGCCGGCTTGCGTTCTCTCTCGCTTGTCCGCGAAAGCGGCTCCACGGCGCGCGTGCTCAATCTCGCGCTCGTGCATGAGCGCTTCGGGCGAACGCCCGATCATGCCGAGGCGCCATTCTTTCGCAGCGCGATGCTCAATCGCGCGCTCATCCTCAAGCATGTGCTGCGACCCAATGAGCGCGCATTGTTTCTTGAGCCGCCGCTGACGGCGATGAAGATCGTCTTTCCGTTCGCGGGCGTCGATCTCGAGCTTGGCGGACAGGCCCTGCTCTATGGCGAACGGCGATTCGAGCGCGCGCTTTCCGAAGCGCTCGGCGACGGCGCGCGCGTGCATCTGGCGGACGATCTTGAATTGCTGCGCCTTCTCAATGATCTGCCCTCGTTCGATCCCTTCCTGATGCGAGAGCGGCTGCGCCAGTGCGGCTATGAGCCGGCGCGCTGCTATTTCGATATGTCGGAAGCCGATTTGGAGCGCATGCGCGCTTTCGTCGGCAAGGAAATCCTGGCGCTCGTTGGACTGGCTTACGCCAATGGCGGCGCGGAAGCGCGCGATCTGTCGCAACGTCTGGCGGACAAGTTGATGACGGACGAGACGGCGCGCGCGCTCGATCCTCTGCGCCAAACCCTGCAACTTTCCGAGCTGGATTACCGAGAAGGCGTGTTCGCCTGGAAGGGCTTTCTTTACTATAAGTGGATCTGCGCGGACCTCTTGAGACGCATTCCCGCGCTCACGCAGGAATTGACCGCCACGCGCATATCCGGCGGGGACGCCAAGACGCTGAGCGCCTTGGCTGGGCTGCGCAAACGCATCGATGAACTCATGAATTTGGGCGCGGATAAGGTGGACGCCGCGCTGCTCGATTATGGCGCCGCGTTCGCGGGACTGGCCGAAGGCCGGCCCAGTCTTTTTCGCGATTTTCTGCTGCGCGCGCCCGACATGTTCGAACCGATCGGTGAAGCGATCGGCACCCTCACGCATATCGAATCGTTCTGGCGGTTCCGCTTTCCCCATGCGCGGCCGCAGCTTTTGCCCGCGGACGAAGCCCTGGACATTTTCACGGAATTCGAAGCCACGTTGGGCGGCATGGCGGTGGCGCGCCGGCGCCTCGGCGCCGACGACGTCGAGATTTAGCCGCCCACCGGGCCGCCATCTTCCCGCGTGACCACGATGACGGCCGAACGCGGAAACGCATCGCCGCCATCGGGAAAATGCGATGTCAGCGGCGCATTGCCAAGGAACCGCAATTCAAACGCGCCCGGACCGCCCGAGATGCCGTCGCCCGGATGCTGAATGGCGGCGAGAAAGGCGCGTTCGTCCGGCGCCAATAACGGCCCGCAAATCTCCGCGCCGGGCGGGCCGACGAGGAAGCGCTTGATCTCGGGCGGCGCGCCAGGTTGCGCGGCGCGCGCGACGAGCACGCTGTCATTGCAATCGCCGAACACGGAATCGGATCCGTCGGTCGCGATCCAAACATTGCGCGCGCTGTCGATGCAGAGATTGTCGGGACAGGCGAAGCGATCGCCGCTGAACGTATCGGCGCCATTGCGCTTCGGCGAAACGTAGGCCGCCGCGCCCGAGGGCGTTTCAGCAAGCGTCGCGTCGGGATCGCCGGCGAGCGCGAACACGTCCCAGCGGAAACGCGTGGCGCCGCAATCGCCGCCGGCTTCATCTAGCCGCAGTATATGACCGGCGAGATTGGGCTGAACGCCGTCCGATCCTTCGCGGGCGGGGCTGCCGGGACGCTCCAAATCCTGCTCGCGATTGTTTGTGCACACCACGAGCACGGGCCCCTCGCCCACCCAATTCGCGTCGATCAGCGCCTCGACATCCTCTGGTCGATCGAGCGGCGTGGCGCCGAGCAGGCGAGCCGCCTCGCGCGACCGCATCATCAAGTCGCCAGCGTCGCGGAACACATGAGGATATTCCGCCGCCCGTGCCGCGCGGTTCGCGGCGGAGAGCGAGATTTCAATCCAGCGGCCCGAACCGTCTTCCTCCATGCGCGCGACATAGAGCTTGCCTTCGTCCAGCAGGTCCATGTTCGCGGCGCGGTCGGCGGGATTGAACCGCCGCCGCGTGACGAACTTATAGAGATATTCGTTGATCTGATCGTCGCCCATATAGACAGCGACGCGCCCATCGCGCGTCAGCGCCGTGGTCGCGCATTCGGCCTTCTTGCGGCCAAGAGCCGTGCGCTTTTTCGGCGTGCTCGACGAATCATAAGGATCAATTTCGACGATCCAGCCATAGAGCGCGGGCCCACCCGGATTTTGCGACAGATCGAATTGCGCTGGCCCGCGCATGTTCGTCGCCTGAAACAGCGGCGCGTTTGGCGTCAAGGCGGAATAGCCGAAATTGCCGGCGTCAAGCACATAGGCGCCCTGCGCGAGATAGGTCGTCAGCGCGGGTGCATCGGAATCGCTGCGATAGAAATAGGATTGGAAGTTTTCCTCGGCTGTCAGATACGTGCCCCAGGGCGTGCGCCCGCCGGCGCAATTCGCCATGGTTCCACAAGAAACCGTACCCGCCGGCGCGGGCTCGCGCGCATTGACGAAAGCCGCCGCCTCCAGGACCCAAGGATGATTGGCCGCGGGGCCGCCGAACGCGACCGGCGTGAACGGCGTGATGCGGCGATTGAGACCGACGCCAGGCGCGGATTCGCGTACCATGCGCCAGCTCGAGCCCTCGCGGCGCACGCGCACGACGCTCGCGCCCATGGACGCGAAGGCGGCCTCGATCTGCGCGCCGGTGAAATCGGTGATGCGTCTGTTGGCGGGGAACATCAGACCCGGATCGAAATATTCGTGATTGGCGCACAAAAGGAATTCATCGCCGTCGCGCGGCGGAGGAAAGGCGAACGAGGCTGGAAACAGCATCAGCATGTCATTGTTCATGCCCCAACGCTTTTCCTGATCGGCGCGCGTCAGCGCGTTGAGATCGGCCTTTTCGGGCATCTCATCGAACATGGCATCGCCCCAGGCGATCAGCGTTTGCACGCGATAGCCGGCCGGCACGCTCACATCGTCGCTGAGATTGGCCGGCACCGATTGGAAGCCGAGCGGCCGCGATTGCGCATGGGCGGGCGCCAGGGACAAAAGCGGCAATCCGGCCAAGCCCATCAGTAGCGTGCGGCGACGCACGGCCAGCAAGTCCTGAATGTGCGGCGCATCAGCCATCCGTTCTGCTCCCTCGGTCCGCGCTCGTCTTAAGTCAGCCATGCGACCATTATGCGACAGCGATTTGAAGCGCATCCTTGAGCGCGTGTATTTCCGCGATCTTGCCGTGGAAAGCCGTCCAATCGTCGCGTTCGGCGATCGGCGCCCAGAGCGCCTCCACCTCCTCGATCACCAATGTCGGCGGAATAGGCCGCGCGAACATGGCGTGATCCAGCCGTTCGGGACGGACCGGCGCGCGCGCCTCCATCGCACTGCGGACAGCCGCAAATTTCTGATCCGCATAGAGCGCCGCGGCGGGACCGTTTAGCGCGCGCGCGGCGCTCGCGGCGCCGCAAAACCAATCGTGGAAGAATTGCGACCAGCCGATTTCGCTCTCGCCCATCCAGGCGAACATCTCCGACAGGAAACGCAAATCCTGTCGCAGATCGCCGGCGGCGAGGCCGAGGCGCGTGAACATCGCATCGCGCAGCGCCTCTTGATAAAGGCGCGTGAACGGCGCCAGGGCTTCCTGCAAAGGCTCAGGCGCGCACACCAGCGTCAAACAGGCGCCAAGCTGCGCCAAATTCCAGCTCACCGCCTCCGGCTGCCGGCCAAAGCTGTAAAGCCCCGTTTGATCGAAATAGGCGGCGGTGAAACCCGGAATGCTGGCCGGAAGGAAGCGCCAAGGCCCGTAATCGAAACTTTCGCCGGTGAGCACCAGATTGTCCGTGTTGAGCACGCCGTGCACGAAGCCCGCCGCCATCCAAGTCGCGGCCAAGCGCGCCGTGGCGGCGGCGGTCTCGGCGAGCAGGCCCGCAGCGCGCGCCGGAATATCCAGCGGCTCCAAATGCGGAAAATACGCGCGCACCGCATGATTGATCAGCGTTTCGATCAGGTCGGCGCGTTCGAAATACGCGAAGCGCTGAAACGTGCCGAAGCGGATATGAGCATGTTGCAGACGCACCAGAACGCTTGAGCGCGTGGGCGATGGTTCGTCATTGCGCTGCAGCGCTTCATGCGTTTCGAACAGCGATAGCGCCTTCGACGTTTTCACGCCCTGCGCCCACAGCATTTCAGCGGCGAGAATTTCGCGCACGCCGCCTTTCAAGGTGAGGCGGCCGTCGCCGAACCGCGAGTATGGCGTCTGACCCGACCCCTTCGTGCCGCAATCGAGGAGACGGCCCTGCCCGTCCCGCATCTGCGCGAACAGGAAGCCGCGCCCATCGCCGATGTCGGGATTGTACACGCGGAATTGATGGCCATGATAACGCATGGCGAGCGGCGCGGGCATGTTGCCGGGCAAGGGCTTGAAGCGCGCGAACGCCTCGGCCCATTCCCCCTCGGTCAGCGTGTCGAGCCCCACGGTCTTGGCGGCTGCGTCATTACGCCAGCGCGGCGTGATCGTCTCGAACACCGCTGGCGCGACGGGATCGGCGAATTCCTGCCCCAATGTTTGGTAAATCGGATCAGGCGCATAGGCGGGGCTTGGCGGCATGGCGTGAGCTTCGCTCCGAAGCGGCCATGAAGTCCATGCCGCGATGCGTCCCATTTGACGCAAACGCATGACGGGTCTTGTGCGTTGTGGCAGAAACCAAGCCACGGAAAGGAACTTTCGGTGATCCCCGCACGTCATCTCGTCGTTCTGGCCGTCATGGCCGTGCTCGCCGCCTGCGGGCGGAACGAGGACGATCCGGGCGCTACGGACGGATCGGGCGCGCCCCCGCGCGGCGCGGCCGCGCTTGAGGCGTGCGCCGCCGGTCAGAGCGATGTCGCCGCGCTTGTCTGCGACAATGAGCGCCTCGCCGCCTTGGACGGGGAGATCCGTGAAACTCTCGTGGCGGAAGCGGCCAGCGTCTCCGACGCCGGCGCGCAGCTTTTGGTGGAGGCGCAACAGCGCTGGCTGACCACGCAGCGCGTCGCCTGCGGCGTGCTCGATCCCGAAGCAGAGCTCACGCGCGATCAGACGCGCTGCATCGAAGGCGCGCTGCGCGCCAGGGCGCGCGAAGTGGGCGACGCGGTGCGCGAAGTGGGCGGCTACACCTTCCAGACGGTGGAGATCGCGGGCGCCGAACCGGTCACTGCGGAGGCGGCCGCGGCGGTGGGGCTGAGCGACGCCGACGCGCCGGCCGCGATCGTCCGCAATATTCGCTATCCGCGCATCGACGGCGCCGCCACGCCGGAGGCGCAGCGCTTCAACCAGATCGTCGCGCAGCAGCCGCAATATGGCCTGGCGGACCAGACCGAAGAGCAGGTGACGTACACGATCGCCTATGCCGGCCCAGATCTCATCTCGGTGCGCTTCGACATGTTCGAGAGCACGCTGGGCGCGGCGCATCCCAATAATTCCTCGAAGGCGGTCACCGTGGTGATGCGCACGGGCCAGCCCCTGACCGCGACCGACGTATTCAAGGCGGGCGCGGGATGGGAGAATTTCGTCGTTGAGCGCGCCATGGCCGCGCTGACGCGCCAGTTCGCCGAGTCAGGCTTCGAGCCGCCGGAGCGCGACGTGCGCGAAAGCGCCACCAAGCCGCATCTGTGGCTGATCACGGAACGGGGGCTGACGATCCTCTTCCCGCCCTATTCCTTCGGCGGGCCGCACGCGCTGGGCGGCGCGGAAGTGGAGATTCCCTGGCGCGATCTGCGCCCCTATCTCAATCCCGAAGCGCCCGCGCCGATCCGCGCACAGGCCTAGGACGCGCGCTTAAAGATTTAGGGCGCGGCGGATTCGCGCTTCGAGCGCTTCGGCCGTGGCGCGGGACATGTCGGCGGTTTCAAAGCGCCGCCCATTGCGCAAATGCAGCACCACGTTGAACGTGGGCGGCCGGCTGTCCCAGACGATCTCAGCGACGTGCGTGCGCGCCACGTCGGCGCGGTCAATGCGCGTTTGCACGCGCCGAAGCGCCGAACGACGCTGGATGATCAACTCGCCTTTGGCGAAACGCCAAAGCTGTTCTTCGCCAAGAAGCGCCGCCCAGAGAAACGATCCTCCGACCGCCCAGGCGCCGAGAAGCATGATCCCGAAGAACAGCGTCCACCAGCCAGGCTGCAGGATGGCGTGGCGCAATTGCCAGGTGGCGATGGCGATGCACAGCGCGCCGGCGACGCCAAGAGCAACGCGCAGCAGCGGCGGAAACGCCCGCTTCACCTCGAATTCGGTTTCATCCATGCGCGCGTGACCCGTCGCCACCCTCTCACGGCGCCGTCAATAAAGGGTGCAGGCGATGCGTGACCGAGACGTTAGCCTAACCAGGCTGGCCGTTTAAGCGGCGCGCCGAGCGCGGCCGCGACGGCGGGATGCGTGATCGCGCCGTCATGGACATTGAGGCCGTCGGCGAGATGGGGATCGGCCTTCAGCGCGCCTTCCAAGCCCAGATTCGCCAAGGCCAGCGTGAAAGGAAGCGTTGCGTTGTTGAGCGCGAAAGCGCTGGTGCGCGCCACCGCGCCCGGCATGTTGGCGACGCAATAATGAATGACGCCGTCGACGACGAAGACCGGATTGTCATGCGTGGTGGGGCGTGAGGTTTCGAAGCAGCCGCCCTGATCGATGGAGATATCCACCAGCACCGCGCCCTGGCGCATGGTCTTCAGCATGTCGCGCGTGATCAGTTTGGGCGCCGCGGCGCCAGGCGCGAGCACCGCGCCGATCACCAGATCGGCTTCGCGCACCGCGTCCTCCACCGCCGCGCGCGTGGAATAGACCGTCTCCAGGCGGCCATTGAATTCGCGGTCCAGTTCCTCGAGGCGCGCGGGGTTCTTGTCGAACACGGTGACGCGCGCGCGCATCCCCACGGCGATCTGCGCGGCGTTGTAGCCGGCGACGCCCGCGCCCAGGATCACCACATCGGCGGGCCGCACCCCGGGCACGCCGCCGATCAGCACGCCGCGCCCGCCATGCGCCTTGTCGAGAAAATGCGCGCCGACTTGGATCGACATGCGCCCCGCCACCTCGCTCATCGGCTTCAGCAGCGGCAAACGCCCCGCGGCGTCCGTGACCGTCTCATAGGCGACGCAGGCCGCGCCGCTCGCCATCAGGCCGCGCGCCTGCTCCGGATCGGGCGCAAGGTGGAGATAGGTGAAGAGCGTATGGCGGGGCTTCAGCCGCGCGATCTCGACCGGCTGGGGCTCCTTCACCTTGACGATCATGTCGGCGGCCTCGAACACGGCCTCCGCGTCCGGCAGGATTTCAACGCCCACCCGCTTATAGAGCGCGTCCTCCGCGCCGATGCCGAGGCCCGCCCCCGCCTCCAGCAGCACGTGATGCCCCGCCCGCACCAGCTCGGCGGCGCTTTCGGGAGTCAGGCCCACCCGATGCTCCTGGGGCTTGATTTCCTTTGGACAGCCGACGCGCATCGGCGTCCTCCTCTGGCTGGGCCGCGCGCGGGCGGGAAAAGCACATTTGCCGGGAAAATATCTCGATCCAGACGCCAGTTCTTCCCTATTGATTCAAAATGAGGGTAAAATATCGAGATTTTGTTGCGTTACGCGAGTCTTTTCGCGAAATTATCCCATGAGCCTGGATTCGTTCGACCGCCACATCCTCGACCTTTTGGAACGCGACGCGGCGCTGACGAGCGCCGAGATCGCCGAGCGGGTGGGCCTTTCCCCCTCGGCGGCGCATCGACGGATCAAGGCGCTGGAGGCGGCCGGCGTGATCGAGCGCTACGCCGCCGTCTTGAGCGAAACGGCCCTCGGGCTGGGCGTGACGGTGTTTGTCGCGGTGACGCTCGACAATCAGCGGCGCGAAACCATGCAGGCGTTTGAACGCGCGGTCGCGCTATGCCGCGAAGTCCATGATTGCCATTTGATGACGGGCGAGTCCGACTATCTGCTGCGCATCGTTCTCTCCGAGAACGATCGCTATGAGCGGGTCCATCAGGAGACGCTGTCCCGCCTGCCCGGCGTGCGCAGGCTGGTGTCCAGCTTCACGATCCGAACCGTGTTCAGGCGACCCGCCGCGGCCTTGGCGCCCGCTTAAACGCAGTGGGAACAAGGCGCGCGCTCCATCCGGCCGGCGCAAGTTGGAACACCAAGCCTTCGCCGCGCTACGCCTCGTTCCCGTCCCGGCCGGCTCGATGAGCGACCGGGAAGCCAGTTCATGCGTTACGGAACCACGCAGACATTGCGTCCGCCGTTATCGGAGGCGCGGGCCTCGCCCCACTCGCGCGGCGCGCTCAGGCAGGCGCATCGATCGCCGACGTCCCGCACCGTGCGGCACGTGCGCGATGCTTCCGACATGTCGCCCTCGCCGGCGCCGCGATTCATCGCGCCGCTGCCGGCGTCAGGCATGGTCGACGGCGGCATGGCCGGCGGCGCGGCGCCAGGTCGCGACGGGGCGGGGTTAGGTCCCATGCCCGGCGTCGCGCCAGGAGGAGCGGTCGTGCCGGGCGGGCTGGGGTCGATCGTCGTGCCCGGCTGTTGCGCGCCGGGCTGCATGCCCGGCTGCTGCGTTGGCTGCTGCATCGTCGGGGGCGTGCCCTGGGGCTGCTGCGCGACGACGGCGGGGGCCGCCAGCATCAACGCGGCGGCGGCTGCGCCCGCGAGGCGAAGGCCAATCCTCATTTTCGTCTCCTCCACGTAGGGCCGGCCGCGAAGGCGGCCATGCGCAGGACAATCCCCACGGGAAGCGCCGGTTTCCTGAATTTTGCGCCATGCGCAGTGTTTGCATTCCGCGCCCGCCGCATGCGACGAAGGCGCAAGGAGGAAAAACGCCTATGTCGGACGAAACGATCCTGCAGGTTCCGCCCGAATGGCGCGAGAACGCCAAGGTCAATGACGTGCGCTACGCGGCGATGCACGCGGCCGCGCTGGACGATCCCGAAGCCTTCTGGGGCCATCACGGACAGCGCCTGGATTGGATCAAGCCCTACACCAAGGTGAAGGATGTCTCGTTCGACGAGGCCGATTTCCGCATCAATTGGTACGAGGACGGCGTGCTCAATGCGTCGGCCAATTGCGTCGATCGCCATCTCGCCGAGCGCGGCGATCAGACCGCGATCATCTGGGAAGGGGACGATCCTTCCGAATCCAAGACCATCACTTATCGCGAGCTGCATGAGCACGTGTGCCGCTTCGCCAACGTGCTGCGCGCCCTCGACGTGAAGAAGGGCGATACCGTCACGATCTATCTGCCGATGATCCCCGAGGCCGCTCACGCCATGCTCGCCTGCGCGCGGATCGGCGCCATTCATTCCGTGGTGTTCGGCGGGTTTTCCCCCGAGAGCCTCGCGGGCCGCATCCAGGATTGCGATTCAAAGATCGTGATCACCGCCGACGAAGGTCTGCGCGGCGGCAAGATCGTGCCGCTCAAGGCCAATGTGGATGCGGCCCTGGCGCACGCGCCGAGCGTTGAAAAGGTGCTGGTCGTCACGCGCACCGGCGCGCCCGTGCCGATGAAGGACGAGCGCGACATCCGCTATGAGACGATAGCCGCGGGCGCCGCCGCCGAATGCGCGCCCACGCCCATGGGCGCGGAGGACCCGCTCTTCATTCTCTACACGTCCGGCTCGACCGGAAAGCCGAAGGGCGTTCTGCACACGACGGGCGGTTATCTCGTCTATGCGTCGATGACGCATGAATACGTCTTCGATTATCGGCCTGGCCAAATCTTCTGGTGCACCGCCGATGTCGGCTGGGTGACGGGCCACACCTATATCGTCTATGGGCCGCTCGCGAACGGCGCGACCGTTGTCATGTTCGAGGGCGTGCCGAATTATCCCACCGTGTCGCGCTTCTGGGAGGTGATCGACAAGCACAAGGTGGAGATCTTCTATACCGCGCCGACGGCTCTGCGCGCGCTGATGCGCGAGGGCGAAGAGCCGGTGAAGCGCACATCGCGCGCCTCGCTCAAATTGCTCGGCACGGTGGGCGAGCCGATCAATCCGGAGGCGTGGCTTTGGTATCATCGCGTCGTCGGCGATGGGCGCTGCCCAATCGTCGATACGTGGTGGCAGACCGAAACCGGGGCATGCCTCATCGGCAATCTGCCGGGCGCGACGCCGATGAAGCCGGGCTCCGCGACGCGGCCCTTCTTCGGCGTGAAGCCGGCCTTGGTGAACGAACAAGGCGAAGTGCTGGAAGGGGCGACGAGCGGCAATTTGGTGCTGCTCGATTCCTGGCCCGGCCAGGCGCGCACGGTCTATAAAGACCATCAGCGCTTCTTCAACACGTATTTCTCCACCTATTGCGGCATGTATTTCACCGGCGACGGCTGCCGGCGCGACGGTGACGGCTATTATTGGATCACCGGCCGGGTGGACGATGTGATCAATGTCTCCGGCCATCGCCTCGGCACGGCGGAGGTGGAGAGCGCGCTGGTGGCGCATCCGAAAGTGGCGGAAGCCGCCGTCGTCGGCATGCCGCACGACATCAAGGGACAGGGCATTTATGCGTATGTCACGCTGAACGCCAACGAGCCGCCAAGCGAAGCTTTGCGCGGCGAATTGGTGCAATGGGTGAGGAAAGAGATCGGCCCGATCGCGACGCCCGATGCGATCCAGTTCGCGCCCGGCCTGCCAAAAACGCGCTCCGGCAAGATCATGCGCCGCATCCTGCGCAAAATCGCGGAGAACGAACTCGGCAGCCTCGGCGACACCTCCACCCTCGCCGATCCGGCGGTGGTGGATGACCTCGTGCGCAATCGGGTGAGCGGATGAGCGCGATGCTACATTGGAAAGTCGGCGACGTGACGATCACGCGCGTCGTCGAGATGGAGATGGAAACGGCCTATAGCGAGAAGCGGCCGTTTCTGCGCGAGGCGACGCCCGAGGCGCTGCGCGACATCGCCTGGCTCACGCCGCATTTCGTGACGCCCGAGGGCCATCTCAGAGTATCGATCCATGCGCTCCTGGTGGACGCGCCCGGCATGAAGCTGGTGGTCGACACCTGCATCGGCAACGATCGCCCGCGCGGCATCGTGGGAAAACGCCCGCTGGCCACACCCTTCCTCGAGCGCTTCGCCGAAGCCGGCTGGCGGCGCGAGGATGTGAGCCATGTCGTATGCACGCACCTTCATGTCGATCATGTCGGCTGGAACACGATGCTGGTGGACGGCGCATGGAGGCCCACCTTCCCGAACGCGCGCTATCTGATCGGCGAGGCCGAATACGCGCATTGGCGCGCCGAGGGCGAAGGCGAGACGCTCGCCATTCTGGAAGACAGCGTCGCGCCGATCTTCGAGGCGGGCCTCGCCACGCTCGTGCCGATGGATCACCGGCTTTCCGACGAGGTGCGCCTCGTGCCGACGCCGGGCCACACGCCGGGCCATGTGTCAGTATTGATCGAAAGCAAGGGCGCGCGCGCGATCATCACCGGCGATCTGATGCACCATCCCTGCCAGATGGCGCGGCCAGACTGGTCGCCCGATTTCGACAGCGACAAGATCGCGGCCCGCGCCACGCGCAAGGAATTCCTGCGGGGCGTCGCCGATACGCCGACGCTCGTCATCGGCACGCATTTCGCCGCCCCGACCGCGGGCCGCGTGCTGCGCGACGGGGACGGGTTCCGTCTCGACGTCTGATCATTTCGCGCCTAACGTTCGCAGAACACCCGGGGGGCCGCGCCGGTTTCTTGCAAACCATGGCGGCTGAGAGGCGAGGCGATCCTCGCGACCCGTCGAACCTGATCCGGTTCACACCGGCGGAGGGAGGGACACGCATGAACAAGCCCGTCGATTCCAAGACTCTCACTGCATCCATCGTCGCGGAGGCCATTCCCGGCTCGCGCAAGGTGTACGCCTCGGGCTGCGCGCATCCCGATCTGCGCGTGCCGTTTCGCGAAGTCACGCCCCATCCGAGCGCGAACGAGCCGCCGCTGACGATCTATGATCCGAGCGGGCCTTATTCCGATCCGCGCGAGACGATCGACATCAATGTGGGCCTCAAGCGCGCGCGCGATGCGTGGGTCGATGCGCGCGGCGATGTGGAGTTCGTCGAAGGCCGCGCGGTGAAGCCGGAGGACAATGGCGGCGCGACCGGCGCGCGCCTCGCCCCGCCGTTTCCCGCACCGCAAAAGATTCGCCGCGCCAAGGCGGGCCGCGCGGTGACGCAGCTCGCCTATGCGCGCGCCGGGATCATCACGCCGGAAATGGAATTCGTGGCGATCCGCGAGAATCTGCGGCGCGAAGCCCAAGAAAACGCGGGACTGGGCGTGCGCGACGGCGAAAGCTTTGGCGCGGAGATCCCCGATTTCGTCACGCCCGAATTCGTGCGCCAGGAAATCGCGCGCGGGCGCGCCATCATTCCCGCCAATATCAATCATGGCGAATTGGAGCCGATGATCATCGGCCGCAATTTCCTCGTCAAAGTGAACGCTAATATCGGCAACAGCGCCGTCACCTCCTCCATGGCCGAGGAGGTGGACAAGATGGTGTGGGCGATCCGCTGGGGCGCCGATACGGTGATGGACCTCTCCACCGGGCGCAACATCCACAACATCCGCGACTGGATCATCCGCAACGCGCCCGTGCCGATCGGCACGGTGCCGCTCTATCAAGCGCTGGAGAAGGTGGGCGGCGTCGCCGAGGACCTCACCTGGGACATCTATCGCGACACGCTGATCGAGCAGGCCGAACAGGGCGTCGATTATTTCACCGTGCATGCGGGCGTGCGGCTTCCCTTCATTCCGCTCACCGCCAATCGCGTGACGGGCATCGTCTCGCGCGGCGGCTCGATCATGGCCAAGTGGTGCCTCGCGCATCACA
>CAZLWK010000040.1:0-20136 GCA_964563395.1 uncultured Caulobacteraceae bacterium
CATCAGCCACTTGTAATAGAGGAAGCCCTTCCAGGCGAAGACGCCCTCTACGTACTCTTCGCCGGACAAGCGCAACGTCTCCCGCAAAGGATCAAGCGCTTTCGCGGTCTCGTCCGTCATTAGCTTTTCGGCCAATCGCTTGGAGAGGTCGCCCGCATCGCGGCCACCCGTCGCGAACGCCAGGCTCACGAGCTGGGCGATTTCGCGGCCAACGAAAGTCCGCATGCGCGAGAGATCAGCTTCCGCGATGTCAAAATAGCAACGCGCCGGCTCGATGCCGAGCGTGCGCATGCGTTCGCGCATCAGGAACGGATCAAACGAGGGCAGCCCCGCGAGCACGCGCAACAGTTCCGCGTCGGCGTGGAAGTCTTCTTCCGTATCGTACCGCCCGACGGCGTCGCGCATCAGTTTCTCGAAACGGATTTCCCCCACCATGAAGCTGATACCGCCAAGCTCAAGCTCGCTGGCCGCGTATGGCAGGATGACCTTAGTCGCCGCGGTAGACGGCCGCACGAACAGATCTTTCTCGTGGCCGCGCAGCACGTGCTTGACGATCAGCGCGCGATTGAGCCGCGGATTCTTGAACATCGGCCGCTGCTGATAGTCCTCCGTCTCGCCGAAACGCTCCATCAGGGCCGGATTGTCGATGGCGGCGCGCAGGAAATCCTCGGCCCCAAGCCGGCCTGGACCAGCGCTCTTGGCGCGCAATTCCGGCGTCAGCGCCGGCGGCGGCGCGCTCTTGCCGGGGGGGCCGCGATAGGGGCCGTCCCGGCCGCGCGGCGGGCGAATGAGCTGGTCCGCCGCCGCCAGGAGATCGCGCAGATAGGCGCGCTTGGTCTCTTCATCGGCGATGCGGAACGCCGCTTGCCGGAGCCGGTCCTTGAAGGCGGTCTTGGTCTCGGGCGTCGTCAGCGGGGCGCGGCCGGCCTCGCGCGCGAGGAGCGCTTCGAAGGCAGGACGCGCCGCCGAAAGCACGGGCGCGAGCGCGTCGGGTCCGGCGCGGCGATAGAGGTCGTCCGGGTCCTCGCCCGCCGGCAAAACGGCGATCCGCACCGTCCGTCCGGGTCCAAGATGGGGCAGCGCCAGATCGAGTGCGCGGTCGGCGGCGCGCAAGCCCGCGCTGTCGCCGTCGAAGCAGAGGATGGGCGCGGGGCCGGCCTTCCAGGCCAGCTGCAATTGTTCCTCCGTCAGCGCCGTGCCGAGCGGCGCCACCGCGCCGATCCCGGCGCGCTCGAACGCGATCACGTCCAGATAACCTTCCGCGATCACCAGCCCCTCGGCCTTGGTCTTGGCGGCGAGCGCGCGGGCTTCCTTGTAGCGATAGAGCGTGCGGCCCTTGTGGAAGAGCGCCGTCTCTGGGGAATTGATGTATTTCGCGGGCGCTGTCGGATCGAGCGCGCGCGCGCCGAACGCGATCACCTTGCCGCCGGCGTCCGCGATCTCGAATGTGATGCGGCCGCGAAACACGTCGATCGCGCGCCGCCCGTCTTCTCCGGCCTTGGCGAGCCCGGCGGCGATCGCTTCCTCCGCCGAAACGCCCTTGGCCTTCAGCGCGTCGAGCGCCCAGGTCCAGCCGGCGGGCGCGAAGCCGATGCCAAAGCTTTCGCACACCTCGCGGTTCAGGCCGCGCTTGGTGAGATAGGCCCGCGCATCGCGCCCATGGGGCTCGAACAGCGCGGCGCGATAGAGCCCGGCCGCGATCTGCATCACCGCATAGAGCCGCTTGCGCGCGTCGGTCTCCGCGCGGTCCTCCATCTCGCCCTCGGGCGGGGCCATGCCGGCGAGCGCCGCCATCTGCGCCACTGCCTCGGGAAAGCTCACGCCCTCCAGCTTCATGACGAGGCCGAACAGGTCGCCCTTCTCCCCGCAACCGAAGCAATGGAAGATGCCCTTATCCTCAAGCACATGGAAAGAGGGGCTTTTTTCCTGATGGAAGGGGCAGCAGGCCCAATAATCGCCGGCCGCCGGGCGGGATTTGCGCTTATCCCAGCTGAGCTTGCGGCCCGCATAATCGGCGATGCCGACGCGGTCGCGCACTTGGCGCAGATAGGCGTCGGTAAAGCGCAAGGCTACGCGGCTCCCGGGAAAGCGATATGCCTACACTGATTCGCGTCCCGATTCGGTTCGAGGCCGAACCGGTTGCGGCCAGTCCGACCTGGGCCCCGAGAAAAATCCTTACTTCGCCGTCATTTCGCCGCGCGACGGGCGTTCATTGGCGTCGAGGGATACCCGGGAGAACCCAGATCATGCGCATGCTCGCCGCCGCGGCCTTGTCCGCGCTCACTGTCGCCGCGCCGATGGCCGCAACGGCGCAGACCGCCCCCGCAAGCGCGCCAGCGGCGATTCAAGGCACGCTGTTGTCCATTTCCGCCGAAGGCAAAGTGACGGCCGCCCCCGACATGGCCACCGTCAATCTTGGCGTGGTTGCGGAAGGCGCGACGGCCGCGGCCGCCATGCAGGCGAATGCGCAACGCATGAACGCGCTGATGGCCGCGCTGCGCCGCGCCGGCATAGCGGAGCGCGACATTCAAACGTCCAACCTCAATCTCAATCCGCAATATGTTTATCGCGAGAATGAGCCGCCGCGCCTCACCGGCTATCAAGCGACGAACACGGTCAATGCGAAGGTGCGAAATCTGGATCGTCTCGGCGCCGCGCTCGATGCGGCGATCAATGCTGGCGGCAACACGCTGAACGGCGTCACATTCTCGCATGCCGAGCCGGACGCGCAGCTCGACGCGGCGCGCACCGATGCGATCGCCGAAGCGCGCCGCAGGGCCACGCTCTATGCGCGCGCGGCTGGTCTTTCTGTGCACCGCATCGTCTCGATTTCGGAATCCGCCGCCTATTCGCCGCCCATTCCCATGCCGATGATGGCGCGCATGGAGGCCGCCGACGCCGCGCAGGCGACGCC
The DNA here is from genome assembly GCA_964563395.1 of uncultured Caulobacteraceae bacterium. Lineage (GTDB taxonomy): Bacteria > Pseudomonadota > Alphaproteobacteria > Caulobacterales > Aquidulcibacteraceae > JBEVOS01. Next base: position 2,915 of record CAZLWK010000040.1, read on the forward strand.
CGTTTCGCCCGGGGAGATCGACACGACTGTCAATCTCAGCGTGACGTTCGAATTGCGCTAAAGCGGGACCGGCGTCTTAAGCTGCGCGCCGGCGAAGAAGAGGCGGACGTTTTCAAGCGCCAGGGCGGTCGCTTCGCGCAAGGCTTCGCGCGGGGCGCCGCCCTGATGCGGTGTCAACGTGGTATGCGGCACGTCAGCCCACCGCGCCGGATCGGTCGGCTCTTCCTCGAACACGTCGAGCCCCGCGCCGCCAAGCCGGCCATCCTTCAACGCCGCGATCAGCGCGTCTTCATCGACAAGCGATCCGCGCGCGATGTTGACGAGAATTCCTTGCGGTCCGAGCGCTTCGATCACCCGCGCATCGATCATCTTTTCCGTGCCGGGAATTGCGGGACAGGCGACAACGAGCACGTCGCTCCACGCCGCGAGCGCGGCGAGATCCGGCTCGTAAGGATAGGGCGCGTCCGGCTTGGGACGCGGCCCTGTCCAGCGAATTGGCATGCGGAACGCTTCGGCGCGCGCGGCGATGGCGCGGCCGATCGCGCCAAGCCCGACGACGCCGAGCCTGCGTCCGCTGAATCGGCGCACCTGACCGGGGCTGGTGAAATCGCGCCACGCGCCCGCGCGCACGGCGCGATCGCCGATCGCGATGTCGCGCGCGACCGAGAGCATCAGACCCATGGCCAAATCGGCCACGTCTTCGTGATTGACCGCCGGACAATTCGTGATGGTCAGACCGCGCGCTTTTGCGAGTGCAAGGTCGATCCCGTCATAGCCCGCGCCCATGCACGCGATGAGTTCGAGTTTCGGCAGGTTTTCAATCGCTTCGTTAGGCAGGCCGACGCCGCCGATCACCAAGGCCGCGCGGATGTCGTCGGCACGGGCGCGGTCCTGTGGCCAATGAAGCACGTCATAGGTTTCCGACAGACGCGCCTCAAATCCGCCCAGAGGCGGATTGACGAGAAGCGCCGGCCTCACGACGCGCGCGCCTTGCGCTCGGCCATGGCCGCCGCGAAGCGCTCGAACAGGTAATGGGAATCCTGCGGACCGGGGGACGCCTCAGGGTGATATTGCACCGAGAACACCGGACGGTCGGCGAGCGCCAGGCCGCAATTCGATCCGTCGAACAGGGAGACGTGCGTTTGCGTCACGCCCTTGGGCAGGCTCGCCGCGTCCACGGCGAAACCGTGATTCATCGAAACGATCTCGACTTTGCCGGTCTCAAGGTCCTTCACCGGATGGTTCGCGCCATGATGGCCTTGCGGCATTTTCAGCGTTTTCGCCCCAAGCGCCAGCGCCAGCATCTGGTGCCCGAGGCAGATGCCGAACATGGGCGGTCCGCGCTCGACAAGCTTCTTGATCTCAGGCGCGGCGTAGATTCCGGTGGCGGCGGGATCGCCTGGCCCGTTGGAAAGCACGACGCCATCCGGATCGTGCGCCAACACCTCTTCCGCCGTGGCGGTGGCGGGCAGCACGATCGCCTCCGCGCCAATGTCGCCCAGCGCCCGCAGGATGTTTCGCTTCACGCCATAATCCAGCACCACCACCTTGAAGCGCGGCGCATCGACTGCTTCCACACCGCCGGGCCAGCGCCAACGCGTTTCGCGCACGTCATAGCGCTGCGCGGTCGTCACCTCCTTCGCGAGATCGAGCCCTTCGAGCCCGCTCCACGCGGCCGCCTTGGCGCGCAGCGCCTCCAGATCGAAGGCGCCGTTCGGATCGTGCGCGATCATCGCGTTCGGCATGCCCTTCTCGCGGATGCGCCGCGTCAAGGCGCGCGTATCGATGCCGGCCAGCGCGACGATGCCGCGTTGACGCAGCCAATCCGACCATTCGCTTTCAGCCCGCCAATTGGAGCTGGGCGTGGGCGCCGCGCGGAAGATCGCGCCGCGCGCAGCGGCGGCCGCCGCCGGCGAACTGGCTTCGATGTCGGCGGCGTTCGCGCCTACATTGCCGACATGGGGAAAGGTGAAGGCGACGATCTGCGCGGCGTAGGACGGGTCGGTCAGGATTTCTTGATACCCGGTCATCGCCGTGTTGAAGCAGACCTCGCCGAGCGCGTCGCCGACCGCCCCGAGCCCCACGCCCAGATAGACGGCGCCGTCCGCCAGAACGAGCGCCCCGGTTGGGCGGGGAGAGGGCGTTTCGGCCACGTTGAAGCCTTTCCTGCGGACAAACGCGCGTCAGATAGGGAGGGTCGCCGGCCAAGTCAAAAGTCCAAACCCCGCGCCGGCGGCTGGCTTAACGCGCGGGCGCCATATCGGTTTGCCGGCCCCGGCGAAAACGTTAAGGTCTGTCCATGCTTGGGACGCCCAGAATGAGGCGCAGCGCCGACAGGGCGTTCGGCGCGCGCCCCAGAAGGGGTGTGTCCTGGCCCATTGCGGCCATGCTGTCGGCGCTGACCGCACTCGCCGCCTGCGGGTCAGGACAAGTCGCCACCGCGCCGGTGCCGCCCGCGCCGGCCCCGCCGTTGATCATGCGCGCCGCGCTGTTTGGAGACCCGGTGCGCGCCGACGCGAAGATTTCGCCGCGCGGCGAGGTTTTGGCTTTCCTCGCGCCGCGCGCGGGTGCGCTCAATCTCTGGGTCGTGCCGATCGCGACCCTGGGCGCGGCCCAGCCCGTAACCGCCGCCGCCAATGACATCGCGCGCTATCAATGGTCGGCCGATGACGGCCGGCTCTTGTTCCTGCAGGACCGCAATGGGGATGGGAATTTTCGCCTGTTCGTCGTCGATATAGCGGAGGCGCAGACGCGTCCGCTCACCGAACGCGGTCACACGGAAATTGTCGGCGTCAGCACCGACGATCCCGGCGGCGTCATCGTCGCCATCGGCGAGCGCGCCGGACAGCCGGCCGCGCTTTATCGCATCGATCTGGATACGGGTGCGCGCTCCCTCATCGAGCGCAATGCGCGCCGCTTCTCGCGCTTCTTTCTCGATCGCGAAAACGCGGTGCGCCTCGCCTTGAAGCCGGAGCCTGACGGCTCGGTGTCGGTGTGGTCGAAGGGCGGAGACGCCGCCTGGTCGAGCCTCTTCGTCATTCCGTTCGAGGACGCGATCAGCACGAATATTCTCGGCATGGAGGCTGGCGGACGTTCCTTCCTGATGCTCGATTCGGTCGGGCGAGACCGCGCAGCTCTTGTCCGGTTCGACTTGGAGAGCGGTGCGAAGACCGTTCTGGGCGAAAGCCCGCGCGCGGACGTCAGCGATGTCTGGCTCGATCCCTCGACGCGCGCGCCAGAGGCCTACGCCGCCGAATATTTACGGCGCGAATGGCGCGCGCTCGATCCGGAAGCGCAAACGGACCTGACCTTCCTCGACGATCGTCTTGAGGGAGAGGCGCGCGTCGTCAGTCGTTCGCTTGACGATAAATTCTGGCTGGTTGTCGAGGATGGGCCCACCATCCCGACGCGCTCTTACCTCTACAATCGCGCGGACACGGAGAATCGCAAGCTCACGCTTCTTTTCCGCCATTTTCCAGCGCTTGAGCGCGCGCCCTTGCAACCGATGGCCCCGGTGGAGATCGAAAGTCGCGACGGGCTCACGCTCGTCTCTTATCTGACGCTGCCGATCGGCGCGGACGGCAATGGCGATTCACGTCCAGACGCGCCGATCCCGATGGTGCTCGCGCCGCACGATGGACCGTGGGCGCGCGATTCCTTCGGCTTCAATCCGCTGCATCAATGGCTGGCCAATCGCGGCTATGCGGTGTTGTCGGTGAATTTTCGCGGTTCGTCCGGGTTCGGCAAGGCGTTCCTCAATCAGGGCAACCGCGAATGGGGCGCGCGCATGCAGGACGATCTGATCGACGCCGTGCAATGGGCGGTGGACGAAGGCGTCGCGCAGCCCGACCGCATCGGCATATTCGGCGCCGGCTATGGGGGATTCGCCGCGCTGCATGGGCTTGCCTTCACGCCTGAGCGCTTCGCCTGCGGCGTGGCTGTCGGCGCGCCGGCCAATCTTGAATCGCTCGCCGCGCAGCCCGCGCTTTTCCAGAACGATCCGGCGCAATTGTATCAGCGCATCGGCGATCCGCGTGACGGCGTTGGCCGGCAAGTGCTCAGGGATCGTTCGCCGCTCTATCGCGCCGGGGCGATCGCGCGGCCGCTCTTGCTCGCCGCCTCGCAGGGGCAGGGGCGCGGCGATGCGGACATGCTGGCGCAGAACGGGCGCGTGCGCCGCGCAGGGCTCGTCTACTTGCTTTTCCGCGACGGCCCCGCCCCACTCGCGCGCGCCGAAACGCGCCTCGCCGTCTTCGCCGCCGCGGACCAATTCTTCGCGGCCTGCCTGGGCGGACGCGCCGAGCCCGTCGGGCGCGCCTTCGCCGAGGCGCGCCTGGTCGCGCCCGCGGGCGCTGACCGCATCGAAGGCCTTGCGCGCTTTGCGCCGCCGCCCGCGCCCGCACCGGAAGCGCGCAGTGAAGAGACCAGCGTCACGCCGGATATGACATCCGCGCCGGAAATCGCTCCGGTGCTGCCGCCTGCCGGCGAGGAGTAGCGGGCGCGTCGTCGCGCGCGCATACTGACGTCATGATCCCCTATTCCGTTCTCGATCTCTGTCCGATCCTCGAAGGCGGCGATGTGCGCGCGGCGCTCAATAGCGCCGCCAATCTCGCGCGCGCCGCCGAAGAGCTGGGCTATCTGCGCTATTGGGCGGCGGAGCATCACAACATGCCGGGCATCGCCAGCGCCGCGACGTCCGTCGTGCTCGCTCATGTCGGCCACGCCACAAAAACCATCCGCATCGGCGCGGGCGGAATCATGCTGCCCAATCACGCGCCGCTCCAAGTGGCCGAGCAATTCGGTACGCTGGCGGCTTTGTTTCCTGGGCGCGTGGATTTGGGACTGGGCCGCGCGCCTGGCACGGATCAGCTGACGATGCGTGCGCTGCGCCGCACGCTTCATTCCAATCCCGAGGCGTTTCCGCAGGACGTACTCGAGCTGCTCGCTTATTTGGGGCCAACTGAAGAGGGCCAGCGTCTGCGCGCCGTGCCGGGCGCGAACACCAATGTGCCGCTGTATATTTTGGGCTCGAGTCTGTTCGGCGCGCAGGTCGCGGCCGCGCTCGGACTGCCGTTCGCGTTCGCGTCTCATTTCGCGCCAGCGCAGATGATGGACGCGCTGCGGATTTATCGTGAGCGCTTCCGTCCGTCCGACTACGCCGCCGCGCCCTATGTGATCTTGGGCGTGCAGGCGATCGCGGCGGAGACCGACGAAGAGGCCGAATATCTTGCCACATCGGGCTTGCAAGCCTTCGCCGCCCTCATGAGCGGCGCGCCGCGCGCCTTGCCGCCGCCGCAACGCGGCTATCAGCCGCCGCCTGAATTGATGGCGATGCGCGCCGGGATGAGGGATGTCGCCGCGATCGGGTCCGCGAAAACCGTCGCGGAAAAGCTCGCCGCGCTGCGCGCGCGCACGCAGGCCGACGAATTCATGCTCACCGCACAAATCTATGACGAGGCGGCGCGCCAGCGGTCGTTCGAATTGATCATGCGAACGCGGACACTTGCGCGCGGACAGCCCGCTTTCGCCTGATATCCGCGCGAAGAGGCGCCTCGCCGCCTATTGGCAGGCGAGGCATTCCTCGTAATCGGTGCGCGTACCTGAACCGGCGCTCTGTTCGGCCTTCAATTCTTCGCCGCCCGCGAAGCCCGCGCGCTGCACGCTCTTGGAGCGGCAATAATAGAGGCTCTTCACGCCGCGCTCCCATGCCATCCAGTGCAGCATGTGGAGGTCCCATTTATCGACATCGCCGGGCAGGAAGATGTTGAGCGATTGCGATTGGCAGATCAGCGGCGTGCGATCCGCGGCGAGCTCCATGATCCAGCGCTGATCGATCTCGAACGCCGTCTTGAACACGCTCTTCTCGTGCTCGTCGAGGAAGTCCAGATGCTGCACCGAGCCTTCATTGGCGAGGATCGAGGTCCAGGTCGCTTCGGTGTTGCGGCCCTTTTCGTCCAAAAGGCGCTCCAGATAGGGGTTCTTCACCGCGAATGAGCCCGACAGCGTTTTGTGCGTGTAGATGTTCGCCGGGATCGGCTCGATGCCCGCGCTGGTGCCGCCGCAAATGATCGAGATCGACGCGGTCGGCGCGATCGCCAGCTTGTGCGAAAAGCGCGCCATGATGCCGCGCTCGTCCGCATCCGGGCAGGCGCCGCGCTCCTGCGCCAGCTTCACGCTCGCCGCATCCGCGCCGCGGCGGATGTGCTTGAACATTTTCAGGTTCCACACCTTCGCCATGGCCGATTCCATCGGCACGTTGCGCGCCTGCAGGAAGGAGTGGAACCCCATCAAACCCAGACCAACGGAACGCTCGCGATAGGCGGCGTAGGTGGCGCGCTCCATTTCCGGCGGCGCTCGCTGAATGAAGTCTTCCAGCACGTTGTCGAGGAAGCGGAACACGTCTTCCAGGAATTGCTCTTCCTTCTCCCATTCCAGGAATGTTTCGGCGTTCAGCGAGGAGAGGCAGCACACCGCCGTGCGCTCCTTTCCATTATGATCGAGCCCGGTGTGCAGCATGATCTCCGAGCACAGATTGGATTGGCGCACCTTAAGACCCAATTCGCGCTGATGCTTGGGCATCTGCTTGTTCACGGTGTCGGAAAAGATGATGTAGGGCTCGCCAGTCTGGAGCCGCATTTCCAGGATCTTTTGCCACAGCTTGCGCGCGCTCACATGGCGCAGCACTTCGTCGTTCTTGGGCGAGCGCAACGCGAAGGGCAGATCGTCGCGCACGGCGATCATGAACTCGTCGGTGATGTTCACGCCGTGATGTAGATTGAGGCTCTTGCGGTTGAAATCGCCGGCCGGCTTCCGAATTTCGAGGAATTCCTCGATCTCGGGATGGTGGATGTCGAGATAGACCGCCGCCGAACCGCGACGCAGCGAGCCCTGGCTGATCGCCAGCGTGAGGCTGTCCATCACATGGATGAAGGGGATGATGCCGCTCGTCTGCCCGTTCTGGCCGACCTTCTCGCCGAGCGAGCGCACGCCGCCCCAATAGGTGCCGATGCCGCCGCCATTGGAGGCTAGCCACACATTCTCGTTCCAGACATCGACGATGTTATCGAGGCTGTCGCCGACGCTGTTCAGGAAGCAGGAAATCGGCAGGCCGCGCTCGGCCCCGCCGTTCGAGAGCACGGGCGTGGCCGGCATGAACCAGAGCTTGGAGATATAATCGTAGATGCGCTGGGCATGGTCGATGTCGTCGGCATAGGCGGTGGCCACGCGGGCGAACATGTCCTGATAGCTTTCGCCGGGCAGCAGGTAGCGATCCTTCAGCGTGGTCTTGCCGAAATCGGTGAGCAGCGCGTCGCGCGAAGGGTCGATCTCGACCTTCTCCACGACCTTGAGCGGGCGAAGCGGCTTGGGCTTGCCGCGATGCGGCTGAACGCTCGCCGCCGGGCTCTTCATGATCTCCGCCGCTTGTTGCCGCCGCCCCTGCATTCTTCACTCCTTCACCGAGCTTTAACCCGACTCGCTTCTGGCCGAAGCGCAATGTCTGGTGTGCCCGCTCTTGTTCCTACCGCTACATATAGTGACGACAATCCCTAACGTCCTGTCTACGGGGGAGTCCTCTTGTCCCGAAATTTTTCCTTGCCTGTGAGTTAATGAGCGGGGGCCGGGGCAAGCGCGCATTAAGGATCGCGAGCGGTTTTCTCCGCTTCCGCTGGCCCCGATTAGGACCTGATTCAGGAATCGCCGCCATCGCCGCGCGCAGGCCGCGCCGGGCACGGTATTGGGATGAGCGCGTGCTCCCCGTTGCGGTCCGCGCGGCGGCGAATCGCGCAGGCGATTCGTCCTCATCGATTGCAACGCGCGCTCCGGCGCGGTTGATGCGGCCCATGAAATTGGGCGGCGCGGGCGCGTGGGCGGCGACGGGGAGCGTCTTGGCGGGCGCCATGCTGCTCGGCTTCGCGCCAATCGGCATGCGCCTTTCGGAGCTGGGGCCGCAGGCGACGGCGTTCTGGCGATTTGTCTTCGCCCTGCCGATCCTCGCGCTGCTTTATGCCCTGGAACGCGCCCCGCCTTCTCCGCGCGCGCGGGGCGGGCTGCTCTGGGCGGGGCTTGGATTCGGGCTCGATATCAGTCTCTTCCACGCCGCCGTGGGTTTGACCCTGGTGGCCAACGCCACGCTCCTGTCGAATCTGACGCCCCTGTTCGCGGGGCTCGCGGGCTGGCTTCTGTTCAAGGAACGATTGGGCGGTCCCTTCGTGCTTGGCGTCGCCGTCGCGCTTCTGGGCGCGGCGCTGTTGGCGCTTGGCAAAACCGGGAGCGGGGAGGCGCTGGGGCCCTCCGCCTTTCTGGGCGACGCCTTGGCCGCCGCTTCGGCGCTTGGCTACGCGGCCTATCTTCTGATCGTGAACCGCCTGCGCCGCACCGTGCGCACCGGCGCGGTGATGTTTTTCACCACGCTATCGGCGCTGGTTTTCGCATTGGCGATGACGTTGCTCTTTCAGGAATCGTTCTGGCCGCAGACGTGGCGCGGTTGGGCTGTGCTCGTGGGGCTCGGCCTCGTGGTCCATATTGGCGGCCAGGGCTTGATCGCGCTCGGCATCGGGCGCCTGCCGATCGGCGCGGCCACCGTCCTCTTATGGGTTCAGCCAGTGACGGCGGCGCTGATCTCCTGGGTCCTATTCGGCGAGGCGATGGGATCGCTCGCCCTTATCGGGGCCGCTCTCCTGCTGGCCGGGATCTTCATCGTCCAGCGCGGGCGGGTCAGCCGTGAAGCGGCTTCAGCCAGCGCGCTTGCGGACAGGTGACGCCGGTGTCGCGGTTGCAGAAACGGCCCGCGAAATAGACCGTCTCGGCCCGGCCGATCAGGTTTTCAAAAGGCACGGGCCCCATCCCGGCCCAGCGGCTGTCCAGCGAATTGTCGCGATTGTCGCCCATGAAAAAGTATTCGCCGGGCGGCACCACATAATCGGGAACCTCGTCGAAGGGCGTCGGCTCCGGAAATTGATGCACCGGATGTGTGAGGCCGTTGGGCAGCGTCTCTTCATACCGAATGGCGGATTCCAGGCCCGCCTCATGCGCCCGGCGCACCAGGGATTGCCCCTCGGAAAGGTCGACCGGCGCGCCGTTCAGAATAAGCCGCCCGCCGCGCACCGCGATACGGTCGCCTGGCAGGCCGATGAGCCGCTTGATCATCACCCGCCCATCGCGCGGGTGGATGAACACGATCACGTCGCCGCGCTCGGGCTGGCGCGCGAACAGGCGATCCTCGCCGGCGGGCAGGGCCGCCCCAATGTTTAGCGGCAGCGAATGGCGGCTATAGCCATAGGCCCATTTCGACACCACGACCCGGTCGCCCACTTCCAGGGTAGGCACCATGCTTTCCGAGGGGATCGAATAATTGGCGAACGCCACCGTGGTCAGCGCCAGATAGGCGGGCACGATCCAGGCGAGCGTTTTCAGCCAATCGACCACTTCCGCGCGGACCCGCTGCATGAGCGGGGCGCGGGCTTCGTTTTGAACGGTCATGAAACTCCCCGGAGGCGGGCGGATTGTGCGATTGAAGCCCCGCGCGTCAAGCTCGTGCATGCAGGAAGATGGAGCGGCGATGAACGGGGCGGCCAAGGCGTTCGGCGCGATCGGGGCGGCGTTTGGGGATGTTTTCTCCAGTCGACTTGGCTGGCTGGCCGCGCTCTGCGTAACCGCGGCGATTGCGCTCACGGCCGCCGCCGCCTGGGCTGCGTTTCGCTACCTTGTGCCGATGATCCCGGAGGGCGCGGGGTGGATGCGTTGGCTGTATGACGGCGCGGAAATCCTCGCCAGCGCGGGCGTCGTCGTGCTGGCCGTTCTGATCGCGCCGGCGATTTCGATGGTTCTGGGCGGCGCCTTGTTCGATGTGGCCGCCGAGCGCGTGGAGAAAACCGCCTTCGCCGGCCAGAGCCCCGGACGGGGACTGCCGCTGCATCAGGGGCTCGCCATCGGCCTGCGCATCGGCCTGCCGGCGCTGGCGCTCAATCTTCTCTCTCTGCCGCTGCTGTTCGTACCGGTGGTGAACCTTGTCTGGTTCCTCGGTCTCAACGGCTATCTGATGGGACGCGAATATTCTTCGATGGCGGCGGTGCGCGCGATGAGCTGGGAGGAGGCGCGCGCGTTTCGTCGCCGCCATGCCGCGCCAATCTTTCTGATCGGGCTTGCGTGCTCTTTCATTCCCTTCATCGCGCCGCTGATCGGCGCCTCGGCGATGACGAGGTTTGTGCGGGCGGCTTACGCTGGCTGAAGCGCGTCCTTCTCCACCAGCTTGACGATATCGCCCATGATGCCGGTGATTTTGAAATCCTTCGGCGTATAGACGCCGCGCACGCCCATCTGTTTGAGCACCAGTGCGTCCGCCGGCGGGATGATGCCGCCGACGACGACCGGCACATGATCGAGACCTTCATCGCGCATCAGGCGCACGACCTCGCGCACGAGATCGAGGTGCGAGCCGGAGAGGATGGAGAGGCCGACGACGTGCGCCTTCTTCTCCTTCGCGGCGGCGACGATCTCCGCCGGCGTCAGGCGGATGCCTTCATAGACGACGTTCATGCCCACGGCGCGGCCGCGCGCGGCGATCTGCTCGGCGCCGTTGGAATGGCCGTCGAGCCCAGGCTTGCCGACGAGAAAGGTCAGCTGTCGTCCGAGCTTTTCCGAAAGCGCGGCGACATCGGCTTTCACCGCCTCCACATCCTCGCCCTCGCTCTCGATGACGAGCGCCACGCCCGTGGGCGCGCGATATTCGCCATAGATGTCACGCAGCGTCTCGCCCCATTCGCCGGTCGTCACGCCAGCTTTGGCGCAGGCGATGGAGGCGTCCATGATGTTGCGGGATTCTTGTGCTGCCGCACGCAACGCCGCTAAAGCGGCTTCGACGGCCTTGCCGTCGCGGGATGCGCGCCAAGCCCTCAGCGCGCGGATTTGCGCATCCTCGGCGGTGAAATCGACGGTTTGAATAATGCCCTCGCCGGCGGAGAGGGGAGACGGCTCGGCGTTGGTGAATTTGTTGACGCCCACCACCGTGATCGCGCCGCGCTCCACGCCCTCCGTGCGCTTGCGGTTTGACTCCACCAATTGCTCTTTCATGTAACCGCTTTCGACCGCGACCACCGAGCCGCCCATCGCGTCGATCTTGGCCAGTTCGGCGCGCGCCAGCGCCTTCAGCGCCTCGACCTTCTGCGTCACCACGATCGAACCGTCGAACAAATCCTCGAATTCCAGCAGGTCGGTTTCGAACGCGAGAATCTGCTGCATGCGCAGAGACCATTGCTGATCCCAGGGTCGCGGCAGGCCAAGCGCTTCGTTCCACGCCGGCAATTGCACGGCGCGCGCGCGCGCGCTCTTGGACAGCGTCACCGCCAGCATTTCCAGAAGAATGCGGTAGACGTTGTTCTCCGCTTGCGGCTCGGTCAGGCCGAGGCTGTTCACCTGCACGCCATAACGAAAGCGGCGCGCCTTCTCGTCGGTCACGCCATAGCGCTCAAGGCCGATCTCGTCCCAGAGCTCGGTGAAGGCGCGCATTTTGCACAATTCGGTGATGAAGCGGATGCCGGCGTTCACGAAGAAGGAGAGGCGCTGAAACACCGCGTTCATCTGCGCGGGCGCTATTTCGCCGCGCTCTTTCACAGCATCGAGAACAGCGATGGCCGTGGCGAGCGCGAAAGCGAGCTCCTGTTCCGGCGTCGCGCCTGCTTCCTGCAAATGATAGGAGCAGACGTTCATCGGATTCCATTTCGGCGTTTCCTTGAGGCACCAGGCGATCGTGTCGGCGGTGAGCTTCAAGGAGGGCTTGGGCGGGAACACATAGGTGCCGCGCGAAAGGTATTCCTTGATGATGTCGTTCTGCGTGGTGCCCTGCAGCGCCTTCCGGTCCGCGCCCTGTTCGTCCGCCAGCGCCACATAGAGCGCCAGGAGCCACGCCGCGGGGGCGTTGATCGTCATGGACGTGTTCATCTGCGCCAGCGGGATGCCGTCGAAGAGGGTGCGCATGTCGCCCAGATGCGAGATCGGCACGCCGACCTTGCCCACTTCCCCCCGCGCGAGAATGTGATCGGAATCGTACCCCGTCTGGGTCGGCAGATCGAAGGCGATGGAGAGCCCGGTCTGCCCGCGCGAAAGGTTAGCCCGATAGAGCTTGTTCGATTCCGCCGGGCTCGAATGGCCCGCATAGGTGCGGAAGATCCAGGGCGCGTCGGGGGCGTGCTGAAAGGGCGTGGTCATGCCGCCAAGGAAGCATCGCCCATGCTGCACTGCAAGATGGCGTCCGACGCCCGGGAGTAAGTTCGCTTGAAAGGTCAAGGCATCCAAAATTGCATGACGTGTGGTTTATGCTGCACTGCAACGAAGATTGGCGTAACCTGTTGCGCGCTGCAGCAAGAACGAGCACGATGGCGGCTTGTCCTCTCGCAGCTGGAGACGATGCATGGCCGGCGCCCCGAAAACCGCGTTGAAAGGCGTGAAAGACCTTTACGAGATTGGGGAAATTCCGCCCGCCTACCATGTGCCCGCCACGATGTGGGCCTGGGCCATTCGGCGGGAGCGTCATGGCCGTCCCGCCCAGGCGATGCAGCTGGAAGTGGTGCCCACCCCCACGATCGGGGAGGATGAATGTCTCGTCCTCGTGATGGCGGGCGGGGTCAATTATAACGGCGTCTGGGCCGCGCTCGGCGAGCCGATCAGCCCCTTCGACGGCCACAAGCAGCCCTTCCATGTCGCCGGGTCGGACGCCTCGGGCATCGTCTGGGCCGTGGGCTCGAAGGTGAAGCGCTGGAAGCCGGGCGATGAGGTCGTCATCCATTGCAACCAGGACGACGGCGACGACGAGGAATGCAATGGCGGCGATCCGATGTATTCGCCGTCGCAGCGCATCTGGGGGTACGAGACGCCCGACGGCTCGTTCGCGCAATTCTGCCGCGTGCAATCGCGCCAACTCATGCCGCGCCCCAGGCACCTGACCTGGGAAGAAGCCGCTTGCTACACGCTCACGCTTGCCACGACGTACCGCATGCTTTTCGGCCACGAGCCGCATGAATTGAAGCCCGGCCAGAATGTGCTCGTTTGGGGCGCCTCGGGCGGGCTTGGCGTGTTCGCCACGCAGCTTTGCGCCATCACCGGCGCCAACGCGATCGGCGTCGTCTCCGACGACAGCAAGACCGATTACGTCATGTCGATGGGCGCGAAGGCCGTGCTCAATCGCAAGAATTTCAATTGCTGGGGCCAGTTGCCGAAGGTCAACACGCCCGAATTCAACGAATACATGAAGGAATGCCGCAAGTTCGGCAAAGCCATCTGGGACATCACCGGCAAGAAGGATGTCGACATCGTCTTCGAACACCCCGGCGAGCAGACGTTCCCGCTCTCGGTGTTCCTGGTGAAGCGCGGCGGCATGGTGGTGATCTGCGCCGGCACGTCGGGCTTCAACCTCACCATGGACGCGCGCTTCCTATGGATGCGCCAGAAGCGCGTGCAGGGCTCGCACTTCGCCCATCTGAAGCAGGCGATGGCGGCCAATCAGCTGGTGATCGACCGTCGGATCGATCCGGCGATGGGCGAGGTGTTCGAGTGGGACAAAATCCCACTCGCGCACGAAAAAATGCTCGATAACAAGCACGCGCCGGGCAACATGGCCGTGCTCGTCAATGCGCAGCGCTCTGGCCTGCGCACGTTCGAGGACGTGATCGAAATCAGCAATCAGCGCGGCTAGAGCTTAGACGCGCTCAAGCGCCTGCAAGACGTCGTCGATCAAATCCTGTGGGTCTTCCAGGCCGACGCTGAGGCGCAGCGTGCCCGGCGTCACGCCGATGCGCGCGCGATCTTCCGCTTGGAGGCGCCGATGGGTGGTCGTCTCCGGATGCGTGGCGAGGCTTTTTGAATCGCCAAGATTGTTGGAAATGTCGATCAGCTCCAGCGCATCGAGAAAGCGCCACGCGCCGTCGCGTCCGCCCTCCACCTCGAAGCAGATCAGCGTGCCGCCCCCCCGCATCTGCCTTTGATGGATCGCGTGATGGGGATGATCCGCCCGGCCCGGATAGAGCAGTTTCGTGATCTTGCCCGCTTTCGCCAGCGCGTCGGCCACGAGCGCCGCGTTCTCGCTCTGCTTCATCACGCGCAATTCGATCGTCTCCAGGCCCTTTTGCAGCACCCACGCATTGAATGGTGAGAGCGCCGGGCCGGTGTGGCGCAGATATTCGCGTATGCCGGAATCGATCAATTCCTTCGACGCGAGGATCGCTCCGCCCAGCGTGCGGCCCTGGCCGTCTATGTGCTTGGTGGCGGAATAGACGACGATGTCGGCGCCCATCGTGAAGGGCTTTTGCAGCACTGGGCTGGCGAACACATTGTCCACCACCAGCTTGCCGCCCGCTGCATGCACGATGTCCGCCACCGCCTGGATATCGACGCCGCCGAGCGAGGGATTCGCCGGCGTCTCGATCAGCGCCAGCGTCACGCCCTTCTTGGCCGCCGCGCGCCATTGATCGAGATCGTCGCCGTCCACCAATTCCACGTCGACGCCAAAGCGCGGCAGCAACGTGTCCAACAACCACAGGCAGGACGAAAACATCGCCCGCGCGCCGATCACGCGATCGCCCGCTTTCAGATTGCCGACCATCGCGGCCGTCACCGCCGCCATGCCCGATCCGACGGCGAGACATTCTTCCGCGCCCGGCCCTTCGAGCGCCATCATGCGCTCCTCGAACACCCGCACCGTCGGATTGCCATAGCGCCCATAGAGATAGCCTGGCGATGTGCCGGCGAACCGCGAATCGGCTTCCGCCGCGCTGTCATAGACAAAGCCCGAGGTCGGAAAGATCGCCTCGGCGGTCTCCTTGTGCGGGCTGCGGGCGAGCCCCGCGCGCACAAGGCGCGTGGCGGGGCGGAGGGAGTTCACGTCTTTGCGCATGGAGCGTCCTTCACGGCCAGTCCGCCGATCCGAAGTCGAGCTTGCGCATGAGGGAGGAAGAAGGCGCGCGCGCCCTCAATCATCGCCCCGCTTTAGCAGCATTTGTCAAAGCGCCCGCAAGCTGAGTTCAAATCGGCGCGAGCACGCTTCTAGGGCGTTTTCGGAAGAAGTGGAAGCCAGTTCTTCGGTCAGAAAACGCCCTGATTCAAAAGTGGAGAGCCTTTCTCGCGCACCTGAACGCGCGGTCGATCGGCGCCTGCGCGCGGGGGTGGCGGGGGCGCGGGCCGGCCTCTAGGCTGCCCGGCGCGGGAAGGGATTCGATGGCCGCTCACGGAGTTCTGCCAGACAGCGCTTTGAAGCGCGCCATCGAGGCCGGCTGGATCGCGGCCGATGCGCCGTTCGCGCCCGATCAGATTCAGCCCGCCAGTCTCGATCTGCGTCTCGGCGCGACCGCGTATCGCTTGCGCGCCAGCTTCCTGCCGGGCGCGGGCGCCTGCGTGGCCGATCGCTTGGACGACGAACTCGTCATGCACGAGATTGATCTCAGCGGCGGGGCGGTTCTGGAAACGGGATGTGTCTATCTCGTGCCGCTGCAGGAGCGCTTGACGCTGCCGGACGATCTTCATGGCGCGGCCAATCCAAAGAGCTCGACCGGCCGGATCGACGTCTTCACCCGTCTCATCACGGACGGCGCGCTCGCCTTCGATGCGGTGGCGCCTGGATACAAGGGCCCGCTCTGGGCCGAGATCAGCCCGTGCACGTTTTCCATTCTGGTGCGTCCGGGCGCGCGCCTGTCGCAAATCCGATTGCGGCGCGGCGCCGCGCGGCCGAAGCGCGAGATCGACTTCACCATCGATCTCGATCTTCCAGGCGCGGCCGGCTACCGGGCCAAGCGCCATTCCGGCGTGATCGATGTGGACCGCATCGGCGCCTATGATCCGCGCGATTTTTGGGAGCCTCTTGAAGCGCGCAAGGGCCGCGTCGTGCTTGATCCGGGCCAGTTCTACATCTTCGCATCGAAGGAGAACGTGCTCATTCCGCCGGACGAAGCCGCCGAAATGGCGCCGATCCGGCCGGAGCTCGGCGAATTTCGCGCGCATTATGCGGGCTTCTTCGATCCCGGTTTCGGCATTGCGCCGCATCAGGGGCGCGCCGTGCTGGAGGTGCGCTCGCGCGACGTGCCGTTCTTCGTTGAGCATGGCCAGCCCGTGGGCAAGCTCGTGTTCGAGCAATTGAGTGGGGCCGTTGATCGGCTTTACGGCGAGGCGGGCTCGAATTATCGCGGCCAAGGCCTCAAACTCTCAAAGCATTTCGCGCCATGGCGTTGAGCGGCGTGGTGGGAACGAAACGAATGCGGCGCATTTTCGCCTTCTGCGTTTTCCTTTTGGCTTTGGCGGCGCCGGCGCTGGCCGATCAACACTTCGCGCCGGCGCTGTTCGTCGCGCGCGACGCCGATTCAACGCTCTATCTTTATGGCACGGTGCATGTGCGACGGCCGGGTGCGCCTTGGGGCGGAGCGGACGCGCAGCGCGCGCTGCGCTCGGCCGAAGAGGTCTGGACCGAGCTTGAAATGTCGCCCGAGGCGGATGCGCGCGCGCAGGCGGAGGTGGCGCAGCGCGCCGTCTCCTCGCGTGCGCTTGATAGCTATCTCAGCAAGCCGCAGCGCGACCGCTTGAAGGCGGCGCTCGTGGCGCTCGATGTCGATCCGAATTATTTCGCGATGATGCGGCCCTGGTTCGCGGGCATCATGCTTTCCGTTCTGCCGGTGATGCGTGCGGGCTATGATCCGCAAGCGGGCGTCGACCGCCAGATCGACGCTATCGCCGACGCGGCCGGCCTGCGCGCGCGCTGGTTCGAGACGAGCGCCCAGCAATTCGATTTCTTCGAGGGCTTCAGCGAAGCGCTACAGATCGAAATGCTCATGGAAGGCGCCGATGCGGCGATAGAGGGCGTGGCGCAACTCGAAGAGATGGAGCGCGCCTGGGAGCGCGGCGATCTCGCCACGCTCGAACGGCTGGTGATCGACGAAACGCGCACCGCCTATCCCGAGCTTTATGAAGCGCTGTTCGTGCGCCGCAATGCGGCCTGGACGCGCGTCCTGGTTCAGGAAATGCGCGGAAGCGGCGTCGATTTCGTGGCCGTGGGCGCGGGCCATCTGCTTGGCGATGAAGGTCTGGTGGCGATGCTGCGCGCTCAAGGCGTACGCGTCGAGCGCGTGGGGCGCTAAGGCCTTAGGCGACGCTCGGCAGAACGATGCGGGCGATGAGGCCGCGTTGGGCGCCGTTCTCCAAGGTCAGAGCGCCGGCTTTGCCGTCCACGATGGCCTGCACGATCGCGA
>CAZLWK010000041.1:0-19766 GCA_964563395.1 uncultured Caulobacteraceae bacterium
GACGATCGCCACCAACATGGCCGGCCGCGGCACCGACATTCAGCTCGGCGGCAATGTCGACATGCGCCTTAAGGCGGCGCTGCAGGGCAATGAGACGCCCGATCAAATCGCCGCCAAGAAGCGCGAAATCCAGGCCGACGTGGAAGCCAAGAAGCAGCGCGCGCTGGCGGCCGGCGGCCTTTATGTCCTCGGCACCGAGCGGCACGAGAGCCGGCGCATCGACAATCAGCTGCGCGGCCGCACGGGCCGCCAGGGCGACCCCGGCAAGTCCAAATTCTATATCTGCCTTGAAGACGATCTTCTGCGCATTTTCGCGGCCGAGCGTCTCGACGCGATCATGCGCGGCCTCGGCATCCAGGAGGGCGAGGCCATCGTCCATCCCTGGATGAACAAGGCGCTGGAGACCAGCCAGCGCCGCGTCGAGCAGCGCAATTACGAGATCCGCAAAAACCTTCTGAAGTTCGACGACGTCATCAACGATCAGCGCAAGGCGATCTTCGAGCAGCGCATCGAATTCATGCGCACGGCTGATGTCTCGCCCATCGTGCGCGACATGCGCCATGACGTGGCCGAAAAGCTCGTCACGCGGCACATGCCGGAAAAGGCGTATGCCGAGCAATGGGACATCGCCGGCCTCACCGAGGAGGCGCGCGAAATCTTCGGCCTTGATCTGCCGCTCTCGATCTGGGCCGCGGAAGAAGGCATCGCGCACGAGGAAATGCTTGAGCGTATCGTCCGCGAGGTCGACCGCGCCTATGCCGCCAAGGCCGCGCTTCTCGGCGCGGACCGGCTGCGCTCGGTGGAGAAGCAAGTTCTGCTCTCCGTCGTCGACATGCGCTGGCGCGAGCATTTGAGCCAGGTCGACCATCTGCGCGCCGTCATTCATTTGCGCGGCTACGCCCAGCGCGATCCGCTGAACGAATACAAGACCGAGGCGTTCACGCTGTTCGAGCGCATGCTGCTCGATCTGCGCACCACGGTGACGCGCATGCTGATGCAATTGCAGATCGGCGAGCCGGCGCCCGGCCAGCCGCAGCCGCCGCGCAATCTTGTTGAAACGCACGTCGATCCGCGCACCGGCCTCAACGAAATGGATGAGAGCGGCGCGCCCGCGGGCTTCGACCGGCACGATCCGCGCACCTGGGGCAAGGTGAGCCGCAATTCGCCCTGCCCATGCGGCTCCGGCAAGAAATACAAGCATTGCCACGGCGTCGTCGGCGAGGCTGCGAGCGCGTAGCGCGCGCTGCGCCACATGGACAAGCGCAACGGCGCGCGCCATAGCCTCGCCTCGAAGCGGAGTGAGCGATGCGTGGCGATTTGATCGTCGTCTTCGGCGGATCGGGCTTTATCGGCAAGCAGGTGGTGCGGGCGCTCGCCAAGCGCGGCAAGCGCGTGCGCGTGGCGATGCGCCGACCGCATCTGGGCCACGAATTGCGCGTGTTCGGCGATGTCGGCCAGGTGCAGCTGGTCCAGGCCAATGTGCGCTTTCCGGACTCCGTCGATGCGGCGCTCGAGGGCGCCGATGGCGTGGTCAATCTGGTCGGCGTGCTCGCCGAGAAGGGCGGGCAGACATTCTCGGCGCTGCACGCGGAGGCGGCGGGCGCCATCGCGCGCGCGGCGGCCAAGCGCGGCATCGCGCGGATCGTTCATGTCTCCGCCATCGGCGCCGATGCGAACAGCGCGGCGCGCTATGCGCGCTCGAAAGCGGCGGGAGAGGCGGCGGTGCGCGCCGCCGCGCCCGGCGCGGCGATCCTGCGTCCGTCCATCGTGTTCGGTCCGGAGGACGATTTCTTCAACCGCTTCGCGGACATGGCCAAATTCGCGCCGGCCTTGCCGTTGATCGGTGGGGGCGGGACGCGCTTTCAGCCGGTCTATGTCGGCGATGTGGCCGACGCCGTCGTCGCGGCGCTCGATCGCGCCGATGCGCGCGGACGCACCTATGAATTGGGCGGGCCGCGCACCTATACGTTCAATGAATTGCTGCGCTTCATCCTCGATGAAATCGGCCGCAAGCGCCCGCTCGTCGTTCTGCCTTTCCTGATCGCGCACCCGATGGGGCTTCTGCTCAACGCGGTGTTCCAGCCGCTTCCATTCGGCGACGCGCCGCTCACCGGCGATCAGGTGACCATGCTGAAGACGGACAATGTCGTTGCGCCCGGCGCGTTGACGCTGGCCGACCTTGGCGTCACGCAGCTTGAAAGCGTGGAAGCCATCGTCCCCACCTATTTGTGGCGCTTCCGCCCCTACGGGCAGTTTCAATCGACGCCGGACGCGCGCTGACGGTCGCTATTTGGCGATGACTAGCTTTTCTCCGGCGGACACTCTCTGGCCGATGCGCGGCAGGGCGTTTTCGAGCCGATTGAGCAATACCGCGTTCGTGCAATTCCCGAATTCCAAGCGCAATACGATCAGGCCCGCCCTCGTTCGGACTGCTTTGTCAAAGTCTGAATCGCGCGTGACGATTACGGCGCCGGCCGCCAACGCGGCGGAGATAATCGAGACGTCTTGAGCGCCGATGAGGCCGAGCTCCGATACGTGCTCTGCCTCATGCCCGTGACCGCGCAGCTATGCACAAAGGCTTGGCGGAAGATCTTCGTCGATCAGGAACTTCATTCCGCCGCAACGACCGAATCCACGATGCGCGCTGCGAACGCCAGACAGGCTTCGATATCGGCGCGTGAAATGTAAGGATAATCGGCCTCGATTTCGGCGAAGCTCATGCCGGCTTCCAGCATGCCGAGAATTTGCGCCACGCGAACGCGCGTGCCCGCGATGCGGGGTTGACCGCTGCAAGTGTCAGCGTCTGCGACGATGCGATCCGCCAATTCCATACCGCTTTCTATCACAATCGCTCCTACGGCTCCAGGTGCACGGCTTTGAAGCCTTGCGGCGTCAGCCGCTCCACGAGGATCGCGCGATGACAGGCGCGCCAATCATGCTCGAAGCACAAAAGACAGGTACGGCGCGTGCGCGCGATGTCCGCGACCTCGGCCAGCGCGATTTGCGAGTCCGGATTCTCCATCTTGCCGCTGAAAATCGCGCGCATCGTCGTCTTGTCGCCGCGCCGAGAGGCGTCGCGCCCGGCCTTGGGCGTGCCCAGCGCGCGCATATGAACATAGGCGAGCCCCGCTTCCTCGAGCCCGGCCCGCAAGTGCCGTTTGGAGAAACCGGCGCGGCGTGAATTGGGCAGTTCGCGCACATCGATCAGCGTTTCCACGCGCGCGGCGCGCAAGGTCTCGATCAGCTGCGCAAGCGAGGCGCGCTCATAGCCGATGGTCCAAAGCGTCGCGCTCATATCCAGCCAAGACCGAGCCCCGCGAACATCAAGAGCCCAAGCGCGATGCGATACCACGCGAACGGCGCAAAGCCCACGCGCGTGACGAAATCCAGGAAGGGCCGCACCACGATGGCGGCGGCGATGAACGCCATCACGAAGCCGACGCCGATCTCAGCCACGCGCTCCATCGGCACGTGAAGCGCGTTGAGCTTCATGAGATCGTGCGCGAAGGCGGCGGCCATGGTCGGCATCGCCAGAAAGAACGAAAACTCCGCCGCCGCGCGCCGATCGAGGCCAAGGATGAGGCCGCCGAATATTGTCGCCCCGGAGCGCGAGACCCCGGGAATGAGGGCCACCGTCTGGAAGAGACCCACGCCCACCGCGCGCAAGATTGGCGTCTTGTCTGCCTCCGTCACCACCGGCGTCGGCCGAAAGCGCTCGATCAGCAGCATCGCAATCCCGCCCAGCACGAAGGCGGCCGCGATCACCGGCATGGCGACGTAAAGCACCTCCTTCACGTAATCAGCGAGGAAGATTCCCGCGCCCACCGCCGGCAGGAACGCCAGGAACAACATCAGCGCGAAGCGGCGCGCCTCGGGCTTGGTCGGCAGGCCGGTGACGACGTCCCAGATGCGTTGGCGGTAGAGCCACATCACCGCCAGGATCGAGCCAAGCTGGATCATCACGGTGAAGAGCCCGCCCGGATCCTCGTAGCCAATGAGCCGCTGGCCGATCAGCAGATGCGCGGTCGAGGAGATCGGCAGGAATTCCGTCAGCCCCTGGACGATCCCAAGCAGCGCCGCCTTCAGAAGAGAGAGAATGTCCAAGCGGCGCCCCCGTTTGCTTCAGGCGCGATCATGGTGTGCGCCGGCGTTCGGCAGAAGCGCCAAAGAAAGACAGTTATACTGCCTTATATGCTTAATTTCCGCTTGCGTCGGCGCAACGAACCACATAGAGCCCTGCCTAAACACGGTCCGATCTCGATGAAGGCGCTGAACATGGCGGAAAAGATGCTGCGCTTCGTCGACTTGCCGCAGGAAAGCCCGCCACGTCGCGGCGCCGCGGCCCGGCGCGCGGACTTTCTGGAGATCTATGGTCCCTACGCCGCCGCCAAGGCGGCCGAGCAAGCGTCGCGCTGCTCGCAGTGCGGCGTGCCTTTCTGTCAGTCTCGCTGTCCTTTGCATAACAATATCCCGGACTGGCTGCGGCTCACCGCCGAGGGGCGGCTCGAGGAGGCCTATGCGCTCTCCGCCGCTACAAATTCGATGCCGGAGATTTGCGGCCGGATTTGCCCGCAGGACCGGCTTTGCGAGGGCGATTGCGTCATCGAGCAGTCCGGACATGGCACAGTCACGATCGGGGCGGTGGAGCGGTTCCTGACGGACACGGCCTGGGAGGAGGGCTGGATCGCCCCGCTGCGGCTGGCGCGGGCACGCGGGCAGAGCGTCGGCATTGTCGGCGCGGGGCCAGCCGGCCTCGCGGCGGCCGAGCGGCTGCGCACGCGCGGCTATGGCGTCACCCTCTATGACCGCCACGACCGCGCCGGCGGCCTCCTCATCTATGGCATTCCCAATTTCAAGCTGGAGAAGGAGGTGGTGGCGCGCCGGGTGGCGCGGCTTGAGGCGGGCGGGGTCGCGTTCGAACTGGGCTGCGATGTGGGGCGCACGATGTCTTTCGAGGCGCTGCGCGCGCGCCATGACGCGCTGCTGCTGGCGCCTGGCGTCTACAAGGCGCGTCCGCTCGATCTTGAGCAGGGCGCGCGCAAGGGCGTCGTCGCCGCGCTCGATTTTCTGATCGCCGCCAATCGCGCGGGCCTCGGCGACGGCCCGGCGCCTGCCACGCTCGATGCGAAGGGCAAGCGCGTCGTCGTCATCGGCGGCGGCGACACGGCGATGGATTGCGTGCGCACCGCGATCCGCCAGGGCGCCAAAAGCGTCGCCTGCCTTTATCGGCGCGACCGCGCCAACATGCCCGGCTCGCAGCGCGAGGTCGCGCATGCGGAGGAAGAGGGCGTGGTGTTCGAATGGCTCGCCGCGCCCAAGGCGCTGCACGGCGCGCGCAAGGTGTCGGCGGTGGAGGTCGCGCGCATGCGCCTCGGCCCCGCCGACGCGAGCGGGCGCCAGGCGCCGCAGGAGACGGGCGAAACCTTCGTGCGGGAGGCCGATCTCGTGATCGCCGCGCTCGGCTTTGAGCCGGAGGATTTACCCGCGCTCTGGAACGCCCCGGACCTGAAAACCAATCGTCACGGCGCGCTCGTCGTCGATCCCCGCACGATGATGACGTCGCTCCCGCGCGTTTATGCGGCAGGCGATATCGTGCGCGGCGCGTCCTTGGTCGTCTGGGCGATCAAGGAAGGCCGCGACGCCGCCGATTCCATCCATGCCGATTTGAGCGCCCGCGCCTTGAGCGCGCGCGTCGCCGCGGAGTAGGCCATGCCGCGCAAGAACAATCGCACCGGCGAACGAGCCGCCGAACGTACGCGCCGTCTGCGCGATCTTGGCGAGGACGCGATCTGGCGGCGCAAGCGCGCCGAGAACGAAAAGCGCGCCGAGGAGAAGGCGCGCCGCGAAAAATCATTCGCGCAGGTCGACGTCGCGCGGCATGCGCGCGAGCGCGCCAAGCTGGAGGCTCATGGGCTTTATCGCGCCGAGGATGAGCGCGACGCCTGCGGCGTCGGTCTCGTCGCGGCGATCGACGGCCAGCCCCGGCGCGAGGTGGTGACGCTGGCGATCCAGGCGCTGAAATCGCTTTGGCATCGCGGCGCGGTGGACGCCGACGGCAAGACCGGCGACGGCGCCGGCATTCTCTTGAGCGCGCCGCAGGATTTCTTCCGCGAGATCGTCGCGCGCACGGGCCACAAGCCCGCGCCGGGACCGATCTTCGTTGGACAAGTTTTTCTGCCACGCACCGATCTGGCCGCGCAGGAGCGCGCGCGCACGATCGTGGAATCGGAAATTCTGCGCGCCGGTTTCGCCCTCTATGGCTGGCGCCAAGTGCCGGTCGATATCGGCGCCATCGGCGAGAAGGCGAACGCCACGCGCCCCGAGATCGAGCAAGTCCTGTTTCACGATCCCGCCGCGCGCGAGGACGAGGCGGTCGATCGGGCGCTCTTCGTTTGCCGCCGGCGCATCGAAAAGCGCGCTCTCGCCGCCAATATCGCCGAGCTTTACATCTGCTCGCTCTCGGCGCGCACGCTCGTCTATAAGGGCATGTTCCTGGCCGAGCAGGTCGACGCCTTTTATCCGGACTTGCAGGATGAGCGCTTCGTCTCGAACGTGGCGATCTATCACCAGCGCTATTCCACCAACACGTTTCCGCAATGGCGTCTGGCCCAGCCCTTCCGGATGCTGGCGCACAATGGTGAGATCAATACGCTCAAGGGCAACACCAATTGGATGAAGAGCCATGAGATCCGCATGGCGTCCGAAGCCTTCGGCGCCGCGCAGGAGGATGTGAAGCCCATCATTCAGCCGGGCGGGTCCGATTCCGCCGCGCTCGACAGCGTGTTCGAGGTGCTGGTGCGCGCGGGCCGCTCCGCGCCGATGGCGAAAGCGCTGCTCGTGCCCGAGGCATGGGCGAAATCGACGACCATGCCGCCCGCCTCCAAGGCGCTCTATCATTATTGCAACGCGGTGATGGAGCCATGGGACGGGCCGGCCGCGCTCGCCATGTTCGATGGGCGCTGGGCCGTCGGCGGGCTCGATCGCAACGGGCTTCGCCCGATGCGCTTCGCCATCACCACGGACGGGCTGTTGGTGCTCGGCTCCGAAACGGGCGTCACGCCGCTGGAGGAGCAGCGCGTGGTCGAACGCGGCCGCGTGGGCGCGGGGCGCATGATCGCGGTGGACACCGCGCGCGGGCGCCTCTTGCGCCATGAGGAGGTCGTGGCCGAACTCGCCGCCGCGCATCCGTACGAGCAATGGCTCTCCAATGTCGTCGATCTCGATGCGCGCCTGACCGGCGCAGAGCCGCGCCTTTATGAAAGCCGCGCCGAGCTGATGCGCCGCCAGATGGCGGCCGGCATGACGCTGGAAGATCTCGAATTGCTGCTTCAGCCCATGCTGGAGGAGGGCAAGGAGGCCGTCGGATCGATGGGCGACGACGCGCCGCTCGCGGTGCTCTCTGACAAGCAGCGCCCGCTTTCGCACTATTTCCGGCAGAATTTCAGCCAGGTCACCAATCCGCCGATCGATCCCCTGCGCGAGGATCGCGTGATGAGCCTCGCCACGCGGTTCAAGAATCTCGGCAACATCCTGGCGCAGGATGAGACGCAGACGGACGTCTACGTGCTTTCGAGCCCCGTGCTGACGAACGGCATGTATGAGCGCCTCCTCGCCGAGCTTGGCGAGGCGGTGGCGATCGTCGATTGCACGTTTCCCGCGCCCACGCGTCCCGAAGAGGCGGGGCCCGCGCTGCGCGCCGCGCTCGATCGCATTCGCATCGAGGCGGAGGAGGCGGTGCTTTCGGGGCGCAGCCATGTCGTGCTGACGGATGAAGCGCAGGGCGCCGATCGTGTCGCGTGCCCGATGATCCTGGCGACGGGCGGGGTGCATTCGCATCTCGTGGCGCGGGGCCTCCGCTCATTCTGTTCGCTCAGCGTGCGCGCGGCCGAATGTCTCGACACGCATTATTTCGCGGTGCTGATCGGTTGCGGCGCGACGACGGTGAACGCCTATCTCGCGTTCGAGAGCGTCGCCGACCGCGTCGCGCGCGGTCTCGGGCAAGGGCTCACGCGCGAGGAGGCGTGCCGCAATTACAAGAAGGCGATCGAGGCAGGCCTCTTCAAGATCATTTCCAAGATGGGCATCGCGGTCATCTCATCCTATCGCGGCGGCATGAATTTCGAAGCCATAGGGCTCTCGCGCGCGCTGGTGGATGAGTTTTTCCCGGGCCTCACCAGCCGCATTTCCGGCATCGGCCTTGCGGGCCTCGCTTATGAAGCGGCCGAATTGCACGCGCAGGCCTTCGACGAGGACGTGATCGCGCTGACCGTGGGCGGGCTCTACCGGCATCGCGCCAGCGGCGAGCGCCACGCGCTGGAGGCCGCGCAAATCCATCAATTGCAGCTCGCCTGCGACAGCGGCGATTTCGCCGCCTATCGGCGCTATTCGGACATGGTGCGCGCGCGCCGCCATGACGAGCCGATCCAATTGCGCGATCTCTTGGAGATCCGCACGGCGGGGCGCACGCCCGTGCCGCTGCACGAGGTGGAAAGCGTCAACGAAATCCGAAAGCGCTTCTTGACGCCCGGCATGAGCCTTGGGGCGCTGTCGCCGGAAGCGCATGGCGCGCTCAATATCGCGATGAATCGGATCGGCGCGAAATCCGTGTCCGGCGAAGGCGGCGAGGATTCGGCGCGCTATCGGCCCATGGCGAACGGCGACAACGCCAATTCCGCCGTCAAGCAGATCGCTTCCGGCCGCTTCGGCGTCACCGCCGAATATCTCAATCAATGCCGCGAGATCGAAATCAAGGTGGCGCAGGGCGCAAAGCCCGGCGAGGGCGGCCAATTGCCGGGCTTCAAGGTCACCGAACTGATCGCGCGCCTGCGTCATGCGACGCCCGGCGTGATGCTGATTTCGCCCCCGCCGCATCACGACATCTATTCGATCGAGGATTTGGCGCAGCTGATCTTCGATCTGAAGCAGATCAATCCCGATGCGCGCGTCTGCGTGAAGCTCGTCGCGCAATCGGGCATCGGCGCGGTGGCGGCGGGCGTCGCCAAGGCCAAGGCCGATGTGATCCTGGTCGCCGGCCATGTCGGGGGCACGGGCGCGAGCCCGCAAACCTCGATCAAATATGCCGGCGCGCCCTGGGAGATGGGCCTATCGGAGGCGCACCAGGTTTTGATGCTCAACAATTTGCGCCACCGCGTGACGCTGCGCACCGATGGCGGCTTGCGCACGGGGCGCGATGTCGTGATCGCCGCGCTTCTGGGCGCGGAGGAATTCGGCATCGGCACCGCCTCGCTGGTGGCGATGGGCTGCATCATGGTGCGCCAATGCCATTCAAACACGTGTCCGGTGGGCGTCTGCTCGCAGGATGAAACGCTGCGCGCCAAATTCACCGGCACGCCCGAAAAGGTGGTGAATTTGATGACATTCATCGCCGAGGAGGTGCGCATCCTCATCGCGCAGCTGGGCTTCCGCACGCTCGACGAGCTGATCGGGCGCACGGACCTGCTTGAACAGATCAGCCGCGGCGCCGACCATCTCGACGATCTCGATCTCAACCCGCTGCTCGTGCGCGTGGACAGCCCCTTTCCGCCGCATTCGAACCGCCAGGGCCGCAACGAGGTGGCCGATACGCTCGACGCGCAAATCCTGCGCGACGGCGCGGCGTTCTTCGAGCGCGGTGAAAAACTGCATCTCACCTACGCCGTGCGCAACACGCAGCGCGCCATTGGCGCGCGCGCCTCTTCCGCGATCGTGCGCAAATGGGGCATGCACGGCCTGCCGGCGGGGCGTCTCAACATCGAATTGCGCGGCTCGGCGGGGCAAAGCCTCGGCGCGTTCCTGGTTCAGGGCGTGCGCCTCGACGTAACGGGCGACGCCAACGATTATGTCGGCAAGGGTCTTTCCGGCGGCGTCATCGCGCTGCGTTTGCCGGCGCAGCAAGCGGGCGCGGCGCAGGGGAACGCCATCATCGGCAATACGTGCCTTTATGGCGCGACGTCCGGCGCCCTCTTTGCGGCGGGGCTGGCGGGCGAGCGCTTCGCGGTGCGCAATTCCGGCGCCGAGACGGTGATTGAAGGCTGCGGCGCCAATGGCTGCGAATACATGACCGGCGGCCTTGCGGTCATTCTCGGCCCGGTCGGCGAGAATTTTGGCGCAGGCATGACGGGCGGCATGGCCTTCGTGCACGATCCCGAAGCGCGCTTCCATCTCATGGCCAATCCGGACACGATCGTTTGGGACCGTGTGCGGTCGGCCCATTGGGACGGCGTTCTGCGCGCGGCATTGGAGCGCCACGCCGCCGAGACCGGCTCGCGCCGCGCGCAGGACATGCTCGCCGATTGGCCCCGCGCGCGGGCCGCGTTCTGGCAAATCGTTCCCAAGGAGATGCTGGCGCGCCTGCCGGCGCCGTTCGTCGAGCCGGCTTTGGTTGCGGCGGAATAGACGCTCTTTCGACCGTGATCGTTTTTGGTCGCATCAGCCAAAAACGCCAATCACGGTCGTTTTAAAGTGAGAATGAATTGCGATGATCGCTGCGGCGCCGCGGCGCGCGCGCTGGTATAGGCGGGGCATGGCGAATCTCGGCGGCGTCACCTCGGGCGAGGCAGCGAAGATCACGGCGCGCATGGCCGCGCTCTCCGTGGGCGTGGCCGTGTTCCTGATCGTCTTGAAGGGATGGTCCTATTGGCATTCGCAATCGGTGGCGATGCTCGCCTCGCTGGTGGACAGCGCGCTCGATCTAGCCGCCTCAATCGTCACCTTTTTCGTCGTCCGCTACGCCGCCGCGCCGCCGGACGCGGAGCATCGGTTCGGCCATGGCAAGGCCGAGGCGTTCGCGGGGCTCATCCAGGCCGGGCTCGTGGCGGTCTCGTGTCTCTTTGTGCTGGTCGAGGCGGCACGCGCTTTGGCGGCGCCGCGCGCGGTGATGCATGGCGGGGAGGGCGTGGCGATCATGCTCCTCTCCATCGCCGCTACGGGGTGGCTCGTCTATGCGCAGTCCAAAGCAGTTGAGAAAACCGGCTCGATCGCAACGCGCGGCGACCGCGCGCATTATCTGAGCGATCTTGCGTCGAACCTTGTCGTCCTTGTCGGCATCGCGGCGGCGGCGTTTCTCGGCTGGGGCGCGGTCGATGTGGCTGCCGGAATCATCGTTGCGCTGTGGCTGGCTTACGGCACGTTGAAAATCGCGCGCGATGCGGCCGACCATCTTCTCGACCGCGAATTGCCGGAGGCCGAGCGGGCGCGCATCAAGGACCTCGCGCGCGCCGATGGCGGCATACGCAGCGTGCATGAATTGCGCACGCGCGCATCGGGGCCTTATCTGCACATTCAATTCCATGCCGAATTGGAGGCGGGCGTCACGCTCATTGAAGCGCACCACATCATGGTGGAGGCGGAACGGCGCATTCGCGCCGCTTATCCCGCCGCCGACGTGTTGATCCATCCCGATCCGGGTCAGGCCGCCGAGCCGCACGGCCATGAAGATTTCGAAGAGAGGCGCCAAGGCGCGCGTGGTTGAGGCCGACCTCAAGGCGCGCGCGGCCAAGCTCGGCTTTGTCGCCGTCGGAATCGCCGATCTTGACGAAGATTGGGAAGCGGGCCCGCGCCTGCGCGCCTTCGTGGAGGCGGGCCGTCATGGCGCGATGGCCTGGATGGCCGATACGCTGGAGCGGCGCGTCCATCCGCGCGTCTTGTGGCCTGAGGCCCGCAGCGCCGTGATGCTTGGTGCGTCCTATGCGCCGGACGACGATCCTCTGGCCCATCTCGACAAGACCGGCGAAGGGCTCGTCTCCGCCTATGCGAGCCGGCGCGATTATCATGACGTGCTCAAGGGCCGCCTGAAGGACCTCGCCGCCTGGCTCGCGCGCGCCAGCGGCGCCGAGGTGAAGGTGTTCGTCGACACCGCGCCCTTGATGGAGAAGCCGCTGGCCGCGCGCGCGGGGCTCGGCTGGCAGGGCAAGCACACCAATCTTGTTTCGCGCGCGCATGGCTCATGGTTGTTTCTCGGCGCGATCTTGAGCGCGGCGCGCCTTCGCCCCGATGCGCCGGAGGCGGATCATTGCGGCTCGTGCGGCGCATGTCTCGACATCTGCCCAACAAAGGCATTTCCCGCGCCCTATCAGCTCGATGCGCGCCGTTGCATCGCCTATCTGACGATCGAACATCCAGGTCCGATCCCGCACGAATTTCGCGCCGCGATGGGCAATCGCATCTATGGATGCGACGATTGCCTGGCGGTCTGCCCTTGGAACAAATTCGCCGAGGCGAGCGCCGATCAGCGGCTTATCCTCAATCAAGCGCTACGCCTTGCGCCGCTTCAGGACTTGGCGGGCTTGGACGACGCCGCGTTTCGCGCGCGCTTTTCCGGCACGCCCGTCAAGCGCACGGGGCGCGACCGCTTCGTGCGCAATGTGCTGATCGCGATCGGCAATTCCGGCGATCCCGCTTTGATCCCCGCCGCGCTGGCGCGCCTCGATGACGCCGCCGCCATCGTGCGCGGGGCGGCGGTTTGGGCGCTTTGGCGCCTGCTTGACGGGGACGGCTTCGCCCGGCTCAAACAGGAGCGGGCGGATCGAGAATCGGATCCGGCGGTGCGGGAGGAATGGGGCCGTGAGCCGGAGCGACTTTGAAGGGTTCGGCGAGCCCGATCTTAGCCTTCCCGGCGAAGGCCGCGCCCCGCGCATGCGCCGCCGTATCGCGCAGCGCAATCTCGACGCGGACCTCAACAAGGTGAAGCGCCAGAAGCGCGTCGGCCTCTTCGTCAATATCGTCGCGATTTTGTTTCTCGCGGTGTTCTTCATTCCCGTCACTTGGGCGGCGATCTATCGCGTGATCGAAGCGCCCGGCACGATCCTGATGGCGATGCGCGCCGCCGAAGGCGAACGCATCCGCCACGATCCGGTGCGCATGGATGACATCTCGCCCCATGTCGTGCGCGCCGTCATCGCCGCGGAGGACAGCAAATTCTGCAGCCATGACGGCTTCGACCTGGACGCCATTCAAGAGGCGATGGAAAGCAATCGCGATGGCGGGCGCGTGCGCGGCGCCTCAACGATCAGCCAGCAAACGGCGAAGAATTTGTTTCTCTGGCCCGCGCGCTCCTGGTTGCGCAAAGGGCTTGAGACTTATTTCACCGGCATCATCGAATTCATGTGGCCCAAGCGGCGCATCATGGAAGCCTATTTGAACGCCGCCGAATGGGGCGACGGCATTTTTGGCATCGAGGCCGCCGCGCAAGCGCGCTTCGGCGTCAGCGCGAAGGAGCTTACGCGTTTGCAGGCCGCGCGCCTCGCCGCCGTGCTGCCGAGCCCCAATCGTTGGCGCGCCGATACGCCGGGGCCTTATGTGCGCCGGCGTTCGGCCACGATCATGCAGCGCGCGAGCGTGGTGGCCAATGAGGGTCTCGCCAATTGCGTGCTGCGCCCGCGCGGCTTCGAATAGCGCGAGCAGGGTTCAGCAGGTCGCGCCGCCGTCCACCACATAGGTCTGCCCCGTCGCCCAGGCGCCGGCCTTGGAGGCGAGCAGCACCGCCATGCCGGCGATGTCGTCCGGATCGCCCAGGCGGCGCATCGGCAGCTGCGCCTCGGTGCGCTTGCGCGCTTCCTCATTTTCCCAGAGCGCGCGCGCGAAATCGGTTTTCACAAGGCCCGGCGCGATCGTGTTGACGCGGATATTATGCGGCGAGAGCTCGACCGCGAGATTGCGCGCAAGCTGCATGTCGGCCGCCTTGGAGATGTTATAGGCGCCGATCACGGGCGTGCCGCGAAGACCGCCGATGGAAGAGATAATGATCACTGCGCCGTCGCGCCGCTCCTTCATTTGCGGCGCGACCATCGAGATCAGCCAATGATTGGAGATGATGTTGTTCTGCAGGATTTTGGTGAATTGATCGTCGGAAATGCCGCTCATCGGCCCGTAATAGGGGTTCGACGCCGCATTGCAGACGAGGATGTCGATCTTGCCGAACCGGCGCATGGTCTCATCGACGAGCGTCTGCAGCGCGCCCTTGTCGGCGATATTGGCGGGGATGGACGCCGCCGCCTCGCGCCCCACCGCGCCATTGATTTCCGCCACGGCCGCTTCGCACGCATCGGCCTTGCGCGAGGACACCACGACGTTGGCCCCGTGCTCGGCCAGGCGATGCGCGATCGCCTTGCCGATGCCCTTGGACGAGCCGGTGACGATGGCGGTCTTGCCGGAAAGATCGAACAGGCTGGTCATGGCGTTTCCCTCTGGTTTCGGCGGCGGTTTAATCAGCACGCTGGCGTTGCGGCAAGGCTTGAGCGACGTGTGCTTTGGCGCTTTGGTTTGCGTGCAGGGCGTTTTCCGAAGAAGTGGAAACCGGTTCTTCGGTCAGAAAACGCCCTAACTCAAAAATGTAGAGCCGTTTGCCCGATCAGATTCGGTCAATCTGATCGGGAAAGGCTCTGGGGAGACCATCATGACGCAGGCGAACGGGCGCAAATCCATTTTCATCACCGGTGCGGCCTCCGGCATGGGCTGGGAGACGGCCAAGCTGTTCGCGGCGAAGGGATGGTTCGTCGGCGCCTATGACGTGAACGAGGACGGGCTCGCGCGCCTGCGGACAGACATCGGCGCCGACGCCTGCCTCACGCGCCGGCTCGACGTGACGGACCGCGCCGATTACGGCCACGCCATGCTCGCCTTCGCCGCCGCCACGGGCGGGCGGATGGACATTCTCTTCAACAATGCCGGCATCGGGCGCGGCGGCGCGTTCGAGGAGATGCCCTGGGCGGACGTGATGGCGGTGGTGAACACCAATCTCGTCGGCGTGCTGATCGGGGCGCACACGGCGTTCCCGCTGCTCAAGGCGACGCCCAATTCGCTCTGCTTCTCCACCTCATCCTCGTCGGCCACCTATGGCATGGCCGGCATCGCCGTCTATTCCGCCACCAAGCACGCCGTGAAGGGGCTGACGGAAGCGCTCGCCGTTGAATGGAAGCGCTTCGGCATTCGCGTGTCCGATACGCTGCCGGGCCTCATCGATACGCCCATTCTGCCTGACGAAGCCAAGGTGAACGCGCCCAAGGAGGGCATGTGGCGCCTGGTGCATCCCAGCGCGATCGCCGAAGCCGTCTGGGCCTCGTACAACAGCGACAAGATCCATTTTTACGTGCCGGAGGAATTGCACGAATTCGACAAGATGCAGACGGCCGCGCCCGAAGCGATCCGCGATCAGATGGCGCAGAGTTCGATGTTCTTCAATCGCGGCGACTAGCCATTGTCGCGCTCAGCGGAGCGCATCCATCACATAGCGCGCGGCGACGCCTTCCTCGGCGAGCGCGGCCTCGATCTTGGCGCGGTCGAGCGCGCCGTCGGTTTTCAGCGTCTCGCCATGCATGCCCGAGGCGATGAAGAGGCAATCGATCCCTTCGCGCGCGGCGCCTTTCACATCCGTGCCGATGCCGTCGCCGATGGCGAGGATACGTTCCTTGCGCGCCGGCGCGCTGGTGAGCGTCTCCACCTCGGCATAGGCGAGGGTGTAAATCGGCGCGAACGGCTTGCCCGCCATGATCACGCGCCCGCCGATCGCCTCGTACTCGCGCGCGATCGCGCCCGCGCACCAAACGATCTGATCGCCGCGCTGCACCACGATGTCGGGATTGGCGCACAGGAGATCGAGGTCGCGCGCCTTCGCTTCGCGCAGGATGTCCGCATAATCCGCCGGCGTTTCGGTGCGGTCGTCATTGAGACCCGAGATGCCGATGAAGGCGGCGTTCTTCAGATCGGATCGGGCGAGCCCAAGCCCGTCCCAAAGGCTCGCATCGATGTCCGGGCCGATCTTGAACATCGGGCCCGGCGCGCGCGGAGCCAGTTCGGCGCGGATCGCATCGCCGCTTGTCACGATCGCATCGAAGATCGTGCGCGGCGCGCCGAGTCGATCGAGTTGGCCGGGGATGGGATCGCGCGGCTTGGGCACGTTGGAAATCAGCACCACCGCACCGCCCCGCGCGCGCCAGCGCGTCAGCGCCGCGCAGGCCGCCGCATAGGGCGCGCGCCCATTGTGAACGACGCCCCAGAGGTCGCAGAGCAGCACGTCATAGCGCCCGGCCAGCGTGTCCAGCGTATCGAGGAATTCCATTTGCGCGCCGTGCCATGGGGCGCCCGTGCTGGCAAGCTTGGGCCCGCATCCGAATGATCCGCCCGCCGCATCCTATCCGTAGAGACGCACGATGGAGCTGGCGATGCCGCAATGGGAAATCAGCGCCCTGGTTGGGCGCTATGTCACGGAAAGCGGCGTGCCGGTGATGATCGGGCAGGCCGGCGCCGCGCTTTGGGCGCGCATCAGCGGGCTGCCGCCGGTGATTTTCGCCGATGAGGGCGCGGGGCGTTTCGTCGCGGCCGAACGGGGGCTCGCCATCGAGTTCCGCCGCGCCGCCGAATTCGTGCTGACCCAGCCCGGCCGGCCCAGCCTCAGCGCGGTGCGGGCGGTCTGATCGCGGCGAGCGCGGCCAGCACGCGCGCCGCATGAATTTCGGGGGCCTCCGCGCCGGACACGAGGATGAGATCGGCGGCGGCGCGCTGCGGCGCCACGAAGCGCTCATGCATGGGCGCCACATGCGTTTCGAACTGGCGCGTCACATGGCTGGCGGAGCGGGCGCGCTCGGCCTGGTCGCGCGCCAGGCGCCGTGCGCGGCGCACGGCTTGATCGGCCTCGATGAACACGCGCAGATCGTAGAGCGCGGCGAGCTGGGGCTCGGTGAAGACGTGCAGCCCCTCCACGATGACGAGGTCGGCGGGCGCCACGCGCCGCCCTTCGGGCAGTCGCCGATGAGTCTTGAGATCGTAGCGCGGCGTGTCGAAGGCGCGCCCCGCCCGCGCCGCTTCGAGATGCGCCGCCATGAGTGCGCGGTCCTTGGACGCGGGCGCATCGAAATTATGCGTATCGGCGTCGAAGCGCGCGATGGCGCTGGCGCAGATATAATAATCGTCTTCGCGGATGAGCGTGGTCTCAGCCGGCGCGCGCGCGGCGATGACGGCGTGGGCGAGCGTCGATTTTCCCGCGCCCGATCCGCCCGCGATGGCGATTAGAAGGGGCATGTCGGGCGACGGCGCTTGCGCGCGCGCTTAGCCCCGCGCGGCGCGGCGGGCGAAGAATTCACGCGGCGGCGTCGTCTCTTCAAGCAGGCTTTCCTTGATCGGGCGCGGCGCGCCGAACAAATGACCCTGCCCGAACGGCACGTCCAGATCGAGCGTCTCCAGCACCATCGGCTCGCTTTCGATTCGCTCGGCGATGATGTCGATCCCATAACGCTGGAACACGGCCGCCACGTCCGTCGCCGCGATTTCGCGCGTGATCGCGGAGAGCGGGCGCACGCCCTGGCGCGAGAGCTGGTCGACGAGGAGACGCGCCGGCGCCTTGAAATAGCGCACGCCGGAGCGCTCCAGATCCGGCAGATCGATTTCGATCGTGGTGACTTTGTCGATGGAAAAGCGGAAGCCCATGTCCGCCAGCTTGGCCATGGCGCGCGCCTCTGCGGCGCCGCGCTCCTCATAGGCCGCTTGCGGAATTTCGAAGATCACGCTGCCGGCGAGATCGCGGTTCTCACGCATGAAATCGAGAAATTGCGGAAAGAAGCTTTCATCGGACAGCGCGCGCGGGGCAATATTGCAGAAAATGCCCACGCGCCGATCCTGCTTCATCAGCTTGCGCACGATCTGCACGCAGCGGAACAACAACAGATTGTCGATCAAATTCATCAGCCCGGCCTGTTCGGCCAGCGGCATGAATTCCTGGGGCAGCACCAGGCGCCCACTCTCGTCCTTTAGGCGGGTGAAGCCTTCATAGAAAACCGTGCGCCGCTGCGGCAGCGAAACGATCGGCTGCAGATGCAGCTCGACACGATTGTCCTCCAGCGCCTCGCGCACCAGATCGATCGGGCCATGCTCACGCGGCCCCTGCATCGGCGCGCCCAGGCGGCGGGCCTCGTCGATGCGGCTGTCCATCGCCCGCGCCAGCTTGTCGACGATCTGGTCGAGCAGCTTCATCTCCGAGGGGCCCTGCGGCAGCGCGGGGGCCGCCGGCAACTCATTCTGCGTGCGGATGACGTCGGCCAGCTTGAGATCGAGCGTCTCCACCTTGGCGGACACCGCGTCGATGTCGGCGATCACATCGCGGTGCGCGGCGCGCACACGGTCGATGTCGGCCTTCAATCTCTTTTCGGTCTTCGCCACCGCGCCCGCCGCCACGGCGGCCGTGATGCCGCCATGCGTGATCGCCGCCGCGCTGAACAGCGCCAGCGCGCCCATGAACGCCTCGGGCGCGCTCACCCCGCCCACGCTCTGCAAGGCAAGGCCCGTCGTCAGCGCGATCAGCGCATAGCCCGCATAGAGCAGGATGTGGGAAATGAGCGGCATGGGCGCAGGGCTTTCCGTGCAAGCCGTGAAGCGAATCTCTCAACGGTCGAGCAGAGCGCCGGCCCGGTTTCGGAGTGGTTAACGGGGTGTTAGTCCTCGCCGGGGCGCGGCCTTGACGGCCCGGGCGCGCGCCGTCAAGAGACCCGCCAATTCGAAATCCGCGCATTCCTGGAGAAGAGGCCCATGTCTGACATCCGCTTTGACGGCAAAGTCGCCATCGTCACCGGCGCGGGCGGCGGCCTTGGCCGCCAGCATGCGCTGGAGCTCGCGCGGCGCGGCGCGAAGGTGGTCGTGAACGATCTTGGCGGCTCGGTCGACGGTTCGGGCGGCGGGTCCGACGCGGCCAAGAAGGTGGTCGAGGAAATCAAGGCGCTGGGCGGCGAGGCGATCTCCAACGGCGCCTCCGTCACCGATGACGCGGGCGTGGCGCAAATGGTCAAGCAGACCATGGATCAATGGGGCCGCGTCGACATCCTGATCGCGAACGCCGGCATCCTGCGCGACAAGAGCTTCTCCAAGATGGAGATGGCCGATTTCGACGCCGTGATGAACGTGCACCTCATGGGCACGGTGAAGCCGGTGAAAGCCGTGTGGGAGATCATGAAGGCGCAGAATTATGGCCGCGTCGTCGTCACCACCTCGTCCACCGGGCTTTACGGCAATTTCGGCCAGTCGAATTATGGCGCGGCCAAGCTGTCGCTGATCGGCTTCATGAACACGATGAAGCTCGAAGGCGCCAAGAACAACATCAAGTTCAACGCCGTCAGCCCCGTCGCCGCCACGCGGATGACGGAAAGCCTCATGCCCCCGCAAATGCTGGAGAAGCTGAAGCCGGAATATGTGACGCCGGGCGTGATGTATCTCGTCAGCGAGGACGCGCCCAATGGCGCCATCTTGACGGCCGGCGCGGGCGTCTTCGCGCTCGTGCGCATCTTCGAGACCGAGGGCGCGTATCTGGGCGAGGGCGGCCTTTCGGCGGAAGAGGTCCGGGACAATTGGGCCAAGATTTCCGACACGACCGGCCAGCAGGCCTATTTCCAGGGCGGCGAGCAGACCGGCAAGTTCATCCGCGCGATGGGCGGCGGCTGAAGCGGGGGCGCCGGCGCGCGCCGACGGATGGATGTAAAATCAGTGGCGTGCGGCGCCGTCCTTGGTTAAGGGCGAGGCGCGGGTCGGACGGGCGGCGGGGCAAGGCCGGACCGCGTTATTACGCCCATGTTGATTTTCAGCGTCTTTCTCGTCGTGCTCGCGGCGGTCGTGGGGCTTGGCCTCGCCTGGCGGCGTATCAATGCGCTGACCGAGGAGGTGCGCGTTCTGCGCGCGTCCCTGCACGCTTATGAACGCGGCGCGCTGATCACCGAACCGCAGCGGCCCCTGGGGCGTCCGCCCGAACGCGCGATCGCCCCCGCGCCGCAAGCGGTGGAGAGAGCCGAGAC
>CAZLWK010000042.1:0-18679 GCA_964563395.1 uncultured Caulobacteraceae bacterium
TCGCGTATGCCGCTGGTGTGAGTCAGCAGATGGCGCACTGTGATGCGGTCCGCCTCGCTGTGAAGGCGTCGAGCGATAGGATCGGGAAAAACCCCGAAGGATACAAAGCGCGCGTCAAGCCCGGCTTCACCCAGCGCGCCCTCTTCCCAAAGTCCGAGCACGATCGCCGCCGTCATCGCTTTGGCGACGCTGGCGACATGAAAAACAGAATCGGTCTGCATGGGAGCGTCCGTCCGCGCCTCGCCATGCGCTGCGGCGAACAAGACACGGCCTGCGCCATCTTCGATGCGGACAACGGCGTTGCGTATCCCCGGCGTGCGCGCGAGCGCCGCAAACGCGCTGGACGCCGCCTCAGCCACGTTCGGCCAAACGTGGCAGCCAACCCAGTGTCTCGAGTGTAGGACGAGACGGCATGTATTCAGCACCGTACCAGCCGGCATAACCAGCCGCTTCGATCTCCGCGAACAGCGAAGCGAAATCGAGCGCGCCCTCGCCAGGCGGCGTACGCCCGGGAACATCCGAGAATTGGATGTGGCTGACGAGCCCGGCATGGTCGGCATAGAGGCGCGCAGGATGCTCGCCGTTGCGGGCGACGTGATAGAGATCGAACAGGATGCCCACCGCGCCCTTGTAATGCGCCTCGATCAGCGCGGCGACCTCCGCCGTCGATGCGAATAGCGCATCGGGGAAGTCGGCGCGATTGATGGCTTCGATCACGAGCTGCGCGCGCACGTCGCGCTTGTCAGCCTCGGTCAGCGCCATATCGAGATTACGCCGGTAAGCATCGAGACAAGGTTCGCGCTCCGCGCCTGCGAGGCGTGACGGGCCAATATGGATGAAGCGCGGCGCTAAGTGACCGGCGGCGTCGAGCGCTTGCAGAAACGCATCGCGAAACGCCGCCTCGCGCCCGGGCGCACCCGAAAGCCCTGCGCCGCCACTTAAAAAATCGCCCATCGGCACATTGATAAGAACAATCTCGACCCCGGCGGCACGTGCTGCCCTGGCCAAAGCATCGGGTGCGGCTTCGCCGAGCATCTGTATCTCCGCGCCCGCGAATCCCGCCCGCGCCGCCTCTGAGAAACGCGCCTCGGGCGCAAATTCGCGAAACATCATGGAAACGCTGGTGGAGAATGTGCGCCTGTTCACGCGGCCGCCTCCAGCCGGAATTCACGTAGGGCCGCACCCGCACGTTCGATCGTCTCGTCGATGTCAGCGTCGCGCATCGGCGTCGATCCGACCATTAGACCGCGTGTGGCGATCAGTAGGCCGGCGTTTAGCATGTGGCGATGCAAAATGCGCATGCGGCTCAGATAGTCCGGACCGGAGCGCAGGTAGAATTCACGATAATTGCGCGCCGGCTCGCGGAAGAATTGCAGGCTGGACATGGAGCTCACGCCATTGATGCGCATCTCAAGACCAAGATCGGCGATCACCCGCGTCAGCCCATCGCGCAAGCGCGCGCCATGCGCATCGAGTTGTGCGAAAGCTTCCGGCGTCAGCGCCCGCATCGCCGCGACGCCGGCGCTCATGCTCATTGGATTCCCGGTGAACGTGCCGCTATGGCTCATCTTCAGCGGCCCTGCGAGATCGTCGAACACCGCCATCGCCGCACGCGTGCCGCCCACCGCACCGATCGGCAGGCCGCCGCCGATGATCTTGCCGAGCACGGTCAAATCCGGCGTGACACCGATTAGACCCTGCGCGCCCCGATAGCTGGCGCGCCCGCAAAACACCTCATCGAAGATCAGCACGATGCCGTTTGCCGTACAGAAGGCGCGAATCTTCTCCAGCCATGCTGTCTCCGCCATCGCGAAACCAAGGCGCGCCGGAATGGGATCGAGGATCACGGCGGCAAGCGCATGTTTCTCCTCTTCCAAGCGCGCGAGCGCCGCATCCGCGTTGAACGGAAAGATCACCGCTTCATCCAGAAGGGATTGCGGCGTTCCTTGCGCCAGAGGCGGCGCCGCTGGCCGCGCCTCGGGCCCCCAATTGGCCGGCGTGGGCAGGAAGCTTGCTTCGACAAGATCGAACTGGCCATGATAGCCCCCTTCGGCCTTGGCGATTTTGCTGCGCCCGGTGAGCGCGCGCGCGGCCTTGATCGCCACCATCACCGCTTCGGTGCCGCTGTTGCAGAATCGAACCTGATCGATCCCCGGCCAGCGCGCGACGATAAGCTCGGAAAGCTCGATCTCGATTTCAGCCGGCAAGATGCAGCTCAGCATGCGCTCGGCCTGGGTGCGCAAAGATTCGACGATCGGCGCGAACCCGTAGCCGTGGATATTGGTGGAAAAATTATTGACCCAATCGATGTAAGTGGCGCCATCCACATCGATGAGCCGGCATCCTTCCCCACGCTCTGCATAGATCACGTAGGGCGCGAACGTGATCATGTGACGCGTATTGCCGCCCGGCTGAACACGCTTGGCGCGCGCGAACAGCTGCGCCGATTTGGATGCGGGATCGGGAAAGCTCATGCCCGCTCTCTCCGCGCCCAAAGCATCGAAGGGTCACGCTCCCCGTTCTCGCCATGCAGGCGCCGCCGGGCGCGCCAGCCAAGATCGGGTCCTGCAATCACGAGAATCAAGGCCGCGAGTGCGATCCAGACGATGATGCTGTGATTGTAGAGATTTCCGCCCCCGCCCGCGCCGGATTCCTCCAGCTTAAAGGCGCCATAAAACATGTTTAGACTGCCATGGATCATGATTGCGGGGAGCACGCTGCCGCCGGAGAGGTTCACGAAATAGACCATCACAATGGTCGAGGCGCAGCATGTTACGATGAAGAGGCTTTGCCCCAGCAGCATGTGCGGTATCGTAAGTTCGCCCGTGAGCAGCAGCGGAATCTCGCGCGGGAAATGCCACAGCGCCCACAGGGCGCCCAGGATCAGCGCGGCGCCAAGCGGCGAACCCAGCGTGCTCGCGAGCCTTGGCCAGGCAAAGCCGCGCCAACCCAATTCTTCAAAGAGCGCACCCTGATTTGCAAAGAGCGCGACGATCCATGCGCTCGCGAAAATCGCGGGCGATTGAAGGCCGAACTCGCGGATCAGAACGGCGAGTGCGTCGGGGCCCGTCAAGAAATAGGCGGACGCCGCGCACAGCGCCGCAACGCCGGCGATCGCAAGCGTCAGCGCCGCATAAAGGCGCAACCCATCGCGCCATGACTGGTCGCCACGCACCGGACGATAAAGCGACAGCAGCGCCTTCAGGCCCGGCCATCCCCACCCAATCGCGACGACGATCAGCGCCGCGACCGTAGGCGCGCCGGGAAAGAACAGGAAGGGCGAAACCTGAGGGACCGCGATATAGGACAGGATGCTCAGCGGCGCGCCATCGCTATGCGCGGCAAGCAGCGGATGCTCTGCCGCGACGCGCGCGCGCTCGCCGTAATAATACTCGGCCAGATTGACCCCCGGCCCGTAAGCGTCGGGAAACATGCCGTTCGCAATGATCGCGTAGGTCCAGAGCGCCATCGCGATCGACACGGCGATCATGTAGAAGCAGAGGAATGGCCGCCGCCTGACGAACTCGCCCATAAGATTTGCCCCGCCTGCGCCGGCCACTCACATGCTCTGATATCGCGTGAAGGCGCGACGGGCCGCGTCGATTGTGAAATCGATGTCGTCGTTTGTCATCGGCGTCGAGCCCACAAAACCGCCACGCATGGTCAAAAGACCCTCCTCCAACAGAAGCCGCTGCACGACAGGTAGACGCGCACCGAGATCAGTCGCCACGGCATAGGCTAATTCACGATAATTTCGCATCGGCTTTGTCGTCATGACGAGGCCCGAAAGAGAGCCCTCGCCCAAAACCACCCCATCCAGCTTCAGGTCAGCGCAGATCTTGGACAGGCCGGCGCGCAGACGCTCGCCTTTGGCCGCCAGATCGTCAAAGGCTGCAGGCGTGAGCAGCGAGAGCGATGTGTAGCCCATCGCCATCGCCATGGGATTAGCAGTGAAGGT
This sequence comes from uncultured Caulobacteraceae bacterium, assembly GCA_964563395.1. Lineage (GTDB taxonomy): Bacteria > Pseudomonadota > Alphaproteobacteria > Caulobacterales > Aquidulcibacteraceae > JBEVOS01. The sequence goes on from CAZLWK010000042.1 coordinate 3,959, forward strand.
GCCGCTATGTTTGATTTTCGGATCGCCCGCATCGACCTCGAACACGGACATGAATTCACGCTTGCCGCCAAGGCCCCCGACGGGGATGCCTCCGCCGATGATCTTGCCCATGGTCGTAAGGTCCGGTGTGATGCCGATCTGACCCTGATAGCCGCTGTAGCCGGCGCGGAGCGACCATACTTCGTCGAAGATGAGCAAGATGCCGAGGCGCGCCGTCTCCTCGCGCAGCATCTCTAGGAATGCGCGATCAGGCTGCACCATGCCGAGCTGCAGGCGCTGCGGATCGAGGATAATTGCGGCGAGTCGGTCGGCTTCGGCGCGCAAAATCTCGCGCGTGGCTTCAATATCGTTGAGCGGCAGAATGGTGACGAGATCGAGCAGCGCCTTGGGATGGCCTGCCTGATAAGCCGTCGCATTCGGCCGCTTGGCATCGCCCCATTCGTCGGGCTTCGACTGGAAGCTCGCCTCTAAAAGATCAAATTGGCCGTGATAGCCGCCCTCCATCTTCGCAATCTTCGGCTTGCCGGTATAGGCGCGCGCGGCTTTCACGGCGATCTGATTGGCTTCCGTCCCGCTGTTCATGAAGCGTACGCGTTCAAGCGATGGAATGCGCGCGCACAGCGTCTCCGCGAGCTTGACCTCCCATTCCGTGGGCAGCACGGCGGACATGAGACGTGCGCCTTGCGCGGCGAGCATCTCAACGAGCTCGCGCTTGTTGTGACCGTGGATCAGGGAAGAAAAATTGTTCACCCAATCGATCTTGCGGGCGCCCTCCACGTCGGTGATCCAGCAGCCGTCCGCATGCGCGGCGTAAACAGGATGCGGCTTGGCGACGACGAGATGGCGCGTATAGCCTGACGGCATGACGGCGCGCGCGCGCTCGAAGATACGCGCGGAGACGCTTGGCTCGGCGCTTTGTGTTGCATACGCTTCAGCCATCAGAATTTCACCTGATCTTTGCCCTTGGTGCCCAAGATCGCGCGCGCCTCATCAGGCGTGGCGACCTCAAGGCCGAGTTCTTCAACAATGCGCCGGATGCGACCGACCTGCTCGGCGCTGGATTTCGCCAGCTGCCCCTTGCCGTACCAAAGACTGTCCTCAAGCCCGACGCGGACATTGCCACCAAGGATCGCAGCCTGTGTCGTCAGTCTGATTTGATCCTTACCGGCAGCCAGCACGGACCAGTAATAATCGTCGCCGAATAATTCGTCGGCGGTCTCCTTGAAATGCAGGACATGGCGCGGATTTGTGCCGATCCCGCCGAGGAAGCCGAACACCGATTGAATAAAGAAGGGCGGCTTTACATGGCCCATCTCCTGCAAGACCTTCAGCGCATAGAGATGGCCGATATCGAAGCACTCATATTCGAAGGTGACGCCGCGCTCTTGGCCGAGTTCCTTGGCGATGCGTTCCATGCTCGCCCAGGTGTTCATCATCGTGGAATCGCGCGTCGTCGCGATGAACAGCTTCTCCCAATCGCGCAAGCTGTCGAATTCAACCCGACCACCCATCATCCAACTGGCCACATTCATTGGGCCCATATTGAATGAGGTGATTTCCGGTTCGAACCGCTTTGGCGCGGCGAGGCGCTCTTCGATCACTTCGGCCCAAGCGGTCTTCACATCGAAACCACCCGTCTCCCTATTGCGGCGGATCGCCGGCTGGCCCGTCGTGATGTTGATGATAACGTCCGAGCGTTGCTTGATGCGCGAGAGATAGAGCCCATAGACGTCGGGATCGGTGACCGGGCATCCAGTCTCCGGATCGCGCGCATGAAGATGGACGATCGCCGCGCCCGCTTCGGCGGCGGCGACCGAATCGTCGATGATTTGCTCGGGCGTGATCGGCAGATAGGGCGACATGAAGGGCATATGCATCGCCCCAGTCGTCGCGCTGGTGATGATCACTTTCGGCGTTTTTCTCATTCTATCCTCCCATCGCGCGCGCGATCGCCGCCGGCGACAGCGCGGCGCCGCCCGTCAAGCTCTGGCCGCCGTCGCACGCGAGGATCGCGCCGGTGACATACGAGGCGGCGTTGGACGCGAGAAACACGGCCATCGCGGCGACTTCGGCTTTTGTGCCGAAGCGGCCGAGCGCCGTGGACGCCTCGACAGCGCGGCGCATTTCAGGGCTAGGCGCGAGGCGCGCCATGCCCTCCGTTTCGTCAATCGGGCCGGGCACAATGGCGTTGACGCGCACGCCGGCGCCGCCCCATTCCAGCGCCAGCACGCGCGTCAACATGTCGATGCCGGCCTTCGCGGCGCACACATGCGCCTGGCCGAAGAACGGCGCGCTCGACTGCGGCGCGGAGATATTGATCATGGATGCGCCAGGCTTGGCCGCAATTTCATAAGCGGCGCGCAGCACGTTGAACGTGCCGATCAGATCAATATCCACGACCTTCTTGAACGCATTGGCGGACATCGCGGCCGCAGGCGCAATGAAATTGCCCGCGGCCCCCGACACGATAATCGACGGCGCGCCGTGCGCGCGTGCGGCGGCTGCAAGCGCGCCCGCGACACTCTCATAATCGCGCACATCCGCCGGGAAGCCGATCGCGCCAGGCCCCAGGGCGGCGACCGCCGCATCGACCTTGTCCTGCTTGCGACTCATCACCGCGACGCGCGCGCCCTCGGCGGCGAACGCGTGCGCGATCGCCAGATTGATGCCGCTCGTGCCGCCGGCGACGAACGCCGCGCGCCCGGCGAGCCGGCCGCTGGATTTAGATTCTGCACTCATGAAAGCGGAGCCCTCCCGGGCGTCTTTCGTTCTTGCCGACCACAATATGACCTTTGAGTCATATCAGCAAGCGAGAAAAGCGTGCGCGTGTGAAAAGATTGAATTGAAGCGCATTCAAAGCGCTATGGGCTTGAGCTCTGAGAGATGAAGGTAGAGCGCGCTGTGATCGAGCTCACCGCGCCCATTGGCGCACATGTCGGCGTAGAGCGTGCGCGCAAGCTCGGCGAAAGGAAGCGCCACGCTCATGCGCGCCGCCAGAGCGGTGACGGTGGCGAGATCCTTGTATTGGATCGCGGCATAGGCGCCGGGCGCGAAACGATGCTCCAGAATTCGTGCGCCGTGTTGGCGCCAAATCGTGGAATCGGCGAACCCGCCTTGCAGCGCCTGATGCACCGCCGCGGGATCGCCCCCGCCTGCCTCTACCAGCAGCAAGGCTTCGGATATGGCGCCGATCGTGACGCCGACTATGAGCTGATTGGCGAGCTTGGCGAGCTGGCCTGTTCCAACCGGGCCGACATGCGTAACGCGGCCGAGCGCCTCAAGCACATGGCGCGCCTTCGCCAGCGCCTCACCATCGCCACCCGCCATGATCGAAAGGCTCGCCTCGACCGCGCCTTTCTCACCCCCTGAAACGGGTGCATCCACATAGCGCACGCCCAACGCGGCGAGCCGTTTGGCCTGCGATTTGGATGTCTCCACTGGAATGGAGCTCATCACGATGACGGTTGCGCCCGGCGCCAGAGCTTCGGCGACGCCCGCCTGCCCCTCGGCGCCGAACAACATGGCGTCGCAAGCGGGTCCATCCGTCAGCATGAGAATGACGTACGCCGCCTCCTCAACGCAGGAGTGCGCATCGTCGAAGGCCGTAACGCCATTTCCTTGAAGCACGCGCGCCTTCTCCGGCGTGCGATTCCAGGCGCGGACCGCAAAGCCCGCGCGTGCAAGATTGCGCGCCATCGGCGCGCCCATGATTCCAACGCCCAGCACGCTGACGCGCACGCCGGCGCCGTTCACTTTCGCACTTTCATGGAGGGCAGGATCGCCAATACGTCTGCGGCCTCCTCGGCCGGTGGGTCGCAGCCGTACAGCGCGCGGAAAATCAGAACCGCGTGCAGGCGCGTCAGCATCTCATCGTCGAATGGCTCTTCCTGGCCTGTGCCCGTCAACACTTGGAACCGATTGAACAAGCTCTGATCGAGCATCGCCCCAACAGTGCGCACGGTGAACAGGACATGATCCTTGTTGACCACATCGTCGCCATAGCCGCGCAGCATGAAATCCACGGTGCTTCCGGCGATGAGCGTATTGCGCTGATGCCATAGAGCGCGCATGCCGGGATCGATCTCGCCCATCTGCACCATGCAGCGCAGCACGCCCACATTGCTGGCGAACGTACCCTCATACCAATCGATCCAACGGACGGTGGCCGCGAAGGCGCTCTCACCGCGATTGGACGTCGGCATGAATTGCGCCTCAAACGCCACATATTGCCGAGCGAGCTCGCGCAGGAATTCATCCTTCGTGTCGAAATAAATGTAAAAGGTGCCCTTCGCCAGCCCCGCGGCGGCGCTGATTTCCTCGACATTGAGATCGCGGTATCCCACGTCTTCAAGCAGCAGCGCCGCCGCCGCGAGGAGCTTGAGCCTCGTGCGCTCTCCGCTGCGCGGCTTGCGGATTTCCCCGGCCAGGGCGCCGAGATACGTTGCGAAGCGGATGCGGGCGATGGCGCTCACGACGGCTCTTTCCTTCGCCGGACGCGGCGGCCATGGCTCCTTCCTTAAAGCGCTCCCGCCCGTCTTGTCGACTCGCGGCGCCGTTGGGCGAAAGGGAATCGGGGACGTCACAAGCGATCCTGGTGCTGGAGGGGTTGGCCCGGACGCGTCCAGCTAAATCGCGCCAAGCGTCCCGAGGCGGAGAGGGTGACATACGCCGTGCGCAAATCGTCTCCGCCGAACGCGATGTTCGTGGTGAACACGTCATCGGTGAGATATTGTCGCGCGCTCGCGCCGTCGGGTGCGATGTCCCACACGCAGCCGGTGATGAGGCTCGCCACGGCGATGTGGCCCGCGCTGTCGATCGCGAGCGAATCAGGACGGCTATAGCCCGCGAGACCAGCCACGAGGCGCCCGCCATTCGACGAGGGCGGAAACGATTGCGGCGCGATCATGCCCGGCGCTTGAAGATCGAACGCCCACAGGCAGCGCGTCGCGGTCTCGGCGACATAGAGGACGCCGCCATCAGGAGAGAGGCCCACGCCGTTCGGCGTGATCATGCCGCGCACGACCAATCGTATCGCGCCGCCATCGGCGGCGGCGTAGTAAACCGCGCCAAGACCAAGCCGCCCATGCAGACGCTTGCCGTGATCTGTGAAATAAAAGCCGCCCCACGCGTCGAACACCAGATCGTTCGGCGCTTGCAGTCGCTCGCCGTCCGCCGCTTCGTAAAGCCGCTCCACTGCACCCGTGTTCAGATTGACACGCTCGATCCAACCGGGCGTGTCGCTCTGCCCCACCGTGCGCATGAGCCCTGGTGCGTATTCCGCATGCTCCCAGCCGCCGCTATTGCAGACATAAACCCAAGGCGCGGGCCCCAATGCGGCGCCGTTCGGCCCGCCGCCAAGCGCGGCGACCACGGACGTATCGCCGCTTTCGTGCACGTGAGTCAGAGTCTTGCCGCCAATCTCGACAACGAGCGCCGAGCCGTCCCTCAAGGCGATCGGCCCTTCGGGAAATCTGAGGCCGCTGGCGACAATATCCAGGCGTGGTCGCAAAGGCGGCAGAATAGCAGGAACACCCGTCACGACGATACCGCTTCGCTGCGCCAAGAAGTTAGGGCTGCAACCGCCAGCGCAAATTCACACCGACGACGCGCGGCGACCCTTGGAAATAGAGCGCCTCGCCAGTGACAGGATCGCCGCCGCTGGGATTGGACGCGCTTGCCGAGACGAACTGACTCAAGGGAATGAATTCATCCGTCACATTGTCGACAAACAGAGTCAGCGACCAGCGTGGCCCTTCGATGCCTGCGCGCACATCGAACGTGGTGTACCCATCCAGGCGCTCGTTCGGCGTGCCGATCCGTAGCAGGCCGGAAAGCGAATCGCTGCGATGCGCGCCGCTCGCGCGCAGGAAGAGACCGAGCGAGTCCGTGATCGGCGCGCGATAGGTGGCTGACGCGCTGAACGTCGTGTCCGCGACGTTCGGGATGTCGGCCTCTTCGATCAGTGAACCGGACGCGACAATATCTTCAAGCTGCGTATCGAGGAACGTCGCCGCGCCGGTGAACGTCAACCTCTCGGTCGCTTCCCAATTGAGTTCGACGTCAAGACCGATACTGCGCGCCTCGCCCGCATTGCCGATGATCTCACCCACGCCTCCGGTACCTTCTGCGGTGACGACCTGAAGGTCATCCCATTGATTATAATAGAGAGCCGTGTTGAGAAAGAGCCCGATGCTGCGCGCATTAAGCTTCGCGCCGACCTCGTATGTGGTCAAAGTCTCGGAATCGTAGACCAAATCTTCGGCTGTTGCGCCCGCGACAAGGGGATAGAGGTCGTTCTGACCGCCGCTCCGAAACCCGCGACCGACCGAAACATAGGTGGTGAGATTTGCGTTCGGCTCGAAAGTGATCGACGCGCGCGGATTGAAGACGTTTTCATCCGCCTCGGAGGCGAAATCCGTCGGGAACGGAATGCCGCTGAAGAGGCTCGTCGCCGTGGTGAGCGATTCGCGCTCATCCTTGAAATAGCGCGCGCCCAGCAGGAAACTCCAGCGCTCGCTCAACGCCCATGTGCCTTCGGCGAAGATTGCCGCCTGATCGGACGTGGAGTCCGATACGGTGTCGAGATCGCCAAATCCGTCCGGCACGGGATCAGGTGCGAACAGCCCCCCAAGCAAGCCGCCAGACAACACGTTCGCGACCGATCCCGGCGTCAACGGCTCTTGGGGACCGCGCAGACGGAAATAGATGTCGCGCGTGCGGTAGAACAGTCCCGCGGTCAATTGAAACGGCCCTGCGAAATCTGAAACGAAGCGAAGCTCCTGATTGAACTCCTCGACCTCGAGATTTTGATCGACGCGCGACCCCTGGAACACGAATGTTGCGCCCGTCAGCGGATAGGCGATCTGGTTGGCGAGCGGAATGATGCCGATCTGATCCTGCGTTTGCTCGACCGTGCGCTCGAAAAAGTTTGTAGAAGATAAGAGCTTTCCAAAGCCAAGCTCCCTTTCCACAACCAGGCTGTAAATTTGAAACTCGTCCTCATTGCGCTCGAGATCGGTGGAGAATGTTCCGGTCCGGCTTTCCCCACCGCGATTGCGATAGCCGCGATCAGCTGTTTGCGTGGTTCCCGAGAGCGTGGCAGTCCAAAGCGCATTCGGCGTCCACCGCAATTGCAGACGTGCGCCGGTGGACGTCGAATCGTTGGCGTCTTCTTCCACCCCCGCCGCAGTGAAAGTGCTGAACACGTCGGGACCGATACCTAGGACCGGATTCACGGAACCAGGCGTCGGATCGAAGGCGGCGGAGACAGTCGGGTCGATGCGGTCGATCCAGCCGCCCTCCTCGGCATGGAACGCGGTCAGGCGCAATGCGAGCTTGTCTTTCACCAACGGCAGATTCAGCATGCCATTGATGGACGTATTGACGTCGCCATCGGTGATTGCGCCATAGGTCCCATCGAGCGCGGCGTCGATCGTCTCCGCGTCCGGCGCATTGGAGATGAGGCGGATCGTTCCCGCGAGCGAGCCTTCGCCGAAGATGGTGCCCTGCGGCCCGCGAAGCACCTCAACGCGCTTGACGTCGAATACGGCCGCTTGCGGGAAAAAGCCGCCCACCGAGAATGGGGCTTCATCAATATAAAGCCCGACAGCGGTGCCCGTTGCGCCAAAAATATTGTCGGTATTGAGCTCGGAAATGCCCCGGATCGACACTGCGCCGGAGCCTGACTGCGCTGAGCGCAGCTCCACGCCTGAGATCTGATCGACCAGGCTGGCAAAGTCTGTCGCGCCAGAATCCTCGATTTGCTGCTCGGAGAACACATTGATCGCGATCGGCACGTCTTGAAGCGATTGCGCACGCAGGGTCGCGGTGACGACGATTTCTTCGCTGCGCGCCGCCTCCCCCTCTTGCTGGGCCAAGGCCGGGCTCGCAAGGAGCGGCGAGGCGAGCATCATGCACGTAGACAAAAGAGACGTCTTCAAACCGATGCGCATCCCTGACTCCCCGTTCTTAGCGCGCCGCATCGCCGGCAAACGCGAGGCCCCCGTTTACATAAGCTTTATAATGACCCATTGGTCATGTATAAGCAACAGGAATGTTCGAGACATGCAATGGATCAGCACTTCTCTGTATTTTTTGTGACCTTTTAGTCACTTCCAGCGCTTCGGGAAGCATTAGGTGCGCGCCTTGCTCTCTGTTCTAGACCTCTTCCGCATCGGCATAGGCCCGTCGAGTTCGCACACGGTCGGGCCGATCCGTATCGCCAAGCTGTTCGCGGAGGATTTGAGGCAGAGAGGCATGCTCGCGCGCGTCGCGCGGGTGACCGTCCAATTGCAGGGCTCCCTCGCCCTGACCGGACGCGGTCACAACACGCCAAAGGCGGTCCTCTTCGGTCTCATGGGGCTAGCCCCCGAAACACTCGATCCCCCCTTCGCTGAGGCCGCAGCCAAGGTTGTGGAGGAGGCGAAAGTTATCGCTCTACTCGGAGAGCGCTTGATCGCGTTCGATACCGACCGCCACATCATCTTCGCCACGCACATCATGCCCGCGCCGCACCCAAATGGCATGAAGCTGAGCGCTTATGCCCAGGACGACGGGCTTCTGCACGACGAGACCTATTACTCCACCGGCGGCGGTTTCATCGCCACGGAGACGCAATTGAGCGCGGCTGCGCCGGAAGATGGCGCAGCCGGCGCACCCTTTCCCTTCGCTTCGGCGGCTGAATTGATCGAGCTGTGCGCGCGCCACGTGTTGAGCATTGAAGAAATCATCGGCGCCAATGAAGACGTGCTGCGTTCGAGAAGCGAGACGGTAGTGCGGCTCGATCGCATCGTTGCGGCGATGAACGCCTCTATCGAACGAGGCCTAGCGTGCGAAGGCGTGCTGCCGGGCGGCCTGAAGATGCGCCGCCGCGCCCCGGCTTTGTGGCGTGCGCTGTCGCAGTCTCCGCATGCGAACGAACCGGAACGGCTGTTCGATAGGCTCAACGTGTACGCGATGGCTGTGAATGAAGAAAACGCCGCCGGAGGGCGCGTCGTCACTGCGCCGACAAACGGCGCGGCGGGCATCATTCCGGCCCTCCTGCGCCATTATTGCCTGCCGGCGCCTGAGGGCTCGGCGCTTGCGCGCCGTTTCCTCCTCTCAGCGGGGGGCGTTGGCTTGCTTTACAAGCAGCGCGCTTCGATTTCAGGCGCGGAAATGGGTTGCCAAGGAGAAGTCGGCGTCGCGTGTTCGATGGCCGCCGCGGGCCTCGCCGCCGTGTGGGGCGCGAGCGTCCAGCAAATCGTCAACGCCGCCGAAATCGCGATGGAGCATAATTTGGGGCTCACCTGCGACCCTGTCGGCGGGCTGGTGCAGATTCCTTGCATCGAGCGAAACGCCCTGGGCGCGGTGAAAGCCGTGAACGCCGCGCGTCTTGCGCTCCATAGCGATGCGCCGAGCAAAGTCTCGCTCGATCAGGTGATTGAAACCATGCGACAGACGGGGCTCGACATGAGCGTCAAATATAAGGAGACGAGCCAGGGTGGGCTCGCCGTGAATGTCATCGCATGCTGATCGCCGCTGTCATTAGCGAAGTCGCGGCTTCGGTCCGGTCTCTTCTGCCTCAATCCAATCGCGCAATTGCCGCAGCCAGAGCGAGAGGCGTCTTGGGCGCCGTCGCTTATCCTCTACGTCCGCTAGGCGCGCATCCAGCGCAGGCGTCGATCGCCCTGCGTGAACTTGCGCCATCCCCGCCATGACGACGAGGCCGAGGATCTAGCGCGCACATGCCTTCAAACGTCCACGACTTTTCTTGCAGAGGATGTGGCGTCATCGCCCGCGGCAGCGACAGAACCAAACCGCAGACGCTGGACCGGCTCATTTGCTTGCTGTGGAATGATCTCAGCCGCCAGAAAGGGCCTTCTCGAGCTTTGACAGATCCGTGTGCAGCCGCGCCATGGCCTCCTCGCCAAGAATCGCGGTCGCACGCTTTGAGAGGCGCGCCTTGATGGCCACGCCAGCTGCGATTGCGGCGCGCCCGCGTTTGGTCAGCCGCACAAGACGCGCGCGCATGTCGGTGGGATCCTCAATTCTCTCGACGAAGCCAAGAACCTCCAGTTCGGCGAGCAATTTTCCAGTGGCTTGCTTTGAACGTCGAGACGCGCGTGCAATTGCAACGGCTTGCGCGCCGTCCTGCGGAATGAGCGCCAAGAGCGCCACACTGGCTGCGGTGAGGCCTAAATGCCCCTCCTCCGCGAGCCCTTCGAGCAACGCAACAATATAGGTGCGCGAAGCCGCGCGCATCGCATCGGCCACGCGCTCCGTGAGGTCGGCGCTGACGATGCCCAGCGCGTCGATTGAAGGAGGATGCGGCCGATCGCTCTTACGCGGCATTTAGTCATCCCTATTGACTATCTAGTAAATTATGGTTACTATACTCTACTCGTTGAAAGAGGAAAGCATGGCGACGAGCAGCAATACAGGAAAGACGATTTTGATCACGGGTGCATCCTCGGGCATTGGCCTGGAGAGCGCCCGCCTCTTTCACCAGAAGGGATGGAATGTCATCGCCACCATGCGAGACACGGCGGATGCGGCGCCATGGATGGATGCGCAAAACGTATTGCCCCTTCCGCTCGATGTGACCGACCATATGTCAATAGAGTCCGCCGTTCGAGGCGCGAAGGACTTTTTCGGCCGTATCGATGTGCTCCTCAACAATGCGGGGTACGGCCTCAACGGCCCGCTCGAGGGGGCGACGGATCAGCAGATTCGTCGCCAGTTCGATGTGAATTTCTTCGGCTTGATCGATGTGACCAAAGCCGTGTTGCCGCACATGCGCGCAGCGCGTTCAGGCTTGATAATGAACGTTTCATCGATCGGCGGACTCATCGGAATGCCGATCTCGCCCCTCTACATCGCCTCTAAACATGCTGTCGAAGGATTGAGCGAGAGCATGCGCTTTGAACTCAAGCCATTTGGCGTTCGCGTTAAGATCATTGAACCAGGCGGGATTCAAACGGACTTTTTGTCCCGCTCGCAGCAATGGACCGAGCACCCGGCTTATGCTGGGGCCGTGGCAGCCGCAAAGCAAATGACGCACGCTCTCAACGGCGCGCTTCCTGGCCCAGACGGCGTCGTCCGCGTCATTTATCGCGCCGCGACGGACCCGACAGATCGGTTGCGTTATCTTGCGAAGCCGGGGCCCTATGTCGCGCTCTATCGTATGCTTCCCGATCCCCTTTGGCGCGGTATGATCCAAGCCGCGCTTAGCCGCGCACCTGCGCCTCAACAATGACCCCATAGCTTTAGGTAAAGCCATGAGCGACGAGGCCGTTATCCAGGCGTTCTTTGGCGCGGTGCGCCGTGATCTCATCCTCTATGCCGGCGCGCTTGGCGTGCTTGCGGCCGCGGCGCTCGCCATCGCCATCGCGGGGCGTGATCGATTTGTCATCGGCGCTGCAGCGGGCCTCCTGCTGGGCGCATTGGCGCTAGGAGGCGCTGCGCTCAATTATGTGAGCGGACTTGATGGGCGGGATGCGCAAAGGTGCGACAAAGCAGGCCCGAGGCAAAGCACCAGCACGATCGGATGCTCTCCTGCTTGAGCACTTGCGTAAAAATCGCGGCTTGTGATCGGCGCTCAGAAGGCCGTCGCTGACGCTATCGGCGTTCCGCCGAGCACGCTAAGCGCCGCGATCAAACGCCTAAGCCACTCCCTTCGCAAAAATGTAGTCATGCCCGCACGGAAGATGGGCCACTCGCTTCGCTTGAAATCGGGCCTTGTAGTGCTTCACAACAGCCGCTCCGCAGCTTCCTCGACTTGTTTGCGGTGTTCAGGAGTTCCGAAGCCTATCAATGCGTCTTCGGTATCCGCCTCAGGATCTGGAGCCCGCACTTCGTCGGGATTGTGGATGGCCTTTAAGCGGAGCGCCGAGAGTCTACGCCGTAGAATCTTGAGGACACGTTCTTTGTTGTCATCGACATCTACATCTGGCCCGGCCAAGAAGGAGAACTTGCCTTGGCGCACTGACGGATCGGAAAACGGATCATTTCGATCTTTCGGATCGACAAAGAACACTGATGCGCTTGTAATGCAGTAGCTCCAATCCACCCCTAAGCTGTCGCTCGCCGCCGGGTGATCTGACTTCCAGTCTCCGATTAACGTCGCATTCTCGTATCATCCGACAACGTGAATTCCCTTATGCTTCGGCTTTTTTGCTAAGCACACAACGGTCCAACCTTTGTTGGACTCGTTCCATGGCGCATATTCCCCCGCCTGAGGTGGAACATAGCAATAGTAAGCGCCATCGCTTGCTCGCGCGAAATTGAAGGCTTCGTGACCTCGCCCTTCTTCCTTTTTTCCACGTTGATCGTTTAGCCAGCCGAAATTTCCATCAACGGGACCGCCTCGGTAGTAATCGGACCAACCGAACTTCACCCAAACTATCTTGTCCAAGCTGCCCCCTCGAATCACGCCATATGCGAGGCTTTTCGCGATGCGCTCCCGCCATTTCTATCGCGTGAGCCTTGGCCACTCGCGCGCTCCCACAACCCATCTAAATAATCTGCCCACCACTGCATCAGCTTCACGCGCTCTTCCCAATGGGCGCTGCTCGCGCACCAGCTTTTCCAGCAATTCATCGACGACCACGCCAAACGTGTTCGCGGTCACAAACTCGCGGGTGATGCGTTCGACGCGCCGCTCCTGCATTGGATTGAGCCCGTCGCAGATAAGCTTGCGCGCTTTCTCCCGCGCTTCGCGCGCCTCGGCTAAGCTGAGATCAGGATAGGCGCCGAACGCCATCGTCTGACGCTTGCCGCCGCTGCGATAGTCCAAGCGCCAAAGCCGTGAGCCGTTCTTTGCAACGAAAAGATAGAGCCCGCCGCCATCGCTGAGTTTGTACGGGCGAGCCTTTGCGCGGGCTGTTCTGCACTTGGCGTCGGAGAGCTTAATTTGACGGTATCGGCTGTTGGCTGACGGTATCTTTCGCAAAAAACGATACCGTCAAACCCGTCCGATTGGCAATCGGAGGCGCTCTCGCGCAAAGCGCGCTTGCGAGGCGATAAACCGCTCGAAAACTCTCTAAATTCAAGCGCTTTCGAGGAATTCCGAGGAATGATCCGGAAGCGGGCGAGACCCTAAAATAGAACAAATGGTGCCCAGAAGAGGACTCGAACCTCCACGGTGTTACCCGCTAGTACCTGAAACTAGTGCGTCTACCAATTCCGCCATCTGGGCGCGCCGCGTGAGCGCGTGCGGGGCCGGGATGTACGGGAGGCGTAGAGGCCCGTCAATCGCGCCGCCCCTCCCCGCGCCGGCCGCGCGCGCCGCTTGACTGCCGCCCCGGCGCCTCCCCCAACACGCCCGCAGCAACCTAGGGGGACGCCGCCATGACCGCCTATATCGTCTTCATCCGCGAGCGCATCCGCGATCCCGAACCGATCGCGACCTATAATTCGCTCGCCGGCCCGTCCCTGGCTGGGCATCCTGTGACAATGCTGGCCGCCTATGGCGCGCACGAGACGCTGGAAGGCCCGCCGATCGACGGCTGCGTGATCCTCTCCTTCCCGACCATGGCGGAGGCGCGCGCCTGGTATGACGGCGAGGGCTATCGCAACGCCCGCCAACACCGCTTCAAAGGCGCCGATTATCGCGTCTTCATCACCGACGGGCTTTAGCCGCCGGCCTAGCCTCCTGGCGCGGCGCGGCTTACACCCGAGCCCATGACACGCAAGATCAGCCTCACGGTCGAGGGCCGCAACGTCTCCGTCTTCCTGCACGCGGGCGACCTTCCCGCCGATGTGCGCTTCACCGGCCCGGTGGCGGTGGACAGCGAGACAATGGGCCTTTCGCTGATGCGCGACCGCTTGTGCCTCGTGCAGCTCTCGGACGGGGGCGGCGAGGCGCATCTGGTGCAGATCAAGCGCGACACGGACGCGCCCCATTTGAAGGCGGTGCTGACCGATCCGGAGCGGCTGAAGATTTTCCATTTCGCGCGCTTCGACGTGGCGATGTTCCTGCGCGATCTGGGGATCGTCACCGGCCCGCTCTATTGCACCAAGATCGCCTCCAAGCTGGCGCGCACCTATACCGACCGGCACGGCCTCAAGGATCTGGTGAAGGAGCTGTTGGGGCGCGAAATCTCCAAGGAGCAGCAGAGCTCGGATTGGGGCGCGGACGCGCTCAGCGATTCCCAACTCGTATACGCAGCCTCCGACGTCGTGCATCTGCACGCGCTCAAGGAAAAACTCGACGCGATGCTGGCGCGCGAGGGGCGCGCCGAGATCGCGCAGAATTGCTTCGCCTTCCTGCCCACGCGCGTGGCGCTCGATCTGGCCGGCTGGGAAGAGATGGACCCCTTCGCGCATGCGAGTTGAAGCGCGCCTGAAACCATCGCGATTGATTGTCGTGGAGACCGCGATTCACGCTTTTGGCTGATGCAACCAAAAACGATCGCGGCCTCGCGCGCACGCTTCTTGCCCCCCGACGCGGTCGCGTCGGCGGGCGCATGGAAAACGCCAGCGATAGCGAAATTCACGACGTATCGGGCCGCCCAATCAGGCGGTCGCGCAGCGCCCTGAGCGCGCGATAGGCCTGGATGTGCGCGGCGAGAAGCTGCGGCGCGGCCGCGCCTTCAAGCCGCTTGGGCAGCGGCGCGTGGAGAAGGTGCTGCGGGGCGAGCCGCATCGCCGCGAGCCGGCGCGCGAAGGCGGCGATGGCGCGCCTCGGATCCTCGCTCAGCCGGCGCAGCGCCTCGAGCCGATAGGCGAGCGCGCGCGCGC
>CAZLWK010000043.1:0-17756 GCA_964563395.1 uncultured Caulobacteraceae bacterium
GCCTGGAGCATTCAATGGCGGCGACGACGAAATCGGAACGAATCGAAGTGCGGGTGTCGCCGGAGCAGAAGGAAATCTTCGCGCGCGCCGCCGCCGCGCGCGGAGAATCCATGAGCGATTTCATTCATGAAGCCGCCTCGCTCGCCGCGCAGGAAGCCTTGGCGGACCGCACCGCCTTCTCCCTTTCATCCAAGCAATGGCGCGATTTCGTGGCCGCGCTCGATCGGCCCCCGCAATCGAAAAAGCGTTTGGCCGCTCTCCTCAAAAAGAAGAGCGTCCTTGAGTGAGCGCAGGACCACGCGACGGGTTCAACGCCGTCGAACGGATTGACGACTCGCATGTCGTGGACGACTTCGATTGCGGCTCGGAAGCGCTCAATCGCTACCTCCTCAAGCACGCCCTGCAGAACACGCGCGCGGGCGGCGCGGTGACGCGGGTCACGACCCGTTTCGGCCGCGTCATCGGTTATTATGCGCTCGCCGCGGGCGCGGCGGAGCATCAGGCGGCGCCGACGCGCGTCGCCAAGGGACTTGCGCGCCATCCTATTCCGCTTGTCATCCTGGCGCGGCTGGCGGTCGATCGAAGCGCGCAAGGCATGGGCGTCGGCGCGGCCCTGCTCAAGGACGCGCTCGTGCGAGTCGCGGAAGCGGCCGATCTGATTGGCGTGCGGGCGATCGTGGCGCATGCGAAAGACGAGCAGGCCAAGGCCTTTTACGCGCGCTACGATTTCGAGCCGAGCCCGACCGATCCGCTGCATATGTTTCTGCTGCTGAAGGATGTGCGCGCGGCCTTGACCGCTTGACGGCGCAATCGCGCGCGGAGAACGCCCCGCCTTGACTCCGCCGTAAACGCTCGGCGCGTGCCCAAGCGATGACGTCTTTAGACTCCGAGACGCGCCTCGGTGAGGCGCATACGGATGCTCAGGCATGCGCGCCTCCCCTTTAGCAGGCAGGGGATGAAGGCTTGGAGTGTTGCGGAACGAAGGAACATTAAACGCGCGCATACACGCTTTCACGTTCTCGTCCCAACCGGGCAAGAAACAATTCAAAGTTGACAATTCATATCAGGCGATATTTTTTGGACTGACGTAGAATGGTGGGGAAAATGAAAGCATTGTTGGTGGCGGCGCTTATCGCGCCGCTTGGCGCTTGCGCCACGATTACGCGCGGATCGAGCGAAGCGTTCGTTGTTGAAACAGAACCGTCGGGCGCCAGCGTGCAGACAAGCAACGGTCTTAGCTGCAACGCGACGCCATGCACCTTTCCCAATGTGAAGCGCGATTCGAGCTTTAGCGTCACTGTTTCGAAGCCCGGTTACGAAACCAGCACGCACAACGTAACGCACCAGATGGCGGGCGCCGGCGGCGCCGGCATGGCGGGAAATCTTCTCTTGGGCGGCATCATTGGCGCGGCAGTCGACGCCAATTCCGGCGCCACACGCGAACTCGTGCCCAATCCTTTGCGCATTGTGATGTCACCGATCGTAGCACCGGCGCCGCCAGCGCCTGTCGTCGCGATCGAAGCGCCGCCACCGGATGCAGTTGCGGCGCCTGCCAATCCCCTTGCTGCTCCCGCACCGCCTGCGGCGCAGCCGAGTGCGCCTGCGGCTAAGTCTCCAACCGCTCCCACACCGGCTACGCCGTAGCCCGCCTTGCTTCCGCCCTGCCCGCGTGGCACGTCGCGGGCGGATGACCACGCTGGCCGTTGACGGCGCGCGCGCCGCGCTCTGGGAGCCGCGCCGGGAGATGACCCTGGCGCAGGCGCGCAAGCGCTCGCGCCTGATCGCGCTGTTGCGGCGCGTGTTCGTCGGCGGGGCGGGCGCGGCGCTCGCCTCGGTGTTCGTGTTCATGACGCTCTTCTCCCCCGACGGGCTCTGGGGCGCGGCCTATGGGGCGATCCAGCCGTTGCGCGTGATCAATCCGCGCTTCACCGGCACGGACCGGGGCGGCGACGCCTATCAGCTCACCGCGGACGTGGCGCAGAAGGCGAGCGCGGCGGCGCAATTCCTGGAGCTGGCGGCGCCCGTCTATCGCTCCATCGACGGGCAGACCCTGGTGGCGCCGCGCGCCATCTATGACGAGGTGACCGAGACGGTGCGCATGGAGGGGGGCGTCCTCTTCAGCGACACGCGCGGCAACCGCTTCTCCAGCCCCGGCATGGTGATCGATCTGGCCGAGGGCACGATCGCGGGCGAGCAGGGCGTGACCGGCGCCGGGCCCCTTGGCGTGGTCCGCGCCGACGCCTATGAACTACGCGAATCCGACCGCGCCTTCGTGCTGCGAGGCCGCGTCCGCGGCCAAGTTCCCGAACGCACGGCCGAGCCTGCCGGAGCTGCGCCCCCATGAGCTTGAAGCGGTCGGTGATGCTGTTTGGACGCGGGGCGGCCCTGGCCGCGCTCACGCTTGTGGCCGCGCCGGCGGCCCTGGCCCAGCTCAGCGAAAGCGGCGGGCCGGTCAATTACAGCGCCGACAAGCTCGAATATCTCGACGGCGAGCGCCGCATGGTGCTGACCGGGGATGTGGATATCGTCCAGAACGAGGCGCGCCTGCGCGCCGGCCAAGTGACGCTTTATTTCGCCGGCGCATCGAGCCCGGACGCCGGCCTCGCCTCCGGCGACATCGAGCGCATGGAGGCGGTGGGCGATGTCTATTTCGTGCGCCCGACCCAGCAGGCGCGGGGCGATCGGGCGGTTTATGTCACCGCCAGCGACACCGTGACCTTCACCGGCAACGTGGTCGTCGCCGGGGCCGACAGTGTGATCCGGGGCGAGACGCTGGTGCTGGCGATCAAGGGCGGGACGGCCAATGTGCGCCCGGCCGAGGGCCAGCGCGTGCAGGGCATGTTCCGACCCAATGGCGGCGGCGGCGCGCCCGGCAATTGAGCCGGCTTTTCCCGAGCCGCGCGGCATGCATTTTAGGCGCCAGAGCCCCGGCTTTCACGAAATCTTAGAGGCGTAGGCCCCAGATGAGCATAGAGGGCGCTGCAAGCCGCGCGATCGAAACGAGCCTTCCCGCCGACGCGGGCGGGCTCGCGGCGGTCAATATCGGCAAATCCTATCGCGGACGCCGGGTCGTACGAGACGTTTCGCTCTCGGTGCGGCGCGGGGAAGTGGTCGGCCTGCTGGGCCCCAACGGAGCAGGCAAGACCACCTGCTTCTATATGATCACGGGGCTCGTGCGCGTGGACCAGGGACAAATCCTCCTCGACGGACAGGATGTGACGTCCCTTCCCATGTACCAGCGCGCCCGGCTCGGCGTGGGCTATCTCCCGCAGGAGCCGTCGATCTTCCGTGGCCTCACCGTCGAACAGAACGTGATGTGCGTCGTCGAACTCTCCGAGCGCAATCCAAAGCGCGCGCGTGAGATGGTCGACGAATTGCTTGGCGAATTGCATGTCGATCATCTGCGCAACGCGCCCGCGACCGCCCTCTCCGGCGGCGAGCGGCGCCGCGTGGAGATCGCGCGCGCGCTCGCCACGCGGCCAAGCTTCATGCTGCTCGACGAACCCTTCGCCGGCATCGATCCATTGGCCATTGGCGACATTCGCGACCTGATCCTGTTCCTCAAGGAACGGGGCCTCGGCATTTTGATCACCGATCACAATGTGCGCGAAACGCTCGATATCGTCGATCGCGCCTCGATCATGTATGACGGTGAAGTGTTGTTCGATGGCGCGCCGAAAGAGGTGATGGCCAACGAAGCGGTGAGACGGGTCTATCTCGGCGATCAGTTTCAAGCCTGAGGGCGGCGATGGCGCTCGCCCCCCGCTTGGAGATGCGCCAGGGCCAGTCCCTGGTGATGACGCCGCAGCTGCAGCAGGCGATCAAGCTCCTGCAGCTCTCCAATATCGAACTGGCCGAATTCATCGAGAGCGAGCTTGAGCGCAATCCCTTGCTGGAGCGCGCCGAAACGGAGCCGGCGGACGCCGCGCGCGAGGAGGCGCCGGACGCCGCGGGCCTCGACTTCTCCGAGGAGAATGTGCGCGCCGCCGCCGCCGACATGGATGTCGATGCGCGCGATCTGCACGAGGGGCTTTCCGGCGCCGATCTTACGGATGCGGGGGCCGCGCCGCTCGCCGATTGGTCGAAGGCGCAGACCGGCAAGAGCTTCGACGATCTGCCCGGCCTAGAGGATACGCTGACGCGCGAGATCAGCCTCGCCGATCATCTCGACGCCCAACTCACGCAGGCGGGCCTCGCCCCGGCCGATCGCATGATCGGGGCGGCCTTGATCGATGGCGTCGACGATTGGGGCTATTTCCGCGGCGACGTGGGCGAGCTTGCGCGCACGCTGGGCGCGGGCGCCGACGATGTCGCGCGCGTGCTCAAGATCATGCAGGGCTTCGAGCCGACGGGTGTGATGGCGCGCGACATCGCAGAATGCCTAGCTTTGCAGCTGGCCGAGCGCGACCGGCTCGATCCGGCGATGCGCGCCTTGCTCGATCATCTCGATCTTCTCGGCAAGGGCCAGCTCGACAAGCTCGAACAGGCGTGCGGCGTCGATCGCGAGGATCTCCTCGACATGATCGGCGAAATCCGCGCGCTGACGCCCAAGCCTGGCGCGGCGTTCGGCGCGGCGGCGGCGCAGATCGTGGCGCCGGACGTGTTCGTGCGCGCGGGGCCGGACGGAAGCTGGGTGATCGAACTCAACACCGACACGATGCCGCGCGTGCTGATGAACCAGCGCTATTACGCGACGGTGTCGAAGACCGCCAAGAAGGAGGCCGACAAGGCGTTCCTCTCCGAATGCGCGGCGAACGCGAATTGGCTGGTCAAAAGCCTCGATCAGCGCGCCAAGACGATCCTCAAGGTGGCGCGCGAGATCGTGCGCCAGCAGGACGGCTTCTTCGCCTATGGCGTGGCGCACCTGCGCCCGCTCAATCTCAAGACCGTGGCCGCCGCCATCGAAATGCATGAATCGACGGTGAGCCGCGTCACCTCGAACAAATACATCTCAAGCCCGCGCGGCGTGTTCGAACTCAAATATTTCTTCACCGCCTCGATCGCCTCGGCCGATGGCGGGGAAAGCCATTCGGCCGAAGCCGTGCGCCACAAGATCAAGGACATGATCGCGCGCGAAAAGGCCGACGACATCATGAGCGACGACCGCATCGTCGAAATCCTGCGCGGCGAAGGCATCGACATCGCCCGCCGCACCGTCGCGAAATATCGCGAGAGCCTGCGCATCCCGTCCAGCGTGGAGCGCAAGCGGAGGATGGCGAACGGGATTTAGGGGCGCAGCAGGTTCGCCAAACCCGTCGCAAGCTTTCTCGCAACGAGGAACCCCTCATGTTCATCGATACGGTTGAGCACGTCGCCACCTTCAAACCTTGAAAGCGAGTTGAGTCGAAGCTCATCGAATTTACAAAAGTCACTGGCAAGGCTGAATATCTGCTCTTTATAGCGGCAGCCTCTTAGCCATGTGGAAAACTGTTCATTCAAAGTTTTATCTTGATCCAAATTGCCTTGAACAATTTTTGCTAATTCCAGTACCTGATACTTGCTGCCCGTGATGTAGCTATTCAGCCGATGATTTGCTGCAGAGATATCCACGACGTATTTTGTTCTATTGTCGATCTGAAACATGAAGTGCTCTATCGCCAAAAGGTGAAACAAGACGTCGAGGCAAGCCGCTCGATGCAGCTTGTAAGTACGCTCAAGGAATTGCTCATTTTGCAACCTGGTCTGCGCACCAGACGCCTCGGCATTAGCGCGCTGAGCGTTTACTGACTCGCGAAGTTCGTGCACCTGTATACGAATTTCACGGCCTTGCTGCATCAGACCTACAATAAGCCAAATGAGCGCTAGTGGAGCAAAGATTCCAGAGAGCGCATCTCCAAGTTCGGAGGCGGAGAGTCCTGGCCCAAAAAGCTGTGAAACTACTGCACCGAAACCGACACTCAGAAGCAAGATGTAAGCAAGCGTAATGGCAAGACCGATCCACCAAAACGGCCAACCAGTCAGATTTCTGAACTCGCTTTCATTCATAATTGCATTCTTTACGATGAGTCGACGATTGACGCGTGGTGATTGGCTTCAACCGTGTCTACTTCGCCTAGGAACATGGGTCTGAGCTAGGTCGGCCAACCAAGCCCGCTCCTACGCCTTAGACGGCGATGTCCGGAACCAAGACAAAACGCGCATCTCATTTCCGAGAACTTCCCCCGTAGGTTCCGCGAAGCGCTCCGCGCGCTCGGGATGACAGGAGAAACGCGTGTCACGCCCTCACTTCCCGCTCCCACCCTTTTGTCGCCAACAGAACGGTTTTCGGAATGGGCTGCTCGCCGCTGAGATAATAGCCGATCGTGCGCCGCGACAGGCCGAGCGCTTGCGCGGCCGCTTCCTGCGTCAAACCATGTTTTGACATCCAGGCGCGAAACGCATCCGGCGCCATGATCTCGCCCGCCTGCTCGTCGGCCCAACGACGCACTTGAGCCGCGCCGAAATCGATGTCGCACGGCCACTCAAGCGACCAACCATCTTCGCTCACCGCGACGCGCGCGAACATCCTTTGCGATTGCAGCGGACGCAGCGCCTTGTGTGCATGGATAATTGCGCTGAAATCGACACGCGCGCTGCGCCCATCGTCCCATTGCACCTCCAGCGCGTGCGGGCCCACCGGCGCCGCCGAAATGATTTTACCGATCGCGCTCATGATCCGCTCAATTCCGTCCATTTTGACCGAAGCAGCGCTTCGTTCTTTCCGGCCCAGTCCAGAGCCTCACGCAAATCCAGGCGCCCGCTGAGCGCCAAGACCCGCAGCGTGCCGATCTCGATCTGCGCGGCCCCTTCTTTGCCCAACACGTGAAAGTGCGGGGGGTCATGGTCGGCGAAGAACATCGCGATTTCGCAATTCGCGAAGCGCTTGAGCCTACGCATGATGTAATCTTATGTGCAAAAATTGCACATGTCCAGCCCGCTCCGCGCGGTCGCTTCGTTCAGAGCGCCGCCCTCAGATCACCAGGAAGTCGTTCGCCGCGAGCACCTGCCCGCTATTCACCGTGGCGAAATGGATCGCGGCGATGGCGCCGACGCCATCCTGGTCGAAGAAGAGTTGGCCGGTGGTCTGATTATAGACGATGTAATCGTCGATCTCCTGCGTGCCGGACCCGATCACGTAGAAGAATTCCACGTCGAGCGCGCCCGCGCCGCCGAGTTGCGGGGCGATGGCGTTGTCGATCCAGATTTGTTCGGTCGCCGGGTTCATATCGGTGATGCGGTCGACATTGCCGGGGCCGAAGGCGTTGGTGAACACGAAAACGTCCACGCCGCCGCCGCCCGTGAGCGTGTCATTGCCGCCATTGCCATAGAGGCGATCATTGCCGAGCGCGCCGATCAGCACATTGGCGCCGCCATTGCCGGCGACGATGTTGTTCAGGGAATTGCCGCTGGCGTTGATGTTGGTGTTTCCCTGCAGATAGACGTTCTCGATATTGCCGGGCGCCTGATAGGTGACGGTGGAGAAGACGCTGTCATTGATCCCGCCGAGCACGCCGGCGACCATTTCCATCACGGTGTCGCCGGCGGCGCCGCCGATATTCACGTAATAGGTGTCGTTGCCGAGGCCGCCATTCATGAAATCGGCGCCGAGACCGCCGTTCAGAATGTCATTGCCGGCGCCGCCCTCGAGCAGATCGACGCCGCCGAAGCCGGTGAGCGTGTCATTCCCCGCCTCGCCCACCAATTCATTGTTCAGATTGTTGCCTGTGAGCACGTCATGGAACAGCGAGCCGTAAATCCCTTCGATGGCGATCAGCGTGTCGAGGCCCTCGCCGCCGCCGACCGCCTGCGCGCCCGCCACCGAGAGCGACACCGTCACGCCGGCGTTGGCGAAGGTATAATCGGCATAGTCGAAGCCGCCGGCGCCGTTCAGCACATCGTCGCCGCCGATGCCGAGAAGATAATTCTCGCCGGCGTTTCCGATCAGAATGTCATTGCCGAACGAGCCAAGCACGGCCTCGATGCTGGTGAGCGTATCGGAGCCCTGGCCCGCGCCGATCGCCTGCGCGCCGACGATGCGCAAATCCACGCGCACGCCGACTTGGCCGGCGGAAACGGGCGCGTAGAAATACGCCGCGAGATCCGATCCGCCCGCGCCATTGATGGTGTCGTTTCCGGCGCCGCCGATGAACAGGTTATCACCCGCATTGCCGGTGAGCGTGTCGGCGAAATTGCCGCCGATCACACCTTCGATGTTGGAGAGCGTATCTCTGCCTTGGCCGCCGCCGATCAATTGCTGATTGGCGAGCGCGAGATTGACGGTGACGGCGCCGATCGCTGACGCATAGACGGCGAAATCGATGCCGGCGCCGCCGTTCAGAATGTCATTGCCGCCAAGGCCGATCAGATAATCGTTGACGCGCGACCCGATCAGATTGTCGCCGACCGGACTGTTCGTTCCAAGCACGCCGATATAATCGAAGCCGTTGAAATTGGTGAAGGTCCAATTCTGCGTGCGCGTGGTCATGTTGAGCTGCAGGCCGGCCGTGGCCTGAACCAGGATGACATCGGCGCGCCCGGTGCCGACCACGCTCAAATTCGTGGCGAGACCAGTGCCGAAAATGCCCGGGCCCAATTGCTGCTCGCTGAATTTGGCGGCGAGGAGATTTTCCGTTCCGCTCGCGCTCTCGAATGTGAGGCGCTCGATATTGAACACGGAGCCGATGGAAAAATCCGTCAGCTGCCCGACCGCGACGAGCGTGTCGAAATCGCCGCCGCCGTCATAGGATTCTCCGTCCTCGAATTCCGCGCCGACCGCGCGCAGAATGTCATTGCCGCTGTCGCCGTCGACGATGTCGGCGCCGGCGCCGCCATCGATGATGTCGCTCAAGATGCCGCCGCCGATCGTGTCGGCGCCGTCATAGCCATAGAGCTCGTTGGGATCGCCGTTCGTGTTGAGATCGCCGCCCTCGATATCGTCGGCGCCGCCGAAGACCTCTAGAATGAACGAGCCGACGTCGTTGGTGTTGATATAGCCGGTGAGCGACAACACCGTTATGGCGAAGCCCTCCCACGTCGCGCGCGCCTCGAAGGCAGAGCCGTTCCAGCGGAAGAGCGTAAGGCCGGTGACCTGACCGGTGTTTGGCAAATTTCCCGAATAATTGGCGAAATCGCCGCCAGCGCTCGAAAACACCACCGCGAAATCGCCGGCGATGGAGAGCCCGAATTCGGTGGCGGTCTGGCCGAAGAACACATCCGCGGTCGCAAGACCGCTCAAATCGTCGACCAGCGTGCTGTGCTCGATCTGATTGACGGAACTGACGATCGTCATGCGGCCCTCCCCGTGTTCACGGCCGCGTGAACGCTGGCACGCCGGGCAGCTTCCACCAAGGGAAATCCCGCCTTGTGTGAACCGCCGGCGCCATCGCGATTGACCGCGCCCGCCTGGGGTCTAGGCTCGCTTCCGTGTCGGCGGCCGCGGGTCGCTGGGCGCGGGCCCACCCCGCCGCCGCCGCTTCGGGAGGCGCTCATGCGCGTGCAAGTGGCCGGTCGGCATCTGGATGTGGGCGAAGCGCTGCGCGGACGCATCGAGGCCGAACTCGCCGCCGGGGTGAACAAATATTTCAGCCGCGCCACCGACGCGGTCGTCACCGTCGGCAAGAACGGGGTGGGCTTCGAGGTCGATTGCACGCTGCACCTGGCCTCCGGGATTTCGCTGCAGGCCCAGGGACATGCGGGAGATCCCCATGGCGCCTTCTCCGACGCTCTCCAAAAAATTGAATCCCGTGTCCGCCGCTACAAAAGGCGCCTCAAAAATCATCACAAGGGGGCCGGGGCCGCCCTTCCCGTCGAGGATGCTTCGGCGTATGTGCTCGCCCCGCTTGCCGAGGAGGGTGAGGACGAGGCCGAGTCAGCGCATGCTGCGCTGGCGAACGGGGCCGATCCCGCCCCTCTCGTCATCGCGGAGACGAAAATACCGGTTAAGACCATGACGGTCTCGATGGCGGTGCTGCAGCTCGATCTCGCCGACACGCCGGCGCTGATGTTCCGCAACGCCGCCCATGGCGGGCTCAACGTGGTCTATCGCCGGGCGGACGGAAACATAGGCTGGATCGACCCGACGCGCGTCTGAGCGGCTGGTCGGCCGCTTGAAACAGGGAGCGCCCGCCGCCAGCGGGTTAAAGGCATGAACGATCTCAGCGATCTTCTCGTCGAAGCCGCGATCCTGCCCCGCATCGGCGCCGCCTCGCGCCGCAACGCCATCCAGATCGTCACCGAGGCGCTGGCCGGCCCGCTGGGCGTGGATGCGCGGGCCGCGTTCGAGGCGGTGCTGCTGCGCGAACGGCTCTCCGGCACCGGCATGGGCGAAGGCGTGGCGATCCCGCATGCGCGCGTGGCGGGTCTGAAGCGCCCGGCCGCGGCGTTCGCGCGGCTCGATCCGGCGATCGATTTCGACGCGCTGGACGGGCGGCCCTGCGATCTTGTGTTCCTGCTTCTGGCGCCGGCCGAACGCGGCGGCGATCATTTGAAGGCGCTGGCGCGCCTGTCGCGCTTCATCAAGCGCCCGCAAGTGCGCGAGAAGCTGCGCGGGGCGCGCGGGCTGGAGGAGCTGCGCGCGATCTTCCAATCGCCCTCCTCGCATTCGGACGCGGCCTAGCGCGGCGCGAACTCGGCCTCAACCGGCTTGCCGAGCGCGCGCGCGGCGCGCGCAACATCCGGCGCGCAATCGACGAGCACGATCGCCTCGGCGCGCGCCCACACCTTCAAATCCGCCCGCGCGTCGCCCGCATAGGCGAAGCCCCGCGGAAACGCGGCGGCCAGCGCGTCGGCCTTGCGCGCGCTCTTGAGATTGACGCGCCCCCGCGAGGCATGGACCGCGTTGAAGAGGCCGAGATGGGCCGCGACCGCGCGCGCGGGCGCTTCGGCGGCGGCGGTGGCGAGCACGAGCGTGCGCCCGGCCTCTCGCTGCGCGCGCAGCCAGGCCAGGAAATCGGCGCGATAAGGCAGACGCGCGGGATCGATCGGGGCTGCGCGCGCGGCGATGCGCTTGAGCATTGGCCGCCCGCCCAGCGCGAGGATGACGGGCGCGAGCGCCAGCAGCCAGGGCGCGCGCCAAAGGCTTTCGCGCAGCACGTCCGTTTCGATCAGCGTGCCGTCCAGATCGACGGCGAGCGGCAAGGCGTCCATGGCGCGGCTCCATAGACCGCGCGCGCGCCAAGCCCAAACTGGCAAAAGGCGGCGCGCGGGCGTAAACCACCGCGCGGGGAGGCCGCCGATGCGCCTGACGATCACGATGCTGGCGCTCGCCGCGTTCATGGCCGGCTGCGGCGCGAGCGAGAGCGCCGACGATACGCCCCCGCCCGCGCCGCCCGAGGCGCATGGCTGGGTGTTGTGCGACGGGCTCGACGCCCCGCGCATCGTCGTGATCAACGACATGGGCGCGGCGGGCGTCGTCTCGCTGAAGATTTTCGATAAGAATTCCGGCGCCTATGACGGCGCGCATGCGCTGACGCGCGGCGCGCCGAGCACGATCGACGGCGTGGTGGAGACCCCGCTCGCGCGCGACGGGGTTGCGTTCGGCGCGGTGATCGCGATGGCGCCGGAGGCGCTCGCCGATCCGAGCGGCGCTTACACCGATCCGGTGATGCGCGTGCGCGCCGGCGCTCTCGATCTGCGCTGCCGCTGGCTGGAGCGCACGCGGCTCGCCGCCTTCACCACGCGGCGCAGCCTCGTCGTCAGCGAAGACGATGACGGCGACCTCATTTATCGCGTGTTCGATTTCGCCGACGCCGACGAGGCCGCGCCCATCGCGCTCGATTCCGCGCAATGGTCGAGCCGGTTTTCGCTCGAAGTGCGCGGCGGCGCCGAGGAAAGCGGACCGGAAGGCGCGATCTATCGCTTCTCCAATGACGGAACCGATTATGCCGTGACGCTCAGCGAAACCGGCGAAGGCGCGCTGATCGTCTCGCGCGGCGGCGCGGAGGTGCAGCGCGAGCCGCTGATCGCGGCGCTGACGCCGCCGATGAATGAGTGAAGCATGGTGAGGACGCGCCTTGGCCGAATAGGCGTCAGCCGCGCGGCGCGCCGCGCCCTTGACGGGCGCGCGCTGAAACGCCAACGCCCTCGCCCATGAATGACGCGCAACCAGATCACCCCGACATCCGCGCCTCTGTGCGCAAGCTGTGCGAGGGTTTTGACGGCGCCTATTGGCGCGCGCTCGACCGCGAGCGGCGCTATCCCACCGAATTCGTGACGGCGCTGACGGCGTCCGGTTTCTTAAGCGCGCTGATCCCGGAGGAATATGGCGGGGCGGGCCTGCCGCTCTCGGCGGCCTGCGCGATCCTGGAGGAGATCCAGCACGCCGGCGCGAACGGCGCGGCGTGCCATGCCCAGATGTACACGATGGGCACGCTGCTGCGGCACGGCAGCGCCGCGCAGAAGGCCAAATATCTGCCGCAGATCGCGTCGGGCGCGCTTCGCTTGCAGGCGTTCGGCGTGACCGAGCCGACCAGCGGCACCGACACCACCTCGCTCTCCACGTTCGCGCGGCGCGAGGGCGATCATTACATCGTCAAGGGTCAGAAAATCTGGACAAGCCGGGCCGAGCATTCGGACCTGATGATCCTCTTGGCGCGCACCACGGCGAAGGATCAGGCGGCGAAAAAGACCGAGGGGCTTTCGGTCTTCCTGCTCGACATGCGCGATCGCCCGGGCCTCACCATCCGCCCGATCCGCACCATGATGAACCACGCCACCACCGAAGTGTTCTTCGACGATGTGCGCGTGCCGGCGGAGAATTTGATCGGCGAGGAAGGCAAGGGCTTCCGCTACATCCTGTCCGGCATGAACGCGGAGCGCATCCTGATCGCCGCCGAATGCGTGGGCGACGCCAAATGGTTCATCGACAAGGCCAGCGCCTACGCCAAGGAGCGGCGCGTGTTCGGCCGCCCGATCGGCCAGAACCAGGGCGTGCAATTCCCCATCGCCAAGGCCTATGCGGCGATGCGCGCGGCTGAACTCATGGTGCATGACGCGGCGGGCCGGCAGGAGCGCGGCGAGGAATGCGGCGCGGAGGCCAATATGGCCAAGATGCTCGCCGCCGACGCCGCGTTCGAAGCCGCGAACGCCTGCATCCAGACGCATGGCGGCTTCGGCTTCGCCGAGGATTTCGACATCGAGCGCAAATTCCGCGAGACGCGGCTCTATCAGGTGGCGCCGATCTCGACCAACCTGATCCTCTCCTATCTGGCCGAGCACGTTCTGGGGCTGCCCAGGTCGTATTGAGGGCGGCCCTGCCTACTGACGCTCATTTGCAACGGATTTTGCGGAAATCCCGAATGTTGCGAGGCTTTTCCTAGACTCCCGGAAATTCCGGCGCCAAAAGAATTAACGGCGGACACGGTCGGGGACGTGGCCGAAACCCTGCGTTCGCGCATCGCGCGAATTTCAGGGTCCTGGCCCGCTCCCGGGGGAGCGACCCGCCGATGTCCGGGCGCGCCTAGCGCGCTGAAAGCGTTCGCTTCCGCCGCAGGGCGGCGGCGTGAAGTGTGAGAGGGGTATCCATGAAGAATATCACGAAGACGCTTGCGCTCGCCGCCTTGATGGCGGGGACCGCGAGCGGGGCCAACGCCACCGAAGGGTGGTATGGTCAGGCGAATGTCGGCTACAGCTTCGACGGCTCCGTCGACGGCGACGCTGGCATCGGCAACACATCCGTGCCGTATGACGTCGATCTCGACGACAATTGGATGGCCTCCGGCGCGCTCGGCCACGCCTTCGACAACGGCTTCCGCCTCGAGGGCGAGCTGTCTTACCGCAACAACGACCTGGTGGAATCCGCCGATGACGGCGAAGTGACCGCCTGGGGCGCGTTGCTGAACCTTATCTATGATTTCAACCGCGAAGGCACGATCCAGCCTTATGTCGGCGTCGGCGTCGGCGCTGCGCGCCTCTCGCTGGACGCGGTCGATCCGGCCCTCCTCTCGGTGGACGAAGAAGACACCGTGCTGGCCTATCAAGTGTTGGCCGGTCTCGGCTTCGCGCTGAGCGAGCGCCTGACGCTCGATGTCGGCTATCGCTATTTCGCCGCGCCGGAAGCGGAGTTCACCGCGCTCGACCCAAACCTGCGCCCGGCGACGCTGGAAGCCGATTACGACCACCACGCCGCTGTGATCGGTCTGCGCTGGCAGTTCGCGGCCCCGCCGCCGCCGCCCCCGCCGCCTCCGCCGCCTCCGCCGCCCCCGCCCCCGCCGCCCCCGGCTGTGGCGTGCCCGGCCGCGGATTTCGTGGTCTATTTCGAATGGGACCGCGCCAACCTCAACCAGGCCGCGCTCGAAACCATCGACGCCGCCGTGGAACGCGCGCGGAACTGCAACCTCGGCGCCGTCACCGTCACCGGCCACACCGACACGTCGGGCTCGGCCGCGTACAATGTGGGCCTGTCCGAGCGTCGCGCTTCGGTCGTCCGTGACGCGCTCGTCGCGCGCGGCCTGCCGGCTGGCTCGATCTCGACGACGGCCCGCGGCGAAACCGAACTCGCCCGCGCCACCCGCGACGGCGTGCGCGAGCCGCTCAACCGCCGCACCGCCGTCACGATCAGCTTCAACTGATCAGGACGCGCGCCGAGGCGCCGGGTTCGCCCGGCGCCGGTGCGGAACAAAATCGAAGGGCCCGGCGGCGACGCCGGGCCCTTTTTTGTGGCGGCGCGTCGGCTTTCGAACCTCTTCAATCGGCTGGCGCGGCTATCCTTGGACTGGCGGCTCTGGTAGGATTTAATCCTATCGATGAGGGCAACGCCCATGCGCACCACCAAGCAATTGAGCGTCACGTTGCCCAAGGACATGGCCGAGGACGTCGCCGCCAAGGTGGCGTCAGGGGCGTACGCCAGCGAGAGCGAGGTGATCCGCGAGGGTTTGCGCGCGCTTCGCGCTCAGGAAAAGGCGGTCGAGCGCTGGCTGCAAGGCGAAGCCGCCGACATTTACGACCGAATGAAAGCCGATCCCGACCGCGCGCGTTCTGCCGCCAACGTGAAGGCGGCCTTGGCCGACGCGCGCACGAGCGCCTCGAAACGCAAATGAATCCGCCGCTGAAAATGGTCTTCTCACCCGAGGCGGAAGATCATCTCATTCAGCTTTTCAACTTCATCGCTTCAAATGCCTCGCCATCCATCGCGCATGCCTACACAAGCGCGATCGTCGAACGCTGCGAGCATCTCGGCGACATGCCCCTCCAAGGCATCGCGCGCGACGATATACGCCCCGGTCTGCGCACCGCGTTTTTCCGGCGTCGCGTTGTCATCGCCTATGCCGTGGACGAAGCGCGCGTGACCATTCTGGCGATCTTCTATGGCGGACAGGATTACGAGACCTTGCTGCGCCAGGACTGATCGCCCCTACCTGCCCTGAAACACCGGCGCGCGCTTTTCCATGAAGGCGCGCATGCCTTCGCGCGCGTCCTCGCTGCGCATCAGCGGCAGAAGCTGCAGGAAGACATGGTGGACGTGGTCGTTGAACGTCTCTTCCATGCCGATGCGCATCATGCGCTTGGCGGCCTGCACGGCGAGCGGGGCGTTGGCGGCGATCTCGGCGGCGATGGCGCGCGCGCGGGCCATCAATTCGGCGTCGGGCGCGACCTCCGAGACGAGCCCCATCGCCTTGCACTCGGCCGCGCTCAAGGTGCGCCCGGTGAAGATGAGTTCGGCCGCCTTCGACCAGCCGAGGAGACGCGGCAGAAACCAGGTGCCGCCGGATTCCGGCAGGATGCCGCGCTTGGTGAAGGCCGCCGCCATCTTCGCGCCCTCGGCCATCACGCGGATATCGCAGCCGAGCGCGGTGTCCATGCCATAGCCGGCGGCCGAGCCGTTGAGCGCGCAGATCGTCGGCGTGTTCATGTTGAAGAGCACGGTGGGCGGGGTGTGCTTCAGGTCGATCGTGGTGGCCGTCGCGCCGGCGCCGCCTTCCATCATCAGGCTCGACCCGCCCTGCTTGCCGACATGCGTGAGATCGAGGCCGGCGCAGAAGGCGCGCCCCGTGCCGGTGAGGATGACGACGCGCACGTTTGGATCGGCGTCCGCCGCGAGCAGATGATCGGTGAGCTGATCCAGCATCGGGCCGGAAATGGTGTTCATGCGCTCGGGCCGATTGAGCGTGATCGTGGCGATGTGGTCGCTCACGTCATAAAGCACGTCGGGCGCGGCCCTCGTCTCGCTGGCTTGGGTTTGCGTGTCGGCCATGGGCGTGTCCTCCTGATTGCATCCGCTTGGGTTTGCGCCATCCTGGCATAGAGGCCGCGCGCGCGCGACGGCGCCGCAAGGAGAATGGGCGTGGAGACTTTGCTTGGCCGGGCCGAGGCCATCGGCGCGCTTTTGAAGGCGCGGGGCGAGACCATCGCGGTGGCGGAATCTTCCGCCGGCGGGCTGATCTCGGCGGCGCTGCTCAGCGTGGCCGGCGCGTCGGCCTATTTCATCGCCGGCGGCGTGATCTACACGCCGCGCGCCCAGCGCGGCATGATCGACATTCCCCGCGAGGCGCTGGCGGGCGTGCGCTCGGCGAGCGAGCCCTACGCGCTTCTGTTGGCCGAGACCGCCCGCGCGCGCTACGGCGCGACCTGGGGCCTTTCGGAGACGGGCGCGGCGGGCCCGACGGGCAATCCCTATGGCGACGCCGCCGGCCATACCTGCTTCGCGCTCGCCGGCCCGATCAATCGCGCCTACACGCTGGAGACGGGCCTCTCCGACCGGGTGGAGAATATGGGCCGCTTCGCCGCCGCCGCGCTCGACGCGTTGCATGAGGCGCTCGAGCCTTCTCGATCGGATTGAATGAATCTGATCGAGAAGGCTCAAGATTTTTGAGGAAGGGCGTTTTCTGACCGAAGAACCGGCGTCCACTTCTTCGGAAAACGCCCTTGCGGGATAAACGCCCTCTCAATCCGACCCATGTCCGCGCGCGCTTAGCATCGCCTTCTTTCTCCGAGGGCGATCATGGCCGCGACCACCAATCTGCAGCTCCCCTTTCTCACCGCCGCGCAGGCGCAAAAGCACGTCACCTTGAATGAGAGCCTGTTGCGGCTCGACGCGCTGGTGCAGACGGGCGTCGTCTCGCGCAGCCTCGCCGCGCAGCCGGCGAGCCCGGCGGACGGCGCGCTCTACATCCTGCCGCCCGGCAAGACCGGCGCGGCCTGGGGCGCGATGGCCGATCACGCGCTCGCCTATTGGCGCGACGGCGTATGGGAGGAGATCGCGCCGCGCGCGGGCTGGCGCGCCTATTGCGCCGACGAGGGCGCGCTCCTGCTCTATTCCGGCGCGGGCTGGGCGCCGCTGGCGGCGCCAGCCTGCCTCTATGAGGAATTCACCGCCTCCGGAACCTGGGTGAAGCCCGCCGGCGCGGTCGCCGTCCATGTCATCGCCATAGGCGGCGGCGGGGGCGGCGGCGGCGGGGCGCGCACCGTCTCCGGCACGGCGTGCAGCGGCGGCGCGGGCGGCGGCGGGGCGGCCATGGCCGAAGCCTGGTTCGATCCGGCCGCGCTCGATCCCACGATCGCGGTGACGATCGGCGCGGGCGGCGCGGGCGGGGCGGGCTCAACCGGCGGGGCTGGCGGCGATGGGGGCGCGGGCGCCAGCTCCTCGTTCGGCGCCCTCACCGCGCGGCGCGGCGGCGGCGGCGCGGGCGGACGCATCGGGGCGGCCTCCGGCGGCGGATCGGGCGGCGGCGCGATGGCGAGCGGGGCCGGCAATAGCGGCTCCGCCTCCACTGGCGGGGCGGCCCCGCTGGGCGGCGCGGCCGGCGGATCGGCAAGCGTGGGCGGCCACAACATCAATCCCC
>CAZLWK010000044.1:0-14562 GCA_964563395.1 uncultured Caulobacteraceae bacterium
GGCTTCGATCTCGCGATAGGCGCGTGCGGCGTCGTCGAGCCGCCCCGCCGATTCAAGAACGAGCGCGCGCGCGAGCTGCGGCAGCGGCGAGGGCAGCGCATCCGCGCCGGTGAGCTGAACGCGTTCGAGCGCGCGGCCGGTGCGCCCTTCGGCCGCGAGCAGGAAAGGCTCGAAAAAGGCGGCGGTGTCGCCATCCTCGCCGTCGGGCGCGGCGTTGAGCGCGGCGCGCGCCCCGCGCCAATCGCGCGCGGCCATCTTGTCGAGGAAGATCAGCATGGCGTGCGCGCCATTGCGCTCGCCCTCGGCGACTTTGCGCCGCGCATCGGAGACCAAATAATCGAGATCGGCCGCCAAGAGCGCGTCGAGCGGTTCGTTATAGGTGCGCGCCGCGTCGAGCGGCGTGGGCGCGGTGGCGGCGACGACCGGGGCGTTGTGCTCCACCCGCGCGGCGATGGCCGGCGCGGCGAGCAGCGCGCCCGCGATGAGAGCCAAACCGAAGCCGCGCAGCGCGTCAAATCTCATTCGGCTCTCTCCACTCCGCGGCGCGGCGGGGCGCCCTCACATGTTGGCGTAGTTCGGCCCGCCCCCGCCCTCCGGCGTCACCCAGACGATGTTCTGGCTGGGATCCTTGATGTCGCACGTTTTGCAATGGACGCAATTCTGGGCGTTGATCTGAAAGCGGGGATTGTTCCCCTGCTCGTCATAGAGGACCTCATAGACGCCCGCCGGGCAATAGCGCTGCGCAGGCTCGGCATAGAGCGGCAGATTGCGCCCGATCGGGATGGAGGGATCCTTCAGCGTCAAATGCGCGGGCTGATCCTCTTCGTGATTGGTGTTCGACAGGAACACCGAGGAGAGCTTGTCGAAGCTGATCACGCCGTCCGGCTTGGGATAGAGGATCGGCTTGTGCTCGGCCGCCGGCTCCAGTGAAGCCGCGTCGCTCTTGCCGTGCTTCAGCGTGCCGAAGAAGGAGAAGCCGCCGAGCAGCGTCGTCACCCACATGTCGAAGCCGCCGAGCGGAATGCCCAGGATCGTGCCGAAACGCGACCAGAGCGGCTTGGCGTTACGGACCTTGTTGAGGTCCTTGAAGATGGAGGAGGTCTTGTAGGCCGCCTCATAGGCGTCGAGCGTGTCGCGCATGCGCCCCGCGCCGATCGCCTCGAAGGCGGCGTCGGCGGCGAGCATGCCGCTCTTCATGGCGTTGTGCGTGCCCTTGATGCGCGGCACGTTGACGAAGCCGGCCGAGCAGCCGATCAGCGCCCCGCCCGGGAAGGCGAGCTTGGGCACGCTTTGAAGGCCGCCCTCGGTGATGGCGCGCGCGCCATAGGCGATGCGCTTGCCGCCTTCGAGCTGGGGACGCACGTCCGGATGCTGCTTGAAGCGCTGGAATTCGTCGAAGGGTGAGAGATAGGGGTTCTTGTAATTGAGGTGGACGACGAAGCCCACCGACACGAAATTCTCGCCCCAATGATAAAGGAACGAGCCGCCGCCGGAATCGTCGTCCAGCGGCCAGCCGAAGCTGTGCTGCACCAGGCCCGGATGGTGCTTCTCTTTCGGCACCTCCCACAATTCCTTGATGCCGATGCCGAACTTCTGCGGCTCGGCGTTCGCGCCGAGATCGAATTTGGCGATCAGCCGCTTGGCGAGCGAGCCGCGCACGCCCTCGCCGATCAGCGTGTATTTGGCGTGCAGCTCCATGCCGGGCTGAAAATCCGGCTTCTTCACGCCATCCTTGCCGATGCCGAACACGCCGGCGACGACGCCCTTCACCGCGCCAGCCTCGTCGAACACCAGATCGGAGGCGGCGAAGCCGGGATAGATTTCAACGCCCAGCGCCTCGGCCTCGCCGGCCATCCATTTAGTGAGATTTGAGAGCGAGCCGATATAATTGCCGTGATTGTTCATTAGCGGCGGCATCACGAAATTCGGCAGGCGCATCGAGCCGGCCGGCCCGAGGAAATAGAAGCGGTCGTCCGTGACCGGCGTGGTCAAGGGCGCACCCTTTTCCTTCCAGTCCGGAATGAGCTCGTTCAGCGAGGACGGATCGATCACCGCGCCGGAAAGAATGTGCGCGCCGACCTCGGAGCCCTTCTCCAGCACCGCCACGGACAGCTCCGCGCCCGCCGCCGCCGCCGCCTGCTTGAGCCGAATCGCCGCCGCCAGACCGGCGGGCCCCGCGCCCACGATCAGCACGTCATATTCCATCGACTCGCGTTCGATCGCCTCTTCGGCCATTCTCTCTCCTTTGGCGCCGGCGCGCTCCAGCGCTTCTCGAGGCGCTTCGTTTGGACGGCGTTTTATCGAGACTCGGCGGACTATTCGCAAGTGCAAGACAAAAGCGCGACCGAGGCCGAGCGCCGCAGCGCCGCCGCCGCGCTCGCCGCATGGTGGGCCGATTCCGGCGTGGAGGCCGACCTCCCCGACATCGCGCCCGCGCCCGCCGCGCGCGCGCCAGCGGCATTGCAAGCACGGTCCCCATCGCCCGCGCGCGCGGCCGCGCCGCTCGACGCCGCCATCGCCGAATCGCGTGCGCGCGCCGCTGCTTGCGCGGATGTGGCGGCGCTGAGCGCGGCCATCGCCGCGTTCGAGCTTTGCCCGCTGCGCGCCACGGCGCGCGGCGCGGTGACATTCGCCGGCCCCGCCGAGGCGCCCTTCCTGGTGATCGGCGACGCGCCCGGCCGCGAGGACGATGCCGCCGGCGCCCCGTTCGCGGGCGAGGCCGGACGCCTCCTTGAGCGGATGCTGGCGGCGATCGGGATCGACCGGGCGCGGGAGACGCTTTCAACCAATGCCGTATTCTGGCGCCCGCCCGGGGATCGGCCCGCCACGGAAGCCGAACGCGCCATCTGCCTGCCCTTCCTGGAGCGCCTGATCGCGCTCGCGCGGCCGAAAATGCTGATCCTCCTCGGCCCCGTACCAGCCAAGAGCCTGTTGCGGCGGGAGGAGCCGATCAGCCGGCTGCGGGGACGGCGCCTCTCCTATCAGCCGGCCGGGGGCGGGGCGGGCGCGGTCAACGCCTTGGTCACGCTTCATCCGGCATATCTCCTCAAACGGCCGCTGGAGAAGAAGCTGGCCTGGGCGGACCTGCAAAAGCTCGACGCCTGGGTGCGCGACATGGGCGCTGGCGGCGCGGGATGAGGCGCGGCGGCATGGGCGACATGATCAGGATGGCTGTCGCGGCGGCGTGCGCCCCGTTCGTGCTGGCGGCTGCGCCTCCGGCGGCGGCCGAGCCGCGCATCGTGGCGCTCACCGAAACCGATCAACGCCATTACGCGGCCGCGTTCGAGGCGATGGAGGCGCGCGATTGGGACGGCGTGCGCACCCAGCTGGACGCGGTGGAGGACGAGATCCTCGTTGGCGTGGTGCGCGGGCGGATGCTGGCGCATCCGGCCTATCGGCCCAGCTATTCGGAATTGACGGCCTGGCTGCGCGATCATGGCGCGCTCGGCGTCGCCGGCGCGGTCTATGAGCGCGCGCAGGAGGCGCGTCCCCATCGCGGGCGCGGACGCCGGCGCCATGCCGTGGGGCCGGCGCCGCCCGAGCCGCAGCGCGCGGCGGTGCGTATCCCGGCGGGCGCGGCGCGCACGCCGCCCGGCGATACGAGCGCGGCGCGCGCGGCCATCTCCCGCATCGCCGAGCGCATCGCAGAAGGCGATCTTTCCAGCGCGCGCGCGCTGGGCGCCGACGCTTTGAATGGGCCGCGCGCGGGCGAAGCAAATTGGTGGATGGGCCTCGCCGCCTATCGCGATCACGATTACGCGCAGGCGATCCGCCATTTCGAGGCGGCGGCGAATTGGCCCTATTTCTCCACCTGGACGCATTCGGCGGCGCATTTCTGGGCCGCGCGCGCGCGCATCGCCGCCGGCGCGCCGCAAGGCGCTGTGTTTCATCTGCGCGCCGCCGCCGAACATCCCTACACCTTCTATGGCCAGCTAGCGGAAATTCAGCTCGGCCGCGACAGCGGGCTCTCGTTCGACTTGCCCCCGCTCACGGAAAGCGCGCTGCGCACGTTCATGGAGCGGCGCGAAGGCGCGCGCCGCGCCGCCGCCTTGGCGCAGCTCGGGCGTCTCTCCGACGTGGAGGCGGAATTGCGCCGCCTGCATGGCGATCTGACGCCGCAGGAGGACGCAACGTTCCTCGCGCTCGCGGGCGCCTTGCATGCGCCGAGCGCGCAATTGCGCGCGGCCGAATATGGCGGGCTTGAGCTTTCCGCCGGCTTTTGCCCCACCAGCAGCTTCGAACCGGCGGACGGCTTCAATCTCGACCGTGCGCTCGTCTACGCCATCGTGCGCCAGGAAAGCCATTTCAATCCGGTGGCGGTGTCGTCCTCCAATGCGCGCGGGCTGATGCAGCTTCTGCCGTCGACCGCGCGCGACATGGAGCCGAGTATCAATTTCCGCCGCGAGCCGGCGCGTCTGCACGAGCCGGGGCTGAACATGAAACTCGGCCAGCAATATGTGCGCTGGCTGTTCGACGAATTTCATCGCGACGGCGATCTCGGGCGTGTGTTCGCCGCCTATAATGGCGGGCCCGGCTGGCTCTCGCGCTGGATCGCCACGCAGCCGGCCGATCTCGATCCCTTGATGCTGATCGAAATCATGCCGCGCCAGGAGAGCCGCGATTACGCCGAACGCGTGCTCGCGCACATGGGCGTGTGCCGCGCGCGCTATGGCCAGCCGCGCATCGAACTGGAGCGCTTAGCCAAAGGCGAGGTCGCGCGCTACGAGCCGATGGATGCGCGCCTCGCGCGGCGGTGAGCGCGCGCCGCTTCCTCCCCCGCACGCGGGGGAGGTGTCGAGCGCAGCGAGACGGAGGGGGCATGCCCCCTTCCCCGCGCTCGCGCGCGGGACTTCCCCCGCGTGCGGGGGAAGAAGTTCACGCCATCACGATCGCGGTGCGCAGCGTTGCGAGCCGCGCGCGGCCGATGCGGGCGATGAAATCCTCGTAAAAGCGCGCGCGCTCATCAAAGCCGCCGAGCGCGTCGTAAAGGGCGCGCGCGATGAGTAGGCCCTGTTCGGGCCGCGGCCGCTGCGCAAGCCCCGCGAGCAGATTGACCACCAATTCCTTGCGCCGCGCGCGCGGTTCGGCGTCCGCGTAAGCGAGGCGGAAGATCGCGGCCCGATGCGCGCCGCGTTCGATGAGCGCGCGTGTCTCCTCCACCCAGCCGCGTTCGAGCATGCCCGCCGCCGGCAGGAACAAAAGCCACTCGCCTTTCGCCGCGTTCGCGCCGGCGATCCATTGCGGCGCGCCGCGAAACGCCTCGATCCAGCGGCAGCCGGCGGCTTCGGCGATGGCGCGCGCATCGTCGATTGAGCCGCCATCGACGATGAGCGCCTCGCGCACCAGGCCGTCGGCGATGCCGGCGACGAGCGGGGTGAGCGCGCGCACCAGGCGCGGCGCGTCGTTCCAGACGGGGATGATGACGCTGATCAGGCGTTCGGCGCCGGCGCGGGCGCTTGCGCGGCGGGCGCGGGCGCAGCGGGCCGCGCGGCCTGCGCCGTGGCCGGCGCGGCGGACGGATCGGCGGTCATTTGCATGCGCATGTTCTGCA
Organism: uncultured Caulobacteraceae bacterium; assembly: GCA_964563395.1. Taxonomy (GTDB): domain Bacteria; phylum Pseudomonadota; class Alphaproteobacteria; order Caulobacterales; family Aquidulcibacteraceae; genus JBEVOS01. The sequence goes on from CAZLWK010000044.1 coordinate 5,552, forward strand.
GGAAGCGCGCGAGCAGATCGGTGCGCGCCACCGCCCGCGCCACTTCGCGCAGACCGCCCGCGTTTTCCGGCGTGACGCCGCCGGCCACGATCTCGAACGAATCGGAATCGCTTGTGCCGCGCATGTCGGCGGCATGCGCGCGATAAAGGTCGCGCAGGCCCGTCTCGTTCTGCGACAGCGTGAGCGCCACGCCCGCGCGCAGCACAACCTGGCGCCATTCCGCATCGAGCGGCGCGCCCGCGGGCTTGAGGCGCAAAAGCGTGCGCAATTCGGCGGCCGCCCGCTCCCAATCGCGCGCGCGCCAGGCGGCTTCGGCGCGCACGCGCTGCGCGTCGGCGCCCTGATCGCGTTCGACCAATTCCACCGCGTGATCGAGCCGGCCGAGATCGAGATGCGCGCGCGCTTCCAGGATGCGGCGCTGCGCCAGAAGCTCGCGCGGCAAGTTCGGCAGACGCGAGCCATTGATCGCGGTGAGGGCCTGTTCGGGCTTGCGGTCCATCAGATAGATGGCGGCGAGTTCGCTCGCCACCTGCGCCTTGCCGATTCCTTCGAGCCGCTCATCCACCTGATGCTGCAGAAGATTGGAGGCCTGCTCCAACAGATCGACTCCGACCAGACGGCCCGCCAGCGCGCGCACGATGCGATCGCCATCGGGGCCGATCGGCGTCAGATCGGTGAATTCGTAAAAGAGGCCCAGCGCCTGGATCGGCTCCAGCTTGTCGGCCTCGCCGTCGAGGAAGAGGCGCGTGAAGATCGCCTGCATGTCGCCGCGCAGCGTGCGCGAGGCGGGATCCATCGGAAACCGTTCGGCGGCGACGCGCATCGTGGCGAGCGCCTCGCGCCAACGCGACATCTCCGCGTACATCGCGCCGAGCGCGCCGACGATGTCGATCTCAAGGGAATCGCCGCGCCAGCGATAACGCAGGGCCTCCAGGCGCTCGGCGGCGTCGGTGAGCGAAAGCTCGCCCGACGCGCGGCGCATCTTCAGCGCCACGAGATTGGCGCGCACGGCCACCTCCTCGTCGCGCACGCCGGACAATTCATCGAGCAGCGCAAGGGCCTCTTGGGTGGCGCCGCGCGCGGCCATGATGCGCGCCTCGATCAGCCGCGCATGCAGGCGGATGGCGTGCGTGGAGGCTTGGCCGATGGCGGCGCGCGCGGCGAGTTCGGCGGCGGCGAGATCGTTCACCTCCACCGCGGATTCCGCCAGCGCCAAGGCGAAGCGCGCGCGCCAATTCGGCGGATGCTGTTCGAGCGCGCCCGCGCCGCGTTCCAGATCGCGCCGCGCCTCGGCCCAATTGCGCTGCAGCGCGGCGGCGTAGCCACGCCAGAGCGCGGCGGAAGGATCGCCTTGCAGAATGGAGGAATCCAGATCCGCCATCGCGTCCTCGGGGCGATACATCATCACGTTCGCGGCAGCGCGCATGAGGCGGAATTTCGGATCGAGCTCGATCGCCGGCTGATTGAGCGCGGCCAGGCGCAAGGCGCCCAGCGCTTCGGGGGCGAGTTCGTTCTCCAACAGGAATTCGGCGAGCGCCAGACGCGCCGTGACGGGCGCGCCCTCGGCGACGCCTTCGCTGGCGGCGCGGCGCGTTAAATCGTCGAGCCGGTCACGAATGGCGCGGTCGCGGAACGCGGTGACGGCGCCGTCCTCGCCGCGCGCGATCAAGGCCGCTTCAAGCTCGGCCGCGTTTTCCGCGCTGCGCGCGCGTTCGGCCGGCGCGCTGACAAGCCCCGCGCCGCGCGCCACGATCAGCACGCCGTTTTCGAAAGCCGCGCCCACGCCGTCGGCGCGCGGCTCGATCACGGCGCCCTGCGCGGACGGCAGGAACGCCGCCTCGATGGTGGAGCGACGCTGATCGAGGCCGATCACCGGCCCGCTCATCAAGGCCACGAGAAACCGATCGCCGATCTCGGGATCCTGCACGGATCTGACGATTCCATCGCGCCCGAAGCGCGCCTGCAAACGCCCGCCGGCTTCGGGGCTCAATTGCACCGGCGCGCTCGGCCGGCTTTCCGCGCGCGGCGAGAGCGTGAACGTCCACACCGGCCCTTCGGCGCGCGCGGAGACGAGAATATCGGGCGCGGCCGGAATGCGCAGACCCGTCACGCCGTCGCCGGAGACGATCTCCAGATCGCGATGGCGCCGCCCCGCGCGCGCAAGGCCGCGCAGATCGATCGTGCCGTTCGCCTCGAACAGAAGATAAATCGCCTCGCCGCGCCGAAAAGCGGCCGCGCGCGCGGGCGTGGCCCAGCGCACGCTGATGCTGGTGGCGTTCGCGTCCTCCGAAAGGCGCACGCTCGCCGCGCCCGAAGGCGGCGCGGGCCCTTCCGAACGCGCGGCGCTCGGCGCGCCGGGCGCGGCGCTCGCGGTTTGCGGCGCGGCGGGCGCGGACGTGTCCGGCCCCATCAGATCGACGACGACGCGCGTTCCATCGACGAAATGGCGCTGACGCACGCCCGGATCGACGGCCAGGCGCAAACGTAGCGGCTGTCCCGGCTGCGACACGCGCGTGAGAGCGCGCACGAAACGCGGCAGCGCCGCGCGCGCCTCGGCCAGATCGATGTCGGCGGCGCGCGAGAAACGCAATTCGAGCTGCTCGCCGCTCAAGAGCGGCGTCACCGTGGCGGGCGCGGGAAAGCTGAAGGCGAGGCGCGTGAAATTTTCCTGTTGGCCGATGGTGAGGGACGCATCGGGCGCGCGCGGCGCGGCGGCCTGCGCCGCCGGCGGGGCGATGCGCGCGGGTTCGGCGGGCGCGCTCTCCGGCTGCGCCTGCGCGGGCGCCGGATTTTGCGCAGACCGCGCCTGCGCGGTCGCCGGATTTTGCGCAGGCTGCGCCTGCGCGGGCGCAGCAATTTGCGCGGGCTGCGCCTGCGCGGGGGCGGTGATGAGGGTCGCCCCGGCCACCAGAAGCGGCGTGATCTTCCTGCGTTCGCTCATACGCGGCTGATCCTGGCGCAGGCGCGCTTAATCTTTCCTAAGCGCGGACTAATTTTGGGCGGCGCCCGGCTGCGATTGCGAGGCGGCCATGAGCGATTGCGCATCCTGCGAGCGGCGCGACAAATCCGCCAGCATCTGCGTGAGCCGGCGCGCGCGCATCGGGTCCATGCGGCCCATGACCTCGGCGAGGTTTTGCTGGCGCATGCGGCTGGCGACAAGCACCAGCGTCTCCTCGTCGAGCGTGTCGAACACGGCGGCGGCGTCCTTGGCGCGCATGCGCTGATAGACGTCGACGAGATTGGTGAGCCGCGCGGCCTGTTGCTCGTCCAATTGGCCAAGGAGGCCCGAGACGGAAGTCTCAAGCCGGCGCAATTCGGCGAGACGCGCTTCCAGGCGCTGCTCGGCCGCCGCCAACAATTCGGCGTTGGTGGACATTTCGCCCGCGCGCGCATCGAGCGCGGCGCGGCGTTCGCCCAGCGCCTGCAGCACCTCCACCTCGGCGGGGCTGAGACCGGCCTGCTCCGCGAACGAGGCGGGCGCGCATTGTTGCGGCGCTTGCGCGGGCGCGGCGGCTTCGGCGGGCGCCTGCGCGGCGGGCGGGGCGGCGGCGGCGACGTCGGCGGCGCCTTCGGCGAACGCGACCGCCTTCAGGCCGAGCACGGCGGCGATCGTCGCCATCAGCGCCGGCAGAAGCCGCGCGCTCGCGGGCGTGCGCCGCGTGCGCGCCGGCAACAAACGCTTCATCGCGGCGATCATCGCACGCGCTCGCGCGCCATCAGATCGGCCGCGGAGCGCACGCGTCCGACGCTGACGCCGAGCCGATCGGCCAGCGCTTTCGCATCGTCGATGCGCGCCTGCAGATCGCGCCCGGCCTCGCCGGCCGTGACCTTGAGCGCGCGCACGGCGGCCTCGGCCTGGGCGGTGGCTTGCGCCAATTCGGCGGCGGCCTTGATCACGCCGTCATTGCCGCTGCGCAGCGCCGCGAGCCGCCGCTCCAGGCGCCAGCAGAAGAACAGCACCGCCGCCAACAGAATGGCGAGCAGGCTCTCCAGGCCGAGCATGATTGGACTGAAGCTCATGAGCGCGCGCCTCCCAATTTCATCAGCGACCGCTTGGACATTTGCGAGAGCGGCTTTTCCACCCGCACCGCGACAGCATGGCCGAGCTTGCCGGCCTTGCCCGTGGACAGCGTGACCGCGCCGCACTTGATGGCGATTCCCGCGTCAGGTCCCGTATCGAGCATGAGCGTGTCGCCGACCTTCAAACTCAGCACGCGTCCGAGCGGGGCGCTCAATTCATCGAGCACGGCGCGCACTTCGAGCTTGGTCTGCCACAGCTCGCCCGCGAGGTGGCCTTCCCAGATATTGTCGCGTCCGAACTTCTCGCCCATGAATTGCTGCAATAGCATTTTGCGAATGGGCTCGAGCGTGGCGTACGGCAAAAGCAGCTCAAGGCGCCCGCCGCGATCTTCCATGTCGACGCGCAGCTTGACGAGGATCGCCGCATTGGGCGGGCGCGCGATGGCGGCGAAGCGCGGATTGGTTTCGATACGGTCGAGCGAGAAATCGACCTCGGTGAGCGGCGCGAAGGCCTGCTTCAAATCGCCCATCACCACTTCGATCATGCGCATCACCAGGGTGCGTTCGATCGTGGTGTAGGGACGCCCCTCCACGCGCGTGGCGATGGTGCCGCGCCGCCCGCCCAAGAGCACGTCGACCACCGAATAGATCAGGCTGGAATCGACCGTGGCGAGGCCGAAATTATCGAGCTGTTCGGCGCGGAACACCGCGATGATCGCCGGCAGCGGAATCGAATTGAGATAATCGCCGAACCGGATCGAGGAAATCTGATCGAGGCTCACTTCGACATTGTCGGAGGTGAAATTGCGCAGGCTCGTCGTCATCATCCGCACGAGGCGGTCGAAGACGATTTCGAGCATCGGCAGACGCTCATAGGAGACGAGCGTGGAATTGATGATGGCGCGCACGCCGGTGCGCTTGCCGCCATCCTCGTCGGCCATGCCGAAACCGAGCAGCGAATCGATCTCGTCCTGATTGAGGATGCGCTCGACCGCGCCCTCGCCGCCGGCGGCCTCCTCCTCGGCGGCCATCGCCCATTCCGCCGCCGCGGCGGCTTCGGCCTCCTCCGTGTCGCTCATTGCACCAGCATCTCTTCGATCAGCACGGCGTTGATCCGCGCCGGGGCGATCACGAGATTGACGCGCCGCAAAAGCTCCAAGCGCAGACGATACGCGCCCGCCGAGCCGGAGAGATCGTCGGTGCGCAATTCGCGCAGGAAGCCGGTGAATTGATCGGTGATGCGCGGCACTTGCGGCTCGAGCGCGGCGATCGCCTCGTGATCGGGCGCCTCCAGCGTCAAGCGCAGCTTGAGATAGGCGGGGCGGCCATCGGCGGTGGTGATGTTGACCAGCATTTCCGGCAGCGCGGCGAAGACGACGCCGTCGCCCTCGGTGACGACGACGCCGTGCGGTCCGGGCGCGCCTTCCTCCTCGCCGCCATGGCCGTCCTTGCCCTTGGCCTTGGCTTTCTCCTTGCCGTGCCCGTCCTCGGCGGCGTGCTGCTCGGCTTGCGGCGCGCCGAGCAGGAAGAACGCGGCGGCGCCGCCCGCGCTGAGCACCAGCACGGCGGGGAGCACGATGAACAGGATGAGCGCCTTGCCGGAGAGCTTCTTTTTCTTGCCCTCGCCTTCCGCGCCTTCGGCGCCCTCCGCGCCCTCTTCCGGCGCGGCGGCTTCGGCTTCCTTCTTCTTGTCGGCGCCCTTCTTGGGCGGTTTTTCCTTCTTCGCCATGGCCAGCGAGGTGCGCGTGCGCTGGTTAAGGATGGATTGAGAGGCGGGCAAAAAATGCCGGGCGCGCTGACTCTTTTGCCGCCGCATTCACCTTAAGCGCGGCGCATTGTTCAATAAAATCAGGCGCAAACGCACTGGCCTCCGTCTTGCAGCGTTAACGGGCATGGATAACGCGCTCATGATCGGCCTGCAGACTCAGCGCGTGCTGCAGCGCCGCATGGACATCACCGCCGGCAATCTCGCCAACGTGGCCACCGCCGGCTTCAAGGCCGATTCCATCATCCTCGAAGAAGAGGACGGCGGCCCAGCGCGCGCGGAAGAGACGCCGCAGGACGTTCGTTTCGTGCGCGATATCGGGCTGGCGCGCGACATGCGCCAAGGCGCGCTGACGCCGACGGGCAATCCGCTCGATGTCGCCTTGGAGGGCGCCGGCTTCTTCATCGTGGAGGGCCCGAACGGTCCGCTCTACACGCGCGACGGCGCCTTCTCGCTCGACGCCGAAGGCCGTCTCGTCACCAGCGACGGTTATCGCGTACTAGGTCAGGGCGGGTCCCCGCTCGCGCTCGATCCGCAGGGCCAGGAGATTTCCATCGGCCGCGACGGCGCGATCCGCATCGGCGGCGACGAGGTGGGCCGCATCGGCGCGGCCGCCTTCGCGCGGCCGGGCGCCTTGATGCGCATGGGCGAAAATCTGTGGAGCGCCGACGGCCAGGCGCCGCAGGAATTCGAGGGCGTGATCGTGCAAGGCGCGGTGGAGGCCTCCAATGTGCGCCCGGTGATCGAACTCAATCGCCTGATCGAGATTTCACGCGCCTACCAATCCGCCGCCAACATGATCTCCAACGCCGACGATCTGCGCAAACGCACGATCGAACGCCTTGGCCGCGCCGCCTGATTCTAGGAGAGCTCAATGCGCGCCCTATCCATCGCCGCCACCGGCATGCAGGCCCAGCAGCTGAACGTGGAAGTGATTTCGCACAACATCGCGAACATGAACACGACCGGCTTCAAGCGCCAGCGGGCCGAGTTTCAGGACATGCTCTATCAAAATCTGGAGCGGCCGGGGGGCTCGTCCTCGGCCAGCGGCAACGTGCTGCCGCTGGGCATCCAGATCGGCGTGGGCGTGCGCGCCGACGCGGTGGGGCGCGTGACCTCGCAAGGCAATATCGCCAATACGGCCAATCCCTACGATCTGGCGATTTCGGGACGCGGCTATTTCCAGGTGACGCTGCCGTCCGGACAGACCGCGTTCACGCGCGCCGGCAATTTGGCGCTCAACGCCGAAGGCCAGATCGTGACGGCGGACGGCTATCCGATCGAGCCGGCGATCACGATCCCGGACGAGGCGGTGTCGGTGTCGATCAGCCGCGACGGCGTCGTTGAGGCCACGCTCGCCAATCAGATCGATCCGCAAAATCTCGGTCAGATCGAACTCGCCAGCTTCATCAATCCCCCGGGCCTGGAAGCCATCGGCGACAATCTCTTCCTGGAGACGCCGGCCTCCGGCACGGCGAACGTGGCCACGCCTGGCACGGATGGTCTTGGCACGATCATGCAGGGCTTCATCGAAACCTCGAACGTCAATGCGGTGGAGGAGATCTCCTCGCTGATCATCGCCCAGCGCGCCTATGAGATGAACGCCAAGGTGATCACGGCGGCCGATGAAATGCTGCAGACCACAACGCAGGTGCGGTGAAATTTATTCGGCGTTAAGCGGCGCGGCGTTTGGTCGATGCGTGCGCGCCAGAAGGCGCGCGGCCCGCGCCGCACTCCGCCCGAAGGCGAAGCCGGCGCGAAAGGCGTCTGTCATGCACCGCTCGTTTTTTTGCGCGCTCGCGCTCCTGATCGCCGCGCCCGCTCTCGCCGACACCGTTCAATTGCGCCCGCGCATCGAAGCCTCGGGCCCGGCGGTGACGTTCGGCGATGTGTTCACAGGCGCCGGCGCCGTGGCGAGCCGCGCGATCGCGCCCGCCCCTTCGCCCGGACAATCCAGCGCCTTGAGTGCGCAATTTTTGGTCGCCGCCGCGGAATCGGCCGGCCTCGATTGGACCCCGCCCGCCGGCGTGACGCAGGTGCGCGTGGTGCGCCCCGGCGGCGCGCGCGCCACCATCGCCGCCGAGAGCGGCGGCGGCGGCGAAACGGCGGTGCGGCGCGGCGAGACGATCGAACTCGTTTACGTGGCGCCCGGCCTGCAGCTGACGACGCGCGCGCGCGCGCTCAACAATGCGGGCGTGGGCGAGCCGGTGCGGCTGGTCAATCTGCAATCGAACCGCACGGTCGAGGCGGTGGTGACCGGCCCCGGCGCGGCCGCGGCGAACGCGCGTTGATGAGCATGCGCGCGCTTATTCCTCTTGCGATGGCGCTGGCGGCGACGTCGTGCGCGACGGCGGGCGACGACGTGGTCGCGCTCGGTTCCGATTCGCGCGCGGCGGCGGGCGCGGCGTTCGACGCGGCGCGGCGCGCGCCGGGCGTGGCCTATGAAACGACGCGGCGCGCCTTCGCGCCGCCGCAACTCTCCAATGTGCAAAGCCCCGCCCCGCTCGCCGGCGACAATACACAGAGCCTGCCGATGCCTGCGCCCGTCGCCTATGAACAAGGCGCGGCCAATTCTCTGTGGCGGCCCGGCCGGCGCAGCTTCTTCAACGATCAGCGCGCTGCGGTGGTGGGCGATATTCTTACCGTGAATATCGAGATCGCCGACAAGGCGGAATTGTCGAACTCATCGAACCGCCAACGCACCGCCGAGACGAACGCCGGCGTGACCAATTTCTTCGGGCTCGAATCGATCCCCGGCCGCATCTTTCCCGGCGATTTCGACAATCAAAATCTGATCGGCGCGGAAGCGGAATCGACCCAACAGGGCCAAGGCACGATCAATCGCGAGGAAAAGATCGAGCTCACCGTCGCGGCGGTGATCACAGAGGTGCTGCCGAACGGCAATCTGGTGATCGCGGGGCGCCAGGAAGTGCGCATCAACGCCGAATTGCGCGAACTCACGGTCAGCGGCCTCATTCGCCCGGAAGATATCGCCGCCGACAACACGATCCGCCACGATCAGATCGCGGAGGCGCGCATCTCCTATGGCGGGCGCGGGCAATTATCCGCCGTGCAGCGTCCGAATTGGGGCCAGCGCCTGGGCGACGCGATCTCACCCTGGTAGGTTTGGTTTTTCATGAAGACCGCGATTCACGTTTTTGGCTGACGCACCCAAAAACGATCGCGGTTGTCTTTCGTGAAGACCGCGATTCACGTTTTTGGCTGA
>CAZLWK010000044.1:14662-17416 GCA_964563395.1 uncultured Caulobacteraceae bacterium
CCAAAAACGATCGCGGTTGTCTTTCGTGAAGACCGCGATTCACGTTTTTGGCTGAGCAACCAAAAACGACCGCGGTCTATGGCAATCCCGCGCCCGGAACATCAACGCGCACCGCCTCGATGCGCGCGCTGCGCTTGGCTTTGCAGATATCCGGATCGGTGCTTTCGGCGGTAAGAATATAGAGCGTGCGCCGATCGGCGCCGCCGAGCATGCAGGCGATGGCCATGCGATCGCACGCAATGCGATCGAGCACGGCGCCGCCTTCGGCGAGGCGCAGCGTCTCGTTCGTCGTCGGCGAAGCGACCCAGATCGCGCCGTCCGCGTCGAGGCAGGCGCCGTCGGGCACGGCCTCGCCCGGCATCGCCGCCCAGATGCGCCGGTTCGACAGCGCGCCGTCTGGCGCGATGTCGAACGCGGTGAGGCGCCTACCGAAGGATTCGCCGACGATCAAAGTCTTTCCGTCCGGCGTGATCATTGCGCCATTGGGAAAGAGAAGATCGTCCGCCGCGACGCTGACGGCGCCCTCGGGGCTGACGCGCGCGAGCTTTGCGGGCTTGGGCGGTTCGGGCGGATGCAGCGAGAAGCCGAAATTGCCGACATAGGCGCCGCCCGTCGCATCGACGACCATGTCATTGGCCAAATGCGTTGCGACCGACGACAGATCGGCGTGCGTGACAAGCGCGCCGTTCGGCTCAAGCCGCAACACGGCGCGCGCCGCCATCGCCACGATCAGCATGCGCCCGTCCGGCGTCCAGCCGAGGCCGGACACCGGCCCATCGGCGCGCACGATGGTTTCGCGCGCGCCGTCTGGGCTCATCGCAACGACCTCGTGCGCGTGCATGTCGGAGAAAAAGAGCCGCCCGTCGCGCCAGCGCGGCCCTTCGGGAAAGACGAGGCCCTCAAGCACTCTATCCGGTGTCGCGCGCATCCCGCCTCCTTCGGCGGCACCGCGAGGGCGGCCGCGCGAAGGCAGTGTAACGCGCGTGCGTCCGAAAGGTCATAATTAGCGCCGCGCCAGCATCGGCGCATCGTCGCGCGCCTCAAGCGCCAGGAAAGCCTGCGCGGCGGGACCGCGCGCGGCCGCGCGAAACCGCGCATAGGTTTCAACGCGGCATTGGCGCGTTTCCTCCAGCGTGACGCGCACGCTGGTGCGGCAGAATTCGCGCACGCCCTGGCGCACGCGCGCCTCGAAGGCGTCCTGGCCGGCGACGGTGCTGAGATCGAGGTCGCCATAATGCACGGACACGCCATTATCGGGCGCGGACCGCACCGCCTCGTCCGCATGGGCGGCGGCGCCGGCCAGGCTCAAGCACAGCGCGGCGATCAATGCGTGTTTCATGTCTCTCTCCCGGCGTGACACCAAGTGCGTGTCGCCTGGGAGATGCGGCCCGTCGGGGCGGCGGATGCGCCGCGCCGAAAAAATTCAGGCGAGATTGCGCGCCATCAAGGCGGCGAAGACGACGATGAAGGCCAGGAGGTGCGCCTCGATCGTGACCATCGCGCGCACGCCGCGCCAGCTCTTCTCAGGCGGCGTGAAGGCGGGATCGGCCGCCAGCGCCCGCCCCCATTGAATGAATTTCACCGTCGGCCAGATCGAAATGAGCCCGATCGCCACGAACACCGCGATCTTGCCCCAGAAGGCGTGCGAGGCGCCGTAATAGGACGCGTCCTTCAGCCCCCAAAAGACGCGCCCGAGGCCGGCCGCGAGCACGCCGACGGCGGAAATCCCGTAGAAGAGATCGATCCGACTCAAGAGCCGCAGAACCGGCGGCGAGGGCGCAAGGCGCATGACGAACAATTCGCCCGCCAACGCGCCGGCGAGAATCAACACGAAGATGAAATGCGCGATCGATAAAGCCGCATCGAGCCACATGCGCGCCGTTCCCCCGATGCCGCTACGAGCGTGATGTTTACACCGGTTCGTACGCCGCGCGCCAATGTTTTGGCGCAGTCCTCAATCGTCGCGGTGCACGCGTTCCTTGCGCTCGTGCCGCTCCTGGGCCTCCAGCGAGAGCGTGGCGATCGGGCGGGCTTCCAGGCGCGAGAGGCTGATCGGCTCGCCGGTTTCTTCGCAATAGCCGTAGGAGCCGTCCTCCAAGCGGCGCAGCGCGTCCTCGATCTTGGCGATCAGCTTGCGCTGACGGTCGCGGGTTTTCAGTTCGAGCGCGCGGTCGGTCTCGCTGGTGGCGCGGTCGGCGACGTCGGGCAGCGCCACCGTGTCTTGCTGCAAGCTGGCGATGGTGGATTTGCTCTCGTCGAGGATTTCTTCCTTCCAGGCGAGCAGCTTCTTGCGGAAATATTCGCGCTGCCGCTCATTCATGAACGGCTCGTCGTCGCTTGGGCGATAATCGGTGGTGACGGTCGACCCCATAGCCAGCACTCCGACGCGAAAAACCCTGCCGCACTTGGCGCGCCTATAGCGTCCGCCCCGCTCGCCCGCAATCAAGCAAAGACAGGGCCAGAAAGGAGGCCTAGGCGCCGAGGCGCTCCAGCTTGGCCAACTCCACCGCCACGCGCGTGTCGATCTCCAAGAGAACCGCGTCGAGGCCGGGCTCGCCCGTGGCGGCCGCCTCGGCCTGCAGCGCGGTCAATTCGGCCCGGAGCCCGCCCGGCGCGCGCCCGCTGAGCAGCCCGCTCTCCAAACGCGCCAGCGCATCGAGCGCGGCCGCGCCCCGGCGCGCCTGACGCCCGCGCCGATCCGGATCGAAGGCATCGGCCTGCAGCGCCAGAAGCGCGTCTAGCGCGGGCGCCGCC
>CAZLWK010000045.1:0-17269 GCA_964563395.1 uncultured Caulobacteraceae bacterium
CATCATAGATGTAGGCGCGCGTGCGGTCGCCTTGATGCAGATTCTCACGCGGAATGCACTCGCTGCGGCGGATGATGCCTTCGGCGCGGCCGAGATCGACGATCACATTGTAGAATTCGACCCGCTTGACGACGCCGTTCACGATCTCGCCGACGCGGTCCTTGTATTCCAGGAAATGGCGCTCACGCTCCGCTTCGCGCACCTCGTGATTGATCACCTGCTTGGCGGTTTGCGCGGCGACGCGGCCAAACTCCATCGGCGGCAGGATTTCCTCATAGGTCTTGCCGACGAAGGCCTCGGGATCGGTCTTGCGGGCGACATTGATCATGATGTCGGTGGACGGATTGAAGGGGCGCGTCTCCTCGTCGATCACACTTTCATCAACCACGGTCATGACGCGCTTCAGCGTCATTTCGCCGGTCTTGGGGTCGATCGAGGCGCGAATGTCGTGCTCGGCGCCATAGCGCGAGCGCGCCGCCTTTTGCAGCGCGTGCTCCATGGAGGCGATGACGACCTCCTTCTCGATATTCTTTTCGCGCGCGACCGATTCCGCGATCTGCAGAATTTCCAGTCTGTTGGCGGAAATGCCTGTGCTCATGGATCTTTCCTCTAAACCTTGGTGCGCGCCGCCTCAGTGGCTTTGGATCTTTTCAAATCTTCCGCGATCAACGCGTCCGTCAAAACGAGCCGCGCATCCGCGAGCGCCGCGAACGGCAGCGCGAATACGTCTTCGCCGACGCGCACGCGCACGCGGTCCCCGTCGACGCCGGCCAGCGCGCCCTTGAAGCGGCGGCGCCCATCGATCATGCCCACTGTCTCCAGCTTCGCTTCATGCCCTTCGAAGCGCGCGAAATCCTCCAGGCGCACGAGCGGGCGATCGATGCCAGGCGAAGACAGTTCCAGATCATATTCGCCCGCGACCGGATCGGCCGCTTCGAGCGCGGGCGACAGCGCATGGGAAAGCGTCTCGCAATCGTCGAGGCTCATCTCACCGTCGGCGATCCGCTCGGCCATGATCTGCAGGCGCTTGCGCTTGAGACCCGTCATGCGCACGCGCACTAGGCGATAGCCAAGGTCCGCCGCGATCGGCTCGGCGATCGCGACCACGCGCTCCTCGACGGCGTTCGACGCCCGCATGCGGCTCCAGACCAACAAAAAAGCGGCGGCCCCGGAGGGACCGCCGCTGCGCCTTCATCGAAGGCATCAGCGATGTGTTAAAGCTTCTATAGCCCAGCCTCGTCCGCCTGTCAGCCCCGGCGTGCAAATCGCAAAAAAATCGGTGCGCAATCGCCCAGGCCCTTGGCCTCGTAGCGGGTGCGGACATGACCGGGCCAGGGCTTGCGCCAATCGTCGGCCCGTTCGGCGGCCCAGGCGAAGGCCGGGCTGTTGAGGAAAAGAGCCAGCGTCCAGGCGGCGTAATCGCCCCAATCGGTGGCGAAGCGCACCTCCCCGCCCGGCTTCAACACCCGGGCAAGCTCCGCCACCACGGGCGCCTGGATCAAGCGGCGCTTCCAATGGCGGGTCTTGGGCCAGGGATCAGGAAAGAGAATGTAGACCCGGTCCAGCATCCCGTCCGGCAATCGGGCGAGGACATCCCGCGCGTCGCCGGCGTGGAGGCGCACATTGGTCAGGCCCGCCGTCTCGATCCCGGCGAGGCACGCTCCCACCCCGTTCAGGAACGGCTCGACGCCGATAAAATCGGTCTCGGGATGCGCGCCCGCCTGGGCGGCGAGGTGCTCGCCGGCGCCGAAGCCGATCTCCAGGATCGCGCCCCGTCCCGGATCGACCTCGATCGCGCCCGCCGCCGGCACGGCGATGCGGGGCAAAAGCGTCTCGATCAGCCGCGCCTGACGTGGCTTCAGCGTGCGCGCCTTGATGCGGCCATAGGAGCGGATGGGTTTCGCTACGTCATTCATCTGTACGTACATGCGCCTCGACGGCGGCAGGTCGCCCGTCTAGAGAAGAACAATCGAAACGCAACGAGCTTCGCCCCGGAGGAAAACATGCGCGAGCACCTGAAATTCTACATCGACGGCGCGTGGGTCGAGCCCGCGGGCCAGGCGCGCACGCATGAAGTGATCAACCCGGCGACGGAAGAGCCGATCGCCAAGATCGCGCTCGGCTCCAAGGCCGACGTCGACAAGGCTGTCGCCGCCGCCAAGCGCGCCTTCGAAAGCTACGGCCGCACGAGCAAGAAAGAGCGCGCGGACCTGCTTCAAAGCATTATCGGCGCCTATCAAAAGCGCCTGCCCGAGATCGCCGCCGCGATCAGTTCTGAAATGGGCGCGCCGATGTGGCTGGCCAACGCAGCGCAAGCCCCCTCTGGCCTTGGCCATTTCGCCGAGGCGCTGCGCGTTCTGAACGAATACGAATTCGAATACGACATGCACGGCCATCGCCTCGTGCGCGAGCCGATCGGCGTGTGCGGCCTCATCACGCCGTGGAATTGGCCGATCAATCAGATCGCCTGCAAGGTGGGCCCCGCGCTCGCGGTCGGCTGCACAATGGTGCTGAAGCCATCCGAGCTCGCGCCGCTGAACGCGATCATCCTGGCCGAAGTGTTGCACGAGGCGGGCGTGCCGAAAGGCGTGTTCAACCTCGTCAATGGCGACGGCCCCGGCGTGGGCGCGGCGCTCTCCGGCCATCCCGACATTGACATGATGAGCTTCACCGGCTCCACGCGCGCCGGCATCCTGGTGCAGAAGGCCGCGGCCGACACGGTCAAGCGCGTCGCGCTCGAACTCGGCGGCAAGAGCCCGAACATCATTCTGGACGACGCGGATCTGACCAAGGCCGTGTCCGGCGGGCTGATGAACATGGTCATGAATTCGGGGCAAAGCTGCAACGCGCCTTCGCGCATGCTGGTGCCGAAACAGCTGCACGATCAGGCCACGCAAATCGCCGCCGCCACCGCCGCCGCGATCAAGGTGATGGCGCCGGAAACGGCCGCGCCCATGGCGATCGGACCGTTGGCGAACGCCGGCCAATTCCAGAAAGTGCAGGCGCTGATCCAGAAGGGCATCGATGAGAAGGCCCAACTCGTGGCCGGCGGCGTCGGACGTCCCGAAGGCTTCAACCGCGGCTATTATGTGAAGCCGACCGTGTTCGCGAACGTGACGAACGACATGACGATCGCGCGCGAGGAAATCTTCGGGCCGGTGCTTTCGATCCTGCCTTATGAGGATGAAGAGCACGCGATCGCGATCGCCAATGACACGCCCTATGGCCTGTCAGGCTATGTGCAGTCCGGCTCGATCGAGCGGGCGCGCAACGTGGCCAAGCGCATCCGCGCCGGCAACATTCACATCAATGGCGCGGGCGTCGACAGCAAGCTGCCGTTCGGCGGCTACAAGCAATCGGGCAATGGCCGGGAATGGGGCGAGTTCGGCTTCGAGGAATTCCTCGAAGTGAAGGCCGTGCTCGGCTGGAACGGCTGAGCGCGTTAACGTTTCTTGTGAAACGCCCTCGCCGCAAGCGGGGGCGTTTTCTTTTGCGCAGTGCTTTCTTTAGCGGGCGTTCACCACAGAGCCGCACAATCGCGCCATGAACGCAGCGGAGCTTTCCCCGGAGACGGCGATGGCCGCGCCGTCCTTGGACGGCGCAGCGCCCGGCTTCGTCCTTCTGGACGACGCGGAGGGGCGCTTCACCATCGATCCTGAATCCGGAATCGTCTCGCTTGCTGACGAGGAATGGCTCGCCCGGGAATTCAACGTCGTCCACCATGTGCGCCTTCGCGCGCTGGATCATGTCGGCGCGGCCAGCGAGATCAGCCTGCGCCTGAAAATCACCGGCATGGTGCCCTCGAACGCGGACGACGATTTCTTCGGCGCGGCGCCTTATGGAGTCGAGGCGCCGGCCGCGGCGGATTGGGAGCGCTATTTCAGTTGTCTCGCCAAGCCGCAGGCGCCGCGTGAGGATCTCGCGCTCGACGGGGCGGCGTTTGGCGCGCTGTGCCCGACGCTCGCGCCGGACCTCTTGGCGGCGGAGGCGCACCTCGCCATCGCCCTGCCCCGCGACGCTTTGCTCGCGCCCACGCTTTAATCGGCGCGCTTCACCCACACCATACGCTGCAGGGTGTCGTCCGCGTCCACGAAAACATGCTTCGCGACGCCGCCCAGATGCAGAATGATCCCGAAAAACAGAAGCGCGCGCCCGATCGCGTGGGCGATCTCCCCGATCTCATGAAGACCTTCATTTGCGGTCGCGAACGGCGAGCCGAATGTGACGAGCCCGAAAACATCGATCTCGCGCCCGCCAGACCAGACCGTAAGCGGCCCGCTGACGATCAGCACGGCGAGCCCCAGCAGCATCGCGCCATGCGTCACCCGCGCAAGCACCCGCAAGGGCGGCGCATCGTTCAGGATTTCCGGCTTTGGCTGCGTGAGGCTCCAAAACACGCGAAACGCGATGATGCCGAACAGAAGCGCACCGAGCCCAATATGCACGCCCATCAGCGCGCCGCGCGCGGCCCGATCGCCCGCCTGGCCCGCCGCATCCGCCTGCAGACCGACGACGAACATGGTGATCGCGCCCAACGCGACAACCCAATGCAGCACGATCGCCACCCATCCATAGGCGGTCTTGGAATTGGTCAGCTGCACGCGCGCCTCCTTGCCGGTATCGCGCGACAATGGCCGAGAGCGCGGCGATACGGAAGCGGCCGCTGAACTTGACGCACACGTCACCGCGTTCATAGTGCGCCGAACACACGACATCGGAAACGCCATGATCTCGTTCAAGCTCAGCGAAGAGCAGGACCTCATTCGCGACAGCATCAGCGCCTATGCGCGCGAAGCGCTCGCGCCCCGCGCCCGCGCCATCGACGAAGCGGGAGCCATGTCCGACGACGTGCTGGAGGAAGGCCACGCGCTTGGCCTCGTGAGCGCCGCAATCCCCGAAAGCTTTGGCGGCGGCGGCGGCGAAAGATCGCCAATGTCCAACGTGCTGGTGCTCGATGCGCTTGGCTATGGCTGCGCCAGCCAAGGCGCGGCGATCGTCGCGCCGAGCCTCTTTGTTCATCCGCTCCTCGATTTCGGCACGGACGAACAAAAGAAGGAGTATCTGCCGCTCTTCACCGGGCCGCGCTTCCACGCGGCGACCCTCGCGGCGCATGAAACCCAATTTTCCTTTTCACCGGGCGCGATGCGCACGCGGGCCGAGCGACGCGGCAATGGCTATGTGTTGCGCGGCGAGAAGCGGCTTGTGCCGCTCGGCGCGCAGTCGAGCCATGTCTTGGTGCTTGCGGCGGAAGGCGATGCTGGCATCGACTCAATCGCCGCCTTCATCGCGCCGCGCGACGCGAAGGGCCTTAGCGTGACGCCCGAATCTGGCCAGATGGGTCTTAAGCCGCTGCCGACCGCGAAACTCATTCTGGACAATGTGGAATTGCCCGGCGCGGCGAAGCTTGGCGGCGATTCCGGAATCGATGCGCGCCGCCTGCTCAATGCGCTGCGCATCGCCAACCTGGCGCTGGCGCTGGGCGTTTGCCGCGCCGTGCTCGACACCTGCCTTCCTTACGCAAAGGAACGCGTGGCGTTCGGTGAAGCCATCGGCAAGAAGCAATCCATCGCCTTCATGCTGGCGGAGATGCGCATGGAGATCGAATCCATGCGGCTGATGATCTGGAAGGCCGCGAGCCTTCTCGATCACGGCGAGGACGCCACGAAGGCCACGGTCCTGGCGCAGGATTATGTGCGCCGCCGCGCCATCAAGATCGCCGATGACGGCGTGCAAGTGTTTGGCGGTCACGGCTTCATTCGCGATCTGCCGTTGGAGATGTGGCTGCGCAACGTGCGCGCGCTCACCGTGCTCGACGGCGTGGCGGCGATTTAGGGAGAGCGATCATGGTGGATATGCGTCTGTCCGAGATCGATCAGAAAATCCTCGCTCAAGTGAAGGACATGGGGCGCGCGCTGGAGAAATATGCGCGCCATTACGAGGACCATGAGCACGAACGCCCTCCGGCGAAATTTCCCGAGAGCGAGCAATTCCCGCCTCTGATGCAACTCTTCATGCAGCGCCAAAAGGACGACACGCCCTTCATGACGCTGCAAATGCTGGTGACCATGACGTCCAGCGCGACCAATGGCGTGTTCGGCGGGCTTGGCCTCGGCGGCATGAGTTTTGGCGGCGGGCGCGGCTTCGGCCTCGGCAACGCCGCGCTTGCGGCTTCAGGCACACGCGAGCAGCAATCGCGTTGGGGCGACAAGCTGCTCGCCATGTCCATCACCGAGCCGGGCGTGGGATCGGACACCAAGGCGATCCAAACGAGCGCGCGTCTCGATGGCGAGGAATGGGTGCTGAACGGCGACAAGATTTTCGTCACAACCGGCGTGCAATGCGATGGCGTCGTTGTGTGGGCCACGATCGACAAGAGCGCGGGCCGCGCCGGCATCAAGAGCTTCATCGTCATGAAGGGCACGCCTGGTTTTGAACTGGTGCGCCAGGAAAAGAAGATGGGCATCCGCCTCTCCGACACGGCGGCCTTCTCCTTCCGCGATTGCCGCGTCCCGCGCGATCATCTGCTCGGCGGCGACGAGAGCGTGTCCAAGGACAAGGGCTCCGGCGGCTATAAGGGCGTGATGAAGACCTTCAATATGACGCGCCCGGCCGTGGCGGCCGGCGGCGTCGGCAAGGCCATCGGCGCGTTCGAGTTCGCGCGCGACGCGCTGGCGGCGGAGGGCGTCGCTGTCGATTGGGACAAGAGCCTGCATGAGCGCGGCGCGATCGAACAAAAACTGATCGAGATGGAGGCCGATGCGGAGGCGGCCGCGCTCACCGTGCTGCAGGCCGCCTGGCTCGCGGACACCGGTCAATCGAACAATCTGGAAAGCTCAATCTGCAAGGCGAAGGGCGGCGATGTCTGCCGCACCGTGCCGCAACGCGCCATGGAGGCCCTGGGCGCGATGAGCATCAGCCACGATCATCTGGTGGAGAAATATCTGCGCGACGGCCGCATCAGCGACATTTACGAAGGCACGGGGCAGATTCAGCGCCTGATCATCGCGCGGGAAATTTTGGGCTATTCCAGCGAGGAGTTGAGCTAAGCCGCGCTTTCGGCGACGCGATCGAGTTCAAGCACGCCGCTTCGCGCCAGCAAGCTGATCTGTGACGGCGCAAGGGCGTCCAGATCGGCGAAGAAATATTGGGTCCAGCCGCGATCCAGGATGGCCGTGCGGATCGGCACGGTGACGCTGGCCTCCGAGGACATGTAAAGGCGCAGAGTCCAACTGAAATTCTGATTGTGCGGCACGCGCACACGGCCGATGGCCGTCTTGTTCTTGCGCGCCTCGATCATGGTCATCGCCGTCGTCTCGCCTCTAGCGCTCAGGCTGGCGTGGGAGCCATCCTAAAAGGCGCGCGAGCAAGAGACGGGCCGCGCCGAAAATTAAGCGCCGTTAAGCAATCCCGAACCGAATGAGCGATTCTCCCGCCGAACGCACCGCCTCGGCGGCGGGGCGGAAGGTCAATCCGGTCAATTCGGTCACGTAGGAAGAGCGCGCTTGCGGCTCCGCGCCCAGATCGGCGCGCAGCGTGCGCAAGGATGGATCAAAATTGGACAAGAGGCGGACCATGGCGGCCGGCAGCTCGGACGCAGGAATCTTGCGCGCCCTGTCCGGGAAGGCGGCGCGCAATTCCTGGCCCATGCGCGCCATACTCCACGTCTCTCCCGCGGCCATCAATCGGCGCCCGCCCACCGGCGCGCGCATCGCCGCCACATGGAGCGCCGCCACGTCGCGCACATCGACCGTCGGGAAATGCACTGGCGGCACCGCCGGGTAGGCGCCCTTAAGCAAGAGCGCGAGCGCATCGAGCGACGTGCCGGAATCGCGGTCCATGGCTGGGCCGAGCACAAAGCCTGGATTGACGGTGACGAGCGCTTCGCGCGCGCCCTCCGCCTCCATGACATCCCATGCCGCCCGCTCGGCGCGCGTCTTGGAAATGATGTAGGGCGTCGCCGGCGCCCAATCGGGATCCGACCAATCGCTTTCCACGACGTCGAAGCGCTTGGGATGGCCGGCGCGATACATCATCGCCACCATCGAGGAGGTCATGACGATGCGCTCGGCGCCGGCCGCGCGCGCCGCCTTGATCACGCGCAGCGCGCCGTCACGGGCGGCGGGGGTCAAATCCTCCCTGCCCTTGGGCTGGTTCAGCGGAAAGGGAGAGGCGATGTGGTGGACGAAGCGGCACCCAGCCGCGGCCTCGGCCCAACCAGCGTCCGCCGTGAGATCCGCCGCCGCGAAGCTCAGCGCCTCCACGGGCGCCCCCGACGCCGTGAGCGCGGCGCGCACCTCATCGGCGCGGCCCATCGATCGCAGCGTGCCGCGCACGGCGAAGCCCGCCTTTAACAGGTCGTGCGCAACCCATTTGGCGATAAAGCCCGAAATTCCAGTGACAAGAACCGTATCGGCCATAGCGCGCTCCACCCACTCCTCGCGTACGCCGCAGCCATGCGCGCGGATCAGGCGCGGCGCTTCTGCAACCGGGCGAAGCGGTCTAAGGACGATGCGTGCATGATCCAGCTGAAGCCGCGCGCCAGGCGCTGATCGACCGCGCGCCGGTTGTGCTGCTGACGGGCCGCGCCGGCACCGGCAAGAGCCATTTCATCCGCACGCTCGTGCGCGAGGACAGCGCCGTCCCGCAGGTCCTGCTGGCGCCGACGGGGCTCGCCGCGCTCAATATTGGCGGGCAAACGATCCATTCCTTCTTCGGTTTTCCTCCACGCCCCCTGCTTGGCTTCAATGAAAAGCCCTCATGGTTCTTCTCCAAGCAGGCCAAGGCCGTGCGCAGGCTGATCATCGACGAGGTGTCGATGCTGCGCGCCGACACGCTCGACGCGATGGACAAGCATTTGCGCACGGCGCGTCGATCGGAACAGCCCTTCGGCGGCGTGCAGATGCTGTTCGTGGGCGATTTCTATCAATTGCCGCCCGTGGTGCGCGGCGACGAAGGGCGCCTTCTTGAAGACGCGGGCTATGAGAGCGCCTACGCCTTCTCCGCGCACTGCCTGCGCGATCCGCCCGTGGCGGCATTCGAGCTCACGCACGTGCACCGCCAGAGCGATCCGCACTTCATCGACCTTCTCTCGCGCATTCGCGAACGGCGCGAGCCGGAGGTGGCGGTGGATGAATTGAATGCGGCGTGCCTGGAGCGGACGCTTGCGCAAAAGCCCGTACTTCTGTGCGCCACGAATGCAGTCGCGGATAATCACAATGCGCGCGGACTCGCCGCGCTCGGCGGCGACACATACCAATATACCGGCGCGTTCGAGGGCGATGCACCCAAGACACAATCGGCGGATCGCCTGCCGGCGCCGATGTCGCTGGCGCTGCGCAAGGGCGCGCGCGTCATCTTTACCCAGAACGACGGCGATGGACGCTGGGTGAACGGCTCACTGGGCACGGTGCTCGCCATGGAAGATGAGCAAATCGTCGTGCGCCTCGACACCGGAGCGGACGTTGATGTTAAACGCGCGCTATGGCCGCAAAAGCGTTATCAATGGAACGAGACAAACCGCACGATGGATGTGAAGGAAGAATACAAATACGTGCAATTTCCCTTGGCGCACGCCTGGGCGCTCACCATCCATAAGGCGCAAGGCATGACGCTGGACAGCGTGGAGATCGATCTCGGGCGCGGCGCGTTCGCGCCCGGACAAACCTATGTTGCGCTTTCGCGCGCGCGCAGCCTGGAGGGCTTGCGCTTGGCGCGCCCGCTGCAGCCGCGCGACGTGCAAGTCGATCCCGCTATCGCGCGCGGCCTTGCGCGCTTTGGGCTTTAGGCCCTGCGCACCGCGCTCAAAATGCCCGCCGCGAGCCGATCGTAAAGTTGCGGCGGAATATCGTGGCCCATGCCTTCGATTTCGATCAGCTCCGCGCCTGGGATTCGCGCGGCGGTGTCGCGTCCGCCCTCAATCGGCACGAGCGGATCATCCACGCCGTGTATGACGACTGTCGGCGCGGCGATGCGCGCCAAGCGCTCAAGCCTGTCGCCCGCGGCGATAATCGCCGCATATTGCCTCAAGAAGCCGTGCGGCGTGAACGCGCGGCGATAGTCGGAAAGGATGCGCGCGCGATGGGCGGCGTCCTCAACCGGAAATCCTGGGCTTCCGATGACGCGCGCGGACTTCACCGCATGATCCAGATATCCATCCAAATCCTGTTTGGGATCGGGCCCGCGATTGTTCAGCACTGCGATGGCTTCGGGCTTGGCCGGCGGCAAGCCGCGGGCGCCGGTGGTGGACATGATCGACGTCAACGAGGCCACGCGCCGCCCATGATCGGCCGCCACCAGCTGCGCGATCATGCCGCCCATGGAGGCGCCGACAATGTGCGCCCGCGCGATGTCCAGAGCATCGAGAAGGCCGACGACGTCGCGGGCCATGTCGTCCAGCGTGTAGGCGACGGGCGGCGGCTTGCCTTGCGACAACGCGCCGATGATGGCCGGCATATCCGGCGGCCCGGCATGATCGAATTTCTCCGACAGTCCGATATCGCGATTATCGAAGCGAATGACATGCTGGCCTTCGCGCGTCAGCGTCTCGACGAATTCCTCCGACCAGCGCGTCAATTGTCCGCCGAGCCCCATGATCAGGACGATGGGCGTGTCCGCGCCTGGTCCGCGCCGCTCAACCTCCAAAGCAATTCCGTTCGCGCGGATTTGCGGCATCAGCCTGCTCCCTCTTCTCTCATTTCCATCAGTTTGCGGACGAACGCGCGGCCCGGCAAGGGCGCGCCCTTGTGAAGGCGCGCGGGTCGCTCTAATTCGGGCGCTTCACCCAACGCAAAGGCGACCGCTCATGTCCGCCATGGACGAACTCATCGACACGCTCACGCTTGAGCCGATCGAGGTCAATCTGTTCCGCGGACGCACGCCGCCGGAGGAGCGGTTCCGCATCTATGGCGGCCAAGTCGTCGCGCAGGCGCTCCTGGCGGCGTACAAAACGATCGAGGGGCGCATCTGCCACTCGCTGCAATCCTATTTCATTCGCCCCGGCGATCCGCGCGTGCCCGTGCTCTATCAGGTGGAGCGTTCGCGGGACGGCAAGAGCTTCACCACGCGGCGCGTGATCGCCATTCAGCACGGCGAGCAGATTTTCAATATGGCGTGCTCGTTCCAGGTTCCAGAAGACGGGCTTGAACATCAAGCGAAGCTGCCGGACGTGCCGAAGCCTTCACAGGTGCCCGATGAGCGCGACCGCATCGAGGAGCGGCTGAAAAATGCGCCCGAGGAAATGCGCAAGCACATCATGCGCGACCGTCCCATCGAAATGCGGCCGATCAATCCGGTGATGTTCGACGACGCGGCGCGGCCGGCGGAGCCCGAGGAATTCATCTGGTTCCGTGCGAAAAAGGACATTGGCGATGACATCGTGATGAACCAGGCGCTGCTGGCATGGGCGTCGGATATGTCGCTTCTGTCGACGGCGCTGCGCCCGCACGGCCTCACGTGGCCGCAAGTGCAAACCGCAAGCCTCGATCATCATATCTGGTTTCATCGCCCGACCAATTTTTCCCGCTGGCATCTTTATGCACAGGACAGCCCCTCCTCCGCCGGCGCGCGCGGATTCAATCGCGGTACGATTTTCCGCGAGGACGGGGTGGTGATCGCATCCGCCGTGCAAGAAGGCTTGATGCGTGTGCGCCGCTAGGCGTGCGGCCACGCCGACGCGACGCCCTCGGCGCGATGCAGACGGATCAGCGCGCGGCGCGCTGGCAGATAATCGGCATTGTCTGGGGCCGACGCCGCTTGCGCCCGCGCAATCAAGGCGGGCGCTTCATGTTGATGCCGCGCCCAATACGCGCGCGACGCGCCGAGCGCCGCGAACGCCGTCATTTCCACGCTCGGATGACGCTGCGCCAGGCGCACATGCGCGGCGCCTTGGCTGCGGCTGCGCGCGATTAAGTCCTGCACTGACGCAATTGGCGCATCGCACGCCAAGCCATCGAGGCGC
Source organism: uncultured Caulobacteraceae bacterium (assembly GCA_964563395.1). GTDB lineage: Bacteria > Pseudomonadota > Alphaproteobacteria > Caulobacterales > Aquidulcibacteraceae > JBEVOS01. The sequence goes on from CAZLWK010000045.1 coordinate 11,957, forward strand.
CGCAGGCGCAAACGCCGCGCGCGCAAACGCCAGAAGAGCTCGACGCGCTCCCAGCCATCTTCGAAATCCGGGTCGAACACGCCGTGGTGAACGAGGAGTTCGCGGCTCATCACGAGCAAGCTTTCCGGCGCGCGCCACGCGAACGCCTCGCGCTCCAAACCGTGCCGAGAGGGACAATAAAAAACGCTCCGCGCATCGACGCCGCGCGTCGCGGCGAGCACGCCCTCGGCCACGGACGGGCTTAGCGCAACGCGTTCATGCAGGAAGCAAAGACTGCCCGCGGCGCTCGTGAAGACGCCGAGATTGTAACCCGCCACGCGTCCCGCGCGACCTTGTTGAACGCGCCTCACACCCGGCGGCGCGGGCGCATCGCATTCATCGACGAGGATGATCTCCAAATCGTCGCGTGCGATCGCGGCAAGGCCCGTCAGCGCAGGCGCATCGCCATCGCGCCCCCTCCATAGAACGATCGCCAGTTCAGGGCGCGGCATAGGCTTCAAGCACGGTGAACGCCTCTTCGCGGGCGATGTGCGGCTTCGCTTCGAGCAACGCGCGCATGCGGGCGCTGGCGGCCGCGCCGCTATAGTGCGCAGCAGGCGCGCGCAGCCGATGCGCGACGGCGCACGCGTCAATGATCCCGCACCGCAGCCCCGCTTCTTCAAGGCGTCGCGCCCAGATAAACTCCCAGCCCCACCCCATGCCTTCGCCATCGTCGAACGGAAGCACATGCGCGAAGGCGTCGCGACGTATCGCGATCATGGGTCCAATTTCGACCACGCGGGTGCGCCGCGCGATAAGGCCGGGCGCGGCGCGCGTGATTGGCAGATCAATATAGGAATCTTCTGTGCGCGCCGGCTGACAGAGCGCGAAATCGTGCCCCATTGCGTGCGCGAGAAAGGCATCGAGGAAACCCGGCGGCGCCTCGACATCGTCGTCGCACGCAATCACCCAATCATAAGGCTCGGGATCGCCGATCAAAGCGTTGAGCAAGGCAAAGCGCGGCGCGCGACCGTGTTGAACATGGGCCGTGTGCGCGAGCGGCGGGGACGCCGCACCGGAGAGCGTGAGCGCCGCCCAGCGCTGCGTCACGCGATGGTGCGCCGATGCGTCGAACGTCTCCATGAGGTGCGCGGCGAGATTTTCCTGATCCGCGAGATAAACCCCCACGACAAGCACGCGGAGCGACGCGGCGGCGGCTGGCGGATCGAGGGCATGCAAAAGCGCCGGCACAGCCCGTTCGGGCGGCGGCGCGGCCCTCTCCGAGGGCGGGTAATCGTCGAGCGGCAGAATCCGCGCGGCGGCGGCGCGCAGGCGCATGGATTTACGGAACGCACGCCAGGGGCCCATCCGCGGATACGCCTAAAGCAGCTTGAAGGAGCGACGCAGCGATTCGGCGCTGCGCATCAGATTGCCGACAAGCGAGCCGCTGTCCTGCCGGCCAGGCCAATCCGCGCGCATCGACATCAAATCGACGCCCTTCTCGCGCGCGGCGGCGACATGCGATTTCGTCACCACCTGATAGACTTGCGCGAACGGCGCCTGCATGAGCGCGAGCCGCAAATTGTTGGGCGTGCGTCGCCATTCCTTCGCGAGTTCGGTTTTTTCCGGCGGGCGTACCACGAAGAACGCCTGATCGATGGCGAGTCCTGCACCTTCGTGGAGCTTTTGTATGTTTCGCATCGCGAAGAAGCGAATGTGCGTGCGATCGAGCAGACCCCAATCGCGGTAATTGAAATCGGCGCTGTAAAGGCAGGCCGCGATCACCGCGTGCCCGGCATGGGGCAAGGAGAGGATGAGCGCCCCCGTATCGCTCAACAGCGCCTTGGCCTCATCGAGCACGCGCCACGGATCGTAGAGATGCTCCAGCACGTCCGCCGCGATGATGATGTCGAACTTGGCTTCGCCCGCCAGGTGGTCGCGCCAATCGGGCTGATTGAGATCAGCGCGGACGACTTTGCGGCAAAACGTGCCGAGATTTTCCGCCGCGCGCTCATCGAGCTCGAGCGCCAGCACATCGCAGCCGCGCGCGACCAGATGTTTGGAGATGGAGCCGGCGCCGGCGCCGATCTCCAAAACGCGTGCGCCCGGTGGAACGATGGAGATCACCCGCGCCGCCGCGGAATCTCCCTCCAGATCCACCTGGTAATCATAGGCGAGCGCCGTGCCCGACATCAGAACCGCCCCTGCGCGACGGCAAAGGCCGCCAAACCTGCAGAATGCAGCACAAAAGTCGCAAGAATTCGACGGGCAAGCCGGTCATTGCGCCATATCTGTCACCTTTGCTCATCCATGCCCGGGAGGCGCTTCGGGAATATCTATAAATACCAATAGTTTATGCAGGCGCCTCCAATGCGCCTCGCGGCGGGACAGCGCCGCGTTAACGATAATCCTTACTGAAAAATTCGAGATCCGCCTTCAGCGCCTGGACATCGAGGTCCGGCCTCGGCTTGAACCGCGCCATCCGGCCGCCGCGCTCGACGAGGATCAGGTGCCGCTCCACGGCGTGGTAATGCGGCCGGTCGACATAATCGTCGATCAGCACCTCGCCATCCCGCGCCGAGAGGAAGCGGGCCGCCTGCAACGCGCACGCGACGCGAAACCGGCCGTCGACCAGCACAAGATGTGGGGCCGCCATTGTTTCGGACTCTGGCCATGGGGCGGCGGGGTAGGCGCGCCAGCGGCTGAGCCGGGCGGGGACGGGCCGTCGTATCGCCGGCGCGCCCCAGGCTTCCGTCAAACCGATATTCACATAGAGCAGTTTTTGCGCGGCCTCGTCATAACATTCGAGTTCGACGAGCTTGCGCCGCACTGAGCGCAAGAAGCGCCAATCCGATTCCACCGCGATAAGCGGCACGCCACGCCGCGCGGCCGCCAAGGTGGAGCCGCCGCTGCCAAACTCAATATAGCTGTTGGCGCGGTCCAGACGGCGCATGAACAGGGCCGCGCCGGCATCATCGAAGGTCGGCGTCTCCTCGACAACGAAGCCGGATACGCGCTGCGCATAAAGGAAGCCCAGCACCTCGGAGGCCCGATTGACCTTGCTTTCCAACCAATCCACGACCGACTCCTCCGCGCGCGCCGGCAAGGTCGTTCAAGATTGGACCGGCGACACAGCCAGACGGCCGCACGCCCGCCAGCGCGAACATGGTTCAGCGCCGCAGCGGCAACATGGTTCCTTCGCGAAAGACTTGCGGCGCATAGGGCCGCAGCGCGAGAACTCCGCCGCTAGAGAAAGAAATCACCCGCGCTCAGGCTCGATACATTCGCGATCGAGATCATGAAATCGGCGACACGATCGCCGTTCACATCGCCGCTGACATTAGCAACGCCGTTCGCGACGGCGTAGCGCAATTGCCCCGAAACGCCGGTAAAGGCGCCCGTGCCGATGAAGCTGAACGCGTTGTTGCCAACAACATCGGTGCGCGCATCGAGCGCGGACACGTCTATATCGTCCACGCCCGACACGAACTGATAAATAAAATCCCGGCCAGAGAGCGCGACGGTGGATTCCGAAAGCGTTCGCAAGATGAATCGATCCGCATCGCCATCACCCAAGCCGCCATAAAGCTTGTCGCGGCCAAGGCCGCCCCAAAGCCTATCGGCGCCGTCATTGCCCCGCACGACATCGTTCCCGCTTTCGCCCCATAGCCGATCGGCGCCATCGCCGCCGCTCAATGTGTTCGCGGCGCCGTCGCCCCACAGAAAATCGTCGCCCGAGGAACCAACGGCGTTTTCAAAGTCAAACAGCACGTCCGCGCCGACATCGGCGCTCGTGGCCGTGCCCTCCTCCAGGAAGATCGAAATCGCTGCGTCCGTCCCGGATGCGTCGTACGTGTCGCTGCCGCCGCCGCCATAGATTTCCTCATCGCCGTCGCCGCCATCCGTCGCGTAGAAGCGATCGTCGCCGCCGCCGAGATCGATCTCATCGACGCCAAGCCCGCCGAACACCGCCTCCGCGCCAGCGCCGCCGAGGAAGAAGTCCGCGCCGCCGCCAAGAAGTGCGGCGCCCGTCAGGCGGCCATCCGCGCCATAATAGGCGTCCACGACGTCGCCGCCGAAAATGCCGCCAATAGAACCGGTATTGCTGACGACGAGTGATCCGGCAGCCGAAGCAGATACGCCGCCAACGATGATGCCCGTATTGGTGACGGAGTTCGATCCGCCGCCGAGAGACACCGACGCGCCGATACGGCCGTCATTGAGGAGGCTGTCATTGTCCGCGCCGGCGAAGATGCCCTGCGCGATGGAGGCGCCTGCATAGTTGTTGATGCCGCTGGCGCCATCATCCAAATTCAGCTGCAGAATGTATCCATAATTGTCGATGTTCTCAATTCCCGCATCGCCGAACACAGAACCGAGGATGATTCCGCCGACGCCGTTGGTGAGGCCGTTTGCGGCGGTGGACATATTGCCGAAATCCACCAGATAAACGGTCTGCTCAATCAGGCCGCTATTGGTGATGAAATCACCACCTGCGCCGCCAAAGTACCGATAGATGCGCGCGTCGGGTCCGTTGGTGAGAAAATTGTTGCCGTCGCCCAGATCGACGTCCGACGTGATGCGTCCATAATTGTCGATGACGTCTTGCGCGGCGCTGCCAATAACACGCCCGAATATCAGTCCTTCATTGTCAAGATTCAGCGAGCCTGCCCCGAGGGATTGGATGTCGCCATAGATGGAGCCCGCATTCGCGACGATTGCCGCCGAACTCACATCCAGATAAAGGGCGCGCGCGCCCGTTCCTCCGCCCGGGCCGGTGATCACGCCAGTGGAGCCAATCGTGACATACGCCAGGCTCTGACCGGAGATGACGATCACCGGTTCGGAAGCCGCGGCGACATAACCATCTATGTTGAGGACCGCGCTCACGCCGCTCACCGACGTAAAGTCGATCGCGGGGGTGAACGCGCCGCTGTCTGACGTAATCACCCAAGCGCCGGGTGCGATGATCAGATTATTCGATGCGTCGCTGTTGGCGATGGCCGAGCCCGTGCCCGTATTGATGCTGGTCGCGCTGGTGATGATCTGGTTGGCCATCCGACTCCCCTTCCGAAACGCGCGATCGCGCGTCGAGGGGCGGTGTCAAAAGCGGGCCCAAGCGCCCTGTGATGCGGCCGCCCCCCGCATCGAACCCATTGCGCTGACCTCAGCACCGAAAGCCGGGGGCGGCAATCGAGCCGGCGAAAACAGATGCGGAGAGCACCGCGCGGCGCCAAGCCTTGTGAACGGCGATCAAGACGAGCCGGGGATTTGGAATATTGGAGCGGGCGATGAGATTCGAACTCACGACCCCAACCTTGGCAAGGTTGTGCT
>CAZLWK010000046.1:0-15501 GCA_964563395.1 uncultured Caulobacteraceae bacterium
GCCATGACCATGGCGTTCGCAACGCCGCCGGAGGCGAGCGCGATAACCATAAGCAGGGAAAGCCAGAGGCGGCGCATGACAGCACAATAATGCGTAAAGGTCGAAAGATCGTCAACAAGGCGCATCGTCCCGGTGGATTGGCGCCATACAGGCATCTTGGTTGGTGGGCGTCGCCGCCTTCGGTGGCCCAGGCTCTTGTGCTTACCCACGAAGCCGCGCTGTTGCGATCTCAAGCGCGCGTCTTCGCCCTCGGGGCTGCGATCCCTGACGCACAGCGGCGTCCTTACAGCTCTGAAGGCGAAAGCTGACTGCCACCGTGCTCGGCGGCGTCAAGGCACGCTAACGCTTTTCAGCCCTGACGCCGCCTGCGCGCGATGGCCTCCCGAGGATGTCGGGACGCAGGGCTTTGTCATTGGTCACTGGAGAACCGTGCGCCACCGGCGCGGGCCGAACCCAGGGCTTCGAACCGTTCAGTGTTTCGCGTGCGCATGTCCGTGATGCAGGTCCGGAAAATGCGGGTGACGATGGATCAGCGGCGCATGGCGGTGCCAGTGCGTATGCGGTTCGCCAACTGGGTCGCCCGGCGCGTGCGCGTGCTGATGATGATCGTCATGGCTATGAGCATGCTCATGCTCCAGCGGATCGTGCGCATGTTCATGTTCATGCCGCTCGACGACATGAAGATAGATGCCTGACGCCATAAGCACGCCCGCAATGAGAAGCTGGAGCGTGACGGGCTCCCCCAGCAACAGGACACCGACGCCCGCGCCAATGAACGGGGCCGTTGAAAAATATGCGCCTGTGCGGGCCGCGCCTACTTTGCGCAAAGCAAGCACAAACAGAACGAGGCTGACGCCGTAGCCTAAGAACCCGACGATGCCGGCGCCGAGAAGTGGCGTCAGCGCCGGCAATTGGGCGCCCATGGCGAGAGCCAATCCAAAGTTCACGCTCCCCGCGACGAGCCCTTTGATCATCGTGATCTCGACAGGATCAGCGCCCGCAATCTTGCGCGTGAGATTGTTGTCGATGCCCCATGCGAGACACGCGCCGGCGATCGCCAATGCGCCAACACCGAGGCCAAATGCTCCGCCCTGCCATGACAGCACCACCGCGCCCAACAAGATCGCAGCCGCTCCGATCAGGATGCGCCGGTCGACATTCTCCTTGAACACAAGCCAGGCGATCGCCATCGTCGCCAGACCTTCGAGATTGAGCAGTAGCGCCGCCGATGAACTCGGCGTCGCCGCAAGTCCGATCATCAGCAACACCGGACCGACAAGGCCGCCAGCGACGACAGCGCCGGCGAGCCACGGCAATTCGGCGACTCGCAGCGGCGCTTCGGTTCGCGCACCGCGCTGCAGAACGCGTATGGCGGAAAGGCCGAGGCCGGCGCCAAGATAGAGCAAACCAGCCAGCAGCCAGGGATCGACGGCGCCAAGCAATTGCTTGGCAAGCGGCGTACTGACGCCGAACAGCGCGGCAGAGGCCAATCCAAGCACAGCGCCACTGAAGCGGTCGAGTCTCATGCCTTTGCTCTCTTCGATCGTCTTGCCCGTGCCGGGGTCTTCGTCCGCTTTGCAGGCGGCGCGTGGTCATGCGCGCAGGCGTCATGGTCTCCAAGCGCATCGATCACACGGCAATCGGCAGCGACGCCTCCAGCGCAGGATTTAACGATGCGCCCGAGTTCGCGCTGCAATCCCTTGAGCTGATCAATGCGTGTTTCGACAGCAGCCAGATGCGCACGCGCGATGCGATCGGCTTCGGCGCAGGGCCTATGGGGATCGTCCGCGAGATCGAGCAACGAGCGGATGTCATCGAGTTCAAACCCGAGTGCGCGCGCATGGCGGATGAACGACAGACGGCGCACGTCGGCATCCGCATAGAGGCGCCGCCCGCTCCCGGTCCGCTCCGGCGCGGGCAGCAGGCCCTCCTGCTCGTAAAAGCGGATGGTCGGGACTTTCAGTCCGGTTCGTTTGGCGACAGCTCCTATGGCGAGCATTTCGGGGCTTGATCCTCTAGTCACTAGAGAATGTAGACCTTGAAGCCGTCAGATTCGAGGCCCTTCATGCCCCTTGCTTCGCCCCCCGGCTGGTTGCCGCTCGCCGCCCTTCTCCTGATCATCGCCGTGTCGGCGCTTCGGGTTTTCGGCGTCGAGCGCGCCCACAACGTCAAGGCGTTCAGTTTCGGAAGACACGCAGCGCTTCAAAGCGTCGCCGAGCGAACCTGGAAACTGGCGGTGGCGCTCGCGCTCGCCTTCGCGGCGATCGCTTGGCTTGCGCCGGATTGGGAGGCCGCACTCGGACGCCCCACTTGGGCTAACGCAGCGCCACTGCGATGGTGCGCGGCGGCGATGATCTTGGTCTCGGCGCTGCTCATCGCGATCGCGCAAATTCAGATGGGCGCCTCGTGGCGCATCGGCGTCCCCGAAGAAGGCCCGGGCCCGTTGGTCGCGCGCGGCGTGTTTTGCTGGTCGCGCAATCCGATCTTCGTCGGGATGATCGGCGCGGTTGTCGCGCTGTTTCTCTGGTCGCCGCACATCGGCACGGCCGCGATCATGGCTGCAACGTGGACGCTGGCGCAGATCCAGGTCCGCATTGAGGAAGAAGCGCTGCGCGAGAAGCATGGCGACGAGTATGAACATTATGCTGCGCAGGTCGGCCGGTGGTTCGGGCGGCGCGCGCTCGGTCAAGGCGCAGTTACATGAGCGCGTGCTGCGAAGGCGGCTGCGGCGAAGTGCGCGCCGCGCCGATGAACGCGCAGGCGCGTCGTCTGCTTTGGATTGTTCTGGCCGCCAACGCCGCCATGTTCGGCGTTGAGGTGATCGGCGGCCACGCTGTGGGGTCTTTGGCGCTCCAGGCCGATGCGCTCGATTTCGGCGCCGATGCGGCCACCTACGCGATCACGCTATGGGCGATCGGCAAAAGCGACACCTTGCGCATTCGCGCCGCGCTCCTGAAGAGCGCATCGATGCTGCTTGTCGGTCTGGCCATACTAGCGGGCGCCGCGCTGAAGATTGCTTCCGGCGCCGCGCCTGACGCCCCTCCCATGGGTCTGATCGGCGCGCTCGCTTTGGCGGTGAATCTTGGCGCTGTTATATTGTTACTTGGATTTCGTCAGGGCGACGCCAATCTGAGCTCCGCGTGGCTTTGCTCACGCAACGATGCCGTCGGCAACCTTTTGGTAATCTTCGCCGCGATCCTCACCGCCTGGACCCACTCGCTCTGGCCCGACCTCGTCGTTGGAATAGTCATGTGTTTACTCTTCCTCAGCGGGTCTTGGGCCGTATATAGGCAGGCGCGCCGCGAATCGTCGGTCGCTGCGGGGAGTGCCGCGTGAAGGCTCTGACTCGAATGGATTGGAGGCGCTGGCTCGCGATGCTCTGCATCGCGTTGGCGGCGGCGCTTTCCTTCGAGCCGGCGCATGCGAACGAGAGCGTTCGGCATGCTTCCGCGGAGACGATCTATATCGGCGATGGGCACGTCGTTCACGTCCATGTGGACGACGCCGACCATCACTCGGGCGGCGGCCAACCGGATCACGACGGGACCGAGCCGCACGCGCACTTTTGCGGCGGCGCGCACGCCGTGCAGCTTCCCAGCACTGGCGGCGAAGTGCGCGCCGATCAGAACGTGCTGAAACTCGGCTTCGCGGTCGATACCGCCCGCGACACGTCAGCGCCCATCTACGGACTAGAGCGCCCGCCACGACGCGCAGCTTGAGCTGACGCGCAGCGATCGTCTCGCTGCGCGTGTCGTTTCACACGATTGGCGAGTATTCCATGTCACCCCGATTGTATCGGGATCGCGTAGGCGCAGGAACGCGCCCCCGCGATCCAAGAACCTCATGGCGAGCGCTTGCGCTTGCTGCATGCGGCGTCCTCAGCTTCGCGAGCGGTGCATGGGCCCAAGAGGCCCCGCTCTCTCTCACCGAAGCGCTTCGCATGGCCGAGCAGGCCGATCCGCGGCTGCGCGCAGCGGACGCTGGCTTGGACGCGGCTGAAGCCGCCGTGCGTCAGGCGCGCACGCGCCCCAATCCGACTCTCGATCTCGAAGTCGAGAATTTCGGCGGGCAGGATTCGCTGCGCGGCTTCGATGGCGCGGAAACCACCTTCCGGCTGTCGCAGCCGATTGAGCGCGGTGGCCGCCGCCAAGCGCGCGTCGCCGTCGCTTCGCAGGAAAGAAGCGCGGCTGAAGCCGAGGCCCTGATCGCACGCCTTGACGTATTCCAGGACGTGCAGCGCGCTTATTTCGATGCGCTCACGACAGCGGCGCTCGTCACCATTGCCGAGGAGCGCCTGGCGACAGCCGAAGCGATGGAGCAAAGCGTGGCGCGCCGGGTGGCGGCGGCGCGCGATCCGCTCATGGCCGGCGCACGCGCCGAGGCCGGAACCGCCGAAGCGCGCGTTGAACTCGAATCCGCCCGCCACGAAGCCGCGATCGCACGCGCGACGCTGGCGAGCCTGATAGGCGGCGACGTCGCCTTCATCCTGGTTCAGGCCGATCTCGAACTGCCGCAAGCACTAGATCACGATCACGAGGCGGACCCGGCCGCCGCGCCAGAGGTGGCGCGGCTCCAAGCCGCGCGCGAACGCGCCCGTGCGACAGCGCGCCTTGAGCGCTCTCGCGGCTACATGGATCCCACGCTCAGTCTGGGCGTGCGGCGTTTTGAAGAAACCGGCGATACGGGGCTGGTCGCGGGCGTCTCCATTCCGTTCGGCATCTTCGATCGCAACCGCGGCGCGATTGCGCGCGCGGACGCCGAAGAGCGCCGCGCCGGCTACGATGTTGAGGCCGCGCGCCTGCGCATTGAGCGTGAAGCACACGCCTTGACCCGTCGTCTCGACAGCGCCGCGCTGACGGTGGCGTCGCTCGATCGCACCGTCATCCCGCAAGCCACGCGCGCGCTCGACTTGGCGCGCGACGGCTATAACCAAGGCGCGTTTTCCTATCTCGACGTGCTCGAAGCGCAGCGCGCCCTCACGGCCGCACGCCAGGCCCGCGTGGAAACGCTCCGCACCTATCACCATACCGAGGCGGCGCTCGATCGCTTGACCGCCCGTTTCGCCGACACGCTCGGCGAGGAGATTTCGCAATGATCCGTCATTCCATCACGCGCCGCATCGCGGCGATCCTGCTGCTCGCCATGCCCCTCGCCGCCTGCGGCGCCGGCGGCGGCGAAGAAAGCGAACACGCAGAAGCAGAATATGAGCGCGGTCCCCACAACGGGCGCCTGCTGCGCGACGGCGATTTCGCGGTTGAGATCACCATCTTCGAAACCGGCGTCGAACCGCAGTTTCGCGTCTACGCCTACAGGAATGACCGCCCGGTCGCGCCCGGCGAAGTGCAGCTTACCATGACGCTCGGGCGCCTCGGCGGTCAGAACGATGCGTTCGCGTTCACGCCGGAGGCGGACTATCTCAAGGGCGACGGCGTGGTCGAAGAACCACATTCGTTCGATGTTGCGGTGCGCGCCGTCCATGCCGGCGCAAATCACGAATGGTCCTATCAATCCTACGAAGGCCGCACATCGATCGCCGCGGCGCAGGCGGAAGCGGCGGGCGTTCGCGTTGAAACGGCGGGCCCCGCCGTCATCGAAGAAACCATCGCGCTTTCGGGCCGCGTCGAATTGCAGCCGCAAGGCCGCGCCGATGTGCGCGCCTGGTATCCAGGGCGCATCGCCGCCATGAGCAAGGCCATCGGCGAGCGCGTTGAGCGCGGCGAAACCATTGCGCGCGTCACGTCCAGCGAGAGCCTTCAGACCTATTCGATCCCTTCGCCGATCACAGGCGTCGTCATGGCGCGCAACGCCAATGTCGGCGACGTTTCCGGCGAGGCGCCGATCTATGTGATCGCGGACGCACGCCAGGTCCACGCCGAGTTTTACGTCTATCCGCGGGACGCGGAGCGGCTGCGGGCGGGCCAAGCCATCACGGTGCGCAGCCTTGGCGGCGATCACAATGTCCGGGGCGCGATCGAAGCGATCCTGCCGACCGCCGACATGATGACGCAAACGATCGTCGCGCACGTCGATCTGCCCAACGATGACGGCGCATGGCGGCCAGGCCAAGCCGTTGAAGGCGCCGCCGTCGTCGCGAGCATCGAAGCGCCGCTCGCTGTGCGCACGCGCGCGCTGCAGCGCTTCCGCGACTTCACCGTGGTCTTCGCCCGCTACAACGACACCTACGAAGTGCGCATGCTGGAGCTTGGCCGCCAGACGCCGGAATGGACGGAAGTCCTTGGCGGCCTCGACCCCGGCACGCCCTACGTTTCGGAAAACGCCTTCCTCATTCGCGCCGACATCGAAAAGTCCGGCGCGAGTCATGACCACTGAGCGGGGGAACGATCATGCTTGACCGGATCATTCACCTCGCCATTCGCCACCGCTGGATCGTGCTGGCGCTCGTCCTGCTGTTCGCAGGCGTCGGCGTCTGGAGCTTCCAGCGCCTGCCGATCGATGCGACGCCCGACATCACCAATGTTCAGGTGCAGATCAACAGCGAAGCGCCGGGTTTCTCGCCGCTTGAAGCCGAGCAGCGCGTCACCTTCCCGATCGAGACCGCCGTCGCCGGAATTCCCGGCCTCGACCACACGCGCTCGCTCTCACGCTATGGCTTGAGCCAGGTCACGGTCGTCTTCGAGGACGGCACCGACATCTATTTCGCGCGCCAACTCATCAATGAGCGCCTGCAATCAGTGCGCAGCCAATTGCCGGACGGCGTCGAACCTGAACTCGGTCCCATCGCCACCGGACTCGGCGAAATCTTCATGTACACAGTCGAGGCCGAGGACGGCGCGCGCAAGCCCGACGGCACGGAATGGACGCCCGAAGATCTTCGCACGCTTCAAGACTGGGTCATCCGCCCGCAATTGCGCAACACGCCCGGCGTCACCGAAGTGAACACGATCGGCGGCTATGTTCGCCAATACCATGTCACGCCCTGGCCCGACCGGCTCGCCGCCGCTGGCCTCACGATGAATGATGTTGTCGAGGCGCTGGAGGCCAACAATTCCAATGTCGGCGCTGGCTATGTCGAGCGCTATGGCGAGCAGCTCCTGATCCGCTCCTCCGGCCAGGCGCATTCCATCGAAGATCTGCAACGCATCATCGTCGCCAATCGCGGCGGCGTGCCGATCCGCGTCGTCGATGTCGCCGACGTGATCATGGGCGAAGAATTGCGCACGGGCGCGGCGACGGAAAACGGCCGCGAGGTCGTCCTCGGCACCGTGTTCATGCTGATGGGCGAGAACAGCCGCACCGTTTCGCGCGCCGTCGCCGAGCGGCTTGAGGTCGCCGCGCGCGCCTTGCCTGACGGCGTCAGAGCCGTTCCGATCTATGACCGGACCGCGCTCGTCGACCGCACCATCAAGACGGTGGAGACCAACCTCGTCGAAGGCGCCCTGCTCGTCATCGTCGTGCTCTTCCTTCTGCTTGGAAATATCCGCGCCGCGCTGATCACCGCCGCGGTCATACCGCTCTCCATGCTGATGACCATCACTGGCATGGTTCAGTACGGCGTCTCCGGCAATCTGATGAGCCTTGGCGCGCTCGATTTCGGCCTCATCGTCGATGGCGCGGTCATCATCGTCGAGAATTGCCTGCGGCGCTTCGGCATGGAGCAACACAGGCTTGGGCGCTTGCTCACGCATGACGAACGCTTCCGGCTCGCTGAAACGGCGACGGTTGAAGTGATCAAGCCGTCGATCTTCGGCGTGCTGATCATCACGCTCGTCTATGTGCCGATCTTCGCCCTCACCGGCGTCGAAGGAAAGATGTTCCACCCCATGGCGTTCACGGTCGTGTTCGCCCTGACGGCGGCGCTGGTCCTGTCGCTCACCTTCGTGCCTGCGGCCGTCGCGCTCTTCGTCACCGGCAAGGTCGAAGAGAAGGAAAGCCGCGTGATGCGCGCGGCTCGCGCCTGGTATGCGCCCGCGCTCGATTGGGCGCTCGGCGCCCGCCGGATGATCGTGGCCGGCGCCATCGGCCTTGTGCTGCTGAGCGGGCTCGTCGCTTCGCGGATGGGCTCGGAATTCATTCCGAGCCTCGACGAAGGCGACATTGCGCTCCACGCTCTGCGCATCCCCGGCACAAGCCTCACGCAAGCGGTCGAGATGCAATCGACGCTGGAGGCGCGGCTCATGCAATTCGAAGAGGTCGAGCGCGTCGTGGCGAAGATCGGCACGGCGGAGGTCGCCACCGATCCCATGCCGCCAAGCGTGGCCGATACGTTCGTGCTGCTGCGCCCACGCAGCGAGTGGCCAAATCCCTGGAAGTCGCGCCGCGAGCTCGTTGCGGAAATGCAGGCGGCGGTCGAACAGATTCCCGGCAACAATTACGAGTTCACGCAGCCGATCCAGATGCGCTTCAACGAGCTCATCTCCGGCGTGCGTTCGGACGTCGCCGTCAAGGTCTATGGCGACGACCTCGATCAGCTCGGCGCCATCGCCGGTGAAATCGAGGATGTCATAGCCGGCATCGATGGGGCGGCCGATGTAAAGATCGAGCAGGTCACGGGCCTTCCCGTGCTGCAGATCGAACCCGATCGCGTCGCGCTCGCGCGTCACGGCCTCAATGTCTCCGACCTCCAGGATGTGCTGCGCGTGTCGCTTGGCGGTGCGGTTGCGGGACAAGTCTTCGAGGGCGACAGGCGTTTCGATGTTGTCGTTCGATTGCCCGAGCAATTGCGCCAGAACGTCGATGAAATCGGCCGCTTGCGCATTCCGCTCCCTGGCGCCGCCGATGGCGTGCGCGGCTTCGTGCCGTTGCAGGAGGTCGCGGCCGTCAATCTCATCATTGGGCCGAACCAGATCAGCCGCGAGGACGGCAAGCGCCGCATCGTCGTCACCGCGAATGTCCGAGGACGCGATCTCGGCTCGTTCGTGAGCGAGTTGCAACGCCGTGTCGGCGCCGAAGTGGAAGTCCCCGCCGGCTATTGGATCGGCTATGGCGGCACGTTCGAGCAATTGATCTCGGCCGCGCAGCGCCTGTCGCTCGTCGTGCCGGCAGCGCTACTGTTGATCTTCGGCCTGCTTTACGCGCTCTTCCGGTCCGTGAAAGACGCGGCGATCGTCTTTTCCGGCGTCCCGCTAGCGCTGACCGGCGGCGTGCTTGCCCTCTTGCTCCGAGGACTGCCGCTCTCGATCTCCGCGGGCGTCGGCTTCATCGCACTCTCGGGCGTGGCGGTGCTCAATGGCGTGGTGATGCTCACCTTCATCCGTTCATTACGCGCGGAAGGCCGTCCGCTCGAAGGTGCGATCCGTGAAGGCGCGCTGACCCGCTTGCGGCCCGTGCTGATGACCGCACTCGTCGCCAGCCTCGGCTTCATCCCGATGGCGTTCAATGTCGGCGCCGGCGCGGAAGTGCAGCGCCCGCTCGCCACCGTCGTCATTGGCGGGATCATATCCTCCACATTACTGACGCTGCTGGTGCTGCCTGCGCTCTATCGCATGGTGCATCGGGAGGCAGAGCGTGAGGAGGAAGCCTGGGAGCGCGGCGATCAGGGCGCAGCGCCAAGGGGATCGGTCCCATGAAATCCGATGGGCAACGGCTGTGAAGCCGCCTTCGCCCACCCGACCGAGGCAAGGGCGGTCGCGGCGTCTACACGCTCGTGCGCGGCCCAAACAGAATGACCGCCGCGCCCACGATGCAGATCACGGCGCCGATCATGTCCCAACGATCCGGCTTCACGCCTTCTGCAAGCCAAAGCCAGAGAATGGCGGCGACAATATAGACGCCGCCATAGGCGGCGTAACTGCGCCCCGCATGCTCCACATCCACCAGGGTCAGCAGGTAGGCAAAGAGCGCCAAGGACGCCATGCCGGGAATGACCCAGAGCACCGACTTGCCAAGTCTGAGCCAAGCCCAGAACGCGAAGCAGCCAGCGATCTCCGCAACCGCAGCGCCGACGAATGCAAGCAACCAGGGGGCCACGCCTACTCCTTTACATCGCAATACGGCCCACTTGCCTTAGCCCTCCGTCGACGAACAAGGAAAATGACGACGCCGACGAGAGCCGCCGTCAGCGTCGCCGCGCACAGCACTTCCAGCCAATCCAGCCCCGCCAAGCGGCCGCCCAGTCCGCCTAGCCCGGCCGCGCCGAGCAACGGAACCAGGAGCGGCGCACAACAGGCAAGGCAGGCAATTCCAAGTCCAACCGCAAGTTTCCTGTTCATCCTCACCTCCGCAATCGCGAAGCGGCGTGCTAAATGCTCAAGCCACTTGAGGAGCAAGCCATGGCGACGGGATTCAGAATCGGCGAGACGGCGCGCCGGAGCGGCTGTTCGGTGGCGACAATCCGCTATTACGAAGAGATTGGTCTCATTGGGAAAGCAGCGCGCAGCGCCGCCGGGCGGCGTGAGTTCACGCGGCCCGAGATCGAGCGGCTTCGTCTTATCCGCCGCCTCCGCAGCATGGAGTTCGGTGTAGACTCAATTCGCGAGCTGTTGGCCGCCATGGGCGGCGCGCATACTTGTCTCGATGTTCGCGACATCGCAGCGGCGCAATTAAACATCGTCCAAGCGCGGCGTCGTGAGATCGATGCGCTTGAACGGACCTTGGCGGGCATGGCGGGGCGATGCACGACGCTCTGCGCTGAAGGTCCAAAGGCGGACTGCACGATCGTGAGCGAACTGACGCACGCCTGATCGCGCGCGCCGTCCAGTCAGTCCCACAGGCGTTTGCCGCCAGCTTTGGCAATGTCGGCGGCGCGCTCCTCCACCAACTCCCGCTTGTCGGCGGAGCGCAGATCCTGGCCTTCCAGCGCCATGGTGTGGAACAACGCTGCGAGCTCTTTTTGCGCCGCCTCGGTAGCGGCCTCTTCGACCATCTTTCCAAGGCTGCGATTGGGTACGAGCGCGTAGACAAGCGTGCAATCGAGCGCTTCCGCTGCGCGCTTCAACGTGGCGAGCGTGATCCGCCCGCTCGCTTCATTCTTCTCAAGCTCGGAGAGGCTCGCGGGACGAATGCTGAGGCGGCGGGCCAATTGGGCGCCGGTCAGGCCCAGGGCGTCGCGGATGGCGCGGACCCAGCCCATGGGCGGCGGCGCCCCGAGACCGGCATAAGTCTTGAGGCGCTCGTCGAGCCGGCGGCGGGCGAGGGTCTGGGCAACTTTCACAGGGTATGACCTTATCTTGGAACGGTTTAAGATAGGTTATCGCCTGTCAATATGCAATCGTATGTATGGTTATAGCCTAATTTCGATTGGCTGGGCGTCGCCGCCTGCGGCGGCCGGGCGCTTGTGCTGACGCACGAAGCCGCGCCGCCTTGGCAGCCCAGGGCGCGTCTTCGCCCTCCGGGCGGCGCTCCCTGACGCGGGCAACGTCCAACTCAGGAGCCTTATTCTACAGAATCCTGCAAACGAGAGGTCTTAAGTGACACTTTCCTGCATGGGGGTTCGCCTTTTGATGGGAGCCTCGATGCATCGCTTTTTGTCGATGACGTCTGGCGCAATGGCGGCGCTGAGCTTGTCGAAACCTGGAAGCCACGTCCCGTCTTCATTCGACCTCGCGCCCTGCTCGCGCGGAGGTCGAACATGGGAGCATGGCGGAGGCCAGACGCACTTACGTCCAGGGGCCGCCGACGCGCCAGCGCTTTCCAATGGCCTCACCTGTCGCCGCCGGCATGACCAATTGCGCAACCACCTCGACCGTCTCCTGCAATGATGCTGGCGTCAGCGTCGTTGTCATGCGGCGAACGAATGCCGACCATTGCGTCTGCTTGGATGTGTCGTCGATGAATTCGGCCGTAAGCGCGAGCGGACGCGTCAATGGCGGTTCGGTATCACGTCGGGCGAATGTTGATTTTATGGCTGCGGCAAGGCTTGCGCCGTCGATCTCCATGGTGAGCGCGATCGCCCATAGATCGAAGAAATCCTTCATTCGGCTGTTGCGGATGCCCAATTCGACCATGGCCTGAACCTTCTCCGCGACGACCGTCTCGACCGGATAGGCGCGCACTTTGGCCACGGGCAAATCGAGCATGGCGGGATAGTCGAGATCGACCGGCGCAGGCGTTATCACGTCTCCGAATCCGACATCGACCTTCATCGGAATGCGTACATTGCCAATCCGCGCCAGAAACGAGAGGCGCACGCCCTTGTATTCGTCCTGCGCCTGCATCTCCTCGATGCGCAACTGGCTGACGTCGAACGCAACACCGTCCGGCTCAACGCTCATGGCCGCGATATCCGCGACCATCGCCTTGACGCGCCGCTCACCGGCAGAGCCAAGGCCCAGCAGGTCAAGATCGCCGGTCGCCCGGAACGGCTCTGCAGACCAAAGCGCAAACAGCATCGCGCCCTTGAGCACAAAGGTGTCGCGATAAGCGGACTTGCCAAGCCGGTAGAGAAACCGCTCGATTGCGTAGCGCACGAGGGTGAGCTGGAAATCTTCGCCGCGCTCTTTGGCGCGTGTCAGAAGGCGCGCGCGAACAGAAGCCGCCATGTCGATCTGGTGCGGCGGTTTCATGCTGCCGCCTCAAGATAGGGCCGCATCACATTCTGCATGCGAAAGACCTTGGCTATGCGCCAGAGTTCGTCGGTCTTGCCGCGACGGCGCTTGATGAGTTCACGCAGCGCTTCAAGCGCGACATCGAGACCAATGGCGTTGCGGTGCTTGAAGCACTCGACCACGGTGCGCTCCGGCGACGTGAGGCGGACTCGGACGCCTTCGATTGTCCGCCCTTCCACACCGATGGCTTCATGCAGATTGCGCGACCGGATGAGACGGAGCGGCACGGCGGGATTGACCGGCGCCCACGCCTTGGCGCCGATCAGCATCCAGATTTCATGGGGCGTTTGAGTGCCGAGGTTGTGAAGCCTCAGCGCGCTCAGGAGACAGACGATGCCTTGGGGAACGATGCCGGAGGCCACGGCAATCGTGTGACCGGCGGCTGGCGCCGCTCCGGCCAGCCGATATTGGCCGCGAGCCGGTTGCTCCAGCGCTCCCTCCTCCACCAGACGGCGCAGATAGGCGATGGCGACGCCTGCGGCCTCAAGATCGCGCGCGCGCGCGATGCCCTGACGCTTGATAAGCCTCAGGGCATGGGCCTTTTTAGAGTCCTGCGCGTGCGTTGTCATTTTTCCTCGGACAAAACATATAACGTCCGAGTTTTAATAACAAGTATCGACGGGCGGCGCTCCCAGACGCGGGTCTCCTGCCATCGTGCGCGCCGGCGTCAAGGGACGGCTTTCGCCTCTTCGCCCTGGACGCCGGCTTGCGCGCGATGGCGATGCAACGGGTGTCGGGACGTGGGAGCCACGTCCCGTCTTCATTCGACCTCGCGCCCTGCTCGGGCCGAGGTCGAACATGGGAGCATGTGTGCGCTGCTCAGAATAAGGTCACCTTGGCGTTCGTCGGGGCGGCGCGTTCGCTTGATGCGCTTGGGCTGTGGCCACGCTCTCGTCATGGCCGGTGCCCCATCACGCAACAGCTCCCTCCCAAACCATCCCTCAAACGATTGCGAGCGAACATCGCTTGGTGTCAGGTTGCGTGGAACATCGCAGCTAGCGGCTGCTCACCTCGGCTTGGGGGATGCCAAACATGAAGCCGGACTTCATCGTCGTCGGAGCCGGGACCGCGGGATGCGTCCTCGCCGCACAGCTCTCGCAGAAGCACAATGTCCTGCTGATCGAGGCAGGCGGGCGGCCAACAAATCCATTCGTCTCCATTCCCGCGGGCTTTACGCGGCTGATGAAATCAAACCACGACTGGTCGTTTGAAAGCGAACCGCAAACCCATCGCGGCCGGCGCGTGTTTACGCCTCGCGGCAAAATGTTGGGCGGCTCAGCCAATTTCAACGCCCAGATCCATCAATGGTGTCATCCGGCGGACTTCGACGAATGGGCCGCCGGCGGCGCTCCTGGCTGGGCATGGTCCGACGTTGCGCCGACCTTTGTCGAACAGGAAGGCTGGACGGGCGAGAGCGCAAACCGCACGCGCGGCCGCAACGGCCCAATGCAGATTGAGCCCAACCGGCATGCAAACCTACTTTCGCACGCTTTCGTCCAAGCGGCGCGCACATGCGGCGAGGACGGGCCGGAAGACTATAATGGCGGCGGATACGAAGGCGCCTGGATCGTTCAGATCGCGCATCGTCAGGGTAAGCGCTTCAGCGCGTATGACGCCTACCTCAAGCCGGCGCTGGAACGCCGTTCACTCAGTGTCGTCTCGAATGCCCTGGTGACCGGCCTTACGTTCGAACAACGGCGCTGCACCGGCGTACGCGTGCGTGAAAACGGCGGCGATCGCGCGTATCGCGCGCAGCGCGGCGTGGTGTTGGCAGCAGGCGCCTTCGGTTCACCGCACATTCTTATGCTATCTGGCATCGGCCCCGCCGAGCACCTCCGTGCGCATGGCCTGGCCGTATCGATTGACGCGCCTGGCGTCGGCGCCGGCTTGCAGGATCATCCCACTGTCGCGGTCAATTTCGGCACAACCCGGCGCGACACGCTCAAGACCGCCGACTCGATATTTAATCTCTTGCGCTATCTGTTGCTCAAGCAAGGCCCGCTGGCTTCAAACGCCATCGAAGCGTTTCTGTTCTCACGCGTGGGCGCAGGCGAGCCAGCGCCAAATCTGGAAATCATGTTCGCGCCGGTCGAATGGCGCAATCAGGGCCTGGAGAAGCCCGCTGTACACGGCTTCTCGCTCGCGCCGAGTGTCGTGAAACCTCGTTCGCGTGGCGCACTCACGCTCAGAAGCCCTGATCCCGCCACGTCGCCAAAGATCGACTTTGGACTGCTCAGCGATCCCGAAGGCTACGACGAAGCGGTCCTGCTCGCGGGCGTGGCGCTCGCGCGCAAAATCGCCGCCACCGCGCCGCTCTCAGGCATGGCGACGCGCGAGTTAGCGCCGAGCCTCGGCTGCGACGACCCGCAGGCGCTGCGCGACTTCATCGGCGACAATATCCAGACCGTCTATCATCCCGTATCCACATGCCGGATGGGTGATGACGCAACCGCCGTTGTGTCTTCAGACCTGCGTTTGCGCGGCGCGGAAAACCTCTGGGTAGCGGATGCGTCGATCATGCCCAGCGTGCCACGCGGACATCCCAACGCCGTCGTGGCCATGATCGCCAATCGTGCGGCCTCCATGATCAACCGGCCATGACGCGCATAGGGCCGACAAAACCCGCACGGTCCATTCCCGTTCAGAACAGATCGCGCTGACGTTCGTCGGGACGGCGCCCGCGCTTGATGCGTTTGGGCTGAGGGCGCGCTTTCGTCATGACGGCGATGCGCTTGGAGCGCTCGCGCTCCCGCTCGAACTTGCCGCGTCCCTCGAATTGCAGGAGCGCGTCTTCGAGCTTGCCGAGATCGGTTTTGCGCCAGAACACCATGTTGCGGATGATGACCGGCGCTGGAAAGCCTGGAAGATTGCTGCGGCGTGCGCGCCAGAGCGTGGCCAGGCTCACGCAGAGATCGTCCGCCACCACTTTCTGCGGCACAAGGTCTGGCGGAACCTTCATCGGCTCCGGTCTTCCCTATACGGACGCAATTGGATGTCG
>CAZLWK010000047.1:0-15290 GCA_964563395.1 uncultured Caulobacteraceae bacterium
ATCACGAGCTTGTCGTAATCGAGCACTTGGCCTTCGCGCGTATTGTCGACGCGATAGGCGACGCGGCGCACGGGGGAGAAAATGGAATCGATGGCGATCAGCCCGATCGGCGCGTCGTCTGGACGGTTCTGTTCGGCAGGCACATAGCCCTTGCCGATATTGACCGTCAGCTCCATGCGAATGGAGGCGCCCTCGTCCAGCGTGCAGATCACGTGGTTGGGGTTGAGGATTTCCATGTCCCCGACGGTCTGAATGTGCTTGGCGGTGACTTCGCCTGGCCCTTCGGCCTTCAGCATGACCCGCTTGGGCCCCTCGCCGCGCATCCGCACGGCGACCTGCTTGAGATTCAAGACGATGTCCGTCACGTCCTCGCGGACACCGGGAATGGACGAAAATTCGTGCACCACGCCGTCGATCTGCACCGACGTGATCGCCGCGCCCTGCAACGAAGACAGAAGAACACGGCGCAACGCATTGCCGAGCGTCATGCCGAAGCCGCGCTCAAGCGGTTCGGCGATCAGGGTGGCCTTCCGGTTCGCCTCGAAGCCATGCTCGACGATCGGCTTCTTAGGGCGAATGAGGGTCAGCCAATTGTCTTCAATCGACATCAAAACCTCTTCTGTGAGGCCGCGGCGCTAAGCGTCCACGCGGCGCAGAGGGAAAACAAAATTACGCGAGACCCTAGACCCGGCGGCGCTTCGGCGGGCGGCAGCCATTATGCGGGATCGGTGTGACGTCGCGGATAGAGGTGACGGTAAAGCCGATGGCCTGGAGCGCGCGCAGCGCGCTTTCGCGACCGGAGCCGGGACCCGACACATTCACCTCAACGGTGCGCATGCCGTGCTCCATCGCCTTGCGGCCGGCGTCCTCGGCGGCGACCTGCGCGGCGTAGGGCGTGGATTTGCGCGAACCCTTGAACCCCATCGCGCCCGCGCTGGACCAGGAAATGGTGTTGCCCTGGGCGTCCGCGATCGTGATCATCGTGTTGTTGAACGAGGCGGCGACGTGCACCACGCCGGCCGCGATGTTCTTGCGTTCGCGTTTCTTAACGCGCGTGGATTCCTTGGCCATGACGGCGAAGCCTCTTCAAAATTCTATTTGCGGGTAGCCTGCTTCTTGCCGGCGATGGGTTTGGCGGGGCCCTTGCGGGTGCGGGCGTTGGTATGGGTGCGCTGGCCGCGGACCGGGAGGCCCTTGCGGTGGCGCAGGCCGCGATAGCAGCCCAGATCCATCAGGCGCTTAATGTTCGTCGCCGTCTCGCGGCGAAGATCGCCCTCGACGGTGTAGTCGCGGTCGATGGTTTCGCGAATTTGCAAAACTTCCTGGTCGGTCAGCTCATTGACTCGGCGGGCGTCATCGATCCCGACCTTGTCCAGGATCTCCTTGGCGTAGTGCGGCCCGATCCCATGGATGTATTGCAGCGCGATCACCACGCGCTTCTGGGTCGGGATATTGACGCCGGCGATCCGGGCCATGGATGTGCTCCAAAAAAACAAGGCGCGACGCCGGCGGGCCTCCTGGCCCCCGCGGCATCGCGGCGCTAAACCTTCGCGAAGACCCGCCGTTATAGAGCCGACCGTCAGGCTGTCAATTCGCTCAAGGCGAGACAGGCGGCGGCGGCGGCTGTTGCGCCCGGCGCCCGAGCCCTTACAAGCGAGCGAATGACTGAATCCGGGTCCGACATGGAAAAGGTGCGTCGGCACGTTCTGGTCACTGGGGCCGGCCGCTCTGGGACCACGTTCCTCATGGCGCTCCTGACCGAGCTTGGGCTCGATACCGGCTTTAGCAGAACAGATGCGGAAAATGTGCACCCCATCTCGCACGCTGGGCTGGAGCGCGACCTTCGCGACCCCTCTTGTCCCTATATTGTGAAGACCATCCTGTTCCCAAACATGGCGGCTCAGGTTCTGGCTGACCGAACGCTTAAGCTTGATCACGTCATCATCCCCATGCGGACGCTAACTGACGCGGCCGCCAGCCGAAGCCGCGTATCCGCGGCGGCGCGCGCTGAAGGACTGACGGGAAAGGCGCCGGGCGGCCTGTGGACGGCGCCGAACTACGCCGAGCAGATCAACGCGTCTGCGCGCACATTTTACAACATGATGCACGTGCTCGCCGAGCATGAAACGCCCATCACGCTTCTAGCTTTCCCGCGACTCGCACTCGATGCCGCCTATTTATACGAGAAGCTGGCATTTCTTTTCGGCGGCGTCCGCCTGGGCGCGTTCATCGAGGCGCACATGGCCACCTCCAAGCCCGAACGCATCCATTCGTTCGACAGCGAGACCGGAGAGGCGATTTAGGACTTTGTCAGGTGGGCATTGATCGCGCCGGACACCGTGTCCATGTCCGCCATGCCGTCCACGCCGACGAGTTTGCCCTGGTCGCGATAATAGCTGACGAGCGGGGCGGTTTGGTCGTTATAGGCCTTGAGACGAACCTTGAAACTTTCCGGGTTGTCGTCCGCCCTGCCCTCTTCGGCGAACCGCTTGGCGATCCGGGCGATCAACGTATCCTCGACCACCTCCAGACGGATGACGAGATCGATCTTGGTCCCGCGGCGGGCGAGCAGCGCATCGAGCGCACGCGCCTGCTCAAGCGTGCGCGGATACCCATCGAAGATAAAGCCCGGCGCGGCGCCGTTCTGCGTCAGCTTATCCTCGATCAGCTCGTTCACGATCTCATCGGAGACGAGCGATCCGGAATCCATGATCGCCGCCACGCGCTGTCCCAGCGGGGAGCCGGAGGCGCGCGCGGCGCGCAACATGTCGCCCGTGGACAATTGCACGAAGCCACGCCGCTCGACCAAGCGCTTGGCCTGCGTGCCCTTGCCGGCGGCGGGCGGACCGAACAGGATGAGGTTCATCGCGCCTTGCCCCGCAATTTGGAGCGCTTGATCAAGCCCTCATATTGGTGTGCGACAAGGTGAGACTGGATTTGGGTGACCGTGTCCATCGTCACCGACACGACGATCAGGATCGATGTGCCGCCCAGATAGAAGGGCATGTTGTAGGCCGAGATCAGAATTTCCGGCAGGAGGCAGACCGCCGTGATGTAGGCCGCGCCGATCACGGTCAGCCGCGTCAGCACATAATCCAGATATTCCGCCGTTTTCTTGCCAGGGCGAATGCCCGGCAGAAAGCCGCCATATTTGCGCAGATTATCCGCCGTTTCTTCCGGATTGAACACGATCGAGGTGTAGAAGAAGCAGAAAAAGATGATGCCAATCGCGTAGAGCGCCAGATGGCCCGGCTGGCCGTAGCCGATCGACGCGATCAGCGTCTGCAGCCAGACCGGCGAATCCGCGCCCATCCCGACAAAGCCGACAATCGTGGACGGCAGCAAAAGCAGCGAGGACGCGAAGATCGGCGGAATCACGCCCGCCGTGTTGATCTTCAGCGGCAGGAACGAACTCTCGCCCATGAACATGCGATTGCCGACCTGGCGCTTGGGATATTGCACCACAAGCCGGCGCTGCGAGCGCTCGATGAAGACGATGAACACCACCGCAGCGAACAGCACCGCCAGGATCAGCAGGACCGCAGCGATGTTCAATTCGCCGACGCGCGACAGCTCGATCATCTGGCCGAGCACGCGCGGCATTTCCGCGATGATGCCGGCGAAAATGATCAGCGACACGCCGTTGCCAACGCCGCGCGCCGTCACTTGCTCGCCGAGCCACATGAGGAACATCGTCCCCCCGGTGAGCGTAATGATTGTAGACGCAACAAAGAGCGGCCCGGACGTGGTGACGAGCCCGGGCGAGGCCTGCAGGCCGATCGCGATCCCGTAGGATTGAAGGATCGCCAGCGCGACCGTGAGATAACGCGTATATTGGTTGAGCTGCTTGCGCCCCGCCTCGCCTTCCTTCTTCAAGCGCTCGAGCGAGGGGGACGTAGTCGCCAAGAGCTGAATGATGATCGAGGCCGAAATGTACGGCATCACGTTCAGCGCGAAGACCGCCATCCGTTCGACGGCGCCGCCCGAAAACGTGTTCATCATGCCGAGAATGCCGCCGGCCTGACTTTGGAAGGCCTGCTGAAAGGCTACCGGATCAATGCCCGGGATCGGGATGAAGGTGCCGATCCGGTAGACGACGAGCATCAGCAGCGTGAAGACGATGCGCTTTTGAAGGTCGGTCGCCTTGGCGAAGGCGGCGAAATTGACGTTCGCTGCCAATTGTTCTGCGGCTGAGGCCATGCGCCAGAGGGCTCCGAATATCCTCCGCCTTGAGCGGCGGTGATGGCCGCGAAGTGGCCCAAGGGCGCCCCCCCAGGCTCACTGCGCGCGACAGCTTCCCCGCGAACGGGGAAGCGCTTACGCCTCGGCCGGGGCCTCGGCGGGCTTGGTCACCGTCACCGATCCGCCCGCCTTTTCGACTGCGGCGATCGCGGCCGCGGACGCGCCCGAGACGGTGATGCTGAGTTTGGCGTTCAATGCGCCTTTCGCAAGGAGGCGCACGCCGTCGCGGGCGCGACGAACGATGCCCGTCGACACGAGCACCTCCTCGGTGACCTCCTGGCCCGGCGTCAGCACCTTGGAATCGATCGCCTTTTGCAGCCGACCCAGATTGACCCAGGCATGGCGCGCCTGACCGGGCGGCGTAAAGCCGCGCTTGGGCATGCGCATATGGAGCGGCATCTGACCGCCCTCGAAGCCGTTGATCGACACGCCGCGACGGGACTTTTGTCCCTTCACGCCGCGCCCGGCGGTCTTGCCCTTGCCCGAGCCGACGCCGCGCGCGACGCGCATCAGCTTCTTCGAGGCGCCGGGATTGTCGGCCAATTGGTTGAGACGAACCATGGTGATGATGTCCGTTTAGGGCGCGGTCAGCGCTCGATGACTTCAACGAGGTGGCCGACCTTCGCGATCATGCCGCGAACGGCCGGCGTATCTTCCAGCTCGCGCACTTGAGCGGCGCGCGTGAGGCCAAGGCCGCGCAGCGTCGCCAATTGAGCGGATTCGCGCCGGATCGGGCTTCCGATACGCTTCACTTTCAGCGTCTTGGCCATGGCTTATCCTTCCGACGGCGCTTCGCCGAGGCTGGCGCCGTCCTTACGGCGGGTGACGATATCGGAGACCTTGAGGCCACGACGGCCCGCCACTTGGCGCGGGCTCACCTGCGTCTTCAAGGCGTCGAACGTGGCGCGCACCATGTTGTAGGGGTTGGACGAGCCCTGCGACTTGGCGACCACGTCCTGAACGCCAAGCACTTCCAGCACGGCGCGCATCGGACCGCCGGCGATCAGTCCGCGGCCGGGGGGCGCGGCGCGCAGCATCACGCGGCCGGCGCCCCAATGGCCCTCGCCGTCATGATGCAGCGTACGCCCTTCGCGGAGCGGCACGCGGATCATCGTCTTCTTGGCTTCCTCAGTGGCCTTGCGAATGGCTTCGGGCACTTCGCGCGCCTTGCCATGACCGAACCCGACGCGGCCCTTCTTGTCGCCGACGACGACGAGCGCGGCGAAACCGAAATTCTTGCCGCCCTTCACGACCTTGGCGACGCGGTTGATCGCAACCAGCTTGTCGACGAATTCGCTGTCGCGCTCTTCATCGCGGCCGGCGCGGTCCCGATTGTCACGACGATCGCGATCGCGACCCCCGCCGCGCCCACGGCGTGGGCGTTGGCCTTCTTCGTTTGTGCTCTCTTCGCCGGTCATCGACATGGCCGCGCGCTCCTTAGAATTCGAGGCCGCCCTCGCGGGCGGCGTCGGCCAAGGCTTTCACCCGGCCATGATAGAGATAGGCGCCGCGATCGAACACGACGGCGCTGACGCCTTTTTCCTTGGCGCGCGCGGCGATCAGCTTGCCGATCGCGGCGGCGGCGGCCTGGTCGGCCCCAGTCTTGCGGCCGGCCCGGAAATCCTTCTCCAGCGTCGAGGCGGAGGCGATCGTCACGCCCTTCGCGTCATCGATCACCTGGACGGAGATGTGCTTGGAGGACCGCGCCACGCTGAGGCGCGGACGGCCATTGGCCACCTTCTTGAGCCGCGTGCGATTGCGCTGGGCGCGGCGGGCGTTTTTGTCGAGCGCGCGTTGCATGGCTTATTTCTTCTTGCCTTCCTTGCGGCGGACGTATTCGCCAGCGCGACGCACGCCCTTGCCCTTATAGGGCTCCGGCGGGCGGAACGCGCGGATTTCGGCGGCCACTTGCCCAACGGCCTGCGCGTCGATGCCGGTGATCTTGATTTCGGTGGGCTTCGGCGTCGCCAATGTCACGCCTTCGGGCGGGGCGTAGACGATGTCGTGGCTATAGCCGAGCTGCATCTGCAAATTCTTGCCCTGCATCGCGGCGCGATAGCCGACGCCGGTCATCTCCAGCGTCTTCTCGAAGCCCTGAGTGACGCCCTGCACATTGTTGGCGAGGATGGCGCGCGCCATGCCCCACATGGCGCGGGCGCGCTGATCGTCGCGGCGTGGCTTGACGTGAATGGCGCCCTCTTCCTGGCGCACTTCCACTTCATCGGGCGCATGGAAGGAGAGCTGGCCCTTTGGGCCCTTTACGCTCACCGCCTGCCCGGCGACGCTCACCGTGACGCCGGCCGGCGTCGGGATGGGTTTTTTGCCGACGCGGCTCATCTCAATACACCTTGCAGAGGACTTCGCCGCCGACATTCTGCGTGCGGGCGGCGGCGTCGCTCATGACGCCCTTCGGCGTGGACAGAATGGCGATGCCGAGGCCGTTGCGCACAAGGCGAAGGTCCTTGATCGAGGAATAGACGCGGCGGCCGGGCTTCGACACGCGCTGGATATCGGAAATGACGGGCGCGCCTTCCGTATACTTGAGCTGAATCTCAAGCTCCTTGTGGCCGTCGCGCTCGACCTCGGCGTAGGAGCGCACATAGCCCTCCTCGATCAACACATCGAGCACGCGCGCGCGTAGCTTGGAGGCGGGCGTGGTCACGACGGAGCGGCCGCGCAGCTGCGCGTTCCGGATCCGTGTGATCATATCGCCCAGGGGATCGTTCAGATTCATGTCGTCAATCCCTACCAGCTCGACTTCACGACGCCGGGCGCCTGGCCCTTCGAGGCCAGTTCACGAAGCGCGATGCGGCTGACGCGCAGCTTGCGATAGAAGCCGCGCGGACGGCCCGTCAGCTCGCAGCGATTGCGATAACGCGTGGGCGAGGAATTGCGCGGCAGCTCGGCGAGCTTGAGGCGCGCGGCGAAGCGCTCTTCGAGAGGCTTGGCCTCGTCGAGCGCGATCGCCTTCAGACGCGCGCGCCGGGCGGCGAATTTCTTCGCCAGACGCTTACGCTTTTCATTCCTCTCGATGGACCCAGTCTTCGCCATCATTTTCTCCCGGTGCGTTCAGGGGTGGATCGCGCTCGCCGCGCGATCAGTTCCGGAACGGGAAATCAAACTCTTTCAACAACGCCTTGGCTTCATCGTTCGTGCGCGCCGTGGTGCACACGATGATGTCCATGCCCCAGATCTGATCGATCTGATCGTAATTGATCTCGGGGAACACGATGTGCTCCTTAAGACCCATCGCGTAATTGCCGCGACCGTCGAAGCTGCGACCGTTCAGGCCGCGGAAATCCTTCACGCGTGGCAGCGCGATCGTGACCAGACGGTCCAGGAACTCGTACATGCGGTCCGCGCGCAACGTGACCTTGCAGCCGACCGCCATGCCTTCGCGAATCTTGAAGCCGGCGATCGACTTCTTGGCGCGCGTCGGCACCGGCTTTTGGCCCGTGATCGCGGTCAGCGCGTCCATCGCCGATTTTAACTTCTTGGAATCGGCGACCGCTTCGCCGACGCCCATATTGATCACGATCTTGTCCAGCTTGGGCACCTGCATTTCGTTGGTGTAGCCGAACTGATCCTTCAGGCGCGTGCGAACCTGCGCCTTGTAGCGCGTCTTCATGCGCGGTTCGTATTTTTGCACGGCGTCAGACATCGATCTGGACTCCCGAGCCCTTGGCGAAACGAACCTTGCGGCCCTTGTCGTCGGTCTTGAAACCGACGCGCGTGGCCTTGCCGGTTTTTGGGTCGCGCAAGGCGACGTTGGAAATGTGCAGCGGCGCCTCGCGGCGCTTGATCCCGCCCTGAGGGTCGGCCATCGACGCCTTGGTGTGGCGGGCGTGCACGTTGACGCCTTCCACGACGACGCGGTCGGCGTCACGCAGAACGTCGAGCACCTTGCCGCTGCGCCCCTTATCCTTGCCAGCGAGCACGATCACAGTGTCGCCCTTCTTGATCTTGGCGGCCATTACAGGACCTCCGGCGCAAGCGAGATGATCTTCATGTGGTTCTTGGCGCGCAATTCGCGCGGAACCGGTCCGAAGATGCGCGTGCCGATGGGCTCGCCCTGATTGTTGATGAGCACGGCGGCGTTGGTGTCGAAGCGGATCGTGGAGCCGTCGCGACGCTTGATGTCCTTGGAGACGCGCACGACAACGGCCTTGCGCACATCGCCCTTCTTCACGCGCCCGCGCGGCATAGCTTCCTTGATCGACACCACGATGACGTCGCCGATGGTCGCGTAGCGGCGCTTGGAGCCGCCGAGCACCTTGATGCACATCACGCGCTTGGCGCCGGAATTGTCCGCGACCTCAAGATTGGATTGCATCTGGATCATGGCGCGGCGCTCCCGACGGCGGCGACCACTTCCCAGCGCTTAAGCTTGGACTTGGGCGGGCATTCCTGAATTTCCACGGTCTGGCCGGTCTTGAAGGCGTTCGCCTCGTCATGCGCATGATAGCGCTTGGAGCGGCGGACGGTCTTTTTCAGAACCGGGTGCAGGAACGTGCGCTCGACCTTGACGACGACGGTCTTGTCGCCCTTGTCGCTGACGATAACGCCTTGCATGACGCGGCGGGGCATCGCTTCTACTCCTCAGACCTTCGCCGCCGGCGCCTTCTCGCGCAGCACGGTGTGCACGCGCGCGATGTCGCGCCGTACTTCACGCATGCGCGAAGGCTTTTCCAACTGGCCCGTGGCCTGCTGGAAGCGGAGATTGAATTGTTCTTTCTTCAGGCGCACGAGCTCGTCCTGCAGCTTGGCCTTATCCCAGCCGCGCGCGTCGATGACGGAGAGCTCGCTCTTCTTCTTGGCCATCACTGACCCTCCAGCCGTTCGACGATGCGCGTCTTGATCGGCAGCTTCGCCGCGCCGAGACGCAGCGATTCCTTGGCGACGTCGGCGGGCACGCCGTCGATCTCGAACATGATGCGCCCAGGATGGACACGCGCGGCCCAAAATTCCGGCGCGCCCTTGCCCGATCCCATGCGCACTTCCGCCGGCTTCTTCGAAACCGGCACGTCCGGGAAAATGCGGATCCAGACTTTGCCCTGACGCTTCATCTGGCGCGTGATCGCGCGGCGGGCCGCCTCGATCTGGCGCGCGGTGACGCGCTCGGGCTCAAGCGCCTTCAGCCCGAACTGGCCGAAGCTGAGTTGAGAGCCGGCCTCGGTCACGCCTTTGATGCGGCCTTTATGGGCGCGGCGAAACTTGGTCTTCTTCGGTTGCATCATGGCGGATCAGCCTTCCGCTTCCGAGGTTGCTTCTTCGCGCTGACCGCGGCGGGGGCCACGCCCGCGACGATCACGGTCGCCGCCGGGGCCGCGATCATCGGCGCGCGCGGGGCGGTCGCGATCGCGGCGCTCACGGTTCTCGCCGGTGTCGATGGCGCGCTTGTCCTGCGCCATCGGATCATGCTCGAGAATTTCGCCCTTAAAGATCCACACCTTCACGCCGATCTGGCCGTAGGCGGTATGGGCTTCGGCGAAGCCGTAATCGACATCGGCGCGCAGCGTGTGCAGCGGCACGCGACCCTCACGATACCATTCCATCCGCGCGATTTCCGCGCCGCCGAGACGGCCCGACACATTGATGCGGATGCCCTGCGCGCCAAGACGCATCGCCGATTGCATGGCGCGCTTCATGGCGCGGCGGAACGCAACGCGGCGTTCCAACTGCTGGGCGATGCCCTCGGCGACGAGCGTCGCGTCGGTCTCGGGCTTGCGCACTTCGACGAGGTTCAAGAACACCTCGGCGTCGGGCGCCATCGAGGCGAGCTCCTTGCGAAGCTTTTCAATGTCCGCGCCCTTCTTGCCGATCACGACGCCGGGCTTGGCGGTCAGAATGGTGACGCGGCACTTCTTCAGCGGGCGCTCGATAATGATCTTGGAAATGCCCGCCGCCGACAGCTTGTCGCGCAGGAATTTCCGAATCTTGATGTCCTCGTGCAGCAGGCGCGCATAATCCTTGGTGTTCGCGAACCAGCGCGAATCCCAGGTGCGGTTTACGCCGACGCGCAAGCCGATCGGATTGACTTTCTGACCCATTAGGCGTGCGCTCCCTGCGCTTCAGCATTGCGGCGACGCTCGGGCGAGATGTCGCGCGGCTTCTTCTTCCGATTCTGCAGCGCCTCAAGACGGGCGGGATCTTCGCGCACCACGACCGTGATCTGCGCGAAGGGCTTTTCGATGCGGCTGCCGCGGCCACGACCACGCGCCATCGAACGCTTCATCACAAGGTTCTTTCCGACATGCGCCTGCGTCACGAACAGGCTGTCGATATCGAGCCCCTTCTCCTCGGCGTTCGCTTTCGCGGACCAGACGAGCTTGTAGACATCGGCCGCGATGCGCTTGCGCGAGAAGCGCAGCTCGTTCAGCGCCTTCTCCACCGAGAGGCCGCGAATGCTTTGCGCGACGAGGTTGAGCTTTTGCGGGCTGATGCGGATCATCCGCAGCACCGCGCGCGCTTCGTTCTCGGCTTGACGCGGAGGATTGGCGGGCTTGCCCATCTTACTTCCTCTTCGCCTTCTTATCGGCGCCGTGGCCGGTGTTCGGGCGCGTCGGCGCGAATTCGCCGAGTTTGTGGCCCACCATGTCCTCGCTCACGCTCACCGGCACGAAGCTCTTGCCGTTGTGCACCTGGAACGTGAGGCCGACGAATTGCGGCATGATCGTCGAGCGACGCGACCAGGTCTTGATCGCTTGGCGACCGCCCTGGGCCTTCTCGGCTTTCGCCAAGAGATAGCCGTCGACGAACGGGCCTTTCCAAACAGAGCGCGGCATCGGGTTACCCTGACTTCTTCGCGTGGCGGCGCCGGATGATCAGACGATCAGACGGCTGTTTCTTGCGGGTTTTCGGCCCGCGCGTTTTCTTGCCCCAGGGCGTCACCGGGTGGCGGCCGCCGGAGGTGCGGCCTTCGCCGCCGCCATGGGGGTGATCGATCGGGTTCATGGCGACGCCGCGCACGGAGGGGCGAATGCCCAGCCATTTGGAGCGGCCGGCCTTGCCCCAGTTCTCGTTCATGTTGTCGGGATTGGAGACAGCGCCGATGGTGGCCATGCAGCTGTCGGGCACCATGCGCACTTCGCCGGATGACAGACGCAGCTGGGCGTAGCCGGTGTCACGGCCGACCAGCTGCACATAGGTGCCGGCGGCGCGCGCGATCTGACCGCCCTTCATGGGCTTGATCTCGACATTGTGCACGATCGTGCCAACGGGAATGCTCTTGAGCGGCATGGCGTTGCCGGGCTTCACGTCGACGCGTTCGCCGGCGATGATCGTGTCGCCTGCTTTCAAGCGCTGCGGCGCCAGAACGTAGGCGATTTCGCCATCGGCGTATTTGACGAGCGCGATGAAGGCCGATCGATTGGGATCGTATTCAAGGCGCTCCACCGTCGCCGGCACGTCCCATTTGCGCCGTTTGAAATCGATGATGCGATAGGCGCGCTTGTGCCCGCCGCCATGGCGATAGGCCGTGATGCGGCCGGCGTTGTTACGCCCGCCGGACTTGGTCAGTCCTTCGGTGAGCGCCTTCACCGGCTTGCCCTTGTGCAGCTCGGACCGATCCACGATCACGAGCTGACGCCGGCCCGGCGAGGTCGGACGGAAAGTACGCAGCGCCATCTTAAAGCCCCGTCGTCACATCGATGGACTGGCCTTCGGCCAGCGTCACGATGGCTTTCTTTTGATCCGCGCGGCGGCCTTCAAGACCGCGGAAGCGCTTGCGCTTGCCCTTCTGACGCAGCGTGTTGACGCTCAGGACCTTCACCTTGAAGAGCGCCTCGACGGCGGCCTTCACGTCGTCCTTGCTGGCGTCGAGCGGCACGCGGAACACGACCTTATTCTTCTCGCTGAGAAGCGTCGCCTTTTCCGTGATCACCGGCGCGATGATCGTGTCGTAATGCTTGAGGGCGCTCATGCCGCGACCTTTTCTTGTTTGGGCGCGAAGCGCGCCTCGATGGCCGCCACGGCGTCCTTCGTGAGGACGAGCTTCTTGCGGCGCAGGATGTCGTAGACATTGACGCCTGCGCTCGGCAGCACGTCGAGATTGGGAATGTTGCGCGAAGCTAGCGCGAAATTCAGATCGAGCTCGGCGCCGCCAATAATGAGCGCGTTGTCGAGGCCGAGCTTGGCGAGCTTGGCGCTCAGCGCCTTCGTCTTGGGCTCCGCAAGACGCGCCTCATCGATCACGATCAAGTCGCCGTCGCGCGCCTTGGCCGACAGCGCGTGCTTCAGCGCCATCGCCCGCACTTTCTTCGGCAGATCGTGGCCGTAATCGCGCGGCAGAATGTTGTGGGCGTGACCGCCGCCCCGGAAAATCGGCGCGTTGGCGCTGCCGTGGCGGGCGTTGCCGGTGCCTTTTTGCTTGTAGAGCTTGGAGTGCGAACGGGCGACCTCGCCACGGCTCTTGGTCTTGTGCGTGCCGGCTCGGCGCTTGGCGAGCTGGTATTTGACCATGCGTTGCAGGATGTCGCCGCGAATTTCGGCGATGCCGAAAATGTCGTCCTTGAGGTCGACCGTGCCGGCGGAGGCGGCGTCGAGGGTTTTAACGTCGAGTTTCATCGCATCGCCCCTCTTAAGCCGC
This sequence comes from uncultured Caulobacteraceae bacterium, assembly GCA_964563395.1. Lineage (GTDB taxonomy): Bacteria > Pseudomonadota > Alphaproteobacteria > Caulobacterales > Aquidulcibacteraceae > JBEVOS01. The sequence goes on from CAZLWK010000047.1 coordinate 12,830, forward strand.
CGCTTCGCGGATCTTGGCGGGCTGGGGCGCATCGCTCGGCAGGGCGCGCTTGACGGCGTCGCGCACCTCAACCCAGGCGCCCTTGGCGCCCGGCACGGCGCCCTTCACGAACACAAGGCCGCGCGCCGCATCGACACGAACCACGTCGAGGTTCTGCGTGGTGATGCGCTTATCGCCCATGTGGCCGGCCATCTTCTTGCCCTTGAAGACCTTGCCGGGATCCTGGCGTTGACCGGTGGAGCCGTGTGCGCGGTGCGTGATGGAGACGCCGTGGCTGGCGCGCATGCCGCCGAAATTCCACCGCTTCATCGCGCCGGCGAAGCCCTTGCCGATGGAGACGCCGCTGACATCCACCTTTTGACCGACGATGAAATGCTCGGCCGACAATTCCGCGCCCACGGCGGGCGCCTTGCCCGGTTCGACGCGGAACTCGACGAGCTTCTTCTTCGGCTCGACATTGTTCTTGGCGAAGTGACCGCGATCGGCCTTCGTCAGATTCTTCACCTTCGGCGCGCCGACGCCGAGTTGGACGGCGTCGTAGCCGTCCTTCTCCTTGGTGCGGTGCGCGATCACGGTGCAGCCTTCGAGCTGCAGCACGGTTACGGGGATCGCCGCGCCGTCCTCGGCGAAAATCTGCATCATGCCGATTTTCTTGGCGATGGCGCCGATGCGGGGAGAAGGATTTTGGGCCACGGCTTACCCCATGACCTGGATTTGAACGTCGACGCCGGCTGAAAGATCGAGCTTCATCAGCGCATCGACCGTTTGCGGGGTGGGATCGACGATATCGAGCACGCGCTTGTGCGTGCGGATTTCGAATTGTTCGCGCGATTTCTTATCGATGTGCGGCGAACGATTGACCGTGAAACGCTCAATACGCGTGGGTAGCGGAATGGGACCGACGACGGTCGCGCCGGTGCGCTTTGCGGTGTTCACGATCTCCTTGGTGGAGAGATCGAGCGTGCGGTGATCGAAGGCTTTAAGCCTAATTCGGATGTTCTGCTGCATCGCCCAGATCGCCCAATCGTCCGCCGAAACCGGCGCTCTTTCGGCTGCGAGGGGAAAGCATGACGTTGATCCGCAACGCGCGAAACGAGGGCGGGGCGCGCTAGGCGCCCTGTCCTCGAACAAATGGCCAGATAGCATCCGGCCGATGTCGCGCTATCGCGGACCGCGTCTGAGCTTTCCGCTCACGGCCGGTCCAAAACAGGAGCGGGTCATTAGCTCTCCCGCTCCCGGGCGTCAAGGCCGCGCCGGCGTCGCGGGCGGGGCCAGCGGCGCGGCTGGAGGCGCCGGGGGCGGGGGCGGCGCGGCGCCGCCGATCGTTACCTCGCCCGACCCCATGATGCGCTGCCGGTTCGCACCGGTCACGGCGCGGGCGGACACGCTGCCCGAACCCATGATTTCCGCATCGAGCGCGCCGACGATCCCATCGAAGGCGACATCCCCCGAGCCTGCGATGCTGACGGATGCGCTCTGGACCGAGGCCGCCGCCGTCACGGCGCCGGACCCGGCAATGTCGATCTCCGCGCTCTTTATGGCCCCGCCCGCGATGATGACATCGCCGGATCCGGCGGTATCGACTTCAAGATCGCCCGTCAGCTGCGTCGCGCTGACGGCCCCGGAGCCCGCGAGATCGACCTTCAGCGCATCGCGCACCGCGCCCAAGGCTATATCGGAGGAACCCGCAAGGTCGATCGCCGCGGAGGCTGAAGCGCCGGCCTCGATGTCTCCCGAGCCGCTGTGTTCGATCTCAAGTTCGCCGGCGACGTCGCCGATGCGCGTTGGGCCGCACCCCGTCAGCTCAAGGTCGACGGCGCCAGCCTCGCCGATCGTCGTGCTCACCGCGCCGCCGATCGACAGCGCCACCGCGCGCGGGGTGCGCACTTCGATCACGGGGAGGTCTTCGCGCGTCAGCCCGCCATAGCCCAAAAGGTCCGCGCCGCCCTCGGGACGGCAATTCAAGATCCGCCCTTGCAGACGACCGTCTATGGTGATCGTACCCCCAGCGGCGCTCAGCAACGGCATGGGCGCGCGGCCCGGATTGCGCACGGCGACGCTGATATCCTCGCGCTCCTCCGCGATCACATTCAGGACCGCCGCCGCATGCTCGACCCTGAGCGCGCGCCCGGCATAGGTCGCGGCGGGCAATTCACCGGGACCGACGGGGGCCTGGGGCGCCGTCGATCCGGCGAAGCTGAAATTGACGCCATCGAGCCGAAGCGCGCCCATGCCGGCGGCGGCGAACACGATCGCAACGAGAATGGCCAGAGTAATCGCAACGCGTTCCATGAGGCCCTCGCTCCGCCCGCCCGATCATATGACATGGATGCGGCCGCGCACGAGAACGGATGCACGCCGACGCTGCGCGAAAAAGGCCGCCCTTTTGGGGCGGCCTTTGGGTTCGGCTTTGGCTTTAGCGGGCTCAGTCCTCGATCTTGGCGATGACGCCAGACCCGAC
>CAZLWK010000048.1:0-11291 GCA_964563395.1 uncultured Caulobacteraceae bacterium
GCGCTTGCGGACGCGGCGCGGGCGCGACGGCCTGCGGCGGCGCGGGCGCCGCGCTTGGCGCTTGCGGCGCCGCCATCGGACGACGCGCGGGACCCAGCTTAGTCACGAAAAACATGAGCACCCCTCCGCTTTTTTGCGTTCGCCGCCCGCTCCCCGCGGACGTTGATGTACGCCTATCATAGCTGCGCGAGCGCGCCAGCCCTCTTCGTCAGCGCCGCGCGCTTGACCGCCTCGTGATCGCCCACGCCCTTCCAAGCCGCGCGAAGCCGCTTATGTGAAGGCCCATGACCACAGCCGCCGCGCCTCCTTTTTTTCGGCTGAATCGCCGCACGTTGCTGGCGCACGCGCTCGCGGGCGCCGCCATCGCGCCGCTGGCGGCGTGCTCGGAAAATCCGGCGACGGGCCGGCGCCAATTCGTGGTGGTCACGGACGACATGCTCGCGGGCATGTCGGCGCAAGCCTGGACCGACATTCAGCGCGCGACGCCCCGCAGCTCGGACGCCGCGCTGCAGCGGCGGATCGAAACGATCGGCGCGCGCATCGCGGACGCCTCCGGGCTCAGCGATCAGAACTGGGAATTCGCCGTCTTCGACAGTCCGGAGATCAACGCCTTCGTGCTGCCGGGCGGCAAGGTCGGCTTTTTCCGCGGCCTCATAGATCTGGCCGGCGGCGACGATGAGATCGCGGCCGTGATGGGCCATGAGGTGGGCCACGTGATCGGCCGCCACGCGGCCGAGCGCGTCAGCCAGCAGATGGCCGTGCAATTGGGCGTGCGCGCCGCCGCCATCGCCTTGTCCGAGGACCTTGGCCCCTGGGCCGACGAAGCGGCCGCCGCGCTCGGCGCGGGCCTCGTCTATGGCGTGGTGCTGCCCTATTCGCGCGCGCACGAATTGGAAGCCGACAGGCTGGGCGTGTCGCTGATGAAGGACGGCGCCTATGAGCCGGCGGCGGCGCTGCGCTTTTGGGAGAAGATGATCGCGACCAGCGCCGACCGGCCCGAACCGCTGGCCTGGCTGTCCACGCATCCCGCCAACGAGGCGCGGCTGGAAGCGCTGCGCACCCTGGTCTGATGCGCGCCCTTCTCATTGGGACCTTGTGCTGGTAGCTCCTCGCGCCCAGCCGCAAAGATCGCCCGTGCCCCAAGCCTCAGCCCTCCTGAATGTGATGATCGCCGCCGCGCGCAAGGCAGGCCGGGCGCTGGCGCGCGATTTCGGCGAGGTGGAGAATTTGCAGGTCTCCAAGAAGGGTCCGGCCGATTTCGTCACCGCCGCCGATCTCAAGGCCGAGAAGACGCTTTTTGAAGAACTCTCCAAGGCGCGGCCCGGCTATGGCTTTGTGCTGGAGGAGCGCGGCGCTGTCGAAGGCACGGACAAGACCCATCGCTGGCACGTCGATCCCTTGGACGGCACCATCAATTTTATGCACGGCCTGCCGCATTTCGCGATCTCCATCGGCCTGGAGCGCGAAGGCGTGCTGGTGGCGGGCGTCGTCTATGATGTGGTGAAGAATGAATTGTTCTGGGCCGAGAAAGGCCAGGGCGCCTTTCTGAATGACCGCCGCCTGCGCGTGGGCGCGCGCGGCGATCTCTCCAACGCGATGATCGCGACGGGAAGGCTGGAGAACGATCCCGCCGCCTTGCAGCGCGTTCTGGCCGCGGCGCCCTTCGTGCGCCGATACGGCTCGGCCGCGCTCGATCTCGCCTATGTCGCGGCGGGCCGCTTCGACGCCTTCTGGGAGCGCGGGCTCAACAGCTGGGACCTCGCCGCCGGCGCCGTGCTGGTGCGCGAGGCGGGCGGCGTGGCGCGCGAGATCGACGGCCAGGATTTTCTCCAGACCGGGGCCGTCATCGCCGCCAACGAGAAATTGATCGGGCAATTGGCCACGCTTGTGCGCAAAACTTGACGGCGGTCGCATCCGCGGGAGCGCTGGGCTTCATCTCATAGGCGCGCGAGGGAGGACGTTTTGGCGGGCGATAAGCGGGGCGGACGATTTGAACTTGGCCTCTTCGCCCTGCCCGCCGCGCCGCTCTTCGCTTTAGGTCTGCCGCTCGGCATTTTTCTGCCGCCCTATTACGCCTCGCATCTGGGATTGCCGCTGGCGGCGGTGTCGGCGGTGTTCGTGTCGGCGCGTCTGTTCGATCTTCTAATCGATCCGATGATCGGTTCGCTGCAGGACCGCACCAAGGCCAGCATCGGACGGCGCCGGTTCTGGCTCTCGCTCGGCGCGCCCGCGCTGATGCTGTTCACGTGGTATGCGTTCATCGGCATCGCGCCCAATTCGCCCGCCTTCATGGCGAGCCTCGCTGTGTTCGGCCTTTATGCGGCGTACGCCACCATGTCGATCGCGCACCTCTCATGGGCGGGCGAGATCAGGCCCGATTATCATGGACGCACCGCGGCGCTCGGCGCGGTGCAATTCGCCGGCCTCGTCGGCCAGATCGCGATGCTCGCGCTCGCGGCCTATGTGGTGCAGAGCGGCATGGGCGACGATGGCGCGGCCGTGCACGTGATGGGCTGGACGGTGTTTTGCGCCATTCCGATCTGCGTGGGCTTGTGCGTGTTTTTCGTGCGCGAGCGCGATCTGCCGCCGCAACCCCATCTGCCCTTGCGCGAGGCCTGGAGCGCGATCGCCGCGAACGTGAATTTGCGCCGCGTGCTGTGGCCCGATCTCTTGACCGGCATCGCCGCCGGCATTCAGGGCGGCCTCTTCCTTTTCTTCTTCCAGCACGTGCTGGAATTTTGGCGCGAAAGCCAAACGCTGCTGTTCATCTTTTTCGTCGCCGGCCTCGCGGGCGCGCCGTTTTGGATTTGGCTTGGGCGGCGCATTGGCAAGCATCGCGCGCTGCAAGTGGCGAGCCTCTATGGCGCGGGCACGACGGCGATCGTGCCGTTTCTGCCGGCGGGCAATTTTCCGGTTGTCGCCGGGCTCATGCTGCTCGGCGGGGCGGCGACCGCGGCCAGCGGCATTCTGCTGCGCGCGATGATGGCCGATGTGGTGGACGAGGACGAGCTCGCCACCGGCGCGCGGCGCACTGGGCTCTTCTTCGGCCTCATGCTGACGACCAACAAGATCGGCCTCGTCATGGGACCACTGACCTACGTATTCCTCGACATGGCCGGCTTCGACGCGGCGCCGAACGCGGCCAATTCCGACACCGCGATTTTCGTGCTGACGATCATCTTCGTCGGCGCACCGGTGCTGCTCAACCTCATCACCGCCTGGGCGCTGCGCCATTATCCGCTCGACGAGGCGCGCCAGGCCGAGGTGCGCGCGCAGATCGACGCGCGCGCGACGCCTTAGACTTTATCGCCGCGTTTCAGGGCGCGATGCAGAAAGCGCGCGGGATGCAGCATGGCGCGCATCGGCGCCGTGAGCGGGCTCGGCTCGCCGAACATCTCACTCGCCAGCGCCTCGGCGAGCAGCGGCGCGAAGGTGAGGCCGCGCGCGCCCAGCGCCCCCAACGCATAGAGCCCTTCGTGCGCGGGCGCCGGCTCGGAAAGATCGGGCGGGCGTCCGTGCGCGATCCCCGCGAACCGCGCGCGCCAAGCCGGCGCATCCGGCAAAAGGCCCAGGAGCGGCAAGTGGTCGGGCGTCGCGGCGCGCACCGCGGCGCGCGAACGCAAGCTTTCTTCCGCGATGCCGGCGCGCAGCGCGGGCGCGAGCTTTTCGAGCGCGGCGAGATTGTCGCGCCGCGCGGCGGCGGTCGGCGCCTCCGAGTCAAATCCTCGATCGAAGGTGGCGCCGAACAAGAGCCCTCCGTCCAGCGGCCCCGCGTAACTGCCATCGACCACAGCGTGCGCGGGCGCGGCGCCGGCGCCCCATTCGATCTGACCGAGCGTGCGGCGCAGCGGCGCCCATGCGCTCGCATCGAAGCCGTCGAGCCGCGCGCCCCCGGCGAGAATAATTGCGTCCGCTTCGAGGATCGCGCCATCGGCGCCGTGCAGGCGCCAGGCGTCGCCACCATGTTCGAGCGCGCGAATGGACGTGCGCGTGCGCACCGCGACATCCGCGCTCCAAGCGCGGAGCGCGCGCGCCGGCGAAACCATCCCCGCACGATGATGCAAAGCATCGCCGCTTGCATTGAGCGTGAGCCAATCGTCCGGCAGGGGCGGATCGTCGGCCAGATCGCCGCGCGCGCGTTCGATAACGCCGCGCGCGGTGAACGCATCGATCGCCGCATAGGCGCGCACCGCATGCAGGAACGCGGCGATGAACAAGGATTGGCGCGGGCCGACATCTCGATCGAGACGCGGCATCACAAGACCACCCGGATTGCCGCTGGCGCCCGCGCCGAGCGCATCGCCCGCCTCGATCAAGACGGGAGACCCGCCGCGACGACGCACCGCTTCCGCGCAGGCTGCACCGGCCACGCCGCCGCCGATGATCGCGACGCGTTCCGGCGCGATCGCGCGCGCGACCGGATAGAGCGGATGCGGCTTCGGCGGCGGCGAAACGAGGTGCGCCTCCAGCCGCTCCCGCTTCCCGCTGAAGCCGGGCTTCTTCTCCGCGCGCCAGCCCGCGCCCTCCAGCGCGCGGCGCACATCGCCGGCGACGCTGTACGTGGCCGCGCGCGCGCCGGGCGCGGCGAGGCGGGCCAGATCGCGCGCGATCGCCGGCGTCCACATCGCGCTGTTCCGCGCGGGCGAAAAACCGTCCAGAAAAAAAGCGTCGAAGGCGCCGTCCAGGTCGGCGAGCACGGCTTCAGCTTCACCGATATGCGCCGTCAGCACGAAATCCTCGGCCAGGCGCGCGCGCTGCGGCGCATAGGCGCGCACCGGCCAGTGCGCGAGCAGCGCCGTGGACTCATCCGCGATCTCCGGAAACGCTCCATGCACGCGGCGCGCATCGCGCGCCGCCATCGGAAACGCCTCGATGGAGACGAAGTGCAGCACCGCGCCTGGCGCACGCGTGCGCCGCCAGAGCCGCAGCGCCGCGAGCGCGTTCAATCCGGCGCCGAGGCCAAGTTCAAGAATCGCGAATCGGTTCGCGCCGCGCCAGCGATCCGGCAGGCCGCAGCCGCCGAGAAACACCGCGTCCGCCTCCGCCAGTCCGCCCGCGCGGGAGAAATAGACGTCCCCGAAGGCGCGGGCGAAGGGCGCGCCGTTCTCGGTCCAGTCGAGCGCGGGCGCGGGCGGCAGACGGCTCATGCCCCCTTCCTGCGGCGCGCGGGGCCAAAAAGCAAAACGGGCCGCCCCAAGGGGCAGCCCGTCGCTTCTATCCGATGAAGGATGAAATTACGGCGTGGTCGGCGCCGGAGCGGCCGGATCGGCCGGCGCGGCGGCCGGGTCAGCCGGAGCGGCGGCGTCAGCAGCCGGCGCAACCGCGTCAGCCGGGGGCGCTTCAACCGCAGCCGGTTCGGCCGGGGCTTCAGCAGCCGGCGGCTCGGTGGTGGCGGTGGTTTGGCCGCAGGCGGCCACGCCGAAGGCGAGAACGGCGGCGACGCCAGCGGCGAGGCCCAACTTGATCTTCGTCATAGGTATATACCCCTCGTCCCAGCGTCACGTAGGCGACGCATGTGCGCCACTTAGAACAGCATAAACCATAATATCAAGCGGCCTGGGCCCGGCGACCTATGCGTTTCCGCATGGCGAAGGGACAGGGATGGAGGCCAAAATGGATGCGTGGGTGAACCCGCGTTCGAAGAAAACGCGCGGCTAGGCCGCCTCGATCGCAGTGTTCAACGCCTCTTCCAATTGCGCAAAGCTCGGCTGCAGCGCGCTCGGCACCGAGCCTCGGCCGATCTCCACGCTCACCTGGGCGGCGTTGCCATGGAGGTGGGCGACCAGCACGTCGCGGATGATCTTGTAGAATTGAGCGTCATGCTCGATCACGCCGCCGAGGCGCTGCGCGAACGGGCCGACAATGCCATAGGCCAGGAACACGCCCAGGAACGTGCCCACCAGCGCCTTGCCGATCATGAGGCCAAGCACTTCCGGCGGCTCATTGATGGCGCCCATCGTCTTCACGATGCCGAGCACGGCCGCGACGATGCCCAGAGCCGGCAGGCCGTCGGCCATGTTCTGCAGCGCGTGCTGCGGGATCATCGCCTCGTGATGATGCTTTTCGAGCTGCTTCTCCATCGCGTCCTCGACCTGATGTGCGTCGTCGAGGTTCATGGTCATCATCCGCAGCGTGTCGCAGATGAAATCGACCACGAAATGGTCCTTCAGCAGCTTGGGGTATTTCTGGAAGATCGCGCTTTCGTCGGGCTTTTCGATATGGGCTTCCAGGGCGACCACGCCCTTGGTCTTCATCAGCTTGGTGAGCTGGAACAGCAGCGCCAGAAGATCTGAATAATCCTGCTTCTTCCATTTGGGGCCCGAGAGGGCCATGCCGAGGCCGCCGACCACCTTCATCAGGTTGCCGGGATCCTGGCTGATGATCAGGGCGCCCACGGCCGCCCCGCCGATCATCATCAGCTCGTAGGGCAGCGCCACGATGATGACGTCGAAATGGCCGCCGGCCAGCACGAAGCCGCCGAACACCATCCCAAACACCACGGCGAGGCCGATCAGCGGAAACATGGGCGCAAAGCTCTTCTGAGCGAGAAAAGACCAGTCCGCCTTATGGACGCGCGGGGCTTAACGCGCCGTTTCTCATACGACGCTGAAAGCCTTCACTTTTCTTACGATTGCGTGAGCGGCCTATTCCGCGCGCCGCACGGCCTCGAGCACGCGCGCGGTGGCGCGCCCGGTTATCTCCATGTCGCGATCCTCCTCGAAGGCGCGGATGGCGGCGCGGGTGCGCGCGCCGATGGCGCCGTCGGCCGGGCCGGGTCTGTAGCCGAGCCGGGCGAGCCGGCGCTGGAGATCGCGCACGCCGGCCGTATCGAGCGGGCTGGGCGGCGGCAACGGCCGCGTGGAGACAGGTTCGGGTGCGTCCACGCCCGCCTTGCGGCGCACGGCCCGCAGCACCGCGCTGGTGGGGAAGCCATCGGGAACCAGCCCCTCACCGGCCTGGAAGGCGGCGACCGCCCGGCGGGTGTTGGAGCCGAATTGGCCATCGGCGACGCCCGGATTGTGGCCGAGCCCCGTTAGCAGAAGCTGCAATTGCAGCATCTCGTCCCGGGCCAGCGTGTCGAGATGGGTGGGCCAGGGCGTGACCAGCCCGCCGCGCCCTTCAAAGGCGCGCGCCAGGAGCGCGATGGAGAGCGCGTAGCGGTCGGAGGCGTTGTAGCGGCGGATCACCGCGAAATTGGGGTGCAGCAGCAGCGCCGGCCCGGTCGCGCCCGCCGGCAGGAAAAGTTGCGAGGCCATGCCCTGCTCGGACTCGGCCCAACCGCGCCCGTCGATCCGGCGCACGCCCAGATCGGCCCAGGCCGAGATCGGGCGGCCGACCGTATCGGCCAGGGCGTAATCAAACCCGGACGGCAAGCGCACCTCGTCGAACACGGGCTCGCCGCTGCGCCAGCCGCGCTCCTTCAAATAATTGGCGATCGAGGCGGCGACGTCGCCGCGATTGCTCCAGATGTCGCGCCGCCCGTCCCCGTCCCAATCGGCGGCGAGCGCGAGATAGGCGTCGGGCATGAATTGCGGCTGCCCCAGCGCGCCGGCCCAGGACGAGCGCAATTCGTTGGGCCCGGCATAGCCGCGCTCGACCATCTCGATCAGCGCCGTGAGGTAGCGCTCAAAATCGGCGCGGCGGCGACCCTCATAGGCCAAGGTGGCGATGGCTTGGGGCGCGTGATGCGGCAGCGGCGCCGCGCCATAATTCGATTCAAGGCCCCAAATGCCGAGGATGATGTCGGCGTCGACCCCGTAGCGGCCCTCCACGGCCGACAAGAGCGGGCCGATCTCGGCCTTGAGGCGCAGGCCTTGATCGATCCGCGCCCGCGACACGCGGGTGGTGACATAGGTCCAGACCTCGTTGGTGAATTCGGGTTGGCGCCCGTCCAGATCGATCACGCGCGGATCGGGCGTCAGCCCGTCGAGCACCCGGCGCACCACGATCGGATCGCGCCCGGCGGCGATGGCGCGCTGGGCGTAATCGCCGCGCCAGGAATCGAACGCCGCATCGCCCGACGGCGTGAAGCTTGGCGGCGGCTGGGTCGCGGCGGGCGGCGGACTTTGCGCGTCGGTCGGGCCGCAGCCGGCGAGGAACGCGCCAAGAGCGGCCAGCGCCGCAAGCGCCGATTTGAGGGCGTTCACTGTCATGGCCCCTGGTTAGGCGCCCATCGTTACGGAATCCATCACGGGCCGCAGCCATGCAGGTCCCGCGCCGAAAACGCTCACGGCGTGCGCGCCAGGAAATCGAGTATGGCGTCCCATGCCTCGGGCTCCTCCAAAGTGGGCGCATGGCCTACGTCCGGCACGCGCGCGATGGCGAGATCGGGCTTTAGATCGCGCATGCGCATCAGCCCATCCTCCGAGAGAAGATCCGAAATCGCGCCGCGCACGACCAAGGTCGGCCGCGCCGAAAACGCCGCCTGAAAGACAGGGCCGAGATCGGGCGCGGGCGTGGGCTGCTCTCCGAAGGCGAGCGCGATCATCGGATCGTAATCGGGCGCCACACGCCCATCGGCCGTCTCGCGAAACGCGCGCCGCGCAAAGCGCATCCAGAACGCATCGTCGTCCGCGCGCCTGGGAAAGGCCGCGCCGTTCAACGCCTTCGCGGCGGCGGCGGCTTCCTGCCAGGAGGCGACGGGCCCGCCCTTGCCGACATAGCCGCCGATGCGCGCGAGGCCCTGCGGATCGAGATAGGGACCAATATCGTTCAGCACGGCGGCAGCGACGCGCGCGGGCTGGCTCGCCGCCAGGACCATGGTGATGAGCCCGCCCATGGACGTGCCGACGAACACAGCGCTCGGCGCGTCCAGCGCGTCCATCGCGACGGCGACGTCGCCGGCATAGGCGGCAACATTGTAGCGCGCCGGGTCGGGATCAGGGTCGGAGAGCCCGCGCCCCCGCATCGTCATAACAAGCACGCGCCGGCCCAGCGCGGCGATGCGCGGCGCCAAAGTTTCGAAATCGCGTTCGTTGCGCGTCAGACCATGCAGGCAGATCACCGGCAGGCCGGTGTCCGGCTCAACCGGCGCGTAATCGCGCACGGTCAGGAAAAGCCCATCCTGAACGGCCACGCGGCGCGCGATAAAGTCCTCGCTCATCGGCTCGGCTCCTTCACGGCCGCACATTCGCCGCCGCCAATCGATTGGGTTCGGCGTAATCGACGCCGCGCATCGTCGCGAAGCGGCGCACCCAGCGCTGCTCGAACGCGGACGGATCGGCGACGTCGCTGCACGCTTCGAGCACCACCTCGGCGCCGCCCAAGGTGAAGCCCTTATAGCAGAGCCCGTCGAGCTCACGGCGCGCGCGCAGGCCCGCCCATACCGCGCTGCGCGCGGCGCTCATGCGATTGTCCGCGGCGATGGCGTGCGCGGGCGCGATCGGATGCGGGCTTTCAAAACGAATGAGAAAGCTCGGCCGCGCGCTGAGCGGCGCGACGGCGGCGCCCGGCGGCGGCGCACCGTCGAACGCGGGCTCCGCAACGGGCTGCGGCGGGGCCGCGATCGGCGCTTGCGGCGGCGCTTCGATTGGCGGCGGCGCGGCGACGCGCGCGGGCGCATCCGCGCTCTCGCCGCATCCGCTCAACGCGGCGATGGCGATGGCGGCGGAGAACATCGACGCGCTGGCGACGAGGCCCCACGTGCGCATGGCCCCCGTCTCCATGCTAGCGCCCGCCGCCCGCGCTTATGCCGACAGGTCCGGCGATCGCGCGGCCAAGATCGAGCGCGCCGCGTCCGCCCGCGCGTTCGCATTGACCGGTCGCGCCCGCGACTTGCGGCGCGTTCGGCGCGCGCGTGCAGGCGATCCGCCGCTGCGCGGTTTCGATCGGCGCCAGCGCGCGCGTGAACAGCGCGTCCTCAAGCGCGCGTCCGCGCAGGCCGGTCTGCGACGCCATCAAGGCGAGCGCGGCCGAAACGTGCGGCGCGGCCATCGATGTGCCCTGCAGATAGCCGTAATAGCAGGTGCGGTTGGTGGGATCGTTGCCGAGCGGATCGTAGCAGGACGCTTGCGACGTGCGCGCGGAGAGAACGCCGTCGGGACGCCCGTCATTGTCGGTGTCGGCATAGAGATCACCGCCCGGCGCCCAGATATCCACCACCGATCCGAAGTTCGAATAGAATGACATCGCGCCCTGCTGATCGCTGGCGGCGACGACGATCACGTTGTTGCAATTCGCCGGCGCGTAGCCGGCGGCGTCGCGTCCCTTATTGCCGGCGGCGGCGACCACGATCGCGCCGCGCGCGGTCGCCGCATCGATCGCCGCCTGCATCGAGGCGGGGCACGCCACCGGTATCGACAGGCTCATATTGATGATGTCGGCCGGATTTGCGTTGACGATCTGGCGGCCTTCCTCGGTGATCGCGGGCGCGAGCCCCGCGGCCCAGCGTATGCCGCTGACGATGTCGGCGAGTTCGCCGCCGCACTTGCCGAGCACGCGCACGGGAATAACGGTCACGTCCCATGCCGCGCCGGCCACGCCGACGCGATCATCGGTCGTCACCGCGCCGATCGTGCCGGCGACATGACTGCCATGGAAGGAATTCTCGGTCGCCGCGCCGCAACGATCGCCGGCGTCATTCGGATCGTCGTCGACGCCCGCGCCGTCGCCCGCGCGCTCATACGACGTAATGAGATCGATTCCGGGCGCGACATTGCTCGACGCGCCAAGTTCGGGATGCGCGCGATCGAGACCGGTGTCGATCACGGCGACGCGCACGGCGCGCGAGCCGGTCTGACGCGCATTCCAGAATGCTTCGAAGCCCGCCCCGCCGGGAGATTGGCCTTCGCCCGCCCCGCGCGGCCGGAAATGCCATTGCAGCGCCAGAAGCGGATCGTTCGGCAGCCCGCCGAGACTCGGCGCGGACGGCGCTTGCGGCGCATTTGGCGGCGCGCTTGGCGGCTGCGCGGGACGATCTGCCGCTTTCGGCCAAGGCAGACGATCAAAATCGACCGTGCCGATGAAATTGGGTTCGACGAATTCAAACTGGCGCGAGGCGGCGAGGCGCTGAATGGCGCAGCGCGTGGCGAGCGCGACATCCTCTTCGAGCTGGCCCTGCGTGACGATGCGCGGGCAACGCTCATCCGGATTCCAGGCGATGGCTTCCGGCTCGAGCGAAGCTTCGGCGGCGGGCGCGGCGGTCTGCTGGCCCGCGCGCAGGCTCGTTGGGCTTGCGCCCGCATCGGCGAGCGAAATCGTCACCACGCCGCCCGGGCGCACATCGATCTGCGCATCGGAAACGCCCAGGCGCTCCAGAACGAGCCTCGCGCCGGGGCGCGCGGATTCGCCCG
>CAZLWK010000049.1:0-10664 GCA_964563395.1 uncultured Caulobacteraceae bacterium
GCTGCATGGTCAATGGCGCGGGCCTCGCCATGGCGACGATGGACATCATCAAGCTGTTCGGCGCGGAGCCCGCGAACTTCCTCGATGTCGGCGGCGGCGCGAGCAAGGAGAAGGTGACGGCCGCGTTCAAGATCATCACCGCCGATCCGAAGGTGAAGGGCATCCTGATCAATATTTTCGGCGGCATCATGAAGTGCGACGTGATCGCCGAGGGCGTGATCGCGGCGGTGAAGGAAGTGGGCCTCAAGGTGCCGCTCGTCGTCCGCCTGGAAGGCACCAATGTCGACCTCGGCAAGAAGATCATCAACGAAAGCGGGCTGAACGTGATCAGCGCCGACGATCTGGAAGACGCGGCCAAGAAGATCGTGAAGGCTGTGAAGGGTTAAAGTGCGCACGACGTAACGCCGCGGCGCTTTGCGCGCCGCGGCGTTCGCCCGGCGAGGGGACGGCCCTCTAATGCGCGGTGCGCGCGTCTTGACCTTCACCGCCCTGTTGGCGGCCTGAGCGGGAGGTGGCGTCCGCCTGCTGGCCGGACGTCGATTGTCCCATCGTGCCGGCGCGCTGCCCCGATTGCTGGAGCGAGGATTCCTTCACGCGAATATTGTTCTGGACGTGCTTCACGCCGGAGCAATTCTCGATGATGTCTTCCGCGCGGCGGCGCACATGGCGTTGATCCACCGTGCCGCTGAGCGTGACCTCGCCGTCCTTCACCTGCACCTCGATCTCGCTTGCGTCGATGTAGGGATCGTCGGAGAGGCGCTCATTCACCTCTTCCTTGATGCGGTCGTCGGAGCGCTGATAGCCCTTGGGCCCGCGTCCGCGATGCTGGCCATGCATGGATTGCTGCGATTGATCGCGCATCTGATCCCATTCGCGGCGCCGGCGCGCATCGTCGTCGCCGAACCAGGACGAAACCTCGTCGCCGGCCTTCTCCACCCAATTGCGGCCGTCGTCGCGGTCGGCCCGGCCATATGAGCCATAGCCCGAACCATAGGCGCCGTAGCCGCCTTGTTGTTGCGGGTAGCCGCCGGCGAAAGAGCCGCCCCCGCCGAAGCCTTCGCCAGTGAAGCTTTGGCCGCGCATGCCCTGGCCTTGCACGTCTTGGCCGCCGCGCCCGTAATTGCCATGTCCGGTTTGGCCGAACGTGCCCTGCGTGTACGCGCCCTGGCCGTAGGCGCTCTGCCCGTACATGCCTTGTCCGAAATGCTGGCCCGGCTGAAGCGTGCCGCCTTGACCGGACTGTTGGCTATAGGACTGGCGATAGCGCTCGCGTGTGTCGCTGTCGTCGCCATAACCTGCGCCGAAGCGATTGTCGCCATAACGTTGGCCGAGATCGCGTTGCGTGCGGTCGCCATAGGCGTATTGCGAGCCCCCGCGGCTGCGATAATCGCGATCCTCGTCAAAGCTCTGACGCTGTTGCCTGCGGCCATAATCGCCCTGGCCGTACTCGCTTTCGCCCTGGCTGTATTGCCCGCCCCGCGGATAGGCGCCGCGGCTGTAATCGCCGCCGCGTGATCGCCCGTACCAATTGTCCTCGTCGTCGCGATCGCGCCATGCGTCAGCGTCCGTGCGGGAGCGTTCATGTCTACGCTCCTCGTCCCGGCGGTATCCTTGCGCCATGGGTCGTCTCCTCTGATGTGTCGAAGATGATGCTGGACGCGCGCCCGCGCGCCCTGAAGGTTCAACGGTCGGCGCGGCGCCGCGTTCCGCGCGGCGCTCCTGAAGAGCAGTTCCGTGGCGACAGGATGGACAGGCGGCCCACACGCGCTTCAATGGATGCAATCAGAAGCAGGGGAAGCGCGATGAAGGATTTCGCCGGCAAGATCGCCGTGGTGACGGGCGGCGGCTCGGGCATGGGCCGGGAGATGGTGCGCCAGCTGGTCGCCGAGGGCGCGAGCGTGGCCATGTGCGACGTGAACTTCGAAAACATGGCCGAGACCAAACGCCTCGCCGAAGCGGACGGCGCCCCGCAAGGCACGAAGATCACCACGCATCTTTGCGATGTCTCCATCGAAGAGCAGATCCTGAAATTCCGCGACGAGGTCGCGCGCGATCTCGACACGGATAAGATTCATCTCCTGATCAACAATGCCGGCATTGGCGGCGGCGGCTCTCTTTTTACCACGCCGCGCGCGGCGTGGGAAAAGACGTTTGATGTTTGCTTCTATGGCGTGGTCTGGGGCGTGCGCGCCTTCCTGCCGATGCTGCAGAAGGCCAGCGAAGCGCACATCGTCAATGTGTCGAGCGTCAACGGCTTTTGGGCCTCGGTCGGCCCCGGCATCCCGCACACCGCCTATAGCGCGGCCAAATTCGCCGTGAAGGGCTTCACCGAAGCGCTGATGACCGATCTTGAGGTGAACGCGCCGCACATCAAATGTTCGGTGGTGATGCCGGGCCATATCGGCACCTCGATCGTGGCCAATTCGCGCTCCATTTTGAGCGACGGCGCCGGCATGAGCGACGCGGAGAAGGCGCAGCTGCGCGCGCGGCTCAAATCCATGGGCATGGCCGCCGATCAGATCCCCGACGCGGGGCTGGAGGCTTTGGTGGAAGAGCAAGCGCGCCGCTTCCGCGACGACGCGCCCACCAGCGCCGCCCAGGCGGCCACGATCATTCTCGACGGCGTCAAGGCCGGCCGCTGGCGCATTCTCGTGGGGGAAGACGCGCACCGCCTGGACGAGCGCGTCCGCGCCAATCCGGAGGGCGCTTACAATAGCGATTTCTTCGAATTGTTCGGCCCCGCCGTCCGGGGCGGCCGGTAGGCGCGAAGCGGCTTCCACTGCGCAAGAAAACGCCCTAGCAAGCGGGCCGAACGTTCAAGACCACCCAGCGGGGCCCCATGTCCATTCTCGTCAACGCCGACACCAAGGTGATCTGCCAGGGCTTCACCGGCAAGAACGGCACCTTCCATTCCGAAGCGGCCATCGCCTACGGCACCAAGATGACGGGCGGGGTCAGCCCCGGCAAAGCCGGCACGACGCATCTGGGCCTGCCGGTGTTCGCCACGGTTGCGGAGGCGCGCGAAAAGACCGGCGCGACCGCGACCGCCATCTATGTGCCCCCGCCGGGCGCCGCCGCCGCGATCGAGGAGGCGATCGATGCGGGCATGGAGCTCATCGTCTGCATCACCGAGGGCATCCCCGTGCTCGACATGGTGCGCGTGAAGGCCAAGCTCGACAAATCCGGTTCGCGCCTCATCGGGCCGAATTGCCCGGGCGTGCTCACGCCGAACGAGTGCAAGATCGGCATCATGCCGGGCTCGATCTTCAAGAAGGGCTCGGTCGGCGTGCTCTCGCGCTCGGGCACGCTCACCTACGAGGCCGTGTTCCAAACGACGAATGAAGGTCTCGGTCAAACCACCGCCGTCGGCATTGGCGGCGATCCCGTGAAGGGCACCGAATTCATCGCGATGCTGGAAATGTTCCTCGCCGATCCCGAGACCAAGGCGATCATCATGATCGGCGAAATCGGCGGCAGCGCCGAGGAAGACGCCGCGCAATTCATCAAGGACGAAGCCAAGAAAGGCCGCAAGAAGCCGATGGTCGGCTTCATCGCCGGCCGCACCGCGCCGCCCGGGCGCCGGATGGGCCATGCCGGGGCGATCATCTCCGGCGGCAAGGGCGACGCCGAATCCAAGATCGCGGCGATGGAAAGCGCCGGCATCAAAATCGCCCCGCACCCAGCCGCGCTCGGCCGCACCATGGCGGAGCTGTTGAAGGGGTAGGGCGTGACGACCACGCGCTAGTTTAGCGAACAGGTCCTGCGCAAACGGCCTTACCTCGATGAGCGCATGTGTCGGGCCGTCTTGGCTTCACCGCTTCGGGACGTGACGCAGTCGGACGGGCGCATTCGGCTTTGGGGTTGGGCGATTCATCCGCGCGACGGTTCCCGGCGCATTCTTCGCGTCGTCGTGCTAGAAGACCGAACAACCATCCACAATGCGTTCTTTGACAGGAATTTTGTGGCGCCATGAATCTGCACTATTACCCGGAGACCGACAGCCTCTATATCGAGCTTAAGGATACGCCCGGCGCCGAGACACAAGAGGTTGCCGAGGGCGTTACTCTTGATCTTGACGCAACCGGAGACGTGGTCGGCTTTGATATCGAGAACGCCTCGAAGCGGTTTGACCTAACCACGCTTGAGGCCGTGGCTTTACCCATCGCGGCGGAGTAATCGCGGCCATCCGCGTAAGCGGGGGCGCCGCTTTCGGTTGAGCCTCACGCAACGTCGCCATTGCGGCGGCCATTGGGGCGCGTACTCTCTCTCCACCGACTGGAGACCATCATGACGCGCGCGATTTCCATCGAGACCAAGGCCGGCCGCATCGAGGGCGTGTGCGACCCCAAGTTCGACAGCGTGCTCAAGGCGTTCGTGGAGAATTTTGAAACCCACGGCGAGGTGGGCGCGAGCTGCGCGCTGACGCTGGAGGGCCAGACGCTGGTCGATTTGTGGGGCGGCAAGCGCGCCGTCGATGGGCCGGCCTGGGACAAGGACACGGTGTCCATCGTCTTTTCCTGCACCAAGGGCGCGCTGGCATTGTGCGCGCACATCTGCGCCGATCGCGGCCTTCTCGATCTTGATGCGCCGGTTTCCCGGTACTGGCCGGAATTCGCCCAGAACGGCAAGGAGGAGGCGCGCGTCTCCATGCTGCTGGATCATTCGGTGGGGCTTCCCGCGACCCGCGCCACGCTGAAGCAAGGCGCGTTCTACGATTACGATCACATGGTGAAGCTCTTGGAGGACGAGGCGCCGTTCTGGAAGCCCGGCACGCGCAACGGCTATCACGCCGTGACAATCGCTTGGCTCGCGGGCGAGATGGTGCGCCGCGCCAGCGGGAAGCGCACGGGCGTGTTCTTTCAGGAGGAAGTGGCGCGCCCGCTCGGCGTCGATTTCTGGATCGGCCTCCCCGAAAGCGAGGAGCATCGCGTGGCGCTGATGATCCCGCCCGTCTATGACACGAGTGCTCCGCCGAACCGCCTGGTCAAGGCCGCGCTCGCCGAGCCGGGCTCGCCGCCATGGCAATTCCTCTTCAATCTCGGCGGCTTCGACCCAAATTCCCGCGAATGCCGCGCGGCGGAAATCGGCTCCGGCAATGGGATCACCAATGCGCGCGGCCTCGCCGGCATGTACGCGCCGCTGGCCAACGGCAAGCTGGTCAGCCGCGACACGCTCATGCGCATGAGCCGCGTGGCGCAGGCCACGCAGGAGGACGCCACGCTGATGATCCCGACGCGCTTCGCGCTGGGCTTCATGAAGAGCATGGACAATCGCCATCTCGACGACGCGCCGGATTCCTCATGCATCCTCTCGGAAGCGGCATTCGGCCATGTCGGGATGGGCGGCTCGATCGGCTTCGCCGATCCCGAGGCGCGGATGAGCTTCGGCTATTCGATGAACAAGATGGGGCTCGGCATCCTGCTCAATGAGCGCGGCCAGGGTCTCGTCGACGCCGCTTATCGCGCGCTCGGCTATCGCTCCAACAAGGGCGGCGTCTGGGCGGCCTAAGCTCGAAAAAATCGCACGCAGCACGACGGGCCGGCGATCGCGCCGCGATCCCGGTGATGTTCGACCAGATGCGTTGGGGGCGCGCTAAGGCGGGGCGCGCGCGTCCGGCGCGGATGTGCTCGATGGGATCGCGGGAAAGTCCGCCCACGCGGCGCGCGCCAAATCGAAGATCGCGGCGGCGTCGCCGGTGAAGGCGCGGCGTATGAGGCGCGCAAGGCGTCGCGCCGTGCGCGTCGGCGCGTCGGCGATTCGGGCGAGCGCGTCGAGGCCGCCCTTGCGCCAATAGCGGTCGCTGAGGCGCAGGACGCGGCGAAGGTTGAAATGCGCGCCGCGCGGCGCCGGCGCATGGTGCGGCCGGCGCACGCCGTCGGCGGCGCTGACATAAGTGACCGCGTCGATCAGGAGGAGGCGCCGCGCGAGCCAGACGATGATCGGCATGAGGAGGCGCGTCCCGATCGGGCCGAGCGTTCGCGCCGCGCCGATCAGCGCACGCAGGAACGGCCAGCCCCAGGGGGCTGTCTCCGTTCCATCGTTTGGCTGGCTGATCGTCGCGGTGTGCATGACCGCCACTTTAGGCGCGGCGCAAGCCCGGTCGGATTAGATCGCAACGGCGCAACGCCGCGCGGCCGTTCAAAGGCTCGCGATGAAGGCCCGCATCTCGGCGTTCACTTCCTGATCCTCAGGGGCGACGCCGCCAAATCCGGCGTGCGGCATGCCATCCCAGACGTGCAATTCGGCCCGCACGCCGGCCGCCCGCAAGCGCCGGTGCATGACAACCGTGTTGGAGAGGAAAATGTCCCGCGTGCCGGCCTGCAGCATGGTCGGCGGAAAGCCGGGCGTGAAATCCCCGAAGATCGGAGAGACGAGCGGGTCTTTCAGGTCCGCGCCGTTCGCGTAGAGGAGGTTGATCGGCATCAGCCGCGCCGTCAGCCGCGTATCGAGCCCCATCAAGGTGTCGAAGCTGTCGCCGCTTTCGCTGAGATCGACCTCCGGCGTCAGAAGGATGAGGCCTGCCGGCGCGGGCAGCCCTTCCGCCCGCGCGCGCAACGCCATCGCGGCGGCCAGATTGCCGCCCGCCGAGGTGCCCGTAACGACGATGCGGCGCGGATCGTACCTTTCGATCAGGGCGGCGTAGGCGGCGAGGCAATCATTTAGCGGCGTGGGGTAGGGATGGTCCGGCGGCATCCGATAATCGACCGAATAGGTCTTCCGCCCCGTGCGCAGGGCCATGGCCTTGGCGTTGAAGTCCATCAGCGCCCCGCCAAAGAACAGCAGCGCGCCGCCATGAATGTCGAAGATGACCTTTTCGTCATCCGCGAGCCGCTCTCCGCGCGGCGCGGCGGTCATCGTGCGCACGCCGCCGAGGCTCGTCTCCGCCGTGTCGGCCTCAAGCATTTGCGCATAGGCGCCCACAAGAGAGAGCATTTCCGAATCGCGCCGGGCGGCCAGGGCGCGCCAGGCGGTCTTGTCGTCGAGCGGGGGATAATCGGTCCAGTCCATGCGCGGCATCGCCAGGACCGCGCGCGCGGCCTCGCTCAAAAAGGCCGGGGCCGGCACGCGCCGCGCCGGCAGGCGCACGGCGCCGTCCGCATCCACTTGCGCTTGCTCGGCCATGTCTCTCTCCCCTGTGTTCGCGAGACTATCGGCTGGGTCTCAGGCCCGGGGCAAGACGGCGCCCGCTTCGGCGGCGCCCGCCCGCCCGGTGCACACGGCGGCGCACAGGGCCCCTTCACCCCGGCGGCGGCTCGCTTTAGAAGGGCGCCGCGCGCACGCGCGCCCCATATGTGTCGCATGCTTCTGACTGATCCGAAGGATCTTTCCCACCATGGCGGATGACGCCCGCAGGGCGCCCAATATCGGGCTGCTTGAGACGAGCTTTCTTCACGGCGCGAACGCCGCGTTCGTGGAGGACATGTATGCGCGCTATCTGGACGATCCGAACTCGGTCGATCCGTCCTGGCGCACATATTTCCAATCCGCTCCGGATGCGCCGGACGCTGTGCGCGGGGCGGTGGAGGGGCCGTCCTGGTATCGCCCTGAGTTGGCGCGTCCGCGCACCAACGAAATCACCGCGCTGCTCGACGGCAATTGGAGCGGCGTGCAGGACCGCATGGAGACCAAGGCGCGCGAGCGTTTGCCGAAGGCCTCCATCGTGGACGTGCAATCGGCCGCGCGCGACAGCGTGCGCGCGCTGATGATGATCCGCGCTTACCGCACGCGCGGCCATCTCGCCGCCCAGCTCGATCCGCTCGGTCTCGAACAGCGCCTCGGCCCGGAAGAGCTTGAGCCGTCCTCGTTCGGTTTTGGCGCGCAGGACCTCGATCGCCCGATCTTCATCGACGGCGTGCTCGGCCTGGAGAGCGCCACCGTCAATCAGATGCTCGAAATTCTGCGCCGCACTTATTGTGGCACGTTCGGCGTCGAATTCATGCACATCACCGATCCGGTCGAGAAGGCCTGGATCCAGGAACGCATCGAGGGCCCGGACAAGCACATCGCCTTCACGCAGGAAGGCAAGAAAGCGATCCTCAAGAAGCTGATCGAAGGCGAGGTGTTCGAGCGCTTCGTGCACAAGCGCCATCCCGGCACCAAGCGCTTCGGCCTCGATGGCGGCGAGGCGATGCTGCCGGCGCTGGAGCAGATCATCAAGCGCGGCGGGGCGCTGGGCGTTGAGGAAATCATCCTCGGCATGGCCCATCGCGGGCGGCTCAACGTGCTCGCCGCCGTGATGGGCAAGCCCTATCACAACATCTTCCACGAATTCCAAGGCGGCTCATCGACGCCCGACGACGTGATGGGCTCGGGCGATGTGAAATATCATTTGGGCGCTTCGAGCGACCGCGTGTTCGACAACAACAAGGTGCATTTGTCGCTGACGGCGAACCCCTCGCACCTGGAGATCGTCAATCCCGTCGTGCTCGGCAAGGCGCGCGCCAAGCAGGCCGCGGTGCAGACTTGGGCGAAGGACGAGGATCTGCTCAGCCTGCGCGCGCGCGTGCTGCCGCTGCTCATTCATGGCGATGCGGCGTTCGCGGGCCAGGGCGTGGTGGCTGAATGTTTCGCGCTGTCGGGCCTCAAGGGCTATCGCACCGGCGGCACGATCCATTTCATCATCAACAACCAGATCGGCTTCACCACCGCGCCGCGCTTCTCACGCTCCTCGCCCTATCCGAGCGATGTGGCGCTGATGGTGCAGGCGCCGATCTTCCATGTGAACGGCGACGATCCCGAGGCGGTGGTGTTCGCGGCCAAGGTGGCGACGGAATATCGCCAGCAATTCGGCAAGGACGTCGTCATCGACATGTTCTGCTATCGCCGGTACGGCCACAATGAGGGCGACGATCCGACGATGACGCAGCCCTTGATGTATCGCCGCATCAAGGATCAGCCGACCACGATGACGATCTATGGCGAGCGCCTCATTCAAGAAGGCGTGGTCGCGCGCGCGGATTTCGAAGCCTGGCAGCGCCAGTTCGAGGAATTCCTCGACAGCGAGTTCGAGGCCGGCAAGGCGTATCGTCCCAACAAGGCCGATTGGCTGGATGGCGCGTGGGCCGGCTTCAAGCTGCCCGACGACGACGATCGTCGCGGCAAGACCGACGTGCCCGTGCCGAAGCTTCAGGAGCTCGGCAAGCGCATCACCGACATTCCCGCGAATGTCGACGTGCATAAGACCGTCGCGCGCGTGATCGACAATCGCCGCAAGGCGGTCGAGGCGGGCGCGGGCATTGATTGGGGCCTTGGCGAGCATCTGGCTTTCGCCTCGCTGCTCGACGAAGGCTATGACATCCGCCTCTCGGGCCAGGATTCAACGCGCGGCACGTTCGTACAGCGCCATTCAAAGCTGGTCGATCAGACGACGGAGGAGCGTTACGCGCCGCTGAACAATATCCGCGCGGGCCAAGGCCATTTCGAAGTGATCGATTCGCTGCTCTCGGAAGAGGCGGTGCTTGGCTTTGAGTACGGCTATTCGCTGGCCGATCCGAACACGCTGACCATCTGGGAGGCGCAATTCGGCGATTTCGTGAACGGCGCCCAGGTGATCATCGATCAATTCATCTCCTCGGCGGAGCGCAAATGGCTGCGCATGAGCGGCCTCGTGATGCTCCTGCCGCACGGCTATGAGGGGCAGGGGCCGGAACATTCCTCCGCCCGCATCGAGCGCTTCCTGCAGCTGTGCGCGGAAGAGAATTTGCAGGTGGTCAATTGCACCACGCCTGCGAATTATTTTCACGCGCTGCGCCGCCAGATTCATCGCGATTTCCGCAAGCCGCTGATCGTGTTCACGCCGAAATCCCTGCTGCGCCACAAGCGCTGCGTCTCGACGCTGGCGGATATGGGCGCGGGCACGTCGTTCCACCGCATCCTCTGGGACGATGGGCAGATGGACAATGGCCTCACCACCATCGCCGTGCGGCCCGACGAGCAGATCCGCCGCGTCGTGATGTGCTCGGGCAAGGTCTATTACGATCTCCTGGAGGAGCGCGAGAAGCGCGGCGTGGACGACATCTATCTCCTGCGCCTTGAGCAATTCTATCCCTGGCCGATGCGCTCCGTGCTCGCCGAATTGCAGCGCTTCCCGAACGCGGAGCTGGTCTGGTGCCAGGAGGAGCCCAAGAATATGGGCGGCTGGCAATTCGTCGATCCGTGGCTGGAGCTCACGCTCGAGCGGGCGCATGTGGCGGCGCGGCGCGCGCGCTATGTCGGGCGCCCCGCATCGGCGTCGACGGCGGCGGGCCTCATGTCGAAGCACATGAGGGAGCTCGAAGCGTTCATGAACGAAGCGCTGGGCTGACGCGTTCGCGCGAAGGATTTCGTCTCCGCCGGCGGCGGAAAGAGGTTGAGATGACAGACATCGTGGTGCCCACTCTTGGCGAAAGCGTCGTTGAAGCGACGGTCGCGCGCTGGCTGAAGAAGGCCGGCGAGGCCGTGCGCAAGGACGAGACGCTGGTGGAGCTTGAGACGGATAAGGTGTCCGTCGAAGTGTCGGCGCCGGAGAATGGCGTCTTGAGCGACATCGTCGCGCAGGAAGGCGAGACGGTGTCGATCGGCGCGCTTCTGGGCCGCCTTGGCGCGGCGAGCACGCAAGCAACACCGCAGCAAGCCGCGCCCGCCCCGCCCGCGCCGCCGCCGCGTCCCGCCGCCGCCGCGCAGCC
>CAZLWK010000050.1:0-702 GCA_964563395.1 uncultured Caulobacteraceae bacterium
CGGCAGAACGATGCGGGCGATGAGGCCGCGTTGGGCGCCGTTCTCCAAGGTCAGCACGCCGCCATGACCGTCCACGATGGCCTGCACGATCGCGAGGCCAAGCCCCGCGCCCCCATCTTGCGCCGAGCGCGCCGCGTCGGCGCGGTAGAATGGCGCGAGCACGCGCGCGCGGTCTTCGTCGCTCAGGCCCGGGCCTTCGTCACGCACGTCGATGATCGCTTCGCCCTTCGCGCCGCGACGTACGCCGATCACGCCGCCGCCGCCATGGCGCGCGGCGTTCTCCGCCAAATTGCGGATCGCGCGCGCGATCTCGCTGGGCCGGCACTGTGCCGTCACCGATGTCGGCGCGTCCGCGCTGATCGGCAGGCCAAGATCGGCGAGCTCGCCGGCGAGGGTCCGCGCGATTTCGGCGACATCCACCTCCCGCCGTGCTTCTTCGCTCGCGCCCGCGCGCGCGAGTGAAAGCGCTTGCTCGGTGAGCGTCTCCATTTCGGCGAGCGGGGCGAGCATCTTTTGCCGCAGAGATTCATCCTCGACGAGTTCGGCGCGCAGCCGCAGCGCCGTGATCGGCGTGCGCAGATCGTGCGACAGCGCCCACAGCATTTGGCGCTGCCTGTCCATCTGGCGACCTAGTCGCTCGGCCATCGCGTTGAAGGCCTCGCTGGCGCGGCGCACATCGTCCGGCCCGCGCGGGGCGATGGG
>CAZLWK010000050.1:712-10390 GCA_964563395.1 uncultured Caulobacteraceae bacterium
GCCCACGCCAAGGCGTCGCGCGGCCGCGGTGAGGTCCGCCAGCGGGCGCCCGATCTGGCGCGAGACAAGGATCGCGCCGAAGCTCACGGCGATGCTGGACACAAGCGCGGCGAAGAAGAGGCTCGCAGGCGGGGGGCGCGGCGCGGGCAGGGTTGTGCGCGCATTCAGCCAAAGCGCGGGCGCGATCGCGACCGACAGCGTCACTTCCGTCTCGCGGATCTGCGTGCGCGCGCGTTCGACAAATCGCTTGTCAAAGCCGGCCATCGGATTGGCCGCTTCCTCCATGCGGTAGATGATCACGTCCTCGCGCGGCGGCGGCTCCAGCATGGCCGCCCCGCCGCGTTCCACGCGGGGCGGGCGATCGCTTCGCCGATGTGGGTCGCGTTCAGGCCGTTCGCGCACGATGATTTGCGAGCGCCCGCGCACATCGCCGCCGATCGCGTCCTGCACTTGGCGCGCCAATCGTTCGGCGACGACGCCGGTCGTGCGGTCCACGGCGGGGGCCTCTGCGACCGCGTAATCCGTTCCCGGTAGGCGCAGGTTTTGCGCCATCAGCATGCGCGATGTCGGATCGGCGGCGCGCAATTGCTGCGCGGTGTAGGTCAGGCGTTCGACGAAAGTCTGCTCGACGATCCGGCGCAGCGCGCGCCCGCGCTCATTGGCGAATACCGTGAAGGCGACGGCGTGCGTGATTAGAATCGCCGCGATGGTGACGAGCACCAGGCGCCCGGCCAGCGTGCGCAGCGGATTCCAAGACGCCATGCTCAACGCTTTTCAACGGGCGCCGTGAATACATAGCCCCCGCCCCAGACCGTCTTGATGAGTTTGGGCATGCGCGGATCGGCCTCGATCTTGCGCCGCAGGCGGCTCACTTGCGTGTCCACCGCGCGGTCGAACACCTCCACGCCCCGGTCGAACGCCAGATCGAGCAATTGATCGCGCGACAGAACGATGCGCGGCCGCTGCAGGAATGTCAGCAGCATCTTGTATTCGCCGGTGCTCAATTCCTGCACGTCGCCGTCCGCGCTCACCAGCTCGCGCTCCGCGAGCTTCAAGGTCCAGCGGTCGAATTGCAGCATCTCCCCGGAGGGCGCGGACACATTGGGCGGCAGGGCGTGGGTGCGCCGCATCACGGCGTCGATGCGGGCCAGGAGTTCGCGCGGGTTGAACGGCTTGACCACGTAATCGTCCGCGCCCACTTCGAGGCCGACGATGCGATCGACATCCTCGGCGCGCGCGGACAGAAGGATCACGGGGATTTGGTGCGCCTCGCGGATATGACGGCAGAGCGAAATTCCATCCTCGCCGGGCATCATGATGTCGAGAACGACGCAATCGATGCGTCCCTCGCGCAGCGCCTTTCGCGCCGTTTCCGCGTTCTCCACGGCGGTCGCGCGCTTGCCGTTCTTCTTCAAGAACAGGACGAGGCTTTCGCGTATGTCACGATGGTCGTCGACGACGAGGATATTGGGTTCTTCCGGCGGCATGAGCCCGATTACGCGCCCGTACTCTGACAAAATCTACACGAAAGGTGTCTTGGGTCGGCGCCAAAATGTGTCAACCGCGCTTGGCTGGCGTATTTTGACGAAAAGGCGGCGCTGGCGGACAAAGGGGCGCCGCTTTGCGGAGCCAACAGAGCGGGCTTTTTTGGAGAAGATGCGCATGAAGGGCGGTGTAGTCTTTACCTTGATCGCCGCCGCTGCCCTTGGTGGGGCGGGCTGCGCGGGCGGCCCCGAGCCGCAACGCCGCAGCGAAGTGGTCCTAGGCGGCCTGTTCGCGCCCGATGCGCTTCTGCTCGCCGGATTTGACGCCGACGGCGATTATCGCCTCGGCGCCGCGGAGATCGAAGCCGGCGCCGCGCGCGCTTTCGCGGCGGCTGACGCCAACGCGGATGGGTCGATCACGCCGATCGAATTTTCGGTTTGGTCCCTCGTTGCGCTCGGCGGAGCGAATGCGCCGCCGTTTCGGCTCGACGTCGATCGCAATGTCGACAATGTGATCACGCGCGAGGAATTTTCCGCCGAGATCGCCGCGCGCGCGCGCGATTATGACAAGGACGAGGACGGCGCGATCACGCGCGCGGAAATGCTGCGCGAGCCGCCGCGTCCGCAAGTTCTCCCTGACCGTCCCTCGATGCCGCCCGGCGGCATGGACCGGATGCGCCGTCCCGGCGGTTGACACGTTTTGTCGAAGCTCGCCCGCGGCGGGACATAGCCGCGACACATCGGGCCTTCAGGATCGCCGTGTTGCAGCCGCTCCTCCCCCTTGGATCGGCATGCGCACTCCGGCGACCGGGCCTGCGGCGCACACCCGCCAACCCTCGCCCCCTGTCCGGCGCCGCGGCCGGCGCGCTTCAGGCGCGCCGGCCGTCTTTTTTTTGGCGCGAACCTTCCGCGCTGACACAATTTGCCGATCCGGCGACGAAACCGCGCCGCAGCCGCGTTGTAGCAGAGAGCGCATCGGCGTCGCTCAGGCGCCCATGGAGAATGAGATGAGGAAGATTTTGCTGGCGTCTGCCGTCGCGGTCCTGGCCGTCATCGGCGGTGTCGCCGTCGCCCAGCCCGGCATGGACGGTCCTGGCCGCGGGGGCATGTTTGAGCGCATGGACGAAAACAACGATGGGCGCGTTACGCGCGCGGAGTTCGATGCTGGCCATGCGGGCATGTTCATCCGGCTCGACGCGAATCGCGACGGCGCCATCACCGCGGAGGAGATGGACTCCGGTCGCCCCGATCGCGGCGAACGCCATGGGCGCCATGGCGAGCATCGCAATCCGGACGCCAATAATGACGGCGTGGTGACGCGCGAGGAATTTCTCGCCGGTCCCGTGAGCGCCTTCGCGCGGTTCGACGCCAATGGCGATGGGCGCCTGACGGGCGAGGAAATCCCACGGCGCGGGCGTTAAGGTAAACCCAGACGGGCCGCGATGAGGGCGCGGCCCCTATGCGTTGGAGAAAGCGCATCTTGAGGGCGCATTTCGTGCGTATGACAGGGCTCAAGGCGTCGCTCCGCGAAGTGCGCGGGCGATCTTGGAAGAGGGCGTGATGGCGGAGGCGGAAACAGATCCGGCAGGCAAGGGGGGCGCCTTCACCGCGTTCAGACGCGCCGTCCTGCACGACAAGCGCGTCCTCTGGGGGCTTGCCGCGCTCGCCGCGCTCATCGGGCTCTGGCTCATCTTCGGCCGCGGCGGGGGCGATGCGCAGCCCTATCGGAG
Source organism: uncultured Caulobacteraceae bacterium (assembly GCA_964563395.1). GTDB lineage: Bacteria > Pseudomonadota > Alphaproteobacteria > Caulobacterales > Aquidulcibacteraceae > JBEVOS01. The sequence continues at coordinate 3,927 of CAZLWK010000050.1, forward strand.
CGCCGTGATCGATCGCGGCGCCGTCACGCGCGTCGTCAGCGCCACGGGCGCGCTTGAGCCGCTGGTGAAGGTCGATATCGGCTCGACAGTTTCCGGTCCCGTGCTGAGCGTTGAGGTGGATTTCAATTCGCAAGTGCGCGCGGGCCAGGTTCTCGCGCGGCTCGATCCGGACTCGTTCCAGCAGCGCGTGCGCGAGGCCGAAGCGCAATTGGCGTCCGCGCAGGCGGACGCGAACGTGGCGCGCACGGAATTCGAGCGCTATGCGCGTCTCGATGCGGCCGGCTTTGCCTCGCCGCAATTGATGGCAGAACAGCGCGCCGCGCGCGATCGCGCGCAGGCGCAAGTGCAGCAGGCCGCCGCCGCGCTGGCCTCGGCGCGCACAGATCTGGCGCGCACAATCATCCGCTCGCCAATTAACGGCGTGGTCGTCGATCGCCAGGTCAATCCCGGCCAGAGCGTCGCCGCGAGCTTTCAGGCGCCGACCCTGTTCGTGATCGCGCAGGATTTGTCGCGCCTTCAGGCGAACATCACCGTCGATGAAGCCGATATCGGCGAGGTGCGCGAAGGCATGCAAGTGCGGTTCATGGTGGATGCGTTCGCCGAGGAGGAGTTTCAGGGGACTGTCGCGCAGGTGCGCCAACAGGGCGTCGATACGAACGGCGTCGTCAGTTACACCGTGGTCGTGGAGGCCGAGAATCCGGGGCGCAAATTGCTGCCCGGCATGACCGCGAACGCTGAGATCGTGGTGGAGGAGCGCGCGGACGTTTTGCGCGCGCCGAATGCGGCTCTGCGTTTTCGTCCCGCCGACGAAGCCCTCGTGGCGCGCGGCCAGGATTTGATCGCCGGCGCGGGCGAGCGCCGTGGCGCTGGCCTTGAAGCGCGCGCTTCCGCGCCAGCGGATCGCGCGCAGCGGCGCGCGCGCGCCGCGCCGCGCATCGCGATCGTGTGGGTGCTGCGCGCCAACCGGCCCGAGCCCGTGCGCGTCGAGCTTGGCGTGGTTGACGATTCCCACACCGAGATCGTCGGCGGAGATCTCAAGGAAGGCGACGCTGTTATCACGGGCGGCGGCCCCCCGCGCGCGGGCGCGCCGGCCGGCGTCGAACGCGGACCCGGCGGGCCGCAAATGCGCATACGTGGGGCGTGATGAATAGCGCGCTCATCGCCGCCGCGCGTCTCGTGAAGCTCTATCGCATGGGCGAGGAGATCGTGCGCGCTCTGGACGGCGTCAGTTTCGAGATCGCGCGCGGCGATTATGCGGCCATTGTCGGCCCCTCGGGATCGGGCAAATCCACCTTGATGAACATTCTTGGCGGGCTCGACACGCCGAGCGACGGCGAAATCGTCATCGACGGCGCCGCCATCGCCGCGATGCGCGACGAGGAGCTCGCGCACTTTCGCAACAAGACGATCGGCTTCGTGTTCCAAAGCTTCAATCTGCTGCCGCGCCTCACCGCGCTGGAGAATGTCGAATTGCCGCTTATCTATGCCGGCATGGACGCCAAGCTGCGCCGCGCGCGCGCCAAGGAGATGCTTGAGCGCGTCGGCCTCGGCGCGCGCATGGGCCATCGGCCGACGCAATTGTCCGGCGGCCAGCAGCAGCGCGTGGCCATCGCGCGTGCGCTGTCCGGCGCGCCGGCGCTGTTGCTCGCCGACGAACCCACGGGCGCGCTCGACACGCAGACCGGCCAAGAAATTCTCGATCTCTTCGCCGCGCTCAATCGCGAAGGCGCAACCGTCGTCATCGTCACGCACGATCTGGAGGTCGCCGCCGCCACCCGCCGCGTGATCGAAATGCGCGACGGGCGCATCGTCGCCGATCGGCGCAATGAGGCGAACGCGGCATGATGCGCGTGTCCGATCTTGTATTGAGCGCGGCGCGCGCGCTGCGTTCAAATCCGTTGCGCTCGGCGCTCACCGCGCTCGGCGTCATCATCGGCGTCGCTTCCGTGGTGACGATGGTGGCGCTTGGCCGCGGCGCGCAGGCGAGCGTCCAGGCGAGCATTTCCAGTCTTGGCTCCAATCTTCTGATCATCGTGCCAGGCGCGGTGCGCGGCGGCGGGGGCGTGCGCGGCCAGACCGGCGGCTTCGATTCGCTCACGCTCGGCGACGCGGACGCCATCGCGCGCGAGATTGACGGAATTGTCGCGGTCGCGCCCACGCAGCGTTCGCGCGCGCAAGTGGTCGCCAATGGCTTGAATTGGAACACCAGCATCGAAGGCGTGACGACGCCCTATCTCGAAGCGCGCGATTGGACAGTGGCCGAGGGCCGCTTCTTCGAGGATCGCGAGGAGCGCCAGGCGCGCAAGGTCGCGGTGATCGGCGCCACCGTGGCGCGCGAGCTCTTTCCCAATTCAAGCCCGCTCGGCGAGCGCATCCGCATGAGCGGGGCGATGTATGAGGTGATCGGCGTTCTCGAATCGAAAGGCCAAACCGGGTTCGGCCAGGATCAGGACGACATCGTGCTCGCGCCTTTCTCCACGGTGAAGCGGCGCGTCTCGGGCCGCCAAAGGCGGGCCGACAGCGTCAGTCAGATCACGGTGAAGACCATTGACGAAGCCGCGCTCACGCTCGCCGAGCAGGACATCAACGCGCTGCTGCGTCAGCGCCATCGCGTTGCGGAAGGGGAGGAGGATTTCACCGTCCAGAACCTCAATTCCATCATGGAGGCGGCGCAAAGCGCAACCCAGACGTTCACCGCGCTCCTTGCGGGCATCTCGGCGGTGTCCCTTCTGGTGGGCGGCATCGGCATCATGAACATCATGCTCGTGTCGGTGACGGAACGAACGCGCGAAATCGGGCTGCGCAAGGCGCTGGGCGCCCGCAAGGGCGACATCTTGCGCCAGTTCGGCCTGGAGGCGGTGGCGCTTTCCGTGGCGGGCGGCCTTGTGGGGCTCGTTTTGGGCGCGCTTGGCGCGCTCATCATAACCAGTCTTGCAAACTTGCCGCTTACGATCGCGCCCGACACGGCGCTGATGGCGATCGGGTTTTCCGCGCTTGTGGGCGTCATCTTCGGCGCCTATCCGGCATGGCGGGCGGCCCAGCTCGATCCGATCGAGGCGCTGCGCAGGGAATGAGATTAGACGGCATGAGGCACAGAATGCGCTTTTCAACCGCCGCCGCCTTGGCGGCTTTGCTCGCGGCCACGCCGGCCCACGCCGAAACGCTCGCCGAAGCGATGGCGGCGGCGATGGAGTCCAATCCGGTGCTGGCCGCGCAGCGCGAGCGGCTGCGCGCTACGCGCGAGGCGTTGCCGCAAGCCTGGGCCGAGGCGCTGCCGCAAGTGACGATCAGCGCCAGCGCGCAGGAGGGCGACCGCTATGGCCCCGGCGCGGGGTCGCAATTCGGCTCGTCCGATCGCAGCGACGATTGGTCGACCAGCGCGTCGGCGTCGCAGCTTCTGTTCGGCTCGGGCCGCGTGCTTGCCTCCACGCGCCAGGCGCGCGCGCAGATCGCGGGCGCCATCGCCGATTATGACGGCGCGCGCCAGGATTTGCTGCTCGATGTCGCGAGCGCCTATGCCGATGTGCGCGAGGCGCAGCAGATCGTGTCCGCGCGCGAGACCAATGTCGCCAATTTGAGCGAACAGCAGCGTTATGTGAGCGCGCAATTCGAGGCCGGCGTCGTCACGCGCACGGATGTGGCGCAGGCCGATGCGCGTCTGGCGCAAGCGCGCACGCAACTCGTCCAGGCGCAAGGCGCCCTCGCCGCCGCGAACGAGGCGTATCTGCGCCTCATCGGCAATCCGCCGCAAAACCTTGAGGCCCCGCCGGCGGCGGAAAATCTGCCCGCCACGCTTGAGGGCGCGCTCGACACGGCGACCGATCAGAATCCCGATCTCATCTCAGCGCTCGCGGCGGTGCGCGAGGCCGATGCGGCGGTGTCGTCCGCGCGCGCGCAAGGGCGCGTGCGCGTCACGCTGGAGGCCGATGCGAGCCTCTCGGCCGACAGCAATGACGACGACACCGAAGTCTCCGCCGATTCCGTCGGCGTGCGCTTGTCGCTCCCGCTGTTCAGCGGCGGATCGAATTGGAGCCGCGTGCGCCAGAATCGCGCGCTGCGCTCGGCCGCCAATCTCGATGTCGCCGCCGCCCAGCGCGTTGTGCGCGAAAGCGTGACGAACGCCTGGACCGGGCTCGCCAGCGCGCGCGCGGCGGTGGTCTCGGCGGGCGAAGGCGTGCGCGCGGCGGAGCTCGCCTATGAAGGCATCCGCATCGAGCAGGAGACGGGCCTGCGCACCACGATCGACGTGCTCAATCAGGAAAACGATCTACTAGAAGCGCGCCTCGCGCTCGCCTCGGCCGAACGCGATCTCGTCGTCGCCGAGCGCCAGCTGCTCGCGGCGGTGGGGGCGTTGAGGCCGTAGGGGGGCACGTACCACAGCGTTCCGCGCAATCGGAATGACGCTGAATTAGAAGCGCCACGGTGCTGGTGTTGATCGGAGAATATTGGAAAGTATCTAATGAATTACACAAGTCTTTCATATTGTTGCGAAACCCGTGCGAGAATTGCGCCGTAGTCAAGCGCCGTAGCGCGCTCATTCGACCATGAAAATGAAAACGGCGGCTCGTTCGTCGCCGAGAATCGCAAAACCAAAAATTCATCGAAGGCCGGCTTGGCGTCTCGAAGTAATCTGCTCTCGGCATCCGCCGCTTCTGCTGCAGGGTGCTTGTACTTTCGTCCATCGGTCTTGAAGGCACGATCGCCTTCATAGGTGGTCGTGTACGGTGCCTGATTTATTCCTACTATGCCGACGCAGATGGGTTTCCCGGTTCGTCCTTGAAAGTGTGCAGCTTGCCCGCGAAGGTCACTCGACACGCGGTCGATCTGCTTGATCATCGCCTTCATTAATATCTTTACCTCGATACCGATCTCAATGGTCGCAATCTGACCGCGCTTGATAGCAAAGCCCTCGTCGGTGATCGGCTTCTCTTTGGGGATGATCTCGCCAAAACTCCCATCGCCGCGCCTAGCTCGGACGCCTCTTCGAGTGTTTGCAGTGTTCAAAACCGAGATGCCTGACTCGGCTCTCTGGACATACTTTGGTGATCTGCCGAGCTCGTACAGGTCTTCGTAAAGGTGCATGGCCACGAAGTCGCCGAGGTTGGAAGCCCGGTGCAGATACGCCTTGCCTTCAAACAGGCCCCTGAAAGCGCCCAACAATTGGTATGACAAAGCTAGCGACTCCGACGGCGACGCCCTTTGTCCTTCAAAACGGTTAACTCCGCGGTAACCGCACCGACGCGCCGCTTATTTGCGGCCGCCTTCCCGACAACTCCTTCGGCAAGTTCTAGGTAGGTAGGGTCAATCTCGACGCCGATTGAGTTACGGCCGGCGGCGATGGCCGCGACGCTAGTACTTCCAGTCCCCAAAAAAGGGTCCAGCACCGTGTCCCCTGCAAAAGAGAACATGCGAATGAGACGCTCGGCAATCGCGCTGGGATACGGCGCGGGATGGCCAGATCGCGTGGACGCCCCTCGAATGTCAGTCCAAACCGAGCGCCACCAACGCTGCATCTCATCCTTAGTGAGCATGGAAAGCGCCTTCTGAAGCGGCGTGACAGTGCGATACTCGCCGCCCTTGCGCATGAACAACACGTACTCAATGTCATTCTTGACGATAGCGTTCGGCTGATAGGGCTTCCCGTAAAAGCCTGCACCGTTGCCTTCAGCCTCGGTGACGCCGTTGGCTATTTTGTGCCACAAGATCGGCGTGAGCACGTCTAGTCCCAGTTTCCGTGAGCGCACCTGAATGTCGGCGTGCAGCGGCATCACCAAGTGCCGGCCAATTCTCTTTCGCGGGATACAAACGTCGCCGACTACGCAACACACCCGGCCACCGGGAGCGAGCACGCGAGCGCATTCGCGCCAGACCTTATCGAGCTCGTCGAGAAACTGCTCGTAGTTTTCGATGGCCCCCATTTGACCACTGGCGTCATTGTATTTCTTGAGGGTCCAGTACGGTGGGGAAGTCACCACCAGATGCACTGAGCCATCTGGAATAAACGACAAGTCGCGGGCGTCACCACGCCGAAGGGTGTGCGTGGTTTTGTCGAACGGGCTCGGCCATTGAACTTCACGAAACCGCTCGTTCGCCGCTCGCAGGACCTGAAGGGCCTCGGGCGTATTGTCCTTCAGTGGCAGGTCATCAATCTCACCATGCGTGAAGGGCTCGACCTCGCGCCTTGGTTCAAAGAGATCAATGACATTCGCCGGACGGCGGGGCATAGGCTTCTCGTGTTCTTATAAAGTTCTACTCTCGCTTAGCCTGATGCGAGTCGCTCCGGCAAGGGAAACTGAGCGTGACTCCGGCAATCAAAAGGACCCCGAGGGACCCCACTAACGCCGTTGCTCTAAGAAATCCGCCGAAAAACGCTATTTTTTCAAGGTGTAAGCTGGTGGGCGCGACAGGGATTGAACCTGTGACCCCTACGATGTCAACGTAGTGCTCTCCCGCTGAGCTACGCG
>CAZLWK010000051.1:0-9916 GCA_964563395.1 uncultured Caulobacteraceae bacterium
GCGTAGCTGCGGCCGCGGCGGCGTCGCGCACCACGCTCAAATCGTTCACCATGCCCTGCAGGCGCGCCACCTCCTGGCGCGACAGCGCCAGATCGCGCTGCAATTGCTCCATCTCCGCCGTCTGCTGCACGAGCATGCGCTCGAGCTCCTCGATGCGGTCCTGACGGGCGTCGGCGGCGCTCTGCGCGAAGGCGGCGGGCGCCGCGAGGACCGCGAGGGCGGCGCAGGCGCCGACGAAATGCTTCAGCATGATCGAATCCGTGATCCAAATTCTGCGCCAGACTAGCGGCCGCCCCCGGCGAAAATGCGGCTGGACCAAAGCAAAGGGCCGCCGGCGCGCCGGCGGCCCTCGCTCTGTTTTCAGATGGCTTATGGTTACGAGATCGCGCCGCTCACGATCTGGGAATGGGCGTTGCGGTTCACGGCCCAGCCCTCCTCGTTGGAGCGCGGATCGAGCGGGCGCTCCTTGCCGTACGACACGGTCTGCAGGCGCGACGCCGACACGCCGAGCGAGACGAGATAATCGCGCGCGGCGGCGGCGCGGCGCGCGCCGAGCGCCAGATTGTATTCGCGGGTGCCGCGTTCGTCGCAATTGCCGGCGACCAGCAATTGCACATTGGGATAACGCTGCAGCCAGGCGGCCTGGCGCTCCAGCACCTGGCGCGCCTCGCCGCTGAGATCGGAGCGATCGAGCGCGAAGAAGACGCGGTCTCCCACGGAGACGCGGAAATCCTCAACCGAGCCGGGAACCGGCCCGCGCGGGGCCTCCGGCTGCGTGGGCGCGGACGGCGCGGCCACTTCCGGCGCCGGACGGCTGGCGCAGGCGCTCATCGCTGCGGCGGCCGCGATCGCGGCCATGATGGTGACTTTGCGCATTCCCTCAACTCCTTCGGCGCCGGACCGACGCGCCCTTCGCAAAGCGACGCGCGGCTTGGTTAAAGGATTTTCATCCCACTCAAAAACACGCGAAACCTTAGATGAAATTGATGTCGTTTCAACGGCGCGCACGCAAATCGGTGCGTTACAACGCGCTTAACAACGAGATCCTCACGGCAAAAGCGGCGACCAGGCCGGATCGGACGCGTCGGTCTGCGTGGAGACCGGACGCAGATTGCGGCCGGTGAGATCGATCGACCACAGGCGCGGGCCCGCGCCGGGGCGGTCTTCGCGGAAATACATGATCACGCGCCCGTTCGGCGACCAGGTCGGCCCTTCGTCCAGATAGGATTCGGTGAGGATGCGTTCGCCGGAGCCGTCCGGCCGCATCACGCCGATGGAGAACACGCCGCCGCGCTGGCGCGTGAAGGCGATCAGATCGCCGCGCGGCGACCAGACCGGCGTGGAATAATTGCCTTGGCCGAAGGAGATGCGGCGCAAGCCCGATCCGTCGGAATTCATCACATAAAGTTGTTGCGAACCGCCGCGATCGGACGTGAACACGATCTGCGATCCGTCCGGCGCATAGGAAGGCGAGGTGTCGATGGCGGGATGGTTGGTGAGCCGCGTGCGCGCGCGCGTACCGAGATCCATCGTGTAGATTTCGGAATTGCCGCCTGTCTCCAACGTCAAGATGACGGAGCGCCCATTCGGCGAGAAGCGCGGCGCGAAGGTCATGCCCGGGAAATCGCCCAACACTTCGCGGCGATTGGTGTCGAGATTGAACAGGAAGACGCGCGGGCGCCCGCCCTCATAGGACATGTAGGTGATCATCTGCGTGGAGGGGGAAAAGCGCGGCGTGAGCACCATCGTTTCGGCGCTGGTGAGGAAATACGGATTGGCGCCGTCCTGATCCATGATCATCAGCCGCTTCACGCGGCGCGTGCGCGGCCCGCTTTCGGAGACGAACACGACGCGGCTGTCGAAATAGCCCTTCTCGCCGGTGAGCCGCTCATAGATGAGATCGGCGATGCGATGCGCGATGCGGCGCCAGGCGTCCGGCGAGGTGCCGAAATATTCGGCGTGCAATTCGCTTTCGCTGAACGTGTCCCACAAGCGGAATTGAATCCGCAGGCGCCCGTCCGGCGCCATCATCGTCTCGCCCACGACGAGCGCCTGGGCGCTGATGGTGCGCCAATCGGCGAAGCGCGGGGGCACATCCACGCCCTGCACGCGCTCGATATAGGCGGCCGGATCGAGCGAACGAAAGAGCGCGCTGCGCTCCAGATCGGCGCGGATCACGCCCGCCACGTCGCGCCCAATGGCCGCGGCGGCCGGATCGGTGGCGACAAAATCAGGCACCGCGATGGGCAGCGGGTTGAGATGGCCCTGCGTCACGTCGATGCGGATTTGCGCGTGCGCCGGCAGCGCAAAGGCGAACAGCGAAACGAGGATCGCCGCGAGGGCGCGCATCAACAGCTTCATGGTTCAGCGTCCCACATTGCGAGGATCGAGATTGTACGTGATCTGGCGCCAGAGGTCGTAATGATCGGCGGTGAGCGGATCGTCCGCGAAAGGATAGGGATCGCAGGCGCGCACCGCGCGCACGGCATTGTCGATCGCGGCGCGCAATTCGCCGGTGGCCCCAAACGTGGACGGCGAGACGACGCGCGGCGCGCCGCGCACATGGCCCTGCCGATCCAGATCGAATTCGACGATTACGGCGAGCCGTTCGGGATTGGCGCTGTCCACCGGCGCGCGCCAGCAGCGGCCGATATGGGCGTCGCCGCGCGCGCGGATATAATCCTCGAGCCGCGCCTGCTCGGCCGTGCCGAGGCCCGCGCCCCGGCGCGCGCGGTCGCCGCGTTCGGCGGTTTCGCTGCGGGGCGTGCGGCGCTGCCCTTCCGGACGCTGCTTGTCGTTCAACAGATCGCCCAGCGAGGCGAGATCGAGTTCGTTCTGCTGGCGGCGCGGCTGGGGCCGCTGCGCGCTCGGCGCGGGCGCGGGTTCAGGCTCGCTCTGACGCTGCGCGACAGGCTCCTCGGCGGGCGTCTCTTCCTCGGAGATATCCTCGGCCGGCGCCTCGATGGCGCGCACATTGGTGATGTCGCCGATGGACACCACTTCGACCGGCACGACGAACGCGTCGACCGGATCGAGCGTCGCGGCGGGCCAAGCCACGAATGTCAGCATGACAAGGCCGACATGGCCGATCCCGGACACGAGGGCGCCGGCGGGGCGCATGTCAGTCCGGCTCCGCTTCCGTGGCGGACGCGCGCGCGCCCGACGACATGGGATCCGTGACGAGGCCGAGATTGCGGAAGCCCGCGCTCGACATCACCGCCATCACATCGGCCACGCGCCCATAATCGACGCTGGAATCGGCGCGGATGAAAATCCGCCGCTCATAGCCCTCGCTGGCGATGGCGCGCAGTTGATCGATGAGGCGCGCGCGCTCCACGCGCGTCTCCTGCACATAAATGGCCCCGTCGGCCATCACCGTGACGGTGAGCGGCTCGGTCTCGGGCGGCAATTGCTTGGCCTCTGTTTTCGGCAGCTCCACCGGCACGCCGACCGTCAAAAGCGGCGCGGTGACCATGAACACGATCAACAGCACCAGCATCACGTCGACGAAGGGCGTGACATTGATTTCGCTGATGCGCGCGCGCCGGCGCACGCGCCCGCGCCGGCTGGAGGAGACAAGCCCGCCGGCCATCAGGCGCGCTCGCCGAGGCGGCGCGACAGGCGCGCGGCGGCTTCATCCGAAAAGCTCTCGAGCCGGTCGGCGAAGCGGTCGAGGTCGCCCTGGAATTTGTTGTAGAACACCACCGCCGGAATGGCGGCGATGAGGCCGAGCGCGGTGGCGAACAGCGCCTCGGCGATGCCCGGCGCGACCACGGCGAGATTGGTCTGCTGCTCGCGCGCGATGTCGGTGAAGGCCGTCATGATGCCCCAAACGGTGCCGAAGAGGCCGACGAAGGGGGCGGTGGCGCCGATTGTGGCGAGGATGGAAAGGCCCCGTCCGGCGCGGGCGACCTCGCGGGCGATCTGCGCCTGCATCAGCCGGTCCACCCGCCCCTGCAGGAGATCGGCCTGCACCGCGCTGATGGCGCCGAGGCGGCGCGCATCGCGCCATTCGCGGGACATCGCGGCGAACACCCGGCCCAGCGCGTCGCGCGGCCGATCCGACACCCGGTCGTCCAATTCCTCGATCGATTGGCCCGACCAGAAGGCGCGCTCGAATTTCTTGGCCTGGGCCTCAAGGTCGCCGAACTGGAGCCATTTATCCACGGCCACCGCCCACGACCAAAGCGAGGACAGCGCCAGCAGCAGCATCACGCCCTTCACGACGAGGCCGGCCTCCAGAAAGAGGGTCCAGATCGTCAATTGTTCAGCCGCGCTCGTCTCCATGGACGCTCCTGCCCCCGCTCGCGCGCCCGCCCGATCCGGCAGGCGTTCCCCTGGCTCACCCCTCGGCCATTGGGCGGAGGAGTTTGTCAAAACCTGGACTAAGGGAGGGTAAGGAACGGTTTAAGTCGTTCCGCCAGCAGCGGCGGCGGCTTCTTCGGGCGACCTGTGAGGCTGATGCAACAGGCCTCCACCCGGGCCCGGGCGATGGCGTCGGCGTCCCGCCACATCGTCTGGCCGATCAGAAGGCGCGGGCCTTTGATGGTTTCATAGGCGGTCTCCACCACGAGCGCGTCGTCGATCCGCGCCGCCTTCAAAAAATCGAGCTCGATCCGGGTGATGCCGAAGGCGGTGGGGGCCTCGCCCTCCAGGAGCGCGGAATGATCGACGCCGGCTAGGCGCAAATAATCGCTTCGCCCGCGCTCGAAATAGCGCAGATAATTGGCGTGATAGACCACGCCGGTGAAGTCGGTGTCCTCATAATAGATACGCACCGGCAGGAGATGGCGTTTGCCCTCGAAGCGGCCGGCATTGGGCGGATCAGCGCTCATCGGACGGCTCTCACCACGCCCGCGCCCGCGCCGCAAGCGGAACCGCCGCGCGAAGGCGGACGTTCGCTCAGCCGGGGCGGGCTAGGAGCAAAAGATGATTCGTCTCACTCTGCTCGGGGCCGTCAGCGCGCTCGCGCTCGCCGCTTGCGGCGACCGAACCACCGACACGGCGACGCCCGCGCCGCCGCCCGTGGACATGCCGGCCGCTCAGCCGACGACCATGATGAGCGATTCCGACTTCATGGCGGCGGTCGCGGCGAGCGACGCGTTCGAAATCCAGGCGGCCGAACTCGCCGCGCAGCGCGCGAGCGCGGCGAATGTCAAAAGCTTCGCCGAACGCATGCGCACCGATCACACCAACACGACGCGCGAGCTGACGCAGCTCGCCTCGACGCAATCCATGGCCGCGCCGCAGGCGACGCTGACGCCGCAACAGAACGCGAATTTGGCCGCGCTGCGCAACGCGGAAGGCGCCACTTTCGACGCGCTCTACATGCAGCAGCAAGTGGACGCGCACCGCCAGGCCGTGCAGATGTTCGAGACCTATTCCAACAACGCCGCGGACGGCCCGTTGAAGAATTGGGCGCAATCCACCCTGCCGGCTTTGCGCGCTCATCTTGAAATGGCGCAGGAGATGCAGCCTCCAGCCGCAGCCACGACAGGCGGAACCGCAACGACGCCCGGCGCGCCGAAGACGCAATAAGGCGCCCCTCGCGAGCGCCGGCGCCATCGCCTATCATCGGGCATGGAATCGGCGCTGGCGACGCTGTCGCTCATCGGTGCGGCGGTGTTCGCCATTTCAGGCGCGATCGTGGCCGCGGAGGAACGCCTCGACATCGTCGGGGCGCTCTTCTTGTCGGTCGCCACCGCGATCGGCGGCGGCGCCATCGTCGATGTGCTGATCGGCCATCAGCCGGTGCGCTTCATCGAACAGCCGATGCCGCTCGCGATCGCGGCGGGCGCGGGCGTGATCGCGTTTCTTGCGCTGCGTCCTGGCAAGCGCACGCACGCGCTGTTGATCTGGGCCGACGCGATCGGCCTTTCCGTATTCACCGCGACCGGCATGGAGCGGCTCTCGGCCTATGGCCTTGATCCGGTCGCGACGATCTTCCTCACCGCGATCGGCGCGAGCGGCGGAGGCATCCTGCGTGACGTGCTCGCCAACCGCACGCCGATCGTGTTTTCACCCGACACCGAGCTCTACGTGACCGCCTCGTTCGCAGGATCGGGCGCCTTTCTGGCCGCGAACGCGTTGACCGAGGCGCCGCAAGCGCCCTTGATCGCCGCGCTCATCGTCACCGCCTTGGTGCGCGCGGCGGGGATCGTGTTCGACATTCGCTTGGGCGGTCTGCGCCGCACCTGATGCAATCGCGCGCGCCTTGGCGCATGATGCGGCCATGACGATCGCGCCCCGCCTCGATTTCGCCATTGCCGCGCCCGGCCTGCGCACGGCGCTGGTCGCGGTTTCAATCGGCGCGGCGGGCCTCGTCTACGCCGCGGGCGATCCGGCGGCGTTTCTGCGCGCCGATCCCGCGCTCGGGCGGCTGTTGCAGGGCATGGCCGCGCTGAAGGCGCTTATGGCGCTGGCGATCTGCGCCGCGCTCTATTGGCGCTTCAAGACACCGATCGGGCCGGCGCCGGCGCTGGGCTATCTTGCTTGCGCGGCGGCGCTTTGGGGCGGCGCGGCGGCGATCTGGCGGCTCAGCTTCCTTGGCGAAACGGCGATCTTTTTTCACGCCGCCTTGATCGGCTTCGCGTTCATCGCCCTGAAAGATCAGGCCGCGTTCAATCAGGGCGTTTTCAGGCGCCGCTGAAAAAGCGCGTGGACGCGGGCCCAATGCGTCTCCGCCGCCGCGCGGTGATGGCGCGGGCCTGGAATGGCGAAGCCGTGCTGCGCGCCCTCGAAATATTCGATGCGATGCACGACATGCGCGCGTTGCAGCGCTGAGCGCATCTCTTCCAGATCGCGCAGCGGCGCGGTGGGATCGGAATCGGCCCAGCCGAAATAAAGCTCGGCCTTGATGCGATCGAAGGCGAGCGGAACGCCGTCCAGAACGTCGGTGAAGAACCATGCGCCGTGCAGCGATGCGCCGGCGGCGATGCGCGCCGGCATGGCCTGCGCGGCGGCGAGCACGAACGGCCCGCTCATGCAGAAGCCGACGGCGCCGACCGGCCCGGCGCGCGCGGCGGGATCGGCATCGGCCGCCGCGATCAAGGCCGCGCAATCGCGCACGGCGTCGGCCTTGGTGCAGGCGCGCATCAAGCCCTGGCGCGCATGCATGTCCTCATCGCTTTGGCCGAATTCGCGATAGGGCGAATGGCGGTGATAGAGAAAGGGCAGCATCACGTAATAGCCGGCGCTGGCGAGCCGGGAGGCCATGTCCTTCAGCGCGGGGCGTATGCCCGGCGCATCCATCAGATAGAGCACAACCGGATGGGGCCCGCCCTCGTCCGGATGGAAAACAAACGTCTTCATCGACGAGCCGTCGACCGTGACGGCGATTTCGCGCTCCATCATGGCGCCAGCAGATCCTGATGCTCCTTGTGGCGCGCGATATAGGCGGCGGCGTAGGGGCAGGTGGGCGCGATCTTCAAGCCATCCCGGCGGACGATGGCGAGCAGCCCCGCCATCAGGCGCCCCGCCGTGCCCTTGCCGCGCAGCGGCGGCGGCGCCTCCACGTGCGGCACGATCAGCACGTCGCCGCGACGCACATAATCGGCGATGGCGACAAGGCCCTCCTCCTCCAATTCGAACCGGCTCATCGCCTGATTGTCGCGTACGCTCATCGCGGACCCTTTCACGAAATTTTAGCCATCTTCGCTGGCGGCCGCATTAACGCGACCATGCCAGGATGCGCCCAAAGGAAACGCCTCTAAGGGTGTAGGTGGGCATGTTGAACCGTCTTGTCTATTTCAGCGAGCGCCGCTGCGGCGACGAGGAATTGCGCGGGCTCCTGCAGAGCGCCGCGCCGAAGAACAAGGCCCGCAACGTGACCGGCCTTTTGATGGCCGACGACCGCTGCTTCATCCAGATCTTGGAAGGCCCGCGCGGGGCCGTTTCGGCGCTCTTCCAAGAGATCAGCCGCGATCCGCGCCATGGCGGCATCATCCTCGTCGAGATGAGCGAGATCAGCCAGCTCTCCTACCCGAAATGGGGCCTCGCCCAGGTCAGCGATCCGGACAAGGTCGAGGAGGCCTGGCGGCGCGTGATGCGCGAACGCGTCGAACCCTGGCCGCTCAACGCCTTCCAGGTGCGCGGCCTCTTGAAGATCGCGCTCGGCCACGCCGTGACCGCGCCGGCGCAGCCCATGGCCGTGGCGGTCTAGTGTCGCTAAAAATTCGGGCGTGAATTATCGCCACGCCTTCCATGCCGGCAATCATGCGGACGTGCTCAAGCATGTCGTGCTGATCGCCATACTCGACGCGCTGGCGCGCAAGGAGACGCCGTTCGCCGTGCTCGACACACATGCGGGGCGCGGACTTTACGATCTTGAAAGCGAGGAAGCCGGGCGCGGCGGCGAGGCCGCGAACGGCATCGCGCGGCTGCGCGGCCTGGCCGACGCCCCTGCCGCGCTCGCGGCCTATCTCGATGCGGTGCGCGCCTGCGCGCCCGCCTATCCCGGATCGCCCGTGCTGATCGCGCGGCGCCTGCGGGCTGGCGATCGACTGGCGGCGTGCGAACTGCACCCCGAGGAGGCGACCGCGCTCAAGCGGGCCATGCGCGGCTTCGCCAATGCGCACATCCATGCGCGCGACGGGTATGAGGCGCTGGGCGCGCTCCTCCCCTTTCCTGAGCGGCGGGGCCTTGTGCTGATCGATCCGCCATTCGAGGCGCTGGACGAATTCGAGCGCGTCAACCAGGCGGTCAAGCGCGCCCAGGCGCGGATGCGCCAAGCCGTGTTCATGATCTGGCGCCCGCTCAAGGATCTTGCGCGCGTGGACGCCGCCGACGCCGAACTGTCCGGCGAGAAGCTGCGCGCCGATCTCGCCGTCGCCGCGCCCCAGCCGGCGGGGAAGCTGACCGCCTCCAGCGTGCTGGTGATCAACCCGCCCTTCGGGCTCGAGGCTGCCCTGGCGCCGGCGCTTGAAACGCTCGCCGCGCGGCTGGCTTTGGATGAGAGCGCGTTCTGGACGTTGCGGCCCTTGGTTTGACGGGGGCCCAAATGGACGGGGGCTTGTTCCATGCCGGCAAGCACGCCAGCATCGGCCGATGAATTCCCTGACAGAAACCCTCGTCTTCCTGCAGCAGCCGGTCTGGGCGATCCCGATCTGCACGGCGGTGGTGTGCGCGATCTTCTTCGCGGGATTCCGCTGGGCCGCGCTCTACGTGGCCTTGATGCCGGTGATCAATTGGTCGTTCGCGGCGGTGCCGACATTCGACATTCCCGCCGCGCTCGGCGGGGGCCAATTTCAGCCGCTCGCCATCGTCACCGGGCTCGTCCTGGTGGTGCGCGATTTCACCCAGCGCGAGGTCAAGCATTGGGTGCTGGCCTTCATGCTGGTGGGGCTGGCGCTCTCCACCCTTACCTCCTGGATCGTGGTCGTGGTTGCCTCCGGGGCGGCCTTCCTGATCAGCGAAACCGTGGATTGGCTGGTCTACACGCTGTCCAAGCGCCCGCTTTCGCAACGGATCATGATTTCGAGCACGCTGTCCGCGCCGCTCGACCAGGTGGTGTTCATCTATCTGGCGAGCTTCGTGGTGCCCGGCATCTTCGCCTGGGGCACGGTGCTGACCGGCATCGCCTCCAAGCTTCTGGGCGCGTTCATCGTCTCGCAAATCGTGGCCCGGGGGGAGCGCAGGGCGCAGATGAATCCGGCGTAACCGGCGGGATTCGTTCTTGCGTCAAGGCCCCCTCTCCCCCATAAGGAAAGCGCGAGAAGCCGGCATGCTGCCGGCATGGTGCGATGTACCGCGGCGTGCGGCAGAAATTTTCTTCCCCCACACATGCAGAAAGTCGCGAGGATGGCGGGCGTTTCGTGCGCCCGCTTTGTCGCGTCCGTATCCCAGCGGCGCGCAAGAGTGACGGACCAGGACAGGGCAAATTAGTTTCGACGACGATTTCGACGGTGACGATCAGGAC
>CAZLWK010000052.1:0-2556 GCA_964563395.1 uncultured Caulobacteraceae bacterium
CGGCTATTCGCGCCACAAGCCGTTCGAGCACATTTATCGCCACCATCGCCGCTATCGCATCACCGAAGGCTCGGAAGAGATTCAGATGCGCAAGGTGGCCGCGTTCCTGTTCGGCTATCTCGGCCCCAGGAAGCGTGAATTCAACGAACTCTAATGTGCATCCCTCCCCCGCTTCGGCGGGGGAGGTTCAACTCAAAGCGCGCCGAAGCCGAACAGGCTCAGCGCACGCTTTTTCGGCGGCGTCGCCGGCGCGCGCGCGGCGATCCAATCGAGCGTCAGTCGCGCGACGTCCGGCCATTCCGGTTCGCCGATCAGCCAATGGCTCATGTCCGGAAACTCGTGAAACTGCGCCTGCCCGTTCGGAAAGCGCGCCGCGATGCGCCGCACCGTGCTTGCGGAATTGACGCGATCCTTGCCCCCGGCGAGCGCCAGCACCGGCGCGGCGATGCGATAGACGGGCGCGGTGGTCGCCATGGAATGATCGAGCCACCAATGCACCGTCTCCTGCACGGCGCGTCCGCTTTCCGGCACGAAACGCGCGAAAGCGCGGCGCGCTTCGTGATGATCGAGCCTGTCGAGCGTCGATGCGCGCGCGATGCGATAATCGGGCGGAATGGGCCTGCGCCAGAAATCGCCCAGCAGGGAAAGCCCGAACGCATTGCCATGCTCGTCGAGCGTCGTCGGCATCACGCCCCAAGGCGCTGAAGACGCCAGCAGCACGAGCCCGCGCACGGGCGTGCGCGCCGCCGTCAATTGCGAGACGAGGCCGCCAAGGGAATGGCCGATCAGGATCGGCGGCGCCGAGAGCTTCTCGATATAGTGCTGCACCGCGCGCGCATAATCGGCCACGCCCGCGCGCGCGAGCAATTCCATGTCCGCGCCGCGCTCATGATGGGGCAGGTTCGGCGCGTGCGTCTCAAAGCCGGCTTCCTCGAACGGCGCGCGAAACGCATCGAACGCCCAGCCGCCGCAGAACGCGCCGTGCACGAACACGACGGGCCCGCCGCCAGTTTTGCGCGACATAGGCTACGCGGCCCTGGCGTGGGGCGTTTGCAAGATTGTCATGGTGGAGACCCCGCGGCGTAGCGTTCAAACCGGCGCGCCGCCTCCTCATAGACGCCGCGCTTGAACGGGATCACGAGG
Source organism: uncultured Caulobacteraceae bacterium (assembly GCA_964563395.1). Lineage (GTDB taxonomy): Bacteria > Pseudomonadota > Alphaproteobacteria > Caulobacterales > Aquidulcibacteraceae > JBEVOS01. Next base: position 1,144 of record CAZLWK010000052.1, read on the forward strand.
GCGGGCGTCTGGTCAAGCGGCGCCCAGCGCCAATCGCTGAATTCCGGCGTGTGCGTGTCGAGCCGAATATCGGAATCGCGTCCCAGAAAGCGCAGCGCGAACCATTTTTGCCTCTGGCCGATGAAGCGGCCGCGATTTTTTTGCTGCGCACGGATGTCTGGCGGAAAATCATAGGTCAGCCAATCCGCCGTCTCGTCCATCAGCGCGACCAGACTGCGGACGACCCCCGTCTCTTCCTCAAGCTCCCGTAGCGCCGCTTCGGCCGGCGTTTCGCCAGGATCGATGCCGCCCTGAGGCATCTGCCATTGGTAGGGGCCGTCTTCCACCCCGGCGCGCTTGCCCAGGAAAACCAGGCCGGTGCTATGGAAGAGAGCTATGCCCACGCAGGGCCGATACAGCGAAAGATCGCCGCTCATCGCCGCTGCTGGCGCGTGCTGAGCACCGCCGAAGCCGGCGCCAAGGTATAGCCGCGCGTGCTCACGTCGCGCGCCCAATCGCTGACTTGCACCATGGTCACAGGATAGGCGAAGCCCGCGCCAAGCGCGCTGCCGTTTTGCAGCGCGATGGCTTCGAGGTTCAGCAATTGCTCGTCAATCGCCTCGGCCTCTCGGCGGGCGTCAATGATGCGGTCGGCCGCGGTGCTCGGCAGGCCGGCGCGCTGCGCTTCCACGCTCAGCGCCGTGCGCTGGCCGATGCCGCTGGAGATGAAGGCGAGCCCGCGCCGCCGCAATTGCTGCACCACCGGCGCCGAGGCTTGCGCCGAGGCGGCGAAGCGCGCGCCTTGATAATTGGTGACGCCGAAATAGCCGGCGCCGCGGGAGAGCAGGTTTTCCAACCGCTGGACGTTTTGCTGCGCCTCGGCGGCCGCCAAAAGCGTTTGCGGCCCGGTGTCGTCCGCTTCCGGATCGAACGGCTCCATCGGCAATTCGAGCATCACTTCGTGGCCGCGCGCGCGCGCCATGTCGATCCAGCGCTGCAGGTCGGCCGCGTAGGGCACGAAGGACAGCGTCACTTCCGGCGGCAATTCCTCGATCGCTTGCGTGGTCGTGCGGGCGTTGAAGCCAAGCCCGCCGACGATGATGGCGATCTTCGGCCGGTCGCCCTGCGCCGCGAAGGGCCGGGCATAGACCTGGGATGGACGCCGTCCGTCTTGCGCGATGATCGGCAGCGGGCCGAGCGGACCGGGCTGGGTCAAGCCCGCGATCGGCGCGCGCGGCAGCGGGCGGACGGGTGTGCGGGCGGCGGCGGCCTCCTCGGTCTCCACCATGGCGATGCGCACTTCGCCGGCGCCGTCCGCCGAGGGCAGATCGCCGATCTCGACGAAGGCGCTGGCGGGATCGAGTTCCGCGCCTGCCTCGGCCGCTTCCTCGAATGTGACACGCGGCGCGGCTTCCGCCGAGCTTGAGCTGGGCG
>CAZLWK010000052.1:2566-9078 GCA_964563395.1 uncultured Caulobacteraceae bacterium
CCGCGGACGGGTCGCCGAAAACTTGCACTGCGCCCAAAGCGAGACCGGCCACCGCGATCACGGCGAGGCTCGCCGCGAGCGTATGATTGATAGGGGGAAGCCCCGCCCAGGGCTTGCCCGCGCGGGCCGGTTCGGGTCTGGACGAGCGATCGCTGGCTGTTCTGCGAATCACGGCGCGATGATCGCGGAAATCGCCGCCGCCGTCACCCGCGCCGGGCGCGGTTTTTCGTTAACGCTCAGCCGGCGCGGCTGCGCAGACGCTCCGCCACCACGCCCTGGCGCAACAGATCGAGCGCGCGGCTCATCTGATAATCCTCGTCCTCGGGCCAATCTTCCGGCGGCTGATCGTCCGGCACGTGCGGACCGCGCCGCTGGGCGCCGCCGTCATTCTCAAGCGCGCGCGGAAGATCCGCCTCGCTGATGCCGAGTCGGCGCAGACGCTCGGGATCGACGCGGCGTTGCGCCACTTCCATGTCGGGCTCGATGCCGGCGCCCTGAATGGAGCGCCCCGCGGGCGTGTAATAGCGCGCGGTCGTCAAGCGCAGCGCGCCGTCGCGCCCGCCCTGCAGCGGAATGACAGTCTGCACCGAGCCCTTGCCGAACGAGGTCGTGCCCACGACAAGCGCGCGATTGCGGTCCTGAAGCGCGCCGGCGACGATTTCGGACGCCGAGGCGGAGCCGCCATTGATCAGCACCACGATCGGCACGCCGGCCAGAGAGTCGCCGCGCCGCGCGTTGTACCGCTGCACGTCGTCAGGGCGGCGCCCGCGCGTGGAGACGACTTCGCCGCCATCGAGGAATTCGTCCGACACCTCGATCGCCTGATCGAGCAGGCCGCCCGGATTGTTGCGCATGTCGAGCACCACGCCGCGCAGGCGCGGCGCGCGCTTCACGGTGCGGAGCGCCTCGTCGAGCAATTCGTCCGTGCGTTCGTTGAAGGTGGAGATGCGGATGATGCCGATATCGCCTTCCATGCGCGCCGTGACGGAGCGCACGGAAATGATCTCCCGCGTGATCGTGACGTCGAACGGCTCGCTGCCCTCGCGCGCCACCGTCACTTCGATCGTGGTGCCGACTTCGCCGCGCATCTTGGAGACGGCTTCGTTCAACGTCAGGCCGACAATGCTTTCCCCGTCGATGGCGGTCAGATAATCGCCCGCCTGAATGCCCGCGCGGCTCGCGGGCGTATCGTCGATCGGCGAGACGACGCGGACGATGCCGTCCTCCATCGTCACTTCGATGCCCAGCCCGCCATATTCCCCGCGCGTCTGCACCTGCATGTCGCGGAAATCCTGGGCGTTCATGTAGGAGGAATGCGGATCGAGCGATGAGAGCATCCCCTGGATCGCCGCTTCCATGACGTGCGCTTCGTCGATCGGCGTGACGTAATCGCTTTCCACGCGCGCCAGGACGTCGGCGAACAATTCCAGCTGGCGATAGACGTCTCCGCGCGGGCCGGAATCCTGGGCCGACCAGGCGAGCGCGCCGACCCCGGCGGCCAATCCCACTACCGGCGCAGCAATCCAGGCCCAACGCATTAATCGCTCCTTCGCCCCGAGGGCGGCTCTAAGCCGGCGGCGTCATCAACCGATTCGCGCACGGATGGCCGGCGGGTGCAATCTTAACCGCAATTACCTTTACGCAACGCGGCCGAAAACAGCTCAGCGCGCGCTGGCGAGCGTTGCGCCGCGCGCGGCGAGCCAGCGTCCCGGATCGACTGCGCCGCCATTCACCCGCACTTCCACATACAAGTCTGGCGAGGATGTGGCCGCGCGCGGCAGAAGCCCCAAGGGGTCGCCGGCGGCCACCCGCTGACCGGCGCGGACGGAGAGCGTGTCCAGACCCGTCAGCACCACGGAATAGCCGCCCGCGATATTGAGGATCACGACATGGCCATAGCCGCGGAAGGTGTCCGCGTAGGCCACTTCGGCGGCGGCGGGCGCGCGCACCGCGCTTCCGGGCGCCCCGCGCAGCGTGACGCCTTGCGCGGCCGGGCCGGCGCCCACGCGCGCGCCGTAGGCGCGGGTGACGTCGCCCTGCACCGGGGCGAGCCACGAGGCCGGCACGAGGGCCGCGCCCGCGCCGCTCGGCCTTGCGCTCGCGCTGGCGCGCTGCGATGGGGCGGCCGCGAGGCGGCGAGTCAAATCCTGGAGCGAGCGGGCTTCCCGCGCGAACGTTCGCGCCCGACGCTCGGCCGCGCTGGCGTCCGCCTGTAGGGAGGTGCGCGCGCGGCGCGTCTCGGCCAGCTGCGTCTCCGCGGCGGCCCGTTCCTCCGCCAGCGCGGCCTGCGCCTCGGCCAGCGCTTGGCGGCCTATGGCGATGTCTTCGGCCTCTTGGCGCGCGGCCGCCAGCCGGGCCGCGTGGCCGCGCATGGAGGCGGCGGTCGGCGCTGCGGCCGCGGTCGCGATGAGGCGCGCGCGCATTGCTTGCGGCGTACCCGCGCGCTCCGCGAAAGCGGCTGCGATCACCATGTCCTGCAGCGCGCGGCGGCGGGCGCTGACGCGCGCGGAATTGTGGTCCTGCTCGGCCGCCAAGAGTGCGAGGCGCGCTTCGGCCTCGGCGGCGGCGCTTTCGGCCAGAGCGGCGGCGGTTCTGTTGGCGGCGATCTGGCGGTCGATTTCGGCGATCCGGGCGGCGGCGGCCTCGGCCTCGCGGCGCAGGCGCGCGGCTTCGCTTTCCGCGCCGGCCCGCTGGCGTTCGACGCGCGCAAGGTCGGCGCGGGCGCGCTCGGCCCGCGTCTGCGCTTCAGCCGGGCCCGCAAGGCACACAGCCAAAGCGAGGGCGCACAGCGCCCCATTCGCCTTCCACACCGCCACCATCGCCTGTTCCGGCTTCGCCCGGGTTCAGTCCCGGTGGTAGGGGTATGCGCCCAAAATCGTGAGGGCTCGGTAAATCTGCTCGCAAAGCATTGATTTTACGAGCATATGCGGCCAGGTCTGGCGGCCGAAGGCGAGCTTATGGTCGGCCTGGTCCTTGAGGCCCTGGGCCGCGCCGTCCGCCCCGCCGATCCAAAACGCCGTGGTTTTGGCCCCCTCGTCGCGCCATGCCGCAAGGCTCTGCGCCAGCGTCCGCGAAGGCCAATCCTGGCCGCGCTCGTCCAGCAGCACGGTCTTGGCGCCGTCCGGCGTCGCCTTGAGGATCGCGCTGGCCTCGGCGCGCGGCTCGCCCGGCGGGCGGCCGGTCACGTCCAGAAGCTCAATGGCGCTGAAGCCGAGGCTCCGGCCGAGGCCCTGGGCGCGCGTCAGGTAATCCTGGGCGAGCGCATCCTCCGGGCCCGCGCGTTTGCGCCCGGCGGCTATAATCAAGATACGCAATCAACGAAGCCGGGCGGGTCGTAAAAAGTTCTGCATACGCAGTTCAGGAACCTGAACATTAAGGAGAGGTCTAAGCGATTGGATCAGATCGGACTCAATCTGATCACGTCTTCCACTCAAATCCTCGACTAGCGCGTGAACTTCAATTGCGCCCTGCCTGTAAGCCGCTGGCCATTTTTCGTGATTCTTAAAGCGGTCTTTAAAACTGTCGCACTGTCCCACGTAGAGCGCGGTTCGTATTTGCGGCAGTAGCGGATGGCCACGAGCTGCAAACACGTAAAGCCCGCTAACATCGTTCCACGCGGCCTGCGGGCTGAAAACCTCGAAGCAATAAGGCAATCCGCTTCGACCATACCAAGTGTACGAGACCATCGTGTTCTCCTGTTGTTCAGGTGGGGATAACACGATTCGGGAGCGTTACGAGGCGAGCGCCGCCGGCGCCGACCAGATCCGTTCGATATTGTAGAAGCTGCGCACTTCCGGGCGGAAGAGGTGCACGATCACGTCGCCCGCATCGACGAGGACCCAGTCGCAGGCGGGCATCCCCTCGGCCCGCACATGCTGGGCGCCGGCCTCTTTCAGCTTGCGCAGCACGTGATCGGCGAGCGCGCCGACATGACGCGCGGAGCGGCCGCTGGCGACGATGATCACATCCGCCACGGAGGATTTGCCCTTCACGTCGATGGAGAGAATGTCCTCGGCCTTGTCGTCCTCAAGCGAGGTGAGGATGAGCTTGACGGCGTCCGCGGCGTTCAGATCGGCGGCGGCGAGGCGCGGGCCGGCTTCAGACGCAGCCGGCGGGCGTTCATGGTCTGGCGACAGGGTCGGAGTTTCCTTTTCAGCCTTCGACGGGGACGACGTTAACACGCCCCGTCCGGTTCCGCTATCGGTGCGCGCGTTCCTCGCGGATGCGGCTAGAGGCGTGCGGGTGGAAGCGAGCGTTGAGGAACACCCAGGCCGGGGCCCGGCGCGTCGGCAAGGCGCGCGCGGCCAAGGGATCGAGGCGCGCTTGCGCATGGAGTATGGCCGGCTTCGCGAACCGCGCGCGCGGCCCCGCGAGGGGGCGTGAGACGATCGCCAGCGGCGTTTGCTGCATCACCGCGCGCCAGCGCTTCCAATGACGAAAGCCGGTCAGGCTGTCGGCGCCGATGATCAGCACGAACCGCGTCGCCGGATGGCGCCGCTGCAGCGCCGCGATTGTCTCGAAGGTGTAGCGCAGGCCCAGCTCAGCCTCGAAAGCCGTCACCCGCATTTTGCGGCCGCGCGCCATGGCCCGCGCGCTGGCGAGCCGCGTTTCAAGCGCGCCGCTCTTTGGCTTCAGCGGATTTTGCGGCGTCACCAGCCACCAGACCCGATCCAATCCGAGCCGCTTTAGCGCCGTTTCCGCAACGTGCGCGTGGCCGGGATGCGCGGGATCGAACGAGCCGCCGAAGAGGCCGATGCGTTGACGCGGATAGGCGGGCGGGATGGCGCGCGTGATCAAATGACTTAAGGCCTGATTTGCCCCGTACCGCGCACGACATATTTGAACGTCGTCAGCTGTTCCGCGCCCACGGGCCCGCGCGCATGCATGCGCCCCGTGGCGATGCCGATCTCGCCGCCGAACCCGAACTCGCCGCCATCGGCGAATTGCGTCGAGGCGTTGTGCAGCACGATGGCGCTATCCACTTCGCGAAGAAATTTCTCCGCGACCGCGCCATCTTCCGTGACGATTGCGTCGGTATGCTGCGAACCATAGACGGCGATATGAGCGATCGCTTCATCGACGTCGCCCACAATGCGTACGGCCAGGATCGGCGCGAGATATTCGGTGCGCCAATCCTCTTCGGTCGCGGCTTCCATCTCCACGATCGCGCGCGCTTCTTCATCGCCGCGCAGCCCGCAGCCTTTTTCGACCAGCGCGGCGGCGATCTTCGGCAGCAGCGTCGGCGCGATCTGGCGATCGATCAAGAGCGTCTCGGTGGCGCCGCAGACCGAAACGCGCCGCATCTTCGCGTTGACGATGATGGAGATCGCCTCGTGCGGTTTGGCGCCTGCATGGACGTAGGTATGACACAGCCCTTCAAGGTGCGCGAACACCGGCACGCGCGCCTCTTCCTGCACGCGCGCCACGAGCGATTTCCCCCCGCGCGGCACGATCACGTCAAGCGCGCCGCCGAGCCCGGCGAGCATCATGCCGACGGCGGCGCGATCAATGGTCGGCACGATCTGGATCGCGTCTTCCGGCAGGCCAGCCTGAACGAGCCCGCGCCGTAACGCCGCGCCGATCGCGGCGACGCTCTTGGCTGAATCGGAGCCGCCGCGCAGGATCACGGTGTTGCCCGCGCGCAGGCACAGCGCGCCCGCGTCGGCGGCGACATTGGGCCGGCTTTCGAAGATCACGCCGATCACGCCGAGCGGCGTGCGCACGCGCTGAAATTTAAGCCCGTTCGGGCGCGTCCAATCCGCCATGACGGCGCCGATCGGATCGGGGAAGGCGGCGGTCTCGTCGATCGCCTTGGCGACCGCCTCCAATCTTTTTTCGTCAAGCGCCAAGCGATCGATGAACGCCTCCGCCATGCCGTCGGCGCGGCCGCGCGCCACGTCCTCGGCGTTCGCCGCGAGGATGTCCGACGCCGCCTTGCGCAGCTCGCCAGCCATGGCGTGCAGCGCCTTGGTGCGCGTTTCCGGCGCGGCGTCCCGCACGGCGGCGGCGCTGGCGCGCGCGCGCGCGCCAAGCGCAAGCATCTGGGCTTCAAGATTGAGCGTGGGGGCGGGCGCGTTCATGGCGCAACGACAATAAGGCCAAGCCCCGTCCATGGCCAGCGCCGGGCTTCTTTTGCCGTCCGTCCCTGTTAGGCTGGCGCGGAACAAGAAAGAGGACAACGGGCATGAGCGAACAAGTCTTGCTGCAGATCGAGGACGGGCTCGCGCTCATCACGCTTAATCGCCCGCAGAAATTGAACGCGCTCAACGGCTCGGTCTTCCGCGAATTGTCCGCCCATCTCGATCGCATCGCGACAGAACAGGTCGGCTGCATTCTGTTGACGGGCGCGGGCCGCAGCTTCTGCGCCGGCCATGATCTCGACGACATATCCGGCGGCGGCGAAGGCGGCGCTGTGGCGCGCATGGAGACGGGCGTGATCGAACGTCTCGCCTTGAGCCCGATGCCGGTGGTCGCCGCCATTCGCGGCCATTGCCTCACTGGCGGGCTCGAAC
>CAZLWK010000053.1:0-8583 GCA_964563395.1 uncultured Caulobacteraceae bacterium
GCTCCCGCCGCGCCGGCCCGCGCCGCGCAACAGGCGCCGACGGGCGCGCCGCTATGAAACAGGGTCCTGTGTCGCCGCTCGCGCCCGCGCGCTTTCCCGTTCTGCCGGCCGTGGGCGGCGTGGAGACCGCGATCGGTCGCGCCGGGCTCTACAAGCATGAGCGGCCGGACCTCCTGCTCGCGCGCCTCGCCAAGGGCACGCGCGCGGCCGGCGTATTCACCACCAACGCCGTGGGATCGGCGCCCACCGATTGGTGCAAGCGCGCGCTCGCCTCCACCAACGGGCATGCGCGCGGGCTTCTCGTGAATGCCGGCTGCGCCAATTCCTTCACCGGGCCCAAGGGCGACGCCGCCGCGCGGCGCGCGCTGGACACCGCCGCGGCGCTTCTCGATCTCGCCGACGCCGATGAAGTGCTGGCCGCCTCCACCGGCGTCATCGGCGTGCCGCTGGACGATGCCAAGGTGCGCGCCGCGCTCCCCGATCTGGCGCACCGCCTCGCCGCGCCCGATTGGCGCGCCGCCGCCGAAGCGATCATGACCACCGACACCTATCCGAAAGGATCGGGCGGCTTCGCCGCGATCGACGGCGCCCCGGTCGCGCTCGCCGGAATCGCCAAGGGCTCGGGCATGATCGCGCCGAACATGGCCACCATGCTCGCCTTCGTGTTCACCGATGCGCGCATTTCCGCGCCGGCGCTGCGCGCGATCCTGGCGGAGGAGACGGCGCGCAGCTTCAACATCATCACCGTCGACGCCGATCGCTCCACGAATGATTGCGTGCTGTTGTTCGCGACGGGCGCGGCGGACAATGCGCCGATCGAGGATGCGCACGATCCGCGTCTCGACGATTTCAAACGCGCCTTCAGCGCATTGATGTTGGATTTGGCGCTGCAGATCGTGCGCGACGGCGAAGGCGCGACGAAATTCGTCACCATTCGCGTCTCCGGCGCCGCATCCGACGCGAGCGCCGCGAAAATCGCGCGCTGCGTGGCCGAAAGCCCGCTGGTGAAAACGGCCATCGCCGGCGAAGACGCCAATTGGGGACGCATCGTGATGGCGGTGGGCCGGGCGGACGAGCCGATCGTGAAAGAGAAAATCGCGGTGCGTTTCGGCGACATCGTCGCCGCAAAGGACGGCATGGCCGCGCCCGATTACAGCGAAGCGGCGATGAGCGCCTATATGAAGCGCCAGGAGCTTGAAATCAGCATCGAGGTCGGCGCGGGCGCGGGCGCGGCGCACATCCATACCTGCGATCTCACCAAGCGCTATGTTGAGATCAACGGCGATTACCGCTCTTGAAGCGCCCGATCATCGGCCTCGTTCTCGATGAAGCGCTCGATCCTGCGCAGGACGGATCGGCGTTCTCGCGCCGCCCCTTCTACGCGTTGCGCATGGATTATTTCGCGGCGCTGACGCGCGCGGGCGCCGCGCCCATCGCCGTGCCTTACGAGGCCGAGGCGTTGGAATCCTATCTCGCGCTGTGCGACGGCTGGCTCATTCCCGGCGGCGATTATCGCTTCAATGGCGATTGGTATGAGGACGCGCCGCCGCCGCAAGCGCCCAGCCTGCGCCGCGAATTCGAAACGCGAGCGGCGCGCGCCATTCTCGATCGCGACGCGCCGCTGCTGGGGGTGTGCAACGGCATGCAAGTGATGGCGGGCGTGACGGGCGGCAAAATCGCCTATCGCGGCCACGCCCCGCGCGCTGCGGGCTTTGCACCGCATGGCGATCCGGCGGGCGCGCTCGTTCTGCACGATGTCGCGCTGGACGCGGACGGGCCCTTGCCCGCCCTGTTTGGCGCGACGCGCATCCGCACCAATTCGGCGCACAAGGAAGACGTTGTCGCGCTTGGCCCGCAGGCGCGCGCGCTCGCCCACGCCGATGACGGCGTGATCGAAGCGATCGCCATCGCCGGCAAGCGCTTCGCGATCGGCGTACAATGGCACCCGGAGCTCGATGCGCTGAACGATCCGCTGATCCCCGCCCTCGTCGCCGCCGCGCGCGTGGGCTGATGCATGGGCGCGGCGCATGCGCGATTTGATCGCGCGCATGCTCGCAATTTTGTTAGCGCCATGGGCGTATTCGTCTGCATGATCGACGCGGCAAGACGTGCGCGCCACGCTTGCGACGACTGCGTTCAGTGATCAAACGTGCTTCAGGCGCCGCGCTTGCCCGTGCCGAGGCCCATGCGCTTGGCGAGATCGGAGCGCGCGCGCGCATAATTGGGCGCGACCATCGGGTAGTCGTGCGCGAGGCCCCATTTGGCGCGATATTCCTCCGGCGTCATGCCGTAGCGCGTGCGCAGATGTCGCTTGAGCGATTTGAACTTCTTCCCGTCCTCCAGGCAGACGATGTAATCGGGCGTGACCGATTTCTTCACCGAGATGGCGGGCTCCAGCGCGCTCTCCACAAGAGGCGGCGCGGCGCCGTTCAGGTCGCGCAGCGCGTCGTGCACGAGCCGGATGAGCGCCGGCAGCTCGCTCGACGGCACGGTATTCGCGCTGACATAGGCCGAGACGATGTCCGCGGTCATGTCCACAAGATCGGACTTGGCGTCCATCGAGCCGCCCTCTCAAAGGTCAAAACTATTAAAGCGAAAAGAGCAAAGCCAAGTTCTTAAGTCAAGCAATGAGCATAACCTGGAGGTTAACGGCCGTAAAGTTTTGGCTTTACTCGGTGGCGATCAAAAAGAGGCGATCAACGCTTGACCTAATCAACTGACTGCCTAAAGCGTCAGGATAAGGAAGAGCGCCAGGCCAAGCAGCGCCAGCCCGCCCGCGGCCTGATCGCGATAGGGCAAGTCCCCCCGTTGGGCGAAGGCCACCAGGGCTTTCGACGCTTGCGCGCCGACAAGGACGCTGAGAGCGCGCCAAGCGCCGTAGAGCCTCAGAAGCACCACGCCCAACCAACGCCCCGCGCCCATCAGAGGGCCGCCATAGAGCGCGTCGATGTCGGCCACGCGCACCGCGCGGTCCGTCGGGGCGAGCCGCGCCCAGAGCACGGCGCAATAGACCGCTCCAGCCGCGCCGAGGGCAGCCAGATGCGGGCCAAGGCGCTCGGGCGCGAAGGGCGCGAAGCTCGCCGGGGCGAACGGCGCAAGCCCGTAGAGCCAGCCCGGTGCGAGGCCGGAAGCCAAGAGGATGAAGGCCGCCACGGCGCAGGCGAGAAGCCCCATGAAGGCCGGCGCGCGCGCGGGCTCGGGCCCGCGCGGCGGCGCGCCGAGTATCATTGCCGGGCGGACGAGGAGGTGCAGAAACGCCAGCGCCGCGCCCGCGCCGAACGCCGGCCCAAGCCAAGGCAACGGCCCCGCGAACGCCGCCTCGCGCATCAGCGCAAAGCCCGCATAGGGCGCGAACCCCGGCGTCAGGGCGGCGGCGGCCGCGCCGGTCAGCGCCAGCGCCACGCTGATCGGCGCGGCGTCGAGCGCGCCGTGCATCATGGACGCCCTGCTCGCCCCGAAGCGCACGCGCAAGACGCCGAGCGCGAGAAAGACAAGCGCGAAGGCGAAGGCGAGGCCGAACGCATAGGCGGCGACGCCCGCAAGGGCCTGCGGCGAGCCGAGCCCCACGGCGGCGACCGCCAGCCCAAGCTGCGCGGTGAAGCTGTAGGCGGCGGCGCTGCGCAAATCGTCCTGCGCCAAGGCGAACAGCGCGCCCACGCCGACCATGCCGATTCCGACATAGACGAGCGCCAATTCGTTCGGAAACGCGCGCGCCAAGCCATAAAGCCCCAAGAGCGCGGGAAAGAGCGCGATCGCGGCAGCGCCCACGGGGCTCGCTTCGCTGGCGCAATCGCGCAGCCAAACATGGGCGAACGGCGCGCCGACGCGGATCGCAAGGCCGCCCAGAAAAAGCGCGCCGCCGATGCCGCGCGAATCCATCGCGCCAAATTCATTGCGCAGGCCGTCCGACAACAGGAACGCGACGCCCGCGAGCAGCAACAGGCTTTCAAGGCCGAGCCAAATGAGCAGACGCGCGCCTGCCGCGCGCGCGCCGGCGGTATCCGCGGCGAACACGATCCAAACCGCGGACAGTCCCGCGAGCGACAGCGCCGCCACGAAGCTGACGAGATCGCCGACGAACAAGGCTGTCGTGGCCGCGCCGGCGAGCAAAAGCAGCGCCACGTCCTCAAAGCGCGCGCGCCGTCCGCTGCCATACATGGCCAGCAGGATGGAGATTCCGATGAAGGCGAGCCCGAACGTCTGATTCAATTCGTCGAGCGTGAGCGGCACCATCATCAGGCCGATCTGCGCGAACGCGTCGTAGCGGCCGAAATCGGGCGCGAGCAAAAGCGCGAGCGCGCCAAGCGCCGCGAGAGTCATCAAGGGCGGGCGAAAGCGCGCGGGCGCGACGGCCGCCAAAAGCGCGCCGATCAAGAGCACGAAGCCGGGATTAAGCGCGATCGACAGCATCGCGCGCCTCCCCGTCTTGCGCGTGGGGCTCGACCGGCCGCGCGAACAGGAGGCGCATCAGCCATGCGGCGAGCACGGCGCCCACGCCGCATGCGAAGCCAAGAAGGCTCGCCGCTTCAGGACGGGCAAAGAAACCGGCGCCGCTTGCGCCTGCGCCGAACGCGAGCGCCGCGCCAAGCCCAGCGCACAATGCGCTCAAGCCGAACATCCAGATCGCCAAACGATTGCCGCCGCCGCGGCGTGCGCGTTTCATCCCCCGTCTCCACGCCAGATCCGCGACAGGAAATTCGCCAGCGGATCGGCCAGGAAGAGCAGCGCCAAAGTGGCGCCCGCCGTCAGCACGACGGGCGCCACCATCAGGATCGAAGCGCCGTCCGGCCGGCGAAACGCATCACGCGGCGCGGGCGCGACGAGCGCGGAGGCCGCGAGCGGGCCCCATTGCGCGAAGGCGAGCACCGCGCCGAGCGCGACGATCCCTCCGGCCCAATAGAAGCCAGCGTCCGCCGTCGCGGTGATCAGCCACAGACGCGCCCAGGCGCCGCTGAACGGCGGCATGCCGATAAGGCTCGCGGCCGCGAGCCCGAAGCAGACGAAGGTCCAAGGCATCAGCCGGCCAAGGCCGGCGAAATCGCGCGCGCGCGTGCGCCCGGTGGCGGCGTAGGCGTTCGCGCACGCCATCAGCAGCGTCACGCACGCGCACGCCTGAGCCACGATCTGCAGCGCCGCCGCGAACGTGCCCGTGGGCAGCGCGATCATCGCGCCCATCGCCACCGCGGCCGATTGCGCCATCATCGCGTACGCCGCGCGCTCGCGCATGTCCTGTCGCGACAAGGCGATGAGCGCCGCGCCGCACATCACCGCGCCGGCGAGCGCGATCAGGCCCTGCATGGCGAAGGCCGCTTCGGTGAGCCGCACGCCGAACACGTAGGTGGCGATCTTGAGCACGCCGACGCCGCCCGCATTCACGAGCGCCACGCCTTGGATCATGATGACGGCCGGATAAGTCGCCACGCGCGAGGCTGGAAGCCAGCGATGCGCGGGCGGCAGCGCCACCGCCGCGACACCCAGCGTGAACAGCACGAGCAGCGCGTTGAGCGTGAACATGCCGGGCGAGCGCGCGAACACGCCCGCGCTCAAGAATTCCAATTGCCCGGTGAGCGCGTAGGTCCACACGATGGCGGGCAGGAGAAGGCCGATGGAGGCGGCGAGCAGGGTCGCCAGATGCACGCGCGCGGCGCGGCGCGCGTCTTCCTCGCCGCCATGCGCGACGAGTGGAAACGTCGCCAGCGTCAGCGCCTGATAGGCCACGAAAAAGGTGAACAGATTGGCCGAAAACGCGAGCGCGGTCGCGGCGAAGGCGGCGAGCGCCATGAAGGCTTGCAGGCGCGCGGGCGCGGGCTCGCCCACCGCACGCAAAAACGCGGCGCTGTGAAAGGTATGCGCCGCGCCGAGCCCCGCGATGATCAGCGCGAAGAGAACGCCGATCGGCTCGATGTTGAAAGCGAGATCGACATTCGGCAGCGGGCGCGCCAGCACGACGCGCGCCTCCGCCCCGGCGCCGACCGCGTTGAACAAAAGCAAAGCGACGACGAGATGCGCGATCGAGATCAGGATTTGCAGCGTGTCGCGCAAGCCCGGCGGACGCGGCGCCGCCATCGCCGCGGCGGCCTGCAGGAGCGGCGCGGCGAGCGTGAGCGAGAGCAGCAGCGCGGGGCTCATGGCGCGGCTCCCGTCAAGCGCGCGCCCGCGACATCGAGCGCGCGCAGGAGCAGCGTCGGATCGACGCCCGCGAGCGTGGCCAGCGCCGACAAGAGCAGCGCGGGAAACAGCAAGGCGCGCCAGAAGCCCGCGTCGCCTGCATTCGGCGCGGCGGGTCTGCGGAAATAGAGACGCTCGATCAGGCGCCCGCCATAGACGACGCCGGCCAAGGACGTGACGATCACGGCGCCCGCGGCCCACCACCAGCCCCCGCCCACGCCCGCTTCGATAAGCCGCCAGCGGCCGAGAAAGCCGATCGTGAGCGGCGCGCCCATAAGGCTGAGCGCGCCCGCCGTGATCGCGAGCGCGGACAGCGGCGCGCGCCGCGCGAGGCCGTCGAACGCGTCGAGATGCGCCGGATGCGGCGCGGCGGCCGCGCCGACGAGGAGGCCGAGCGCGGCGGCGGACAGCGCCGCCAATTGCACCAGCCCGGCCGCGAACCCGGCCGGCGAGCCCATCGCCACCGCGATCATGAAACAGCCCGCTTGCGCGGCGGCGGCGTAAGCGGCGAGGCGGCGCAAATCGCGCGCGCCCATGGCCTGCACCGATCCGATCAGCACACTGGCGAGACCCAGCGCCAGGATGGCGCGCGACACCGGCTCGCCGAGGGGAGGAAATCCATAAGCCTGCGCGGCGAGCCGCGCGAATGCGGCCAATAGGGCCGGCGCACCAAGCGCGCCGAAGCCGATCGCCGCCCAAAGACCGGCGCGCCCGTAAAATCCGCCGACCCAGCCATGCAGCGGAGCGGCGCCCGCCTTCATCGCAAGCGCGCCGAGCGTCAACGCGAAGGCCGCGCCCGCGGCGCCGGGCGCCGTGAGGCGCGCTTCGTCGAACGCCGACAACGCCAAGACCCCGCTCACGCGCGCGAGCAGCGCAGCGCCGATCAGAAACACGCCCCCGGCGACCGCGTGCGCGATCAAGAGGCGAAAGCTCGCGCCAAGCGCGGCGCGATCACTGACCGCGCCGAGCGCGGAAAGACCGACAAGCGCGAACGCGCCAAGCTGCGCGCTCAACAACAGCGTGATGAACTCATCGCCGTAGCAAAGGCCCAGCCATCCCGCGAGCGAGAGGCTGAAGAGAGCGCCCGCGATCGGCGCGCCGCGTCCCCGTCCGATCAAGGCGGCGCCGGCGAGCGCGGCTAGAATTGCGGTGAACGCGATCAGCGCGGCGGCGGCGACGCCGATCCCATCGAGCCGCAGGCCGATCAATGCCTCGGCTTGCGGAATTGGATCGACGCTCAAGGCCAACATGCGCCACGCCAAATCGCCCGCGGCCATCGCGGAGATCACGGCGCCGAGCACGGCCGGCGCCGCGCCGATGCGCCCCGACGGCGCGAGCAAGGAAACGCCCGCCGCCAAGAGCGGCGCCAGGATCGCGATCAACGCCGCATTGGCGCGCGCACTCTCGATCAGCGCGCTCATCACTCTGCGGGCTCGGCGGCGCGATCGGCGGCATCGACGGCGTCGATCTCCACGGCGGCGTAGCGCTCCTGCACGCGCACCACCAGCGCCGCGCCGATCACAAGCGCGGCGACGCCCACGCCGACGCCCGCCAGCGCGAACGCTTGCGGCGCGCCGAGCGCGAGGGCGGCGAGCGCGGCGCCCGTCTCGGCGATGAACAGCCCGAGCACACGCTTCAGCGCCGGCCCCGCCGTGAACGCGGCGACCGCGCCAAGCGCGAACACGAAAAGCGCCGCGGCGAACACAACCAGCCCGCCGGCGCCGGCCAGCGTCACCATTCTTCATCCCGCAAGGTGGGCGCACGTCCGATCAAGGCGGTGAGCGCAAGCGCGCAGGCCGCCACCGTCGCGCATAGGAGCGCCGCCTCACCGAGCATGGGCGACAAATCCCAATCGGGCGAACCGACTGATACCGCGCCGGCGATGAGCGCGCCCGCGCAGGCGATCCGCCACAATCCTGGAGGCACGGCGCGCGTGGCCGCATCCGCTCCGAAAAAAATCGCGTGGCCAAACACACCGAGCACGACAAGCCCCGCCGCCGCCAAGCCGGAGCCGCCCTGCGCCACGCTCAACAGAGCGAGCGCGGTCAAGATCGGCTGAAGCGCGCGCAACGCACCGCGTAAAACGATCGGATCGGTCTTCATCCGCGATCCTCGTCGTCAGGGGCGGCATAGCCGAAGATTCCCCGCTCGCCGAACGCCACCAGCGCGAACGCGCCGGCTCCGGCCGCGATGAAGAGCGCGCTGAGCCAGAGCGTCGGCGCGGGGGCGCCGGCGAAGGCGGGCGCGGGCTGCAGGAACGCGCCCCAGCCGAGCGCGAGGATGGCGCACGCAAGCGCGGCCGCGGCCGCCAGGGTGAACCAGGCCCCGC
Organism: uncultured Caulobacteraceae bacterium; assembly: GCA_964563395.1. Lineage (GTDB taxonomy): Bacteria > Pseudomonadota > Alphaproteobacteria > Caulobacterales > Aquidulcibacteraceae > JBEVOS01. Next base: position 8,498 of record CAZLWK010000053.1, read on the forward strand.
CGCCCTTGCGCGCGCGCGCGGTGCGGGCGCTGAGCGGCAGAACCGCCAGCGCGGCGGCGACCATCGCGCCGATTCCAAGCCCGGCC
>CAZLWK010000054.1:0-7357 GCA_964563395.1 uncultured Caulobacteraceae bacterium
CAGCTACGCCGCCGGCCCCGGCCGCCGCGCCGCCGCCGCCCGCATCGCCGCCGCCCGCCGCCGCCGCGCCCGCCCCGACGGCTTCGCCGCCGCAGCAAGGCATGCTCGGCACGCTGCCCGCGCCGGTTCCTCCGGGCGACGCGGGCCAAGCCTATTCGCAGGCCCGCACGCTGTTGAACAATGGCCGCCTGCCGGAGGCCGAGGACGCCTTCACCCGCTTCCTGGACGCCCATCCCAGCGCCGACACCGCGCCCGACGCGCGCTTCTGGCTCGCCTTCACGCGGCTCGCGCGCTCGAATTATCAGCCCGCCGCGCAAGGCTTTCTCGATTATCTCCAGCGCACGCCGCAAGGTCCGCGCGCGCCCGAGGCGCTGGTGCGGCTCGGCATGGCGCTGGGCGGGCTTGAACGGCGCGACCAGGCCTGCGCGGCCTTCCGCGACCTGCCGCGCCGCTATCCCAACGCCTCCCAGAACGTGCGCGCCCTTGCGAGCCGGGAGAGCCGCGCGCTGCAATGCGCGGCGTGATCGCCGAAACGAACCTGCCCCCTGGTCTCGCGCGGGACCGTTTGCTAGAGGCGTTCGCCGTCGCCGGCGCTGGTCCGCTGATCGTCGCCCTGAGCGGGGGCGGGGATTCTACCGCGCTCCTGCATCTGCTGATCGAGGCGGCCCCGCCCGAGGCGCGGCTTTGCGCGGCGATTGTAAATCATGGCGTGCGCGAGGGCGCCGCGCGCGAGGCGCATGAAGTCGCGATCCGCGCGCAAGAGGCCGGCGTGGAAGCGCGCGTCCTCACTCTCACTTGGGAGGCCGGTGAACGCCCGACCCAGGCGCGCCTGCGGCGCAAACGCTACGCCGCCCTCTGCGCCCTGGCGCGCGAGATCGGCGCGGCTGCGATCGCGGTCGGCCATACGCTCAGCGATCAGCGCGAGACGCATGCGATGCGCGAGAAGCGTCGTGCGCCGCGCACCGCCATCGCCGCCTTGGCGCCGGCGCCGCTCTGGCCCGAGGGGCGCGGGATTGTGCTGACGCGGCCCTTGCTGCGGGTGACGCGGGAGGAGGTGCGCCTGTGGCTGCGCGCGCGCGGGCTGCGCTGGATCGAGGACCCCTCCAATTTCAACATGGCCTATGAGCGCGTCCGCGTGCGGCGCGACCTGGAGGAAGCGCCGGCGCGGCGGCGCAATCTCTACGCCGCAAACCTTGAAGACGACGCTGCGCGCGACGCGTTCGATGCGATCACCGCCGAGGCGGGCGCGATGGTGCGCGATGGATTGCGCGTGGAGGGGCCGATCGCCATTCTACACGGCGTCTGGATGACGTACGGACCGTCGTATTGGCGGGCGATGACCGCCATCCTCACCGCCGTCTCCGGCGAGACCGAACCGCCCTTTCATGGCGCGGCGCGCGCGATCGGGGTTCGCTGGGCCGGACATCAGGACGGCGAGCCCTTCAAGCCCTTCACCGTCGCCGGCTGCCTGATCGAGCCCGCGCCCGACGGCGCGATCAAGATCAGCCGCGATCCCGGCGCGGTGCTGGGGCGGGCCGGCGTGCCTCCGCTTGCCCCCTTGGCGCTCGCGCCCGGGGAGGAGGCGGTCTGGGACGGGCGCCTGGAGGTCCGCGCGCGCGCCGCTTTGACCCTGGTCCCCGCGCGGCGCGATGCCAATCGCCCGGCGGTGCTCGACGCCGGCGGCGCGGCCTTAACTCTCGCCGAGGCGGAGGCCAAGGGCCTCCTTTCCGCCCGCTGGCTTCTCCGCGACCACATTTCTCACGTGCTGTTCACATCGCTTTGACCCCGGACGTGCCATAAAGGGCTGTTAACGGGCCCCGCGCCCCCTATCTGTGTTGATACGCCGCCGCGCGAGACCGCGCTGGAGGCCTTGAAGGCCGAGACATGCCCATCCGCACTCCTCTGATTTGGGGCGTCATCGCCCTGGTTCTCCTGGTTCTGTTCATGGCCGTTCAAGGGCCAAACCGAAATCGCGGGGCCGAGCCCTGGACCTATTCGCGCCTGTTGGACGGCGTGCAGGCCGGGGAGGTCACCTCCATCCAGACCACGGGCGACACCATCTATGGCCGCACCAAGGACAATCAGAGCTTCGTGACCTACACGCCCGCCGGCACGATGGGCGCGATCGTCTCCGCAGCGGACGCCGCCGGCGTGCAGGTCTCCGCCGCCCAGCCCAAGACCGGGCCGACCCTCCTGGACATCCTGCTTGGCTCATTGCCCATGCTGCTGCTGATCGGCGCGTGGTTCTTCTTCATGCGTCAGATGCAATCGGGCGGGCGCGGCGCGATGGGCTTTGGCCGCTCCAAGGCGCGTCTCCTCACAGAGGCCAAGGGCCGCATCACCTTCGACGACGTCGCCGGCATCGACGAGGCCAAGGAAGAGCTGGGCGAGATCGTCGAGTTCCTGAAGGACCCCGGCAAGTTCCAGCGCCTTGGCGGCAAGATTCCGAAGGGCGCGCTGCTGGTCGGCCCGCCCGGCACGGGTAAGACGCTGCTCGCGCGCGCCATCGCCGGCGAAGCGAACGTGCCGTTCTTCACCATTTCCGGCTCGGATTTCGTGGAAATGTTCGTCGGCGTCGGCGCGAGCCGCGTGCGCGACATGTTCGAGCAAGCCAAGAAGAATGCGCCCTGCATCATCTTCATCGACGAAATCGACGCGGTCGGGCGCCATCGCGGCGCGGGCCTTGGCGGGGGCAACGATGAGCGCGAACAGACGCTCAACCAGCTGCTCGTCGAGATGGACGGTTTTGAAGCCAATGAAGGCATCATCCTGATCGCCGCCACCAACCGGCCGGACGTGCTCGATCCCGCGCTGCTGCGCCCGGGCCGGTTCGACCGCCAGGTCGTTGTGCCCAATCCGGACGTGACGGGCCGCGAGAAGATCCTGAAGGTGCATACGCGGAACGTGCCGGTGTCCCAGGACGTCGATCTCAAGACGATCGCGCGCGGCACGCCGGGTTTCTCCGGCGCCGATCTCGCCAATCTCGTCAACGAGGCCGCGCTGCTGGCCGCGCGGCGCGGCAAGCGCGTCGTCACCAGCCGCGAATTCGAGGACGCCAAGGACAAGGTGATGATGGGCGCCGAGCGGCGCTCCATGGCGATGAGCGAAAAGGAAAAGAAGCTCACCGCCTATCACGAGGGCGGCCACGCCATCGTCGCGCTCAACGTGCCCGACAGCGATCCCGTGCACAAAGCTACCATCGTGCCGCGCGGGCGCGCGCTGGGCATGGTGATGCAGCTGCCGGAAGGCGACCGCTATTCCATGCATTATCGCCAGATGATGAGCCGGCTTGCGGTGATGATGGGCGGGCGCGTCGCGGAAGAGCTGATCTTCGGCAAGGAGAACATCACCTCCGGCGCCTCGTCCGACATTCAGGCCGCCACCGGCCTTGCGCGCAACATGGTCACGCGCTGGGGCTATTCGGAGGAACTCGGCCTCGTCGCCTATGGCGACAATCAGGAAGAGGTGTTCCTTGGCCATTCCGTGTCGCGGACGCAGAACGTCTCGGAAGAAACCGCGCGCAAGATCGACAAGGAAGTGCGCCGCCTCGTGGAGGAGGGCTACAACGAGGCCAAGCGCATCCTCACCGAGAAGGCCGAGGATCATAAGCGGCTGTCCGAGGCGCTGCTGGAATATGAGACGCTGTCGGGCGAGGAGATCGCCAAGATTTTGCGCGGCGAGCGCCTCGATCGGCCGGACGACACGCCGTCCTCGCCGCTGCCGCCCGCGCCTGCTTTGCCGGTGACGGACGAAGACCCCGAACCGCGTCGCGGCGGCTGGGGCGATCCGCAGCCGGCGGGAATCTGAGGCCGCATGCGGCGCGCGGCGTGCATCGCCCGCGCGCCGTCGGCGGCCACGCGATGATCGCGCGCGCATGAGAAATTTCACGCCGGCCGCGCTCGGCCTCGCCATCGCGTTCGTGGCGGCCTACGCAGCGTTCCAATTCGCGCCTTACGCAGTGCGCGAGCGGCTTTTCTTCGAATTCGCGGTCCTGCCGATCCGCTTCGCGGCGAACAGTCCCGCGCCGTTCACGCATTGGTGGGAGACGATCGGCCCGCTTGTCGGCCACGCCTTTTTGCATGGCGGCTGGCTGCATCTGGGCATGAACACGCTGATCTTCCTGCAGGGCGCGCCCTTGGTGGAGCGGCGACTCGGCGCGGCGCGTTTCCTGGTTCTGTTCATCGTCTCCGCGGCGGGCGGGGCGCTCGCCTATGTGCTGATTAATCCGGCCTCGCAAATCCCCGCTGTCGGCGCTTCGGGCGCTGTGTGCGGCGTGTTCGGGGCCTATTTCCTGGCCGTGCGCCGCGATTGGAAAAGCGCGCTGGCCGAGCCGCAAATTCGCAACGGCGTGGCGGTGTTCCTGTTCGTGAATGTGGGGCTGGCGGCGCTTGCCCGCGTCACCGGTTTTCTGCCGATCGCGTGGGAAGCGCATCTGGGCGGCTTCATCGGCGGCGCGCTTGCCTATCCGCTCCTGGCGCGCCCCATCCGCGCGGGACCCTGGGGCTAGCGTGTCGATCGCGCTCTAATCCCAGGTCAATTCAAGCCGCTCGCCTTCCACCATCAAGCCCTTCAGCCGCGCGCGTCCGTCCGCGCCGAGCGAGAGGATCGCCGCCACCGCGCCGGGAGCGCCCGCATCGCGCATCAACGCCTCGATGCGTTCGGCTTCGCGTTGCGCGATATGAAAGCGATCGACGCCGACATCGGTGTTGAGCTGCGCCGGCCGAGCGGGCGCGTCGCCCTCCGCGGGCGCGGCCTCGTTGCACCAAAGCATGCCGCGCGTGACGAGCGCGCCATGCGTGCGCGCTTCCTCTCGCGTCGCCGTCATGGCGACGGCGCGGTGATGATTGTCGTCGCTCCGCGCGAAGGCGAGCCAGGTCTCCTCGTCGCCATCCGTCTCCATCTGCGCGGGGCAGGCGGCGCCCTCCGGCAGCGTCTCGCTCAAGGCGACGATCACGTAATGCCCGCTCAGCAGCGCGCGCGGATCGACCGCCTCCATGCGCACGATGATTTCAGCGCCCCGCGCGCGCGCGGCGCTCTCGCGCATGACGAGGCCGATGAGGCCGGCGACGCAAAGCGCGGCGATGATGAGAATGCGGATCGGCGCTGAGAGAAGCATGCTCATGCCTTCGCCCTCCCGCGCAAAGCGAGGCCCACGATCAGCGCGATCAGCGCGGCCACGAAGAAGAGACCGGCCGCCGCCATCAGATCGAGGCCGAGATCGGTAAGCAGCGCGGCGACCGCGCCGATGAGGCCGAGAACGCCGATGGCGCTGACGAGCGCGTGCTTGTCGAACCGTCCAAGCGCCACGAGCCCGCCCGCGCCAATGAGCCAGACGAGGCGATGCAGCAGGCCCCAATCGCCGTCGACATAGCCAGAGACCGCGAACAGCGCGAGCGCGCCCCAGGCGAACCAACCATAGAACACGCTCGCGAAGGCGCGCCCGCGCTCGCGCAGCCATCGTGCGCCATAGGCGAACGCGCCGAGGATGATGCTGAGAAAGAGAAGCGCCGCGCCGTCCTCCTCGATGCGCCCCGCGAACCAGAGGCACGCGACGATCACGCCGAGCGCGCTCACATGCGCGAGCGCGGCCGATCCCCAGCGCAGCGCCAAGGCCGCGCCGAGCGGGGCCGCCACGATCAGCCAAGGCGCGTCCGCGCCGTCGCCGCCGAAAAAGCCGCGCGACCCGGCGAAGAAATCGCCGTTCGCGAACAAAACGAGCGCCACCACCATCGGCCCAGTCGCGCGTCCAGCCAGCGCCAACGCGACCGCCGCGAGACCGGCGCCATAGACCGCCGCACGCGGATCGCCGGCGATGTCGAAGATTTGTCCCGTCAGTCCGATCGCCGCCGCGAAGACAAGGCTGGCGAAGGTGAGGAGCCCATTGGCCAGCGCGGGGCGCGCGCGATGCGACGCATAGGCCGCGCCGGCCGCCGCCGCGATGAACACGCCCAGCACGATCGCGAAGCGCGCGGACCGGCTGAGGCCCTCCCAATTCGCGGCGATGAACGCGATCATGGCCACGCCCAAGAGCACGCCGCCGACCCAGCCCAGCGCCGTCGCCGCATCCAGACGCCGCGTCTGCGGCAAGCCCGCGAGGATCGCCGCGCGGCTCGATTCCGGCACGAGCCCCGCCTCGATCCAGCGCGCCAGATCGGCCTCCACGCGCTCGCGATAGCTCGCCATCCGCTCCCTCCGCCGCCCGGCAGACGCCTGCTCTTGCCAGGGCGCGGCATGGGGCGCAATGTCGCGGCGCCGGTTTCGGAGGCGATCTCTGGGAGGAGGCCCGATGCTGATCCGTCATGTCATTCGCGACAAGGGCGACGCGGTGCACACGCTTTCGGAAGCGGCCACGCTCGAACAGGCGGCCAAGGAGCTTCATCTGCGCAAGGTCGGCGCGCTGGTGATCGTCGATGAGGCGGGCCGCGTCAGCGGACTCTTGTCTGAGCGGGACATCGTGCGCGAGGTCGCGCGCCGGGGCGCTGCGTGCCTCGGGGACCGGGTGGCCAGCGCCATGACGCGCGCGCTCGTCACCGCCACGCCGGCGCAATCCATCGATGACGGCCTCGCCCTGATGACGGATCGCCGCTTTCGTCACTTGCCCGTGCTGGAGGATGGCCGGCTGGTCGGCATCGTCTCGATCGGCGACCTGGTCAAACACCGGATCGCCGAGGTCGAGGCGCAGGCGTCAGCGATGCAGGCTTATATCGCGGCCGGCTGAGGGGTTTTCCCCAAGCTGGCGAAAATCACCGCCTTTCGCTCGCGGGATTAGCTTGCGCTTAAGGAATCGATTCGCTATATCTGACAGCTCGATGAACGGACGCGGTCGCGCGCAGCGCGGCGGGTCCAAGTCGGCCCCCATCATTCGGCTTCGGATGGTTTCGCCATTCGGAATCGCGTTGTGGAAAAGGTCCGAAAAGTTCGTTGACACCACGAAGGCGGACGCATAGAACGCGCCCTCCTCGCCGGCCGGGCCCCCTCAGGGTTTGGAGCGGCGGTTGAAAAAAGTCGAGAAGCCCTTGGCGGAAGCCGGGCGGCTCGGCCGATTTCGGCTCTTTGACATCGTGATTTGGGGAAGGGAAACGCAGGCGGCGTTGTCCTGTCGGTCAAGGATCTTTTCGGAGATCTGGCTTGGCCACACGACTCTGACGGTATGCGTTTTCTGGAACATATAACTGACTTACAGGCCGCGAATTCTCTTCGGAGAAAGTCGCGGAATGTGCGTCGGTTCCCGTTACACATAACGCATACGCTTTAACCGGCGCTCGCGTCTCCTTTAGCAAGGGACGTCGAGAACATGTCAGATCAACTCAACCTGAGAGTTTGATTCTGGCTCAGAACGAACGCTGGCGGCAGGCTT
>CAZLWK010000055.1:0-6272 GCA_964563395.1 uncultured Caulobacteraceae bacterium
CCGCCAAGGGGCCAAGTTGAGGGTCACGTCGCCGCCTCGCCCCTGGCGCGCCGCATGGCCGCCCTTGCTGGGATCGACCTATCCGCCCTCGTCGGCTCGGGGCCGCATGGGCGCATCGTCAAGCGCGATGTCGAGGCCGCCGCTCAGCGCGCGCCGATCGGAAATGGCCGCGCGCTCACCGTGCCCAAGGCGGAAACGCCCGCCGCCGCGCCCGCCCCGCGCCACTTGACGCTGGAAGAGATGGGGATCAGCCCCGGCTCCTATCAGCTCGTCCCGCTCGACCTCATGCGCAAGACCATCGCCAGGCGCATGACGGAGAGTTTTCGCGACATTCCCCATTTTCCGCTGACGATCGATCTGGAGATCGACAAGCTCCTCAAGGCGCGCGCCGACATCAATCAGCGCTTCGCCGACCAGGGCGTGAAGATTTCCGTGAACGATCTGATCATCAAGGCGGCCGCGCTCGCGCTCATTCGCGTGCCGGAGGCGAACGCGAGCTACACGCCAGACGGGATCGCGCTGCACAATCATGCCGACATCGCCGTCGCCGTCGCCATACCTGGCGGGCTCATCACGCCCATCATCAAGACAGCGGAACACAAAGGGCTCGCCACGATCAGCGCGGAGATGGCGGACCTCGCCGAGCGCGCACGCACGCGCAAGCTGCGGCCCGAGGAGTACCAGGGTGGCACATTCTCGATTTCAAATCTCGGCATGATGGGGATCAAGAGCTTCGCCTCGATCCTCAATCCCCCGCACGGCTGCATCATGAGCGTGGGCGCGGGCGAAAAGCGGCCGATCGTCAAGAACGACGCGCTCGCCATCGCAACGATGATGAGCGTGACGCTCACCTGCGATCACCGCGTCGTCGACGGCGCGATCGGCGCGGCGTTTCTGAAGGCTTTCAGGGGCTTTTTGGAAGATCCAATGGCGATGCTGCTGTGAGCGCCCAATAGATTCAATCCATTGGCGCGCGGCCGCCATTCATTTGCAAGGCACCCTCCATGTCCGAAACGCCAACGCCCCTCATCGCGCCCGACGGCCGTTCCTTCCAGCGAGCCGTCTCCGTCGGGCAATGGAGGGAATTGTTCGGCGGTGCGACCTTTCGCACCAAGTACCGCGGTGTGCGGATGCTTAAGAACGCATTTGATCTCGTGATACACCTGCAATTGCTGGGAGATTTGAAGCCGCAAAGTGTGATCGAGATCGGGTCGAAGTTTGGCGGCAGCGCGCTCTGGTTCAGCGACATGATCCGCGCGCAGGGTGGGGCGGGTCGTGTGGTCTCAGTAGATATCAATCCCCCGAAGCTCGATGGCGGGCCACATATCCAATATCTGCAAGGCGATGCATGCCGGCTTGGCGATGTCCTGAGCGAGGATCTGCTCGCGCAATTGCCGCGCCCGTGGTTCATTAGTGAAGACAGCGCGCACCTCTATGAAACGACGAAGGGAGTTCTGGACTTCTTCGGTCCGCGTCTCGCCGCTGGCGAGATGATCTGCGTGGAGGACGGCGCGGTGGGCGACGGTGGGCCCGCGGCGCAGGAAAAATACGCCAACGGCCCAAATCGCGCCGTCTGCGACTTTCTGAATGAAAACATCGGCCGTTACGAAATCGCCGCGAATTATTGCGACTTCTTCGGCTACAACATAACCGGCAATCCGAACGGCTATTTACGCCGCATCTAGGCGCCTATGTCCCACGACCTCATCATTATCGGCTCCGGTCCGGGCGGCTATGTCGCCGCCATTCGCGCCGCGCAGCTCGGTTTGAAGACCGCCCTGGTCGAGCGTGACCAGCTTGGCGGCGTTTGTCTGAATTGGGGATGCATTCCGACGAAGGCGCTGCTGCGCTCGGCGGATGTCTATCGCACCATCAAGCATGCCAAGGATTTTGGGCTGAAGGTGGAGGAGGCCAGCTTCGACCGCGATGCGTTGGTCACGCGGTCGCGCAAAGTGGCCGCGCGCCTCTCAAATGGCGTTCAGTTCCTGATGAAGAAGAACAAGATCGATGTGATCGAGGGCGAAGCGGTGCTCGAGCCGGGCGGGGCTGCGCCGAAAGTGATCGTCGCCGGCAAGGCGCACGAAGCGGTTCACGTAGTGCTCGCGACCGGCGCGCGGGCGCGGGAGATTCCCGCCGCCGGACTGAAGGCCGACGGAAAGCGCGTTTGGACCTATCGCGACGCGATGACGCCGCCGGCATGGCCTGAAAGTCTTTTGATCTTCGGCTCCGGGGCCATCGGCGTGGAATTCGCCAGCTTTTACGCCGCCTTCGGCGTCAAGGTGACGATCGTTGAGCTGCTGGATCGGATTTTGCCGGTGGAGGATTCGGAAATATCCGCCATTGCGCGCAAGCGGTTCGAGCGTGACGGGATCAAGATCCGCACCGGCGCGGAGGCGAAAGCGTTGCGCGTGACGGCGTCAGGGATGGAGGCCGACATCGTCAGCAACGGTCAAAACGAAACTCTCGCCGCCTCGCACGCAATCGTCGCTATTGGCATTGTCGGCAACACCGAGGGGCTTGGCCTTGAAAAGCTTGGCGTCGCGCTTGAACGCGGTCATGTCGTCACCGATGGATTCGGCGCGACAAATTTCAAAGGGCTTTACGCCATCGGCGACGTGACGGGCGCGCCCTGGCTGGCGCACAAGGCCAGCCATGAGGGCGTGGTGTGCGTCGAGAAGATCGCCGGTCTTCACCCTCATCCCATCGACAAGACACGCATTCCCGGCTGCACTTATTCGCACCCTCAAATCGCCAGCATCGGCCTCACCGAGGAGAAGGCGAAGGAGGCGGGCCGCGACATTCGCGTCGGCCGTTTCGCGTTCACCGGCAACGGCAAGGCGATCGCGCTTGGCGAGGATCAGGGCCTCGTCAAAACCATCTTCGATGCGAAGACCGGCGAGCTCCTCGGCGCGCACATGGTGGGCGCCGAGGTGACTGAACTCATTCAAGGCTACGCCATCGCCATGACGGGCGAGCTGACCGAGGCCGATTTGATGGAGACGATTTTCCCTCATCCCACGCTCAGCGAGACCATGCATGAGAGCGTGCTCGACGCGTACGGACGCGTTCTGCACCTTTAGCGCGGCGCGCGCGGCTCAGCGCTTCGAGCTGGTCGGCGGGGGCGGCGGCGGTTGCGAGAGGCGCTTCTCAAGATAGGCGCGCGCCTTCTTTTCCAGTTCCGGCAGATAATCCTTGTCGCCGGGGCCGCGATAGAAATGATCCGCGCCTTCGATCGGCGTGTGATCGACCTTGATGTTCTTCTGGGCGCGGATGCGGCTGACGGCGCGCTCCATGTCGGAAGCGCTCGTGACGTTGTCACGCGTGCCATAGAGGATCAGACCCGAGGCCGGGCAGGGCGCCAGGAACGACAGATCATAATGGTTGGCGGGCGGCGAGACCGCGAGGAAGCCGTCGATCTCGGGACGGCGCATCAGCAGCTGCAGCCCCACCCAAGCGCCAAAGGAAAAACCGCCGACCCAGCACTGCTCGGCGTTGGGATTGAGGCTCTGCAAATAATCGAGCGCGGAGGCCGCGTCCGTCAGTTCCCCCATACCGTTATCGAACACGCCTTGGCTGCGGCCGATGCCGCGGAAATTGAAACGCAGAACGGCGAAGCCGAAATCGCAATAAAGCTTGTACAGCTGAACCGTAACCCGGTCCTGCATCGAGCCGCCGGCGCGCGGATGCCCGTGCAGGATCAGCGCGATGGGCGCGCCTTCGCGCGGGGGCTCGTTGTAGCGCCCTTCGACCCGGCCGGCCGCGCCGGGAAAAATCACTTCGGGCATTCCAGCTCCTTCAGCCCGGCGCCGCGCGGCCCGGAAAAGTTGACTAAATTAGTAGGTCATCCTAGATAACAGGCTTCTAACATAGAGGGCCGCGCGCGTGCGAGTGCGGCGATCGGGTCAAAATGCGTCTGACCTCCAAGGGGCGTTACGCGGTGATGGCGATGGCGGATTTGGCTCTTCACGCGGGAGCGGGAGAAGCCGTGCCGTTGGCGGACATCGCCGAACGTCAGAAGATATCACTTTCCTATCTGGAACAATTGTTCGCGCGGATGCGGCGAGCGGGCCTGGTGTCTGGCGTGCGCGGGCCTGGCGGCGGCTATCGGCTTGCCCGCCCGGCGGAAGCAACGCCCATCGCTGACATCATCGACGCCGTGGACGAGCCGATCAAAGCCACGCGCTGCAAGGACGGCGCGGCCAAGGGCTGCATGGGGCGCGACGGGCGCTGCATCGCGCATGGTCTTTGGGACGAATTGGGCAAGCGCATCTATGGCTTCCTGGCCGGCGTTACGCTGGCCGACCTTTTGGCGCAGCGCTTCGACGGCGGGGAGGCGGCTGCGATCGCGGCCGAGTGAGATGAGCGCCCCGTTTGTCTATTGCGATTACAATGCCGGCGCGATGCTCCGGCCGGCGGCGCGGGATGCGCTGATGGAGGCGCTTCAATCGCCCCGCAATCCGTCTTCGATCCATGCCGCCGGGCGACGCGCGCGCGCGCTTCTGGAAGATGCGCGCGAGGCCGTGGCGCGGGCGGTCGAGGCGCAGGCCGCCAATGTCGTGTTCACCTCGGGCGCCACCGAAGCCGCGCATCTGGCGCTGGAAGCGGCGCGTCCCACGGCGCGCGCGCTGATCTTGTCCGCGATTGAGCACGAGGCGCTGTTCGCGCATGGACCGCGCGTGTTCGACGACGTGCGCATCGCCCCCGTCAACGCGGACGGCGTCATCGATTTGGCCGCGCTCGACGCCGTGCTGGCGCGCACGCCCGCCCCCGCCTTGGTTGCGCTGATGCTGGCCAACAACGAGACCGGCGCGATTCAGCCTGTCGCGGAGGCGGCCGCGCTCGCGCGCCAACACGGCGCGCTGCTCCTGGTGGATGCGGCGCAGGCGCTCGGCCGGGTGCGCGTGTCGCTCCCCGATCTCGACGCGACCTATGTGATCGTGTCGAGTCATAAGGTCGGCGGCCCGCCCGGCGCCGGCGCGCTGATCCTTGCGCCCGGCGCGCCTTTCGCGATCACACGCGCCGGCGGCGGCCAGGAACAGGGCCGCAGGCCCGGCACGGAGAATGTCCCCGCCATCGCCGGCTTTGGCGCGGCGTGCGCGTATGCGACCGCCGAACTCGACGCGGAAAGCGCGCGCCTCGCCGCGTTGCGCGATGCGTTCGAGGCCGCCCTGCCAAACGAGGCGGTGGTGTTCGCGCGCAACGCGTCAAGGCTTTGCAACACGAGCCTGTTCGCGCTGCCAGGCGTGCGCGCCGAAACCGCCTTGATCCGGCTCGATCTTGACGGCGTTTGCGTCAGCTCGGGCGCAGCCTGTTCCTCTGGAAAGGTGCGCGCGAGCCGTGTGCTCGCCGCGATGGGCGTGGAGAAAGCGCAGGCTGAAGGCGCCTTGCGCGTCAGTTTCGGCTGGGCCTCGGACGAGGCCGATGCGCGCGCCGCCGCCGGCGCCGTCGCGCGCCTTGGCCGATCAGCTCTGAAGGGAGCCGCTTGATGGCCGCCGTCAAAGAAACCATCGACACCGCACGCGCGCTCGAAGCTGAAAAATACAAGCACGGGTTCATCACCGATCTTGAGCAGGAGACCGCGCCGATCGGTCTCAACGAAGAGACCGTGCGCTTCATCTCCGCCAAGAAGGATGAACCCGCTTGGATGCTCGACTGGCGTCTGGAGGCGTTTCGCCGCTGGGTGACGCTGGAGGAGCCGACTTGGGCGCTCGTGCGCTATCCGCCCATCGATTATCAGGGCGCCACCTATTACGCCGCGCCGAAGAACGCCGCGAAATACAAATCGCTCGACGAAATCGATCCGGAAATCCTGGAGACCTACAAGAAGCTCGGCATCCCGCTCAAGGAGCAGGAAGTGCTGTTGGGCGTGGAAGGCGCGCCGCGCGTGGCGGTCGATGCGGTCTTCGACAGCGTGTCGGTGGTGACCACCTTCAAGGACGAATTGGCGAAGGCCGGCGTCATCTTCTGCTCCATGAGCGAAGCGATCCGCGAACACGGCGATCTGGTGCGCCGCTATCTGGGTTCGGTCGTGCCTGCCTCGGACAATTTCTTCGCCACGCTGAACAGCGCGGTGTTTTCCGATGGCTCGTTCGTCTATGTGCCGCCGGGCGTGCGCTGCCCGATGGAATTGTCGACCTATTTCCGCATGAACGCGCAGAATTCAGGCCAATTCGAACGCACGCTCATCATCGCCGATAAGGGCGCGTATGTCTCGTATCTCGAAGGCTGCACCGCGCCGATGCGCGATGAAAACCAGCTGCACGCCGCCGTGG